>VMTC01000038.1 GCA_013791765.1 Rhodoferax sp.
CAACTTTTGAAGTTTCTCCTGCCAGCGTACCCAATCGTTCGCAGAATCAGTCGGGTGATGCGCTTTGCGAAGGTAAAGGAGGAGAACGCGAAGCGGGCTCCGGGACACGTAGCAAAGCGTATCGCCCGGCTGATTCACCCACTACCGTGATATCAGCCCCGATCCAATAGACGCACCTGAGTGCTTCGGAAATGAACCCTTGATCTGACGCCCTCACTTTGAATCGCACCCCGTTGGCCTGGCGTCACAGCGCGATTTCCCGATTCACGCTATAAACGCAGTCCACGTGCCGGGGCCCGGCTCGGCGGAAGAAGTCCGCGCGGCGCCACTCGTCCTCCCCCTGAACCTCACCCGAAAGGCTTTGATATGAATACCTTGTTATCGCGTCGCTGGCTGATTCGCTGCAGCTCACTGTTGCTGCTGGTAGCGGCCCCGGTCTTTGCCCAAACTGCGGTTCGCGTGGCGTCAAAAATTGACACCGAGGGCTCCTTGCTGGGCAACATGATGATTCAGGTGCTGGAGGCCAACGGCATCAAAACTGAAAACAAGGTGCAGCTCGGCACCACAAAAATAGTGCGCGGCGCCATCACCGCGGGCGAGATTGACCTGTATCCGGAGTACACCGGCAACGGCGCGTTTTTCTTTTCCGATGAAAAAAACCCGGCCTGGAAAGATGCCACGGCGGGTTATGAGCGGGTGAAAAAGCTCGATGCCGACAAAAACAAGATCGTCTGGCTGGAGCCGGCCCCGGCCAACAACACCTGGGCCATTGCGCTGCGCCAGGATGTGGCCGCCAGCAACAAAATCAAGTCGCTCGCCGATCTGGGGCCGTGGCTGGCCAAGGGCGGCCAGTTCAAGCTGGCCGCTTCAGCCGAGTTCATCGAGCGCACCGACGCGTTGCCCGCGTTCCAGAGTGCCTATGGCTTCAAGCTCAAGCAAGATCAGCTCCTGACGCTGGCTGGCGGCGACACCACCGTGACCATCAAGGCCGCCGCGCAGCAAACCTCTGGCGTCAACGCCGCCATGGCCTATGGCACCGACGGCGCGATCGCTGCTTTGGGCCTGGTGGTGCTCGACGACCCCAAAGGCATTCAGCCGGTCTACGCGCCCGCACCACTGATCCGGGCGGAAACGCTGGCGCGTTATCCGAAGATCAAGGACCTGCTGGCGCCGGTTTTCAAGACCCTGGACGGCCCGACGCTGCAAGCCCTCAACGCAAAAATTGCGGTGGAAGGGCAAGACGCCAGACAAGTCGCCACCGACTACCTGCGTGCCCAGGGCCTAGTCAAGTGACAGCGCGGCGTTGCCGATAGCGTGCAACCCTGCGGGGACGCTGTGAATCCGGGCGCGTGATGCATTGGGTCAAAAACCGCGTACTGGCCGTGCTGGTCCTGTCTGGCCTTGTTGCGGCGCTGGGTTTGCCATTTTTGACGCACGCGCCGAATCGACTGGTCGCTGGCATCGGCATAGCGCTGGTGCAACTGGGCAAAGACACGGCTGCTCATCCGATGGAGATCTGGCTGACCTTGTTGCCCGCCGTGCTGCTGGTTGCGGCCATTTTCTTGCGCCCGACACGCGCGATACAAATTATTGTCTACCTGGCGGCCACGTTTTTTTTGACGGGTCTGGCTGCTCTGGCGGCGCACCACGCCACACAACTGGCCGACCAGTCGGGCGCGATCGCCCGCACCTCCCTGGGCGCTGCCTTCTGGCTGCTGGCCGCCTTCAGCTGGCTGGCGGCGACCGACGCGATGCAGCGGCTGGCAGTGCGGCTGCTCTGGCGCCTGCTGGGCGCGGGCTTTGTTATCGTGCCGCTCGGACTCATGCTGGCAACCGGGGCGTTCAACGATTTATCGCTGCTCAAGGAATACGCCAACCGCCAAGATGTCTTCAGTGCGGCGCTGGGGCAGCATCTGCAGATCGTGCTGGCCAGCCTGCTGCCGGCGCTGCTGATCGGCGTGCCGCTGGCGCTGGCGTCAAACCGGTCGCTGTCCCTGCGAACGCCCTTGTTTGCGGTGCTCAACGTGATTCAAACCGTGCCGTCGATTGCGCTGTTCGCCTTGCTGATGGCACCGCTGGCACTGCTGGCAGCCAGCGTGCCGGTGCTGGCGCAGCTGGGCATCAAGGGCATCGGCTTGGCCCCGGCCGTGATTGCCCTGACGCTGTACGCGCTGCTGCCGGTCGTGCGCAGCACCGCGGCTGGACTGAGCCAGGTGCCGCAGCCGGTGATTGAGGCCGCGCAGGGCATGGGATTGACAGCGCGGCAGATTTTCTGGCGCGTCGAGCTGCCGCTGGCCTTGCCGGTTTTTCTCGCGGGGCTGCGCGTGGCCACGGTCCAGACCATCGGCATGGCGGTGGTCGCCGCTTTGATCGGTGCCGGCGGTTTTGGCGCCATCGTGTTTCAGGGTTTGCTCGGCGGTGCGCTGGACCTGGTGCTGCTGGGCGTGCTGCCCGTGGTGGCCATGGCGCTTGCGGTGGACGCCTTGCTCAAGACCCTCAGCCTGGCGCTGGAGCCTAACGTCAATGATTGAACTTCAGCATGTCTGCAAAGCCTTCAACGGCCTCCCCGTCATCGACGACCTGAGCCTGCACATTGCGCGCGGAGAGTTCACCGTGATTCTGGGCAGCTCCGGCTCGGGCAAATCGACCTTGCTCAAGATGATGAACCGGCTGCTGGAGCACGACAGCGGGCGCATCCTGTTTGCCGGCGAAGAGATTCGCAGCTTTCGCCCTGAAGCCATTCGGCGCCGCATGGGCTACGCGATCCAGTCGGTCGGGCTGTTTCCGCACTGGAGCGTCGAGAAAAACATCGCCACGGTGCCGAGGCTGCTGAAATGGCCTGCAGAGCGAGTCCACGCGCGCGTCACGGAGCTGATGACGCTCTTACAACTTGACGCTGAGCGGTACCGCAAGCGCTATCCGCACCAGCTCTCGGGCGGCCAGCAGCAGCGCGTGGGCGTGGCGCGCGCACTGGCTGGCAAGCCCGAGGTGCTGCTGATGGATGAGCCGTTCGGGGCGCTCGACCCGGTGACACGCGCCACGTTGCAACTGGAGATTGCGCGCATTCACAAGGCCTTAGGCACCACCATTGTGCTGGTCACGCACGACATCGACGAAGCGCTCAGCCTGGCAACCAGCATCGTCTTGCTTGACCACGGGCGCATCGTGCAAAGCGGCACGCCGCTACAAATGCTCTCCAATCCGGCCAACGACTTCGTGACTGATTTTTTTGGCCGCAACGATGTCGGCATCAAGCTGCTGGGCCTGCAGAGCGTGGCCACGCGCCTGCGCTCGGGCGAACACGCAGGTGGCGAGCCAGTGCACGCGAGCTTGAGCTTGCGTGACGCAATGTCGATGTTTTTGGTACGCCGGGTGGACCGACTGGCGGTGGTGGACGGCGAGTGCCGCGCCTTGGGTACCATCAATTTCTCTGACCTGCTGGACCTGCGGCCATGAGCGGTGCAGCGCCCGGCGGAACCACCCGCCGCGCCTGGGCGCGTGACCCCTTGCCGTGGGCCTTGGCGGCCTTGCTGTTGCTGATTTTCGGCATGGCTCAATTGAAACCGCTGTTTGCCGCGCTGTTCCCAGAACTGCAGCGGCCGGTGTACGCGCAGGACAGCTTTTGGGCGCTGACCGTCTCGCACCTGAAAATCGTCGGTCTTTCCAGCGGTTTTGCCGTGCTCGTGGGTGTTGGCGCAGGAATTTTTGCCACCCGCCCCAGCGGGCGCGAGTTTCGCCCTTTGATTGAAACCGTGGTCGCTAGCGGCCAGACTTTTCCACCGGTGGCGGTCTTGGCCGTGGCGGTGCCCGTGGTCGGTTTTGGCGAGGCGCCGGCCCTGATCGCCCTGGCGCTGTATGGCTTGCTGCCGGTGCTTCAAAGCACGCTGGCCGGTATCAAGTCAGTGCCGCCAGGGGCGAACGAAGCGGCCGAGGGTCTGGGCTTGAGCCCATGGCAGCGCTTGCTGCACGTTGAGCTGCCGCTGGCAGCCCCGGTGATTCTGGCGGGTGTGCGCACTTCGGTCATCATCAACATCGGCACCGCCGCCATTGCCTCGACCGTCGGTGCCAAGACGCTCGGTTTGCCGATCATCGTGGGCCTGAGCGGCTTCAACACCGCCTATGTGCTGCAGGGCGCCATGCTGGTGGGTTTGCTGGCCGTGGTGACCGACCTGGCTTTCGAGCGGCTGGGGCGTTGGCAGGCTGCGGTATAAGCCGCCCGGCGCGGCCGCCGCCAACGGCAATACCCGCGACGGGGAAAGGGTGTCAGTGCCCGTTCTGGCTCAGTCGAAAAATCCGAATAAAGTATCAATACAATAGCTACTAAGCCTTAGTCTACGTGGGCTAAAGCCATTATTTATCAATAAAATCAACAAGTTTCTGAGGACCTGTTGATGCCGCCACACCACGACCAAGCTGGGCCCAACGTGCGCCCATTCATAAGGTATAAAATATATAGACCTTCAGAATTCGAGCGCCCAAGGAGTCCCCAAGAATGAGATCCCAGCATCACTTTTCAAGCCCGCCCCAGCCCGGCGCGCCCGGCATCAAACGCCCCACAGGAGTTGCATCATGACCATTACCCTCACCCAAGCGGCAGCCAAGCAGATCCGTTCGCAAATTGCCAAGCGCGGCGCGGGCCTGGGCTTGCGCGTTGGCGTCAAAACCGTCGGCTGCTCGGGCTTCGCCTACACCTATGAACTGGCCGACGAGGTGCGCGCCGATGAAGAGCGTTTTGAGGCCCACGGTGCCACGCTGCTGATCGCCCCGCAAAACCTGCTCACGCTTGACGGCGCCAGCCTGGACTTTGTCACCGAAGGGCTCAAGCAGAGCTTCCAGTTTGACAACCCCAACGTCGGCAACACCTGCGGCTGCGGCGAGAGCTTCAGCCTCAAGGGGAGCAACAGCAAAGGAGTGGCAGCATGAGTGCGGTCCTGCAAAACCTGGTCAACCAACCCTACAAGCATGGTTTTGTCACCGATATCGAATCCGAGGTGGCGGCCAAGGGCCTGAGTGAAGACACCATCCGGCTGATCTCCGCCAAGAAGAACGAGCCCGATTGGCTGCTTGAATTTCGCCTCAAGGCCTTTCGCCACTGGCTGACCATGACCGAGCCCGAGTGGGCCAACGTCAAGTACCCGAAGATCGATTTTCAGGCCATCAGCTACTACGCGGCGCCCAAACCCAAGCCCAAACTCAAGAGCATGGACGAGGTCGATCCCGAGTTGCTGCGCACCTTTGAAAAGCTCGGCGTGCCGATGCACGAGCGCGCGGCGCTGGCAGGCGTGGCGGTCGATGTGATTTTTGACAGCGTCTCGGTCACCACCACCTACAAGGCCAAGCTGCTGGAGGTCGGCATCATTTTTGGTTCCATTTCCGAGGCGGTGCAAACCCACCCCGAGTTGATCAAACAATACCTGGGCACTGTGGTGCCATCGGCCGACAACTACTACGCCGCACTCAATTCGGCCGTGTTCACCGATGGCTCGTTTTGCTTCATCCCCAAGGGCGTCAAGTGCCCGATGGACCTGTCCACCTACTTTCGCATCAACACCCAGGACACCGGCCAGTTTGAACGTACCCTGATCGTGGCCGAAGAAGGCGCCTCGGTGTCTTACCTGGAAGGCTGCACCGCGCCGCAGTTCGACACCAACCAGCTGCACGCGGCCGTGGTTGAACTGGTGGCGCTGGACAACGCCGACATCAAATACTCCACCGTGCAAAACTGGTACGCGGGCGATGAGAACGGCTTAGGGGGCATCTACAACTTCGTCACCAAACGCGGCGTGTGCCGGGGTGTCAATTCACGCATTTCATGGACCCAGGTGGAGACCGGCTCGGCCATCACCTGGAAATACCCCTCGTGCATTTTGCTGGGCGACAACTCGGTGGGCGAGTTTTATTCGGTGGCGGTGACCAATCACCACCAGCAGGCCGACACCGGCACCAAGATGATCCACATCGGCAAAAACACCCGCAGCACCATCGTCAGCAAGGGCATTTCGGCCGGTCAGTCGAGCAACAGCTACCGCGGGCTGGTCAAGGTGATGCCGGGTGCAACAGGCGCGCGCAACTACTCGCAGTGCGACTCGATGCTGGTGGGGGCCAAATGCAGCGCCAACACCTTTCCGTACATCCAGGTGCGCAACCCCAGCGCCCAGGTGGAGCACGAAGCGTCCACCTCAAAAATCGGCGAAGACCAGATGTTCTATTTTGCGCAGCGCGGCATCGGGGCTGAAGAAGCGGTCTCGATGATCATCAATGGTTTTTGCAAGGACGTGTTTCAACAGCTGCCGATGGAATTCGCGGTTGAAGCCACCAAATTACTCGGATTCAAATTGGAAGGAAGCGTAGGATGATTATCGAAAACAGCCCCACATTGCTGGAGGTGCGCGGCCTGTGCGCCAGCGTCAACGGCACTGACATTCTCAAAGGCCTTAATTTCACCGTCAAGCGCGGTGAAGTGCACGCCATCATGGGGCCCAACGGCTCTGGCAAGAGCACTTTCGCCAAGGTATTGGCGGGCCACACGGCCTACCAGGTGACAGGCGGCGAGGTGCTGTTTGAAGGCAAGAACCTGCTTGAGATGGCCCCGGAGCTGCGCGCACGTGCCGGAGTTTTTCTGGCGTTCCAGTACCCGATCGAGATTCCCGGCGTCGGCAACAGCCAGTTCTTGCGTCTGGCCTACAACACCGTGCAGGCCGAGCGCGGCAAAGAGGAACTGGACCCGCTGGAGTTTGACGATCTGGTGCGCGAGAAGATGAAGCTGCTGGAGATGAGCCCCGAGTTTCTGGAGCGCAGCGTCAACGAAGGCTTTTCGGGCGGCGAGAAAAAGCGCAACGAGATTTTGCAAATGGCGCTGCTCGAGCCCAGCCTGGCGATCCTCGATGAAACCGATTCGGGCCTGGATATCGACGCGCTGCGCGTGGTGTCGCAAGGCGTGAATCACCTGGCCAACAAGGACAACGCCATTGTGCTGGTCACGCACTACCAGCGCCTGCTCAACTACATCGTGCCCGACTTCGTGCATGTGATGAGCGCCGGGCGCATCATCCGCACCGGCGGCAAGGAGCTGGCGCTGGAGCTCGAAGAGCGCGGCTACGACTGGATCGAGGCCGAAGCCGAGGCCGCAGGAGCGGTGGCATGAGCACCAGCACCGCGATGGTCACGGAGCCAGGCGCTCTAGACAGCCTGCTGGCTGCGCTGGCACTGCCGCCCGGTAGCTCAGCCCCAACGCAGCCGCACTGGCTGAAGGCGCTGCGGGCCCAGGCCTTGGAGCGCGTAAGCACCCTCACACTGCCCAGCACCCATGACGAGGCCTGGCGCTTCACCCCGCTGGCCGCCTTTGCGCGCCAATCCTTTCATCCGCTGCGCACGCCCACAACACTGCAGCCGGACGACATAGCGCACCTGCACATCGCAGAGGCAACGACGCGGCTGGTTTTTGTGGATGGGGTGCATGCGCCGCAGCTCTCCAGCGTCAAGCCCGATGCCGCGCTGGCAGTCGGCACGCTCGCCGCCATGCTGAGCACGCACGCGGCCACCCTCCAGGCGCATCTGGGTCAGCAAGTTGCCGGTCATGGTGCATTTTTTGCGGCACTCAACACCGCTTTTCTGCAGGATGCGGCCGTGCTGGTGGTGCCGCCTGACAGCTCGCTGGGCGCGCCGGTGCATCTGCTCTTCATTTCAACGCAGCCTGAGGTCGCCAGCCACCCGCGCCTGTTGCTGGTGGTGGGGGCCGCAGCCAAGGCGACGGTGATTGAAGACTACGTGGCTTTGATTGAGGGCACAAATTTCACCAATGCGGTGGCTGAGGTGGTCGTGGGGGCCAATGCCCAGCTTGAACACGTGCGCCTGCAGCGCGAGAGCAAACAAGGCTTTCACATGGCCAGTTGCGCCGTGTCGCTCGCCGCGGCCAGCCGTTACCACTCGGTCAACATTGCCCTGGGCGGACAGATCTCAAGGCTCGACCTGAAAGTGACCCAGACCTTTGATGGCTCGGAGTGCACGCTTGACGGCCTGGCGTTGATCGACGGCGAACAGCTGGCCGATACCCACACCTTCATCGACCACGCCAAGCCGCACGGCACCAGCCGCCAATTGCACAAATGCATTGTGGGTGGGACGGCGCATGCGGTCTTCAATGGCCAGGTGATGGTGCGCCCCGGCGCGCAAAAAACCGATTCTGCACAGTCCAGCCGCAACCTGCTGCTATCAAGCCGGGCGCAGGTTGATACCCAGCCGCAACTTGAGATTTTTGCCGACGACGTGAAGTGCACGCACGGCGCCACCGTCGGCCAGCTCGACAGCGACGAAGTGTTTTACCTGCAGAGCCGCGGCTTGTCGGAGCGCGTGGCGCGCAATCTGCTGACCTACGCTTTTGGCGCTGAGGTCATCAACCGCATTCCAGTCGCCTCTCTGCGCCAGCAGCTGGAGCAGACGGTGCTTGAACAGACCACAGGCCAGCCATGAACATCACCGCTACGCCCACCGCACCCGCCACCCTTGACGTGGAGCGCATTCGCGCGGACTTTCCGATCCTCAAACTCACGGTGGCGGGCAAACCGCTGGTCTACCTGGACAACGCGGCATCGAGCCAGATGCCGCAAGCCGTGATCGACCGCCTGGTGCGCTACCAGAGCAGCGAGCACGCCAACATTCACCGCGCGGTGCATTACCTGTCCGAGACCGCCACCGCCGCTTACGAGGCGGCGCGCGTCAAACTGCAGCGTTTCATCAATGCGCGGGAAGCACGCGAAGTGATTTTCACCAGCGGCACCACTGAGGGCATCAACCTGGTGGCGCACGGCTGGGGCCGCCAGAACATCAAGGCGGGTGACGAGATCATTTTGAGCGTGCTGGAGCACCACTCGAACATCGTGCCGTGGCAAATGCTGGCCCAAGAGAAAGGCGCCACGATCCGCGTGGTACCGATGAATGACGCTGGCGAACTGATGCTCGATGCGTATGAGGCGCTTTTCAACGAGCGCACCCGCCTGGTGAGCGTCGGCCATGTCTCGAACGCACTGGGCAGCATCAACCCGGTGAAAAAAATGATCGCCTTCGCGCACGCGCGTGGCGTGCCGGTGCTGGTTGATGGCGCGCAGGCCGCGCCACACCTGGTGGTGGACGTGCAAGATTTGGATTGTGATTTCTATGCTTTTTCGGGCCACAAGCTGTGCGGCCCGACTGGCATCGGCATCTTGTACGGCCGCGCCGCGCTGCTTGAAGCCATGCAGCCGTTCAAGGGCGGTGGCGACATGATTCATACCGTCACTTTTGAGAAGACCACTTACGCCGCTATACCCAACAAGTTCGAGGCCGGCACACCACCGATTGCAGCGGCCATTGGCCTGGGCGCGGCTGTGGATTACCTCACAAGCATTGGCATGCCCGCGATTGCTGCGCACGAGCATGAGCTCTTACGCTATGCCACCGAGCAGATGGGCGCGTTGCCCGGCGTGCGCCTGATCGGCACCGCGCAGCACAAGGCGGCCGTGCTGTCCTTTGCAGTGCAGGGCATCCACCCGCACGACATGGGCACGCTGCTCAATCAAGAAGGTGTAGCAGTGCGCACCGGCCACCACTGCGCGCAGCCCTTGATGACGCGCCTGGGCGTGGTCGCTACCTCGCGCGCCTCCTTTGCGTTTTACAACACGTTGGCTGACGTGGACGCGTTGGTGGCTGGTATTCGCACCGTTCAAAAGGTATTCGCATGAGCGCCGACCCCAAAGCCCTGTACCAGGAAGTGATCCTGGACCACAACCGCAAGCCGCGCAACTACGGCGAACTGGATCACCCCAGCCACCATGCCGAAGGGGTAAACCCACTGTGTGGCGACCACATTCACATCGCGCTGGAGCTCCAAGGCGAGACCATCGAGCGCATTGCATTCAAAGGCGAATCGTGCGCCATCTGCAAGGCCTCGGCCTCCATGATGACCGCAGCGGTCAAAGGCAAGAGCGCGGATGATGCCAAGACGCTGATCCACGAGTTTGTGGACATGGCGACCGGCCGCATCACCGCACAAGACGGCCCGCACATCGGCCGTCTGGCGGTCTTTTCGGGCATCAGCGAGCTGCCGATGCGCGTGAAGTGCGCCATTTTGCCGTGGCACACGCTGCAGGCGGCGTTCAATGCCGAGCCCAGCACCTCGACCGAGGCAGAGGCTGACCCAATGCACACGCCCTTGGGCGACGCGTGAGGCAAATCGCTTAACCGACAGGACATCACCATGCCAAAAATCGCCGACATCGAAGACACGCCCAACCCGAACGCCAAGAAGTTTGTGTTGCGTGAACCGCTCACCTGGGGCATCGCGCATTCCTACGAAAGCGCCGAGCAGGCCCAGGGTGATTCACTGGCGAGCGCCTTGTTTGCCATTGCGCACGTCACCAACGTCTTTTATGTGGACCGCTGGCTCACCGTGACACAGGACGGGCAGGCCGACTGGGAGCCCCTGTTGCGTGAGATTGCACCACCTTTGCGCGCCACGCCGGCTGCCAGCGACCAATCGGCTGCAGCCGTGTTTGCGGCGCGGGCCACGGTGGCGGATTTAAGTCCAGAAGACCGCCAGCGGCTCGACGACATCGAGCTAGTGCTGGATCAAGAGATCAGGCCCTACCTGCAAAGCGACGGCGGCGACCTGCACGTGCTGAGCCTGGCCGGCAACCAACTTGTCGTTCACTACCAGGGCGCGTGTGGCACCTGCCCGAGCGCGATTTCGGGCACCCTGCAGGGCATAGAGAGCCGCTTACGCACCCTGGAACCCGACATCGAAGTGATCGCGGCCTGATGCGGCAACACCTCGCAACCTTGAATGAAAGCCCCACATGCGCCTGACCACCATGAGCGACTACGCGATGCGCCTGCTGATGTATGTGGGTCAACAGCCAGAGCGTCTGTGCACCATCGCGGAGGTGGCCCGCGCTTATGAAATTTCCGAAGCGCACCTGACCAAGATCACGCACCAGCTGGCGCTGGCGGGCTGGCTCGAGACCGTGCGCGGCAAGGGCGGCGGCATGCGCCTTGCAGCAAACCCGCAAGACATTGGCCTGGGCGCCGTGGTGCGCAGCATGGAGCCCGACTTCACCATTGTTGAATGCCTCACCAGCGACACCACCTGCCACCTGACCAGCACCTGCCATTTGACCGGCATCATCAACGGCGCCTTGCAAAGCTTCATGCAGTACCTTGACCGCTACACGCTGGCCGACCTGCTGGCGCCTGGCGCCGAAAGCCAGGCGAAACTTCAGCCGCTGACCTTTCACAAGCGACCCACCGCGTCGACCGCCTGAGGCCCTGCCCTCACGCTTTGTTCACCTTATTGACCCCCACCGAGCCTGTCATGATCCAGCAATCCATCGATTCATCCGCCGCCAAGAACGAACTGCAAGCCGTGTTGTTCGAGGGCATTCACCCCTCCGCCGTCGAAGCGCTGCAACAGGCCGGCTACACGCGCATCGTGACCCATGCCAAGGCCCTCTCTGGCACAGAACTGCTGGCCGCGCTGGCGGATGCGCATTTTGTCGGCGTGCGCTCACGCACCCAGCTCACCGCCGACGTGCTGCAGCACGCCAAGCGATTGGTGGCGGTGGGCTGCTTTTGCATCGGCACCAACCAGGTGGACCTGAAAGAGGCGATGCGCCTGGGCATTCCGGTCTTCAATGCCCCGTTTTCCAACACCCGCAGCGTGGCCGAGTTGGTGCTGGCGCAGATCATCATGCTGATGCGCGGCATTCCTGAAAAAAACGCGATCCTGCACCGCGGCGGCTGGGTCAAGAGCGCAGCCGATTCCTATGAAGTGCGTGGCAAGACGCTGGGCATCATCGGTTATGGCCACATCGGTACGCAAATTGGCGTGCTGGCCGAGCAACTCGGCATGCGCGTGGTGTTTTGCGATATCGATGCCAAGCTGCCGCTGGGCAACGCGCAGCCCATGAGCAGTCTGGGTGAGTTGCTGGCTGCGGCCGATGTCGTCACGCTACATGTGCCTGAAACGCCGCAAACAGCCATCATGATCGGCGCGGCGCAACTGGCGGCCATGAAGCCCGGCAGCCACCTGATCAACGCCTCGCGCGGCAGCGTGGTCGACATCGACGCCTTGAGCGCCGCGCTGGAGAGCCGGCACCTGCATGGCGCGGCGATCGATGTGTTTCCGGTCGAGCCACAAGGCAATGATTCAGTCTTTGTCTCACCGCTCACGCGCTTTGACAACGTCATTTTGACGCCGCACATTGGCGGATCAACGCTGGAGGCACAGGTCAACATCGGTACCGAAGTCGCGGCCAAGCTGATTCGCTACGGCAGCAACGGCTCCACCACCTCCGCCGTCAACTTTCCCGAAGTGGCGCTGCCCGCGCACACCGGGCGCAGCCGGTTGCTGCACATTCACCGCAACGTGCCCGGCGTGCTGGCGCATGTCAACGAGCGCCTCTCAAACGCGGGCATCAACATTGCGGCGCAGTACCTGAGCACCAACGAGGAAGTCGGCTATGTCGTGATCGACGTGGACAGCGCGGCCAGCCAGGCGGCGCTGGATGAACTCTGCGCCGTGCCGGAAACCATCCGTTGTCGGATTTTGTATTGAGATAAGCGCAGATCTGCCAGGGCAGCTGCCCCAGCGCGCGTGCCGCAGCCGGGCCGCTGCAGTCAACGAATGCGAGGTTCTTGGTTCTTGGCGCTTGGAAATTGGGCGTTGATGGGGTTCGCATGAAGTTGCTAGACTTCCCCCGATGACTGAAACAGAAAAACCACATAGCCCCATGATGGCCCAGTACCTGGGCCTCAAAGCAGACTACCCCGACACGCTGCTGCTGTACCGCATGGGCGACTTCTATGAGCTGTTTTTCGCCGACGCCGAGAAGGCCGCGCGCCTGCTCAACATCACGCTGACGCAGCGCGGCCAGAGCGCCGGGCAGCCCGTGGTCATGGCCGGCGTGCCCTTTCATTCCCTGGAAACCTACTTGGCCCGACTCATCAAGTTGGGTGAATCAGTGGCGATTTGCGAACAAATCGGCGAAGTCACCGGCAAAGGCCCGGTGGAGCGCAAGGTGGTGCGCGTCGTCACGCCGGGCACGCTGACCGACCTGGAACTGCTGAGCGACAAATCCGAGTCGATGCTGCTGGCCGTGCACCAGGGGCCGCGCAATTCCTGTGGCCTGGCCTGGCTCAGCGTCACGCAGGGCGAAGTGCACTTGGGCGAGTGCGCGGTGGACGAGCTGGCGCAGTGGGTGCTGCGCATTGCGCCTGGCGAGATTATCTTCAGCGCAGGCGCGACGCCCGCCTTTGAGTCACGCTTGCGCGGCGCGCTGGCCTCTGGTGTGGTGTCTGTCAGCGTGCGGCCCGACTGGCAATTTGATGGTGGCCTGGGTGAAAAAAAATTGCTGGCGCAGCTACAGGCCGCCAGCCTGGCCCCGTGGCAGGCCCAAGATTTAACGCTGGCCCACGCCAGCGCCGCCGCCCTGTTGGCGTATGCCGAGCACACGCAAGGTCGGGCACTGACGCACATCCAGAGCGTGCGCGTGCAACGCGGCGATGCATTGATTGATTTGCCCCCCACCACCCGGCGTAACCTGGAGCTCACCCAGACCCTGCGCGGTGAAGATCAACCGACGCTGTTTTCGCTGCTGGACAGTTGCATTACCGGCATGGGCAGTCGCCTGCTGAAAAACTGGTTGCTCACACCCGAGCGCGAGCGCGGCGCGGCACAGCAACGCCTGAACGCCATTGCCGCGCTGCAAGGCGGCGGCGCGCACACCTCGGGCGCCGGCGTCTGGCGCCAACTGCGCGAGCAACTCAAAGGCAGCACCGACGTGGAGCGCATCACCGCGCGCATCGCGCTGCGCCAGGTGCGCCCCAGGGAGCTCGTCGCGCTCCAGCAAACACTTCTAAAAACAGAGCTACTTAACCATATTACACGCGGGCTAGAGCCCTATTTGACTCAAATTTCAGACCATTTACTGGCACCCGAGGCTTGTGCCGCCTTGTTGGCCCGTGCCATTGACCCCGAGCCCGCCGTACTGGTGCGCGACGGCGGCGTGATCGCCAGCAGTTTTGACGCCGAACTGGACGAGCTGCGCGCCATTCAGACCAATTGCGACAGCTTCTTGCTCGAACTGGAGGGGCGCGAGAAGGCCCGCACCGGTATTGCCAACCTGCGCGTGCAGTTCAACAAGGTGCATGGCTTCTTCATCGAGGTCACGCAGGGGCAAGTGGACAAAGTGCCCGAGGACTACCGGCGCCGCCAGACGCTCAAAAACGCCGAGCGCTTCATCACCCCCGAACTCAAAGCCTTTGAGGACAAAGCCCTGAGCGCGCAAGAACGGGCTTTGGCGCGTGAGAAATGGCTGTACGAGCAGGTGCTGGACCAGTTGCAGGTTTTTGTGCCCGCCCTCACCCAGGTCGCGCGTGCGCTGGCCACGCTGGACGCGCTGTGCGCACTGACCGAACGCAGCTTGACGCTGGGTTGGTGTGCGCCGCAGTTTGTCAAGGAGCCGTGTCTGGACATCACACAGGGTCGCCATCCGGTGGTGCAGGCCCGCCTGGCCGAGACCACCAGTGGCGCCTTCATCGCCAATGACACGCGCATGGGCCCCAAGCAGCGCATGCAGATCATCACCGGCCCCAACATGGGCGGCAAGTCGACCTACATGCGCCAGATCGCCGTCATCGTGCTGCTGGCCAGCATGGGCAGTTACGTGCCCGCCAGCGCCTGCCGGCTCGGGCCGATCGACGCCATCCACACCCGCATCGGCGCCGCCGACGACCTGGCCAACGCCCAGTCCACCTTCATGCTCGAGATGCTCGAGGCCGCGCAGATACTGCATGCCGCCACCCCGAATTCGCTGGTGCTGATGGACGAGATCGGCCGCGGCACCTCCACCTTTGACGGCCTGGCCCTGGCCAGTGCCATTGCCACCCAGTTGCACGACAAAACCCAGGCTTACACCCTGTTTGCGACGCACTACTTTGAACTCACCGAGTTCCCGGCCCAGCACCACGGCGCCATCAACGTGCACGTGAGCGCGGCCGAGGCGGGCCGCGACATTGTGTTTTTGCATGAAATTGAGCCGGGCCCAGCCAGCAAAAGCTACGGCATTCAGGTCGCAAAGCTGGCGGGCATGCCCGCAGCGGTGCTGAGCCACGCGCGCCAGACCTTGGCCGCGCTGGAATCACAAGCGACGCTCAACCAGGCGCAGGTCGACTTGTTTGCCCCGCCGCCAGCTGCTGAGGCGCTCGCCGCCAGTGCCATCGAGGCCGCCGTGGCGGCGATCAATCCTGATCACCTGAGCCCGCGCGAAGCGCTGGAGGCGCTGTACCAGTTGAAGAAGCTGGCGGCTGACCAGACCTAACCAGGTTCAAAGGACAATAGGGCACAGCCTCGCCCTACACTCTCGTTTTATTCTTGCCATTCACGCTTACACCATGACTTACTGCGTTGCCATCAAACTCAATGCTGGACTGATTTTTCTGTCCGACTCGCGCACCAACGCCGGGTTGGACCAGATCAGCACCTTTAGAAAAATGATCGTTTATGAGAAACCAGACGACCGATTCATGGTGCTGCTGTCGGCCGGCAACCTCAGCATTTCGCAGTCGGTGCGCGAGATTCTTCAGGTGGAGCAGCTCAAGGAACACGCCGACAGTGAGCCCATCACAATCTGGAACGCCAAAAGCATGTTTGATGCCGCGCGCGTACTGGGCGCGGCCATTCGCCACGTGCGCGAACGCGACTCCGAGGCGCTGCGCCAGTCAGGTGTTGACTTTAACGTCTCGCTGATCTTTGGCGGTCAGATCAAGGGTGAGGCCATGCGTCTGTTTCAGGTCTACTCGGCCGGCAACTTCATTGAAGCCACCCCCGAGACGCCCTACTTTCAGGTCGGCGAATCCAAATACGGCAAACCGGTGCTGGACCGGGTCATCACGCCGGCCACACCGCTGGACGAGGCCGCCAAGTGTGCGCTGGTATCGATGGACTCCACACTCAAATCGAATTTGTCAGTGGGTTTGCCGCTGGACCTGGTGGTCTATGAAGCCAACCAGTTTCAGTCCGACAAAGTGGTGTGCATTGATGAGGACAATGCCTATTTCAAGATGATGCACAACAGCTGGGGACAAAAACTGCGCGAGGTCTTTGACAGCATTGAAGACCCGATGTGGAACGGTGAGCACACCGAGGTGCCACTGATGCTGCAGTCTGGCCGCAACCAGGCATTGAAAAAAATCACGACGCCTCAGGAAAAGTTGATCTGATGATCTTCTCGCACGCCAACAGTTTTGCCGCCAGCACCTACCGCGTCTTGTTCAAAAGCCTGCGAGCACGGGGCTTCAAGGTCAGTGCGATCGAGAAATTTGGCCATGACAGCCAGTACCCGGTCACCAACAACTGGCCGCATTTGGTCCAGCAACTCATTGACTTCACCCAGGTTCAGGTTGAGAGAGCGGGTGAGCCCGCTTTCCTGGTTGGCCATTCACTCGGGGGCTTTCTCAGTCTGATGGCGGCGGCACGGGCGCCTAAACTGGTGCGTGGTGTGCTGCTGGTGGATGCGCCCATTCTGGGCGGCTGGCGCGCCACCACCTTGGGCGTCATCAAAAGCACGCAACTCGTCGGTTCGTTTTCACCGGGTGCCGTCAGCCGCCAGCGGCGCAACAGTTGGCCCAGCCAGGAGGCCGCGCTGGCACACTTTCACAGCAAAAGAGCCTTTGCCAAATGGGACCCTCAGGTGCTGCAGGACTACATCGCCCATGGCACCCATGACGAGGGGCTCGGCAAGGACATGAAGCGCGTGTTGGGCTTTGACCGCGCGGTGGAGACCGCCATCTACAACACCCTGCCCCACAATCTGGACGCCCTGCTCAAGCGCCATCCAGTGAAATGCCCGGTCGCCTTCATCGGTGGCATCAACTCGGTCGAGATGAAGCAGGTCGGCATGGCCATGACCGAAAAAATCTGCAAGGGCCGCATCATGATGCTTGATGGCAGCCACCTGTTCCCCATGGAAAAGCCGCTCGCCACGGCAGCGGCGATTGAAGCGTCGCTATTGAATCTGCAAAGCCTGGCCTGAACTGGTCAAACCCCAGTTGCCAAGCCTCAGGCTGCCCAGGTCACCGCGCCGCTCCAGGCGGTTGCCAGCACCACCACGCCAAACACAATGCGGTACCAGGCAAAGGGAACAAAATCGTGGGTAGACACGTAGCGAATCAGCCAGCGAATGCACAGCAGCGCGGCAAAAAACGCCGTCACGGTGCCCACCGCGAACATCGGCATGTCATCCCAACGCAACAGCTCGCGCTGCTTCCACACGGAATAGGCGCCCGCCCCCATCAGGGTCGGAATCCCCAGGTAGAAACTAAATTCAGTGGACGCCTTGCGCGACAGCCCCAGCACCAGGCCGCCGATGATGGTGGCCCCGCTGCGGCTGGTGCCCGGGATTAGCGCCAGGCATTGCAATAGCCCGACTTTGAGCGCATCCAGGTAGGTCATTTCGTCCACGGTCTCGACGCGGGCGTGACGCTTGCCCGCCAGGTCCAGCGCACCGTACAGCCGGCGATGGCGGTGCTCAACGGCGAGGATGATGAACCCGCCCACGATAAAGGCCAGCGCCACCGGCACCGGGTGAAACAGGTGGGCCTTGATGACGGCGCCAAAAGTCAGGCCCAGCACCACCGCCGGCATGAACGCGATCAGCACATTGAGCGCGAAACGCTGCGCCACCGGGTCATGCGTGATCCCGAGTACGGTGCGGCGCAAGCGCTCGCGGTATTCCCACATGACGGAGAACATGGCGCCGGTCTGGATCGCAATCTCAAAGACCTTGGCCTTTTCGCCCGTGAAGTCGAGCAGCGAGCCCGCCAGAATCAGGTGCCCGGTGGATGAAATGGGCAAAAATTCCGTCAACCCCTCGACCAGCCCCATGATGGCGGCTTTAATCAGCAATACGATATCCAAGACAACTCCTTCAAAGAGCAGCGATTATCACTGCAGGGTCTGCGGCGACGCTCGGCAGCGCTGCCAAGTTCGTGGGATGATATTGGCCACGCAAACCATGGCACTGAAAATGTCTGACTCCCTGGCTCTGTTTTCGCTCCCTTTGTTTCCCTTGGAGACGGTGCTGTTCCCAGGCGGCACGCTCGCGCTGCGAATTTTTGAAGTGCGTTACCTCGACATGATTGGCAAATGCCACAAGACCGGCGCACCTTTTGGCGTGGTCGCACTGACGCAGGGCGCCGAAGTGCGCAAGGCCGACGCTGGCGCAGCCAGCAGCGATGGCTTTGCGCTGGAGCTGTTTCATACTGTGGGCACCCTGGCGACGATCAACGAGTTGGTCACGCCCCAGCCGGGCTTGATGATGGTTGGCTGCTCCGGCCTGCAACGCTTTCGCATGACCCACCAAGAGAAATTGAAACACGGCTTGTGGGTTGCCAACGTCATGCCGCTGGCCAACGACCTGCGGGTCAAAATCCCCGATGACCTGAAGGTCGCAGCCGTGGCTTTGGACAACCTGCTCCACACCCTGCGCGCGCGCGGCACGCCGCTGGCCCAAATGCCAGTGCATGCGCCCTATCAATTTGACGACTGCAGCTGGGTCGCCAACCGCTGGTGTGAGCTCTTGCCCATGCCTCTGGCGCAAAGGCAGCGCCTGATGGAACTCGACAACCCCTTGCTGCGACTCGAGCTCGTCAACGATCTGCTGGAACGCAACGGCATCGCCACTTGAGTGTCAGGCGGGCAAACCCGCAGCCAGCCACGTGCTGCGGGTGCTACTTCAGGCCAATGCGCGGTCTAAAATCATTCGCATGAGCACCCCCACCCCCGCCACCCCCCCGACCCCTGCCAGCAAAGGCACCACCGCGGCTTCTGAGCCCGTCAAACCCAGCAACTTTTTGCGCCAGATCATCGAAAGCGATCTGGAAAAAGCCACCTACGCCACGCGCCACTGGGGCGGCAGCCCCGGCGATGCCGCGCACCACGCCAAAGGTGAGCCTGACCCGGCCAAAATCCGCACCCGCTTTCCGCCCGAGCCCAACGGCTACCTGCACATTGGCCACGCCAAAAGCATCTGCCTGAACTTTGGCTTGGCGCGCGATTTTGGGGGCGTGTGCCACCTGCGCTTTGACGACACCAACCCAGAAAAAGAAGAGCTGGAGTACGTCACCACCATCATGAATTCGGTGCGCTGGCTGGGCTTTGAGTGGAATGGCTCGCCCACCGCCCAACCCTACCAGGCCAGCGACTACTTCGACTTCATGTACCGCGCGGCCGAGCATCTGATCGAAGCCGGCCATGCCTACGTGGACGAACAGACGGTGGAAGAAATCCGCATCAACCGGGGCGACTTCAGCAAGCCCGGCGCCAACAGCCCGTTCCGCGCCCGCACCCCGGCCGAGAACCTGGCCCGCTTTCGCGAAATGCAGGGCGGCCGGCACGAAGACGGCGCCATGGTGCTGCGCGCCAAGATCGACATGGCCAGCCCCAACATCAACCTGCGCGACCCCGCCATCTACCGCATCCGCCGCGCCACTCACCACAACACCGGCGACAAATGGTGCATCTACCCGATGTACACCTTTGCCCACCCGATTGAGGACGCGCTGGAGAACATCACCCACAGCATCTGCACGCTCGAATTTGAAGACCAACGCCCGTTTTACGACTGGCTAATGGAGCGTCTGACAGAAGGCGGCCTGCTAAGTAGCCCACCCCCGCACCAGTACGAATTTGCGCGCCTGAACCTCACCTACGTTGTGACCAGCAAGCGCAAGCTGGCGCAACTGGTGTACGACCACAAGGTGACGGGCTGGGACGACCCGCGCATGCCAACCATCGTCGGCCTGCGCCGGCGCGGCTACACGCCTGAGGCGATTCAACTGTTTGCCGAGCGCATTGGCGTGACCAAAAGCGACAGCTGGATTGACTATTCAACGTTGGAAGGCTGCCTGCGCGAAACGCTGGACGTGTGCGCCCCCCGCGCCATGGCCGTGCTGGACCCGGTGAAACTGGTGCTGACCAACTGGGATGACGTGATGGGCGCGGGCAAGCTTGACGACTGCTCCGCCCCCCTTCACCCGCACCACCCCGAGCTGGGCCGACGCAGCTTCAAGATTGGCAAAGAGGTTTGGATTGACCGCACGGACTTTGAAGAGACGCCTCCCAAAGGCTTTTTCAGATTGTTCCCCGGCAACAAGGTGCGCCTGAAATACGGCCACGTCATCGAATGCACCGGCTGCAGCAAAGACCTAGAGGGCCGCGTGACCGAGGTATACGCCACGCTGGTGCCCGACACCAAGAGCGGCACCCCCGGCAGCGACGCCGTCAAGGTCAAAGGCGTCATCACCTGGGTCGCCGTGAATGATGGCCTGGCGGTTGAGGTGCGCCTGTACGACCGCCTGTTTCTGGAAGCCCAGCCCGACGCGGGCGGCAAAGACTTTATCGAAGCGCTGAACCCGAACAGCCTGAAAGTGGTGACTGCGTTTGTGGAGCCATCCCTGGCCAGCGCCCGCGCGGACCAGAAGTTTCAGTTTGAACGGCATGGGTACTTTGTGGCGGATGGGGTGGACCACACGAAAGCGAAGCCGGTGTTTAACTTGGCGGTGGGGTTGAAAGATAGTTGGGGAAAGTGATAACAAACGGCCATTCAAATCTACAGGCAAAAGGAATTTAGATGGCAACAACAACTAAGTCACTCCGCAGTTTTTTGCAAGGCTCCTTGAGTGACTTTGCGGAGTCTTGTCAGATGGGTCCACTAGTTACCGCAACGACTCTGACAAGCCTTGTTGTGCTATTGGCCAACCTACGTGAGGAAGGTGCTGAACTCACGCCAGAGGTCTACTTATGTGAAAATTTAGAGGAGACACTGAAGCTCTTGCCCGATCGTGATGTACTGCAAATAGGGCACGCAGTTGATCCGATATCCGCCATCACAGAAGGACTCAAAAAATGCAGTCCTTTGGCTATTGGAGGGTGGAGCGTCTACTTGTCCTCAATTGCTGGAAATTATGAGTTTGGACTTTTCCGGGGATCGTTAAATCCCTTAAGCATCTCTGTGAATAGCACTCTGTTTTCAGAGCCGCTTGAATCAATAAAAGTCGTGCGCCTTTTTCGCACTGCCACAGGATGCGTAGAGCTATGCAACAACAACAACAACACGCATTGCATATTGTTGAATGACAGGCAGGAAGGTGGCCCAAAGCCAAATCAGCATGCAGAAACTTTGCCAGAGCTAATTTGTCGAGATGTCCCAGAGAATTTACGCGAACCGTCTACAACATATGTTGGCAAAACTTTGGACAGAGCTTTAGGTGCGTGCCACGGTACACTAATTGCAATAACTAAAAAGGACACTGTTCCATCTTTCTTAAAAGATGGAGTGGTACTCCTTTCGCCGCTTGACCTCTACGAGGCCGTCGCAAAGAAAAGCAAATTCAACCAAGAAATTACGAATGAGCATCGCCTAAATGCATATGCGGCACTGATTCAGGGAATGGTGGGAAGTGACGGCATAACAGTTTTCAGCACGAAAGGAAGACTGTTGGCCTACAACTGCTTTATTCAATCACCGAGTAAGGTTGACGGTAAACCTGTTGTCGGCGGAGCGAGAACGAGAGCATATGAGGCATTGCGGAAAAAAATCGGAAATGGTATCGACGCCGTGTTCATCCAATCGCAAGATGGATGGACAAAACTCGCTAAGGAACAACTATGACTACTGACTCAATGGTTCTTTGGAGCCCAAAAGAAATTGAAATAATTCCAAAGGGGATTTCTGCTCCAACTGACATCGTTGGATATGCCGTCCAACTCAGCACCAGGGATAAGAACCAAATCACCAAGGGATTTCAAAACGGTGCTTTTGAAATGACCATGAGCTACGTTTGGACCAAGGCCATGGTCGCGCTTAAACGTGACCTAGCAAAAGTTGGAATGAGCTTCTTGGGTGAGTTGCTTGGCAAAGGAGACTTCGACGACGATACAAATCCAACGACAGCGATATCAGACAACGAAGCAATTATGCTGGCGCAACAACTTGGCGTTGTCACGGCCACGGAGTCTATGAGATTAAGGCACGCTCATGAACAAATATCACACTTTCTGGATATTGACGGCAATGACATCGACGAAGACGAGTCGATGGAGGAAGCTGAAGCCGTCGCCGGATTGAAAACATGCGTCAAGAACATATTGGGGAAGCAAAAAGTCGAGGTTGCAACCCAATTTGCGGAATTCAGATCCTTACTGGAACGCAAAGTATTTAGTGCCGATGACAGTGCAATTCAAAATCTAAAAATATCACCGTACTTTTTTAGAAAGATCACCCTTGGTATTTTGCTAAATTTGGCACGCCTTACGAAGGGGGCTCAGCTTGAAAACGCACTGGCGAACTTAAATGTTATTTTGCCGATAGTTTGGCCTAACATCCGCGACTCCGAAAAATGGCAAGTCGGAACCGCGTACTCGGTCGCCTATAGCGATGGTGCTCAAACAGCTTCAGCGGGGTTGAAAAGCGCGTTACTGAAAGTCAAGGGCTTTGACTATGTACCAGAAAATGTTAGATCGCACACTTTTGTGAAGGCGGCTGAAAAGGTATTGGAAGCGCACGAAGGACATAACAATTTCTATAACGAACCCGCCACTGTTCGTGAACTACGCGCGCTGGGATCGACTATACCCATCCCTGCATTTCCATCATGTACGGCGGCCATCCTTTGTGTGAAGTTGGGAAATCAATATGGCGTGTCGGCTGCGGCGCAAACAGATGCTACGGCAGTTTTGAAGTCCTTTACCAGTGAACGATGGACATACTTCTTGAACGAATGCTTACCAAGCAACTCGCGGCTCATTGATAAGCTTTTTTATGAGAAACCACGCGTCCGTTTTATGGCGCTTGCAAAGGAATTTAACCTAGGCGATCTTTTACTTGAGGGTCGACCAAGGAAGCTTGTTGAAGCAGCGGTTTCAGCAAGCGATGCAAAGTTGATCAACGCCGTTGACCAAATTCGCAAAGAGTTCTACGGGAAGCAGTAAGTCTTTTTCAAGAAATGGGGCCTGGCTCTATTTTTTCCTGGCAATTGCCGACTGTGTTAGCCGCGTCACTGACTGCAAGTAATTGAAAGAAGGGAAGAAAAAATAAAATGGCAAAGTTTCTAAACACCAGCGCAACCAACTACTTCCTTGAAGAGTTAATCAAAGGCGCCTCAGACCGCCTGATTCTGATCAGCCCATTCCTCAAGCTCAACGACCGCATGAAGGAACTGCTGGCCGATAAGAACCGCCTGAAGATTGACGTGCGCATCGTCTATGGCAAAAGCGAGTTGCAGCCGCAGGAAATCGAATGGTTACGTGGCCTGACCTACATCCGCACCAGCTTCTGCGAAAACCTGCACGCCAAGTGCTACATGAACGAAGAGATGTGCATCGTGACCAGCCTGAACCTGTATGAGTTCAGCCAGGTCAACAACAACGAGATGGGCATCCTGATTCAGCGCTCGGACGATAGCCAGCTCTACAAAGACGCCTATGAAGAAGCCCAGCGCATCATCCGCATCAGCGATGAAGTGCGCATTTCGCTGGAACGGGTAACGAGCGAGCCCGAGGCAGCCAATCGGGACGACGATAAAGGTGCAGATAGCGCCAACCGGGATGACAAGCTAACCTCATCCAAGATCGGGCAAAAAATGGGTTTGAAAACGGCCCAGTTTCTGGACCGTGTTACCGAGCATGGCTATCTGGCGCTTGAGGGCGACAAGCATGTGCTGACCGCCAAGGGCGAAAAGGCTGGCATTGAGTTTGTCGCCAAGTCCCGCTTTGGCCCTTACTTTTTGTGGCCGCAGGATTTTCAGCCGGCGTGACCATGAAGATTTCGTACGACCAAGCGACCGACTCGCTCTACCTCCACTTGGCTGACAGCGCTTCAGTGGACTCTAACGAGGTGACCGGCGGCGTTGTGCTGGATTACGACATCAACGGCGCTGCTGTGGGCATTGATATGCAACAGGCCAGTCAACGTGCGGGCCTCAACAGCGATGCCGTGAAATGCCTGTACCTCGAAAACGAGGACATTCTGCAAATCCGCCTGTCATACAAGACCATCGTGCGCGAGGCGTCACCAGACTGGCACACCAACATCAGTTATGCCGAGGACGGCTCGATTGTGGAGATCGTGATACTCGACGCCAAGAAGGAAGGCCTGCTGCCACTTGAATTCGGGAGCGCGACCTGAAATTTGCTATATTTTATAAAGCTACTTACGTATATTCCACGGGGGTTATAGGCCTAAAACGTATAAATTAAGCTGTTCGTCAACGAAAGTCACTCACGGCGGTATATTTCCAAGCAATCGCAACCGTTTTTCATTGGAGTCAGTTATGCAGCAAGCCGCCAAAGCCTTGAGTGAACTAGCTGTTCAACTTCCACCGGTAGAGCGCATGGCGTTGGTGGAGCAAATTCTCGATAGCCTGGACGAGCCCGACCCCTCCATGGATGCACTGTGGGCGCAGGAAGCGGATGACCGTTTGGCGGCCTACCGTCGCGGCGAAATTCGCGCCGTGCCGTTGTCTGAGGTGCTGGCCAGCCAGAAATAAATGAAATCAAACTCAAAACGCTCACCTCTCGACCGTACCGCGCCATTGCGGGTCGCAGGGCAATCTCTCGATGAGGAACTGGACGACGTAATTTACGACCATGTTTTATCCCCTGTACTCGTCGCACTTTTCGTCGTGATGCTGGCAGCACTGGAATGGTGGCGGTATGTCATGGATTTAAAACCATCGCCATGGATATTCACCGCTCTTGCGATGCTGCTTTCTGGGTATGCAGCGTTCAAGTTCGTGCGCACACGTCAGCGCGTCAGGCAGCTCAGACTGGGCCGAGATGGAGAGCGGGCTGTTGCCCAATATCTGGAATGGTTCAGAACTTTGAACTTCTTCGTTTTTCACGACGTGCCCAACGGGGATGCGAATATCGATCATGTGCTGATTGGTCCGTCGGGCGTTTTCACGATCGAGACCAAAACACTTTCCAAGCCTCAACGTGGCCATTGCAAGATCACGGTCGAGAATGGCGTGATCCGTGCCAACGGCCAGACGCTGGACCGTGATCCCATGATTCAGGCCAAAGCACAGGCGGGATGGTTGAAGCACTTTCTGGCAGAGAGCCAGTTTGAAACCACGGTGCAGCCGGTCGTGGTCTTCCCCGGCTGGTTCGTCGAGCGTTTCGATATGAAAGCCGCTGGCGCTTGGGTGTTAGAAACCAAAGCCTTGATCAAGTTCATTGAGAATGAACCGGAGCGCCTGACACGCGAACAGACACAAGCCATCGCGTCAGCGTTGCGCAGCCACATTCGGGCTCAGGCGAAGACTTGATTTGCTATATTTAATATAGCTTCTTATACATATTCCACGCGGGCTAGAGGCCTAAAACGTATAAATTTACTACCACATGCCTCGCAAGACCCAAGCTCCTCCCCGCGTCGTCGTCTTCGCTGGCCCCAACGGGGCTGGCAAGTCAACGCATGCTGACGCCATATTGGCTGCGCTCGGCATGGAGACTTTTGTGAACGCCGACTACATTGCACGCGGCTTATCCGGGCGCCACACAGATGGCGTCGCGTTCGAGGCGGGTCGCATCATGCTCAGGCGGTTGCATCAACTGGGTGACGCCGGGGCTGACTTTGCTTTTGAATCAACCCTTGCCAGTCGCAGCTTTGCGCCTTTTTTGCGGCAGCTCAAAGCACAAGGCTATATCGTCGCCATTTACTACTTCTCGCTGGCCAATGCTCAATTGGCAATACGCCGTGTGAAGCTGCGCGTGGCGCTGGGTGGGCACGATGTCCCCGGTGATGTGGTGCGGCGGCGGTTTGGGCGCAGCTTGAACAACTTCTTGGACCTTTACGTACCTTTGGCGGACGAATGGACCTTGTTCGATAATTCCACGTCGCCTCATGCGCGAACCGTGGCCGCGAAACTCGCTAACCAACTCACAGTGACGGAGACTGCAACATGGCACAAACTGCAAAAACTCAGCATAGTCGTCTGACGCCCTCCCCCAAGGAACTGCAAAAAGCCCTGGAACAATCTGCCAAACAGGCGCAGCGCTTGGCGGATGCCTTTGGCCTTGTCGTGCCGAGCATCAAGCCCAAGCCATCCAGCAGTACGCACACTGCGGGCTGAACCATCAAGGCCTGACGGTGGCGAACTCGGGGTGATTACCGGTGAAAGCAGCAGACTCATTACGCTATATTTTTAGTAGCTACATACGCATATTCCACGGGGGCTAGAGCCCTAAAATATATGAATCCTGATACGTACTACCAAGCGTAGCGACATGGCGCCTCGGTCAACATCTTCACACCACAAAGACCCCATTTAAGGTATTATCAACCCCATTATGGGTATTTCAAGCAACAACAAGAACGCCACAAGTCTGGCCGACGCCCTCTTCCCCAAGGGGCGGCAGCGCGTGCTGGCGGTGTTGTTTGGCAACCCGGGCCGCAGTTTTTACGCCAACGAAGTGATTGCGCTGGCGCAGTCGGGCACGGGTGCTGTGCAGCGTGAACTGGCGGCGTTGTCCGAGGCGGGTTTGCTCACGGTCACCAAGCAAGGCAATCAGAAACATTACCAGGCCAACGCGGATGCACCGGTGTTCGCAGAGCTGCGCGGGCTGGTGCTCAAGACCATGGGGCTGGCTGATGTACTGAAGGTCGCCATGGCACCGCTTGCCCAGCAGATTGATCTGGCGTTTGTCTACGGCTCTGTCGCCAAGCAGCAGGACACCGCGCACAGCGACATTGACGTGATGATCGTGAGCGCGGTCCTGGGCTATGCCGACGTCTTCGGCGCGCTCGAAGGCGCCGCCGCCACGCTAGGCCGCAAGGTCAACCCGACGCTGTACACACCGGCTGAACTGGCCAAGCGAATCAACCTGGACAACGCGTTTGTCACGCGCGTGCTGCAGCAACCCAAGATATGGCTCATAGGCAAGGAGGAGCAACTACATGTCCAGCCCGCTTGACAACCTGTGCGGTCCCGGCAAACCGCTGCAAAAAGAAGCACCGGACGCGAACGAACTTGCAGGCTTGCTGCGCAGCGGTACTGCGCGGCTCAAGGACGCACGCAACGCCACGCTGGCACTTGAAAGCCAATTTGATCTGGCCTACAACGCCGCACACTCATTGAGCCTGGCGGCGCTACGCCGCATGGGTTATCGCGCAGGCAACCGGTACACAGTGTTTCAGGTGCTGCCGCACACGCTGGGTTTAGGGCCTGAGGTTTGGCGGGTGCTGGACAAGTGTCACAACACACGCAACTTGGGCGAGTACGAAGGTTTGCTCGATGTGGATGAACGTTTGGTCAAAGATCTGATTACTGCCACGCAGACAGTTGCTGATGCGCTGGGCAAATGAGGTTATCAAGTTGCTACTATTTATATAGCTTATAACGCATATCCCACGAGGGCTAGAGGCCTAAATGGCTATAAAAATACAGTCAAACCGCCTTCACTCAGCGAAAGGTTGCGTACACCACTGCTGCTCACAGGGTACGCCGTCGTGGTTGCCGTCCATCTCCATTCCCGGGCAGTTTTTCAGGAAGGCTTTGGCCTCTTTGCATGACGTCATTTGCGAGCAGTGCTTGCGGCCATCGCATTGAAAGCCGGCAGGCGTTGCGAATGCGGACTCCGCCCGCGTGGCGGGTGCTGCGGGCGCAAAAGCACTCTGGGGTGCTGATGGGATCTTCATCGCGTAGTTGGCGTACTTGCTGTAGCCATACCCGCCCAGCGCCGCCAGCATGGCCAAGATTATCAATTTGCTGCCAAACCCTGTCTTTCGTTGGTTATGACCGCTTCGACTGAGGCGGGGACTGCGCTTGGCGGTGTGGGCTCGCGCTGCTGGCACGACCCCCGCACGTTGCACGCGCACGGCGCGTTTCTTTCCGTCTCGGTCTGGTTCCACCTCAAATGAAAGTCGCTCACCCACGGTGGGCAACTGGCCGTCGCGGGCAAAGGCGGAGATGTGGGCAAACAGCTCTTGCCCGCCATCGTCAGCCGCGATGAATCCAAAGCCGCCCTCAGCGTTCCATTTTTTCAGGCTTCCGTCATAGCGCATGGTGACGCCCCACCGAAAGCTTTGTGCAACAACGTGCTGCGGCTCTGAAGGCCATAGGTTTGACTCCCGTTTCACCTGCCCGTGGGCAAAGTGCTGTTTGAATTTGTTCGCAAGATTCTAGATATACCGGTTGAAGGCAGCCGGTTGCCGACGCCCTCTTCCCCAAGGGGCGCCAGCGCGTGCTGGCGGTGTTGTTTGGCAACCTGTGCGGCCTTTGGCCACAACCTTGTCGCGACTAAAGCAATTCCAAGCCACGCACACAAAACGCTTGTGCTGTGTAGGATGGCACCCTCTGCACCTTGAGAGGTCCGTCATGTCCACCTACATGCTCCTGATCATCGAGCCACCTACCCAGCGCGCCACCCGCACCGAAGCGCAGGGGCGTGAGGTTTACGCCCGCATGCAAATTTTCGGCGAAGGCCTGCGCAAGCAAGGCAAACTGCTGGCGGTGGAGTCGCTGGCCTCGCAAGCCAGCGCGGTGCGGGTGAGTCTGTCGGACGGCCACAGCAGTGTGCTGGACGGACCCTTTTCCGAAGCCAAGGAAATGGTGGGCGGTTTTTTCCTGATCGATTGCGCCACCCTAAACGAGGCGGTAGCCATCGCCCAGCAATGCCCGGCGGCCGAGTGGGCCACGGTCGAAGTGCGCTCACTCGCGCCCTGCTTCGACGACAGCCGGGCTTGATCTGACCGCCAGGGTTTGTACCTAGATGGGTACTGTCGAAAACGCCCAAGCTGTTTCGTCGTACCCACAGAAGCTATTGAACCGGCTTCACGCGAGGCACGGCAAACCCGCCGCCGCCCGAGTCAACCGTTGAGGAGAAGTCTATGGCCACTACCACCGTCCCCATGTGTGCCGTCGTGCATTTTGAAATGCCCTACAAGGACCGCGAGCGCGCAGCGCGCTTTTACGCCGCCACCTTCGGCTGGACCCACCAGATGCTTGGCCCCGAGATGGGCGACTACCTGCTGGTCAGCACCGCGCCGCCGGGCGCACGCGCCTTGATGCCGCCAGACGCGGCGCTGGGATCGATCAACGGCGGCCTGTTCCCGTTCAATCCAGACTGGCCGATGCAGCACCCATCGGTGGTGATGGGTGTCGAAGACATCCGCGCCGCCATGCAGCGCGTCACGGCGGCGGGCGGTGAGGTGATGGGTGAACCCATGGCGATTCCTGGCGTGGGCGAGTACGTGTGCTTTGCGGACACCGAAGGCAACCGCAACAGCATGATCCAGCCAGACATGGCGCGACCGGCCTGCAACACCTGAGCCACGAAGGAGAACCCCCATGCGATTCATGATCATCGTCAAGTCCTGCCCCGCCTTCGAGGCCGAGCTCTCGCCAGCGGCCCCCGAGGAACTGATGGCCGAGATGGCTGCCTACCACGAGGAACTGATGCGCGCCGGCGTGCTGCTTGACGGCAGCGGCCTGCACCCCAGCCGCAGCGGCTGGCGCGTGCACTATGGCCCCGAGGGGAAACGCATCGTGGACGGCCCATTTGCCGAAGCCAAGGAACTCATCGCCGGTTACACCCTGATCCAGGTGCGCAACCGCGAAGAAGCCCTGGAATGGAGCCGCCGCTTTCCCAACCCCGCCGGGCGGGGCATGGAGGCCGTGATCGAGGTGCGCCAGCTCATGGAACTCGATGAGTTTCCGCCCGGCCAGGCGCTGGACAAGTTCAAGCAGATGGAAGCCAACCAGAAAGCCTGATCAACCCCGCGCGGCCATCAATCAACCAACCAACCAGGAGAACCTATCGTGTTCCGACAAATCTTCGTCAACTTGGCCGTCAAGGACATGGCCCGTTCGCAGGCCTTCTTCAAGGCCTTGGGCCTCACGTTTAACCAGCGCTTCACCAACGAGAAAGGCGCCTGCCTGGAGATCGGCGAGAACTTCTACGCCATGCTGCTGGTGGAGCCCTTCTTCCAGGGCTTCACCAAGAAGCCGATCAGCGACGCGCTCCAGAGCACCGAAGTGATCTTGGCGCTATCGGTTGACAGCCGTGCGGAGGCTGAAGAAGTGGTGCGCAAGGCCGTGGCCGCCGGTGCCACCACGCCAAATGCGCCGCAGGACCACGGCTTCATGTACCAGCACGGCTTTGCCGACCTGGACGGCCACCAGTGGGAGGTGTTCTGGATGGACGACGCGGCAGCACCCGCGCAGATGTAAAAGCGGCGCGTGCATTCCGCCGTCCACGACACCATTGCCGCCGTTTGGCGCATCGAGTCAGCGCACATCGTCGCTGCCTTGGCGCGGCGTGTGCGCGACCTGGGCGTGGCCGAAGAACTGGCGCAGGACGCGCTGGTGGCGGCGCTGGAACACTGGCCCCAGGACGGCGTGCCGAACAACCCCGGTGCCTGGCTCATGACCACGGCGAAAAACCGCGCACTGGATTGGCTGCGCCACCGCCAGATGGCACACGCGCGGCATAACGATATCGCCAGCGACCTCGAAGCGATGGAGGCCCATGTGGTGCCCGACTTCACCGACGCGCTGGACACGGCACGCGAGCACGCGGCCATCGGCGACGACCTGCTGCGCCTGATCTTCACGGCCTGCCACCCGGTGCTTAGCCGTGACGCGCGGGTGGCGCTCACGCTCAAACTGCTCGGCGGCCTCACCACGCACGAAATCGCACGCGCCTATCTGGTGCCCGAGAGCACCATCGCGCAGCGCATCGTGCGCGCTAAGCGCTCGCTGGCCGACGCGAACGTGCCTTTTGAGGTGCCGCGCGGCGAGCAACTGACCGCACGTCTGGGCTCGGTGCTCGAGGTGGTCTACCTGGTGTTCAACGAGGGTTACACCGCCACCAGCGGCTGCGACTGGATGCGCCCTGAACTCTGCTTTGAGGCCTTGCGTTTGGGCCGCATGTTGGCCGAACTGGTGCCGCAGCAGGCCGAGGCGCATGGCTTGGTCGCCTTGATCGAAATACAGGCTTCGCGCACGGCGGCACGCACCGACGCGCAAGGCAACCCGGTGCTGCTCAACCAGCAGAAGCGCGCGCGCTGGGATCAGCTGTTGATCGGCCGTGGCCTGGCCGCGCTGGGTCGCGCAGAAGGTCTGGGGCAAGCACCGGGGAGTTACCAACTTCAAGCCACTATTGCCGCCTGCCATGCCCGCGCGCCGACCGCCGAAGACACCGACTGGGCGCGCATCGCCGCGCTCTACGCCAGGCTCTCGCGTGTGGCACCCTCACCGGTGGTCGAGCTCAACCGCGCGGTGGCCGTGTCCATGCACGAAGGTCCAGCGGCAGCTCTTGCCATTGTCGAATCCTTGCTGCAAGACAAGGCCTTTCAGCGCTATCACCTGCTGCATGCGGTGCACGGTGATCTGCTGCAAAAACTGGGACACCGGGACGAAGCACGGTCAGCGCTGCGCCGGGCTGCGGCGCTGGCGGGGAACGAAAAAGAGCGTGCCTTGCTGGTGCAGCGGGCACAGGAGTAAGGCCATGTTGTCCGTACCCACCCACTCATTCCTCCTTCAGGCGACTCATGCGGTGGGAATCACTGTGAATGCCGCGTGGTTTTTTCTTAATAGCGTGCTGCCAGCAACCGGCCACGGCCGCTTGCTTCCAAACACCAGCGCAACCAACTATTTCGTTTAAGAATTGATCAAGGGTGCCTCGGATAGACCGTTTACTTAGCCGACATTGGTAGTTTTGACGCACGCACCTTGCGAGAGCTGCAAGGTGTTGGAAATTCCAACAAAGCACTTTTTGAAAGGACATGGAATGAACACTTCGCCTAAAGCTGTGCGTTTCGACGATGACACCCTGTGGGTCAGTCTGTCGGACGGCCGCACCATCGCTGCGCCGCTCGCCTGGTTCCCGCGCCTGCTGGACGCAACGCCTGAACAGCGCACACAAGTTGAACTCAGCAAAAATGGCCTGCATTGGGATGCCCGGGACGAAGACATCTCCGTGGCCGGTTTGTTGGAAGGGCAGCCTGATTTGTCGCGGCGCGCAATGCATCTATCTGCCTGACATGGCTGAAACTGAGTGCAAACCTGTGCTGAACCAAGGCCCATTTGCGCAAGAAAAGTCGTTTAGTGCCCCAGCCGCCAACAATTGGCAACGTGACCAGCGCTTCGAACCACTTGACCGCATTCAAGGAGCAGACCGTGATTAAGATTCTCAATGCCCGCCTGGTGAGTGAATTCAAACTGGAGATTGACTTCAGCGACCACACGCAGGGTGTGTTCGACGCGGGCACCTACCAATACCGCCAGCCCACTTTGCTCGCACAAGGAACAATGTATGACACCCGAGGCCACCTTGAATCCCACGCCTGACCCCGCTCTAGCCGCCGTGGCCGCGCTGCAACGCGCGGGTTTGCGTGCGGCACAAGAAGCGCTGCGCACCAACACTTATTTGGTGGTCGGCAGAGACGGAAAAATTGAACACGTCAGCCCGCAAGACTATTTGCGCGACCGTGCCGTGGCCGGTACCCGCGAAGCCTGACGAGAGTGGCACCATGCCAAAACGTCACCGCCCACGCAAACACCAGCCCTTTGTCAGCCTGTCGCTGCACCAACGGCGCGACGCGGTTGTGCAACTGAAATGGCGGATAGACCGCAACGCCTTGCAGACTGGCATCCGCGATTTTTGGACCGATCACCTGTTGCAAGACCCGGACGACCCCGCCCGCACGTTTCAGTGGATCGACATCTACTTCATCGGGCGTGACCGCTGCACACTCTGGAATGCAGCCCTCATCACCACGGCGCTGGCGCGCCAAGATGCCATCAGCGCACGTGCTTTTGATGCCACTTGGGCCAAGTTGAGCGCGGCAGAAAAAGCGATTGAGTCTGCCCTTGAGTTCAAGCGCATTCCGCGCAAGCACCCCTCAGAGCCGCGCTACAGCGAATGGGTGCGGCGGCCCGACAGCCACTACGCGCAGTTTGACGGCCGCACATTCCGCCAAGAATGTGATCGCCTCGAAGCCCACATTGCAGCCACCAGCCCACCAAACATTGGCGAGAGTTTCACCTTGGACCACGCCTATGCCTACGGCATCGGCCTGCACGCCACGGTGGCGGAAGATCACCTTGACCTCGCCGCCATCGAGCGAAGCATTGCGCGCTTTCGCGATATTGGTGAGCGAGACTGGCGTTGCACCGTGTGAGTTGCTTCTGTATTGATAGCTACTTGCGCTTATTTAACAAGGGCTTGAAGCCTATTTCATTGATCACTTCAATCAAACCCATTTTGGGTACAACAAACCCCAGTACGGGCATTTAAGAACAGTCTGCCATGGATACATGCCCTACATGCACAGCGAGTCCGCGCTGGTACATGCGCAGGCGGTGGCGCTGTTTTCTCAAGCCGGCATGGAAGGCACTTTGCAGTTTGCGTTGCGCCACAAAGCTATCATTGACGGTTTTGGCCGCTACCCCCACCGCAGCGCCATTCTGGGCCGCACGTCCAGCGCGCAAGAGCTGGCTTTCTTGAGCGAACCGGGGTCTTCGTTTTAGCCTGCCCACGCCATGCCCCGCCGCAAACACCACCACGTTTACGTGGTTGAACTCTCGCCAGACGTGCTGCTTGAGCCCCGTTTTCGCAAATGCAACCCGAACTACATCGAGGGCAAGCCTTGCGTGTATGTGGGCATGACCGGGCTGGACCCCGATGTGCGTTTTGACAAACACAAAGCGGGCATCCAGGCCAACCGCTATGTGCAGCACTACGGCCTGCGCCTGCTGCCCGATTTGTACGAGGCCTTTAACCCGATGCGCTATGAAGACGCCGTGGACCGCGAGATCGAGATCGGCATAGACCTGCGCTCAGCCGGGTTTGGCGTGTGGCAGGCGTGACGCTCATGTTCAAGATGGCCACCGCGGCGCAGAGATGTTGAACAAGAGTCGCCACGGTCTTGTGGGCTCAATGACCGGCCCAAGCGCGGATTTGCCCACGCAGATGAAAATAACTATTGTTTTTGTAGCTACTGACGCATATTCCGCTTGGGCTAGAAGCCAATTTTTCATGCAAAAGCCCGGCACCCAGGACCTCAAGGCGGTGTTGTCGCAAGCCATTAATAAAGCCCCCGCGCCGCACCCAGTTCCGCCACCTCGTGCACCGTGCCGTCCACATCCACCACCCGGTGCAGCAAGCTGTAGGCCACGCGCCATTGCATGCGGTCGCATTGCAGGGTCACGGTTTTGTCGTTGAGGCGGATGATTTTGCCGGTGCGCTGCTGTTGCTCGCGGTCAAGAAAGCCGACCACATCACCTATGCCGACTTCGTTGCGGCCCAGGCCCAGCGGCTTTTGCTCCCGGATTTGCACATCGGCACCGTCCAGGTTGATCGCGGCATAAGACAGCGTCCAGCGCATGGGTTGCTCCAGGTCCAGCACCACCAGCTCTTTGCGGCGCATCTCCAGCACCTGGCCGGGTTTGAGTTTGTTGGCCCGAATGTCGAAGAATTGCACGTTCTGGCCGACCTTCAATCGGCTTTGCACGGCTTGCAGCCAACGTGGTTCGCCCAAGACGCGGTCAATCGCGGCCTGCAGCCGATACAAATCAAAGGCCGAGGCATGGTTCAGGGTTTGGAATACGTCAGAAAAGTTCATGCGTCAAGCATTTCAAATGCCACGCCACGTGCCGGGCGCCAGGTCTTGCAATGTGTAGGGCCCAATGGCCGCGCGAATCAGCCGCAACGTCGGATAGCCCACCGCCGCAGTCATGCGGCGAACCTGGCGGTTGCGCCCCTCGGAGATGACCAATTCCAGCCAACTGGTGGCAATGGACTGGCGAACGCGCACGGGGGGGTCACGATCCCAGAGTGCCTCTGGCTGCGGGATGGCGCGTGCGCGGGCGGGGCGGGTTGGGCCATCGTTCAATTGAACGCCCTGGCGCAAGGACTGCAGTGCGGCTTCGTCCGGTACGCCTTCCACCTGCACCCAGTAGGTTTTTTCCATCTTGTGGCGCGGGTCGCTGATGCGGGCTTGCAGCTTGCCGTCATTGGTCAGCAGCAGCAGGCCTTCACTGTCTGCATCCAGCCGTCCGGCCACATAGACGCCGGGCACGTCGATGAAGTCTTTGAGCCCGCGCCAGCGCCCCTCAGCGGTGAACTGGCTCAGCACACCATAGGGTTTATTGAAGCCAATCAAACGGGAAGCGGGCGTACTGGTCATGGCGGGCAGCATGGCAGCGGGTGCATTTGGGTTCCGATGGTTTGAATTTGCTACATTTTAAGTAGCTGCTGACTCAAATTGCACCTGGGATGGAGCTCAATTTAACCTATAAATTCCAGCGCCGCACACACCGCCGCCACTTGCGCGGCAATGCATTGCTCTGGCGTGGCGCGGGGGCTGTCGGGATAGACCTCGGTGGTGGTGGTGTAGCGCGCATCGGTGATGCCAGCGCACAGGCCCAGGCCCTTCATGTCGTAGTGGATGACGCCATGCGCCACCAAAGGTGAGCCGATGATGCCGCCCTGGTCATCCGCCGGAGCGATGTGTGTGACGCGCGCCACCGCCCCAATGATGGCCTGCTGGAACTCGGGCTGGGGGTTGGCGGTGTCGTCCACCAGGTAGAAGCCTTCCGGGATGGGGTGCGACACAAAGGGCTTGCCATCGCGCGCGGCCACGGCTGGGCGGTATTCGGATTCGTCTGTGTCGGTGGTTTCGTGCAGGTCGATGTGGGCGACAAACTGCCCAAGCAAAGGCGCCACCAAGCGCATCAAGGCGGCAGACTCCTGCGCCGGACTGGCCTCAAAAAACGAACGATTCGGATCGATGGCATCAAAGTTCCAGCGCTGGATGCGCTCATACGCCCAGGGGCTGACGCACGGCGCCACCAGCAGATTGACCCGGCCCGCGTAGCCTTGCGCATGCGCGTCCACAAAGCGCAGCGCGCCGTGCACGCCACTGCTCTCGTAGCCATGGACACCGCCGGTAACCAGTACGGTGGGCAACTCTGGCTGCCAAGGGTGGCTGCGGATCGCCATCAGGGGATAGCGCTCATGGCCGTAGACCACCTCGCCATAAGTTGACACCTCCAAACGCTCACGCAGGCGCTCGACAACGCCCAACACATCATCTGCGTAACTGCGCTGGCGCACTTGGCGCGCACGCCAGCGGGCCAGTTCTGCCGGCCCCCAAGGCTGGTCGGGCGCGCCGATGGGGTAAAAATGTGGGTTGCTCATTGGGGGTGTTGCCTGGTTGGGGGCTGTTTGGCTTAGGCCGCAGGATGATGCCATGGCGCTATTTTGCCCGCCAGGCCGAAGCATTTGACGACGCGGTGTGATCCAATGGCCTCTACTTGAACCCCTGAGAACCTCAAACCCATGAAACACAGTGGCATGACCGCGCAAACACTGGCAGCATTCCAGTGAGTCAAATTTTCCCGATTCGTTACATCAACCCGGTGTTTCGCCCGCCCAGCGAAGCCGAGTCGTTGATTCTGCCGCTCACCAACGGCTGCTCCTGGAACAAGTGCACCTACTGCGAGATGTACACCGCGCCGCAAAAGAAATTTACCCTGCGCGACGAGGATGAAACCCTGGCGGCGCTACGTGCCTGCGGTGAACAGTTCGCACACCAGGTGCAACGGGTGTTTCTGGGTGATGGTGATGCGCTGGCGCTGTCCACCCGGCGGCTGATGACGGTGCTGGCCGCCATCAAAACGCATTTACCCCGCGTGCGGCGCATTTCCAGCTATTGCCTGCCGCGCAACCTGCGCCACAAAACGGCGTCAGAGCTGCAAGAACTGCGCGAGGCCGGTTTGTCGCTGGCCTATGTGGGCGCCGAATCGGGCGACGACGAGGTGTTGCTGCGGGTCAACAAGGGGGAAACGTTTGAATCCACCCGCGAAGCACTTGATAAGCTGGGTGCAGCGGGCATCACCCGCTCGGTGATGTTGCTCAATGGGTTGGGCGGTGCAGTGCTTTCGCAGCAGCACGCTGCCAACTCGGCCCGCCTGATCAATCAGACCCAGCCAGAATTCCTGGCCACGTTGGTGGTGAGCTTCCCGCAGGGCGAGTCACGATTTCGCCAGGGTTTTCCGCAATGGGAGCCACTTGATCAGCCTGCCCTGTTTGCCGAGATGGCAGAGTTTTTGCGGGCCTTGGAGCTCAAGCGCACGGTGTTTCGCAGCGACCATGCCTCCAACTGGCTGGTGTTGAAAGGCACACTGGGTGCGGACAAGGAACGTCTGCTGGCCCAGGTGAGCACTGCAATGCAGCACCCGGAATCGGCCAAGCTGCGCCCAAGCTGGCAGCGTGGGCTTTGACCGGCGCTGCATTCACTGGCATGACTGGTGCTTTGCGTGACGCAGGCGCAGTAGATTCTGCGTTTGACTGCACAATGGGGCCTTCTTCGTTTGCCACCACTGCTTCCCCTGCCGTGCCCACTCATCACCATCCACTGACTCACCGACGACTCACGCGCCGCTCTGCCCTCCTGGGCGGTCTTGGCCTGCTGGCGCTGCCCGCCTCACACCTTGGCGCAGTCCCGCAGCCCCCGGCTGTCTGGCCGCAAGCGTCACAGGTGCCAGGTGGCATCGCCCGGCTGTCGCTGGGCCCAGCAAAGGCGCGACCCCTCGCGTACGCGGGCGACGTGCCCTTGCTGGTGTTGGGTGATGTGATCGAGTGGACGGCACTGGTCGGCATTGCGCTGGCCACTGCGCCCGGCGAGGCGAGCATCATGGTGCAAGACGCTAATGGCGGCGGCCCGCGCCAGATCAGCTACACCGTGGTGCCCAAGCAGTACCAGGAGCAGCGCCTGAAGGTGTCGCCGCGCACGGTCGATTTGTCGCCACCCGACCAAGCACGCTACGAGCGCGAGCGCGCGCACTTGGCCACCGTCATGGCCACCTTCAGCGAGCCATTGCCGCTGGCATCCATCTTGCGCATGCAGGTGCCGACGCCAGGGCGACGCTCCAGTTCGTTCGGTTTGCGCCGCGTGTTCAACGGGCAGGCGCGCAGCCCGCACAGCGGCATGGACATCGCAGCCAGCACCGGCACGCCGGTGGTAGCGCCGTTGCCGGGGCGGGTGATTGACACGGGCGACTATTTCTTCAATGGCAACACGGTGTGGCTGGACCATGGAGGCGGGCTGTTGAGCATGATGTGCCACCTGAGCGCCGTCGACGTCAAGCCTGGCGACCTGCTGAAGACCGGCGAGCGCCTGGGCGCCGTGGGCGCCACCGGCCGCGTCACCGGGCCACACCTGCATTGGGGCGTGCTACTGAACCGCGCCATGGTGGACCCCGCGCTGTTTCTGCTGGCCTGATGCGGGCGCAACCAGCCTCGCATTGGCCGTCAATGAACTTGAAAGCCTGACATTTGCTCTATTTTTAGTAGCTACTTTCGCTTATTCCACGTGGGCTAGAGGCCTATTTGTCACTAAATTCACGGAGGACATCAGACTTGTCTGTATCCTTTCCCTAAACGTTCAACTCAGGCTGAAGCTTGCCGCCCAATCGACAAGGTTTGCCATCAAAACCATGCTGAGTCCACTCAAAAACCTACTGACCCAATTCTTCATGCCCGATGAAGCCCGCTCGACCTTTGATGAGGCCCACAGTCTGCAATTGGCAACGGCAGTGCTGCTGGTCGAGGTGATGCGCGCTGACGCCAACGTCACCGCCGCGGAGCGCGCCGCAACGATCACGGCGCTGCGCAAAAAATTTGCTTTGGAAAACGACGAACTGGCTCGACTCCTGGCTGAAGCGAAGAACACCGCCAAGAGCGCCAACGACTACTTTAGCTTTACCAGCGCAATGAACGACGAGTTCACGCAGGCCCAAAAAATCCAGGTCGTCGAAGATATGTGGCAAGTCGCCTATGCCGATGGTCAGCTGGACGGCAACGAGAACCACCTGATCAGCAAAATTGCCGGCTTGCTGCACGTCACCCACGGTGATTACATTGCCGCCAAGCTGCACGCCAAGCAAGCCGCACAGCAACTCTCAGCCCGCTTGGGTTAACCTCGCCGCCTTACAACCATAGGAACACCATGAAGAAACTTAATGTCACCATTAAATTGCAAATGTCCGTGCCAGATGACTGGGAACTGGTCCAAACGTCTGAAGGCGGGCAGGTGTTAAAGCTCCCCAACAACCAGTATCTGGACATGGCCATTGAACCCTTGTTTGCAAGCGACCCGGAAGAAACCTGGAGCAGCACAGAGGACAACGACACCCTGAACGATATTCTGGACCTGGTGGAGAGCGAAGAAGTGGCCTACGAGTTCGTCACCCACTGAACCAGGCAGTGAGCGCACTCAAACTCATTTGGGTCAACGCCAATG
>VMTC01000023.1 GCA_013791765.1 Rhodoferax sp.
CATTTTTGTAATGGCGTGAATTGCTAGCTTAGTGAATTTATGCGTGGTAAATGTTGTGATACAGTAGTGGCGTGTTCATTAAAGTCACCCGCCGCGGCCCCAATCACTACGTCCAACTCGTAGAGGCCTACCGCGATCCCGCCGGTAAACCCAAGCAGCGCACGCTTGCAACCCTGGGTCGCCTGGACCAACTCAACACCGAACTCAACTCGGTCATCTCCGGCTTGCAACGCGTCACCGGTCAAACGCCGACTGCGCCCGCTGCACCGTTGACACCGCCAAGTTTGAGTTTTGACGCCGCCCGCGATTTTGGTGATGTCTACACGCTCACCGAGCTCTGGAACATCTTGGGCTTTGATGGCCTGCGCAAGGTGTTTCGCCACACCCGACACAGCATTGACGTAGAAGCCCTGATCCGGGTTATGGTGTTCAACCGACTGTGTGATCCTGACTCCAAGCTGGGCGTGCTGCGTTGGCTGCAAACAGTGGCCTTGCCCGGCACTTCTCTGGAATCGATTGACCACCGGCACCTGTTGAGCGCCATGGATGCGTTGGTTGATCACAAAGCTGAGGTTGATAACGTCATGGCCAGCCTGCTGCGCCCCTTGGTTGACCAAGACCTGGCCATGGTGTTTTATGACATGACCACCATTCGCGCTGCCGGCCTGTCTGAGCAGGAGGGCGACTTGCGTCACTACGGGATGGCCAAGGAAGGCGTGATCGCGCGCCAGGTCATGCTCGGTGTGGTGCAAACGGCAGACGGCTTGCCTCTGTATCACGAGGTGTTCGATGGCAACACGGCCGAGGTGAGCACCATCAAGGGCGTCATTGAAAAGATCGTGGCGCGCTTTCCCATCAAGCGCGTCATTGCGGTGGCCGACCGGGGTTTGCTGTCCACAGAGAACCTGGCCGATTTGCAGGAAATTGTCCTGCCCGGGGGCAACAAGCTCGAATTCATTCTGGCCGTGCCGGGCAGGCGTTATGGGAACTTCGTTGAATTGCTCGAGCCGTTTCACACAAAGCAGTGTGAGCCGGCAAAAGAAGAAGAGCTGGGGGAGACCGTCTGGAACAAGCTGCGCCTGGTCATCGCGCATGACCCGCAAGTGGCGCTTGATGCCGGCGCCAAACGCGCCAAACGCATTGACGAGTTAAAAAAGCAAGCAGCGCTTTGGGTGGGCAAGCTTCAAGATCAGGATGAGGGCAAGAAGAAGCCGGGGCGCAAACTCTCTGATGGTGGGGCGCGGGCCAAGTTTTATCGCGAAGTGTGTGAGTCCCATTTGGCGCGCATTGTGAAAGTCGACCTCAAGAGTGAACTGTTCACCTACGATATTGACGAGCGGGCCTTGAAGCACGCCAAGATGATGGATGGCAAGCTGCTGCTGGTGACTAATGCCCAAGACTTCACGCCCGAGGAGGTGCTCAGGCGCTACAAGTCACTGGCTGACATTGAACGCGGATTTCGGGTGCTCAAGTCGGAGATCGAGATTGGGCCGATTTATCACCGCCTACCTGAGCGGATTCAAGCCCATGCATCGATTTGTTTTATGGCGCTGATTCTGTACCGGGTTATGCGCAGCCGCCTCAGAGACAGCAATACCAAGATTTCACCGGAGCGGGCGCTGGACAAGTTGCGCCGCATTCAGCATCAGGTAGTCCAAGTCAATGATCTGGAGCCCATTGCGGCGCTCTCGAGCATCAACCACGAACACACCCAGATTTTGCAAGCACTGACGATCAAGAAACCCACCCTTCCCGCCCAGTTGACCCTTTTGTAGTGGCGCGTTTGCAGCGCACCCCTATATAGATCAACACGTTACAAATTTAAGTGGGGAACTCGGG
>VMTC01000017.1 GCA_013791765.1 Rhodoferax sp.
ACTGTATCACAACATTTACCACGCATAAATTCACTAAGCTAGCAATTCACGCCATTACAAAAATGCGATTTCAAGAGCGAAGATCGTTGATTTCATTGGGCGCCGACGTGGTTGGGGGTGAATAGCTGGGGAACCCGGGTGACCTGGCTCTTGCTGGGCTCGCCCGTTGGCGACGCAGCAGCAGGGCTTGCAACTTGCGCAGGGGCAGGAGCCTGGCTTTGGGCAGCCAAGGAATCACTAGCGGCCACCAGCGCGAAGACTGCGGTGAAGACAATGGAAATAAGGGGCTTCATGAGATTCCTTGTGAAATGCTTAGGCCAATATGGCCATCAACGGTGAGATTTTAGATAGCAGATCGGATGCGCTGTCGGATCAGCAGTTTGCCAATGGTTTGAGGCTAAGCCCAGGCACCGACGAGGTCGCAGCGCCGACTTGGCACCCATGCTGGCCGCACCAAAAAGAAGACCCCGCCGTGGTGACACGGCGGAGTCTTCAAAGCAAAGAGGACGGTAAAACCAGCCCCTCTAACTTGGCCTACTTGGTATGGGCTACGGCCGTATCAGCGATCTTGCCAGTGCTGTGACACAGAGCGCAAGTCTCGCCGCCTACATTGACCAGACTGCGTTTAACCAGGATCTGACCACCATTTTGCTTCATGTGCGTGACCGCCAAACTTGCGTCATGGCAGCTGGCGCAGGCAGCGGTGAACGGCGTTGTCATCAAATCAGTGGCATTGGTGGTAGCCAGCGCGGCCTTCGCGTCAGCAGTAGTGCGGCTCACACCATTCAGGAACACGCCATTGTCTGCTTCGTCTCGTGTAGCAAGTGTGTTCGCTGGCACAGTGCTGTAGGTACCGGCTTTGTGGCAGGTCTGGCAGTTGTTCAGGATACCGACAAAGGTGATGTCCGCGCCGTTAATCAGATTAACCGCAGCCGGCGTGCGATCACGCGCAATCCGGAACGGATTGGTGCTACGGGCTTTGCCAGCGTGGATGCCGTGAATCATGTCCTTGAGGTTGTTGCTAACCTGCGGGAACGCCAGGGCACCGTTCACTGCGAGCCTGTCAACGCCCCACGATGTCAGAGTTGCCAGGTTGGCAGCCGTGAACGGGTAAGCCTGCAGTGCGGCGTCGGTCATACCACGGCCACTGGTGACGATGGTCGGGTTATGGCAGACGGCACAGACAAGGGTATTGCCCACGGTTTCCTTACCGATGTTGCGGTTGCCGCCATGGCCTTCAAAGACTTCATGGCAGTTGCTGCACTTGGCGGCTTCAACGATGGCACGGCGATCTTCGCCGCTGACGGCCTTGACGCTCGAGAGCGTGTGGCGAGCAGCTGCAGGCGCAACCTGGGTGTAGTAGCCCTGCAGCGCAATCGTACGCAGCTTGGCACCAGCGGGGAACGCTGCCGTGGTCAGAGCTACGGTGTAGTAGCCGCTGGCGTCAGGTGTGCCCAAGGTGCTCAACAGGCTGCCGATGGTGACAGATGCTGGCTGGCCGTTAGCCCTGCCCAGGTTATTGAAGTCAACCGGGGTGGCGATACCGTCCTGCGCAGCGGCGTAGGCAACCAGGAAGCTCGGATTGCCGGTGAAACCAACCAGAGAGTTGGAGGCGGTTCCGTCGAAGACGACTGCTGTAGCGGTGGCTTCAGGCGGGGTCTGCTTCAAAATCCTGAACGTGACGACGGGCTGGTTGCTGGCGTTCACGGTGACGGTCTTGACGTCGTAGGTGAAGTTCGTCAGACCGGCTGGCACCGTCAGGTTATGCGGGGTCTTGTTGACGCCAGCATGCGCGATCGCAATGTCGGAAATTCCACTGGTTTTATGGCACGTAGCGCAATCTTGGTCCACGGCAGGCCAACCACCGCCGTGACCTGCACCTGTGGCGAAGTTGACATTGTCATGGCAAGAGCCGCAGGCCACAATGCTGGGTGCTTGCTTCCAGTTGTCACCCTGCGTTGTCTTCGCACTTGAAGTGGCTGAATTGTCATGGCACTTGGTGCAGTTTGTAACCTCTTGCGTGTAGACAATCTTGTTGAACAGCACGCCTGCGTAGTCGTAGTTGGCCTTGGTCAGCCTATTGCCCATGTGCACCTTGTGGATCATGGTCGTGAAGTCCCCACTGACCTGACCGTCGGCGACATAGGTGGAGCCTGAGAACGCACCCGCAATGGACGTGGATGGCGTGCGGCCGGCCTTGCGCTGGTCGGTATGGCAAGCCACGCAGTACCGGGTGTCGATACGGCCACCATGCGGGGTCGTGACGCCAATCTGGTCATGGCACTCGTTGCACTTTGCTGTGGCTACGATCTCGCGCTGTGAGTCGGCAGCGGCAACGACCTGACCGGTCGCAGGGATGAAGTCATAGACCACATTGATCGGGTTTTTCAGGGCAACACTGTTGACTGAACCGGAGAGCTGGATGACAAGGCGGTGCGTCAGCGCAGGCACATAGTCCAGCAGCGCACCGTTAGCGCCCATGACATCGGCTTTCTTGTAGACAGATGCTGCATTGGCTGCATCGGCAAACCAGGCGGTCATCTTGGTCTGCATCGGACCGGTAATGTCACGCGCGAAGGTGTACTGGTACGTACCATCAGCGTTGCCGACCAGGTTGGTCGCAACGTTTTCTGTACCTGGGCGGGACGGCGCACCGGTATCAGGATTACCCACAATGTAATTCACCCATTTGCTCGGGCTGCCATTGGCGCTGGGAACCAGTTTGGCAATGGTAAAGCGCAGCTGCGAGGTGGTCAGGCCAACCACGGGGTTGGTGCCATCAGTCACTTTGAAGGAGACGACCGGGGGACTATTGATCACAACAGACTGAACTGTGCCGACGGGTGTCAGATTGGCCCAAGTGTCTGCGCTCACGGTGGCGAGGTTGACCACAGTGGCAGGCGGTGTAGCTCCAGGGCCTGCAGGGCCGGCTGGGCCGGTTGGCCCGGTTGGACCGGCAGCGCCAGGCGCGCCATCACTGCCACCACCGCAACCGGCGAGGGCGACTGCGAGCAAGCTCGCCGCAGCGAACTTGAGCCAACTTGGCCCTGCCCGCTTTTTACTTGAAAGTTCAGAATAGTTCACTGCGAACTCCTTAATGGTTAATGCACGCTTCGCACTTTGTTTACACATCTTTACGTGCGTAAGGGTTTGTACTACTTTAAACGGCGTTGTGCAAACATATGGAAACTGCTTCTTTGTGCTAAGTCAAACTTAAAATATATCAGCGCAGCCTTATTTTTATTGTTTCCGCGTGCTTTGGTGTCGATGAATCCAGGCCGCCGAGACCGGCTTGCAATACGGGCCAGCCCGCACGGGCGATGGTTCCACCGCAACCCCATAATCTGCAGTTGATTGGCCAGCGATCAAGCGCTCGCCCCCTACCGCGCACACAAAAAATAGCCCGGATACGTCGCCGTATCCGGGTTATTCACTTTAGAAGTCTGCCGGGCAGCGCTTGATTCACGCAGCTACGGCTTTGCCAGTATCTGACTACGGCAGCTTGTAGATATAGGTGATGCCAATGAAGCTGACATTTTGATCTTGGCTCTGCGCGACAGTGCTGCCATCCGAATAGGCGAACTGCGTACCGTTATTGCCCCAGGCCCAGTCATTCGCACTGACATGCTGGTGCACAAAATCAAGGCGCACTGAAGAACCTTTCTCCAGCGCATAGTTGGCAAATAGTTTCAATGCGGTCTGACGGTACACAATATCTGGCAAGCCCCCTCCTGCCAAAAGGGTAGGAGGTGCCGAAGCCGTCAGTGTCTGCGCATAAACGCTCTTGTCGTCCACGTAAGTCAGGCTGCCGCCGACATGGACCTTGCTCGTCGCTTTGCCGGTGACGCCAATGGATGCGGCCAGGTTGGTGTTGTCAAAGGCCATCACAGACCCGGCATAACGTGCCTGGTTGAGGGTCTGGCCACTGCGCGAAAGATAGCCGTTCAAGGCCCAGTTGTAGTTCACGGCATAGCCCCAATCAACCCCCAATTGATTCATGCGGGTACTTTGCAGCCCGTAGGCGCTGGGCGTGCTGAACTTGTCTCTGCCTTCTTCAGCGCTGAATTGCAAACTGAGCTTTTCATTGGCCTGCCAATCGGCAAACAGCTTGATTTTGTCGCGCTGGCGATCAGCCAGCGTCGGCATGAACACGGTTTGCGTCAAGTCAAAGCTGCTGGCAGGGTAAAAGACCTTGGTCACACCGGGGACGCCTGGGTTGCCTTGGAGCCAGTTTGAGCCATCACGTTGACTGCTGGAGACGCTGATGGCGCCGCTCAGGTCATCGGCCATGCGGCGCCGCAGTTCGGCGCGAATACCGCCCTCTACGGTCTTCTGCCGCAAGGGGACCATGCTGGACAACACGCTGCTGGGGGTGAATACACCGCGGTCAATGAATTCGTAATCTGCACCCAGGGTACCGCGGTAGTCGCTGTTAAATTGCCAATTGGCCTGCAGCTTGCCAAGCGTCTTTTCGCTGGAAAGTTGGCGATTGGTGCCGACACTGTTGTAGTTGGCAAGCGGCGTCTGGTCGTCTTTGTTCTCGTAGCGCAGGTCTGCCAGCAAGGAGAGCTTGGGCATTGGCCGCGAAGTCAATCCGACCTTGGCCAGTGTGGTGTTGACTTTGGCCCCCAGATTTGCGGCCGGGCCGGCGCTGACAAAGCCTGCGTCCTGGCTTGCCGTGGTGTAACCCAGCTTGAACGTGCCACGGGTGCTTGTCGTGAAATCGTAATTACCACTCAGGTCCCAGTGGTGCGCCTGGTTGTCTGGCGGCAAAGCCAGCATCGGGTCGGCTACACCCGTAAACGGGCCGCTTGGATTTAGTGTACTGTTGGCATTGCGATAAAACGAGCCGTAATAGCCGACACTAACCCGCAGCTTCTCCATGGCATAGCTCAGTCGGGCTTCGACCTGGCTGTGGTTGGCGTCGATCGGCTCGGGCAGCATCAGCACCGCCAAGCCAGGGACAGCCAGGCAGGTGGACGATGTTGAGGCAAGACAGTTCATGAAGGCACCGAACGGCCGCGCGCCTGTCTTGTTTTCGCTTTTGACATCAACCTGTAGCTGCAACGCAGGCGAGATGATCTTCGTAAACCCCAGGCCCAGGCCAGCTCGTTTGGTCTTCAGATTGAGGTCATTGCCAGTGCCGGCAGCAATGGCGACCACCTGGGGGGTTGAGGAGCCCGCGCCAAGCAAACCGGTATTGATGGTGTTGGGTTCATAGCGAACTAACTCACCATAGTCAGCGGTGAACTTCCAATTGCCCGGCTTTTTCCAGACCAGGCCCAGCTCGCGCGTGTCGCCAAGCAAATTGGCGCCCTGAAATTCCACCCAAGCTGAAGTCTCCGGATTGCGCAGGCTGTAATCGACGCCCAGCAGTCCGACGACGCTGTTGTCCCGCAATCCGTTGTATTGGCCAAAGATCGCACGGTCAGCCTTGGAGCCATCGATGGCTCCTGCACCGACGCTGACAGTGGTCTCGACGCTAGCGTCCTGGGCCTGTGCAGCCAAGCAAGCGGTACCAACGGCAAGGGCGACGGCAGTGCGACGGGCGCGAAGTGAAAAAATGAATGAAGTCATTGTTGTTCTCCGTTCTTCAACGCATCAAAGTCTTGGGTGTCGGGAAGGTCGTCGACGGATTGTTGGAGCCATGCACCTGCGTGTGGCAGTTCATGCAGCTGCGGCCTTGCCACATGCCAACAGCGTTGAAGCCGGCGGTACCCGATGCAATAGAGCCTACATTGGCAGCCGAGTGCGGCGTGTGGCATTGCTGACACAGGATCGGCGCACGTGCCTTCAGAAGACCGGGGACCATGCTGCCATGCGAGTTGTGGCAGGTAGAGCAGTCTTGAGTAACGGGATCATGCGGATGCACAAACGGGCCGCGCTTTTCGGCGTGGCAGGTGTAGCAGGTGTCGTTGATGCTGTCGCGTTTGACCAGCTTGGGGCCGACCGAGCCGTGCGGATTGTGACAGTCAGAACACGTCATCTTGCCTTCGGGAACCGGATGGTGCGAGGGCTTGTTCATCTCGCTACGTTGCTCCTTGTGGCAGCTGTAACAAGTTTCTGGCTGTGTGATCTTGTTCAAGGTCTTGTCGCGGTTGGCGTGTATCTGGTGGCAACTGTCGCAGGCAACATCGGCCGCCTGGTGCTGGCTGCCAGACCACATGGCCCGCTTGGCGTCTTTGTCATGACAAGTCTGACAAACCCGGCTGCGGTCATTGGCCGCCACGGTGGAGAGCTTTCCGCTCTTTTTGCCAAAAGTGACATCAGGCTTGGGCTGGACCGAAACGCCGGCCGGCTTGCGCGCGTGGGTTTCACTGGGGCCATGGCAACTGATGCAGTCCGGGGCCCGCTTGTCGGCGGAAAAGCCGTGCGCCGAACGACTCATGTCCGGCAGGTCTTCATCATCATGGCAGGTGACGCAGAACGCCGCGCCAGTAGGCTGCGCATCGGCGGCCCAGGCAGAGCCAAAAGAACCAAATAGACAGATGCTGACAACAGCCAATGCGCTTTTAATATTCATCCCAAGTCCTTTCAAAACCAATTGATGCTTACTGCGCTGCACCCTTGGCAAGCCCGCGGTAACATTTGCACACCATCGTAATGCCAAGTTCTATGGTTTATTTCCGCCACCACTAATTAAGTAAAGAAATGTTGTCGTAGATCGAAATTTACCCGTCTTTTCATAACTTTCGTACAAATCAATCAAAGAAGACGATACCGCGGCGCTTAAAAAACTACTGCGAAAGAATCCAGTCGGCCAGATTTTTGAGCTCTTTCTGGTCAGTGGTGTCGACGATCTTGTGATCCTCTTCGGTGCCGTCATCAAATTTGACCTTATGCCCGCTGGTCATGCTCTTGATAACCTCGGCTTGACCATCTGCCTTGCCCTTGTACTTAGCGGCAATCTTTTTCAACGACGAGCCCTTCTTGGCTTTGTCAACCGCGTGGCATTTGCTGCAATCATTGGCCTTGAACAAGACTTTAGCGCCATCGGGATCAGCAGCTGCGCGGGCCGGCGCGGCCGTGTCGGCGACAGCGGCCGACGGTGGGGGAGCGGCGGCGACCACGACAGCGGGCGGTGGGGGCGGCGGGGGTGGGGCGGCAATGACGGCAACTGGCGGCGGTGCCACCTTGGTGACGACAGCGGGTGGCGGCGCCTGGACAGCTGTAGTGTCGACAGTAACCGGTGATGCCGGGGCCGTCGCCTCGCTAACGACAGGCGCTGGTGCCGTGGCAGCAGGCTCATTGACAGCAACAGCTTGTGCCGCGGGCTGACCACTGCCGCCGTCGCATCCGGCCAAGGCCAGCAACATCAACCCGCTCGTACCCCAGAGACTCATCTTGTGCTTCATACCACTTCCCATCTTCTTCTGAAACAAAAAAAGCGCCAACCGCTGATTGCGATTGGCGCTTTGCTTTTAAACCATCTGTCGCGTCGACTTAATCGTGGACCGCTTTGGCAGCCATAAATATCGCTGCCAACGCCGTCACCGAAATCACGCGACCAGCAGCTTACTGCGAAAGAATGTAGTCGGCTACGTTCTTCAGTTGTTTGGCATCTTTGGTGTCGATGACCTTGTGATCCTCTTCGGTGCCGTCATCAAATTTGACCTTGTGCGCGCTGGTCATGCTCTTGATAACCTCCGCTTGACCATCGGCCTTGCCCTTGTACTTGGCGGCAATTTTCTTCAGCGAAGTGCCTTTCTTGTTTTTGTCAACTGCATGGCATTTGGTGCAGTCATTGGACTTAAGCAGGGCTTTGGCAGCATCTTCATCAACGGCAGCCTGGGCCGGGGCGATGCTGGCAAGGGCCAGCAGCATCGATGCGCTAATGACAGAGAGAGTAGTTTTGAACATTTTTGAGTTCCTATCAGAGTAAAAAAGTGAGCTGTCTACCGCGGTAAATTAGACCACTTGCTGCTTTTTGATGTCAAGACCAAGTGTAAAAAATGAACCGGTGAGAATGTTTTAACATGATTTGCGTCAAGACTGTGTTTGATTGTGTACTTCTTGTAAGTAAGTGCAAGTCAACGCAAAGCGCGACTTAGCCCAAATACGCCAACTCGCGCCATGTGATCATTGCGACTGATCTATCTTGTGCAAAAAGGCCAGCGCAATCCGGGGCGACGCATTGAGCAGGACCGCAATGTCGTCAATGTCGTCGGGCAGGGCCGCATTGTCCCAGCCGCGCATGGTGTGGCGCGCCAGCCGCACGGCCAGCAGCACGTTGCGCACGCTCGGGTGGTCCGGGTGCTTGCCGTCACTGATGTGCACCAGCAGTTCGGGCAAGTGCCACTCCTTCATCAGCGCCTGGCGCAAATCGTCCAGTTCGATGTTGAGCACGCTGCGCTGGATGTCGGCCGAGCGCAGCGTCGCGTCGCGTCGCTGGGCGTCCTGAATCTTGAGCGCCAAGCTAGGGGCGTGGCACCAAAGCAACATTTCGGCAAAGTCATGCAAAAACGCGGCCAACTGAATTGCCGCTGCATCCAGATCGGCGCGATGCACCGCAAAACCCAAGGCAAAGATCCTGGCGCGCTCAGCGCGTTTGAGCAACTCAAGCAAGCCGTCCAGCGCCAACGGATGCGCTTGCAGCCGATCCTGCACAGTAGGCTGCGGGCCAAAGTTATTGAAAAACGGCGGAATCCCGATCATCAGGAGTGCGCTGGTGACGGTCTCGGTGCTGGTGGCGGCGTCGGGCTTGCGCTTGATGGCTACATGCGCCAACAGCTTAAGTGTCATCAAAGGGTCGTTTTCAATCACCTCGCTCAAGCTGCCGGCGTCCACGTTGTCGCGTTCGTCCTCTTGCGCGCGCAAAGATTCAAGTGCTTCGGCGGTCTCGGCCAGCACTGGAATTTCAGTGCCGCGGAAGTAGCACAGCCAGGCGGCAAGGCCAGACAGCGGCTCCGTCAGGTATACATGGGGCGCGGCCTCGAGGGCAAGTTGGGTTGAGTTGGCCACGGCGATCCTTGTGTTGCTAGCTGGCCAGTATCTTAGGGCCGGCGCAGCAGGTCAAGGCCTGCCTTGCGTTGCTGTCAAGAAAGGGGCGCCGCGCTTGAGCCATGCTTGCGGCCTCAAAATTTTCAGTCAGCAATCGGCGCACCAGCCATGAGCTTGGCCAGCAGCGGCGTCAGTTTTTCCTGAGTGCTGGGGTCTGCTCGAACCGCCTGGTTGAAGGCCGCCATGGCCAGCGCATCCTGACCGTTATGCAGGTACGCAAAACCCAGTCCCAGCCAGGCGTGGGCGTTGTTGGCATCCAGGCCGATGGCGCCCTGGTAGGTGTCGATGCAGGCAGAAAGTTGTTGGCGCGACAGTTGCAGACCGGCCAGCTTCATGTGACTTAAGAAATGACACGATTAATCGACGCTGCCCCATGAAGGGCTTGATCCTTGAAAGTGTGGCAGCGAACAGACGACCGGCCGGGCCACCAAGCATGATGCCCACTCGACGTCTCGCCGCATTCTGGTCGACGAGAGCGACAAGGCGCAGGCCGTGATCAAGCGACTGCTGCGAAACACGGCAGATACCGAAGCAACCCTGCTCCTTGTATCCCTGTCTATTTTTTGAAGGTATTCCATGAAATTATTCAAGCATTCAAAGCTGGCCTTTGGCGGTGTGCTGGTTGCAGGCCTCGCGGCCTGCGGTGGTGGTGGCGGCAGCGCGGACAACGGCACCTTGCGCCTGGCGCTGACCGACGCGCCGGCTTGCGGTTATGACGCCGTCAACGTGACGATCCAGAAGATCCGGGTTCACCAGAGTGACAGCGCAAACCCCGACAATCCCAGCGGCTGGTCTGAAATCGTAATGAACCCGGCGCTGCGTGTGGATTTGCTAAAGCTGCAAAACGGCGAACTGGCAGAGCTCGGCGAGCTCACGCTGCCCACCGGCAGCTACAACCAGATGCGTCTGGTGCTGGCCGAAAATTCGGCAAATCCCACGGTGCAGCTTGCCAACTCCGTGGTCCTCACCGGCGACACGACCCAGACCGAGATCGCCCTCAAGACACCCAGCGGCCAGCAATCCGGGGTCAAAGCCAAGCAGTTCAACCTCAATATTGCCACCAACCAACTGGCCAATTTCGTGGTCGACTTTGATGCCTGCAAGTCGGTCGTCATCGCGGGTGGCTCGGGCCAATATCTGCTTAAACCGCAGCTCAGCGTGATTCCGCGCTACATCTCTGGCGTCACCGGCTTCGTGGACGCCAGCATGGCTAACGGCTTCACCAGCGTGTCATTGCAACAGGGCGGGGTGGTCGTCAAGGCCACAACGCCTGCCATCGACACCGCCAATTTCGGCAAGTTCATGCTGCCGGTCGCACCGGGCAACTACTCGCTGGTGTTGACCGCACCTGGGCGCACCACGGCTGTCGTCACCAACGTGGCAGTGGCTGCGGACACGGTGACCGCGGTTAACGCCCTGGCTTCAGCGCTGAACCCGCCATCGTCTGCCACCGGGACCGTCACGGGCACCGCCCCGCTGGACACGCTGGTGCGCACGCTCCAAGCGCTGACGACTGGCCCCACCATTGAAGTCGCAGGCCGCTTTGTTGACGGCATCACAGGCAACCTCACCATGGGTAGCTACACCTACTCGCTGCCTGTCAACGCACCGCTGGTCGCCCCCTACATGGCGGCACCGGGCGGGTTGGTATTTGCCGCCGACACCGCAGCGGCGGCAAAATACACACTCAACGCCAGCTTGACCGGGAAGGCCGACCAGACGCTAATTCTCAGCCCCCTGGCCGCCGGCAGCAGCGCCACGACCAACTTCACCTTCCCTTAACCCTTTGAAAGGTTCACGATGAAAAATACGCAAATCAAAACGGGCCGCGCGATGGCGCTGCTGCTTGCAGGCATGATGGCCACGGCGGGGGCCATGGCCGAAAAGCCGGAATGGGCAGGTGGCGGCAAGCAGGGCAAACAAGGCAAGCCTGAGCAACAGCAGGTGAACAAGCAGCAGCCACGCCAGGAGGGCCAATCGCAGGCCAAGGCAGACCGGGCTAACGGGCATTTCCGCGATGACCAGCGCACGGTAGTGCGCAACTACTTCAGCAAGCAATACAGCGCGGGCCGTTGCCCGCCCGGCTTGGCCAAGAAAAACAACGGCTGCATGCCACCGGGGCAAGCGCGCAAGTGGGCAGTGGGGCAACCCTTGCCGCGTGACCTCGTCACTTACAGCTTGCCGACCGTCGTCATCCGCCAATTGGGCGCGCCACCGGCCGGGCAGCGCTATGTGCGCGTGGCCTCCGACATTTTGCTGATTGCCGTTGGCACCGGGATGGTGGTCGACGCCATTCAGGACCTGGGACGCCTGTAGTCAAGCCATCAATGCGACTCGAAGCTGGCCAGGCGCTGCACGTCAAGAATGCGAATCTCGCGTTTGTCGATCTGGATCAGGCGCTGGGCTTCGAGTTCGCGCAACACGCGTGAAAAGTATTCGGGCGTGAGTGACAAGCGCGATGCGTTCGCGCTCCGATGACGATAGCGCGCTGAAGAGGGGCAAGGTCGACAGCAGGCGCTACAGGTCGAGTCGTTCAATGTGCATCGGTTTTCAGGATTTGCGCGGCGGCAACACCGCCATCGTGATGCGCGAGACGCAACTGAGCTCACCGGCGTCGTTGTGCAGATCGATCTGCCAGACCTGGGTGGTGCGGCCAATGTGCACCGGGCGGGCGGTGCCAGTGACCCAGCCGCTGGTAACGCCCCGGATGTGGTTGGCGTTGATGTCGAGCCCAACAGCGAGCTGACCGTCCGGGCTGGCATAGGCGGCGGCGCAAGAGCCCAGGGTTTCAGCCAGCACCACGCTGACGCCGCCGTGCAGCAGCCCGTAAGGTTGCTTGGTGCGGTGGTCCACCGGCACCCGGGCCCGGATGAAGTCGGCGCCGACTTCCAGAAACTCCGTGCCCAGGTGCTCAACGGCGGTGTTGACGCTAATGGCGGTGAGTTCAGCCACCGAGATCGGTCGTTTCCAGATAGTCATCAAGATTCCAAGTGAATAAGGTGGCGTGACTATAAACAAAAAGAGCGGCTGGCCCATGTCAATTGGGCGTCAACAGCTCTCTTTTTTGCAGCCAGCTGGGCCGCGGACTGGCCGATTGAGGCGCCCGTCACAACGCTGAAAAACCCTATGGATGGTCTGTGTACCACAGAAATATTTGCAAGAAATTGTGTCAGGATCACGTAAGATTCGAAACAAATCAACACAGGAGACAAACCATGACCAAGGCAAAGATACTTCTTGACTATGTTTACCAACACGAGGCCGCGCAACCCGACAAGGTCTTTCTGACCCAGCCCACCGGCAACGGTGCGGTGGTCGATTACACCTGGCGCCAGACCATGGACCAGGCCCGGCGCATGGCGACCCATCTCAAGGCTCAAGGTTTAGAGCCGGGCGCACGCATTGCCATTTTGTCAAAGAACTGCGCGCATTTCTTCATGGCAGAACTCGCAATCTGGATGGCAGGCGGCACCACCGTGGCGATCTTTCCGACCGAAACCGCTGAAACTGTGAAGTATGTGCTGGACCATAGTGGCGCCAGTCTGCTGTTCGTGGGCAAGCTCGACAGTTGGGAGCAACAACAGGTCGGTGTGAACCCGGCTTTGCCTTGCATTGCCTTCCCCCTGGCACCCAAGACCGGTTACCCAAGCTGGGACTCAATCACGGCCAAGGCCTCGCCTCTGGCTGGCAACATCAAGCGCGCGCCGACCGACATCGCGATGTTGATGTACACCTCCGGCTCCACCGGAACGCCCAAGGGGGTGATGCACAGTTTTGAGCGCGCAACGGCAGCGGCGCAAGGATTTTCTGAGTACATTCGGCGCGAGATCGGACCGACTGCGCCGATTCGCCTGCTGTCGTACTTGCCGCTGGCC
>VMTC01000001.1 GCA_013791765.1 Rhodoferax sp.
CAACCGGCATTACCGCTGTGAGTGTGTCGAGTTTTTCCAACGCCCAGTTGGCTATTGGTCAAATCGACAATGCGCTGAAGGCGGTCAACACATCGCGTGCCGATCTGGGTGCGGTGCAAAACCGATTCACCTCGGTGGTCAACAACCTGCAAACGACATCGGAAAACCTGTCTTCCGCCCGCAGCCGGATTCAGGATGCCGACTTTGCGGCAGAAACCGCCAACCTGTCGCGCGCCCAGGTGCTGCAACAAGCCGGTACCGCCATGGTGGCGCAGGCCAACCAGTTGCCACAGGGTGTGCTGGCCCTGCTGCGTTAAGCGAAGTTAGTTCAAGCCGGGGTGCAAGGCCCCGGCACAAAAAAAGCGGTGGCAAGCCTTGGTTTGCTGCCGCTTTTCTTTTGTGCGCTGCTGGCCCCGCCAACACCTCACATCAATTAGGGCCCTAGCCCTGGCCAGTTTGCGTAAACAGCTACTGACCGCGTAGCGGTTGCAACAAGTAACCATTGCACTTCAATTAAACGTAACTACAATAAACAGATAATGAATCTGACATACGACCCGCACAAAGACGCCACCAACTTGGCTAAGCACGGGGTGTCGCTTGGGATGAAGCAATATGAAGCAAACGATTAAGACTCGCACCGGACGTGTGCTGGTTTTACCAACGCCCGAGGAAGATGCCGCAATCAATGCAGGCGTTGCCCAAGACCCCGACACCTACGTGTTGGGCGCTGCCGAGTTCAAGCAGTTGCGCCGTGGACGGCCGTTGGGTAGCGGCTCCAAAGTGCAAGTGACTCTGCTAATTGACCAGGAAGTGGTGGAAATATTCAAAGCGGCTGGCGCTGGATGGCAAACCCGCATGAATGACGCGCTGAAGAACTGGACCAAGAGCCACCAGGCCTGAGATGCCACGCAGAAGTTGTAAAGCGAGAACTCTCAAATATTTTTTCATTAAATAGTGTTGAAGCGCTCGTCTGGATTGCGTAAGCAGCTACTTAATGTGTAGCAATTGAAGCGCCGTCCTTGGGCGCACGAAGCTTGCGGTACTGCCGGTACCGCCATGGTGACGCAGGCCAAGCAGTTGCCACAAGGTGCGCTGGCGCTGCTGCGTTAAGCGAAGCAAGTTCAAACCGGGGTGCAAGGCCCCGGTATAGACAAAAAGTGGCTACACTGAGTGCGTCGCAATTGAAACGCAGCACTACCCCATGAAAACTTCCACCTTTCCATCTCTGCGCGTCAAGCTCGAGCTGCGTGAGGCCGCCGAGAGTGTGCTTCGAGATGGAGAAACACTGACGAGCCTGATTGAAACCGCCGTACGCGATACGATCCATCGCCGCCGCACGCAAGACGAATTTCTGGCCCGCGGTTTGCGGTCCAGCGAAGACGCCAAGAGCTCGGGGCTTTACCACGCTGCCAAAGCGGTGCATGCCGAGCTTCAGCAAAGACTTGATGACAGACGCAAGCAAGTGCTTGGATGATGGCAAGCTTTGAGGTCTATTACACCGACGGTGCTCGCAGCGATCTATTGCGTCTTTATGATTTCTTGCTGGAGCGCGCTCAAACCGTTGAAGACTTTGACGCTGCGCAACTGGCCATTGATGCCATCAAGATCGAGATAGAAAGTCATCTTAGCCGCTCGCCATTTATCTTTCGCAAAGCGGGCAAAAGTCCATTTTTGCGTGAACTTATCATTCCATTTCGCAGCTCAGGCTACGTCGCGCTATACGAAATTGAAGACAACGAGACCATCAACGTCCTTGCAGTGCGGCATCAGCTCGAAGACGATTACCACTGATCCGTTGCCGATTAGCCTTTTGCGCGCCACGATACGGGCGGCGAAGTTAGTTCAAGCTGGGGTCATCGAAAGAGACGCTCATCCCAAACCACATTTTCTGGAGCAGATGGCTGAAGTCGCTGTGCGTCTGGATGCGCTGGATTGACTGTCAAGCATTTGTGGCAACAACAGGGTGTTGTTCAACATTGACCAAATTAACGTGGAGACAGTCAATGAATATTAAGCCAATCCGAAACGATGATGACTTGCGCGCTGCGTTCAAGCGACTGGAGCCAATATTTCAGGCGCAAGAGGGCACGCCAGAGGCGGACGAGATGGAAATTCTTGTCACGCTTATCGAAGCCTATGAACACAAGCACTTCCCCGTAGGCCCTGCAGATCCGGTTGATGCCATTAAATTCAGAATGGAGCAGCAAGGCCTCACCCCCAAAGACCTGGAGCCCTACATTGGCTCAAGTGGTCGAGTTTCCGAAGTGCTGAGCCGCAAGCGTCGGCTCAGTCTGCAAATGGTGAAGCGCTTGCACACCGGGTTGCATATTCCGTACGAGAGCCTGCTGGCTGCGGCCTAGTTGATGGTGTTCATCCGGGCGCTTACTTGCCGTCGAGCCCGCCAATCTGCCGCGAGTGCAGATTCTGCAGCAAGGTGGTACGGCCATCCGCCAACGATGCGCCTTTTTCTACTTTGTCGCTTCTACCTGGCGTTATGACTTGATATGGTCAACTGCTTGTTTTAAAGTAAGGAAGTAATGCAAATCTTACAGGAGGAAATATGTTAGCAGTTGCCAAAATCAATGCGAAAGGGCAAACCACGATTCCGCAGGACATTCGAACGGCCTTGCATGTGGCGCCGGGCGACTTGATTACATGGTCGGTTGATGCGGACGGGACGGCCACCGTGCGGCGGGCGCAGCCCCTGGATATTGACTATTTGCGCGCGGTCGAAGGTACGTTGAGCGAATGGAATACGGCGGCCGACCAGGAGGCCTACCGTGATCTTTGAGCGTTTCACCGTGGTCCGGGTGCCGTTTCCATTCACGGACCGCAACGCCAGCAAGAACCGTCCGGCGTTGGTGTTGTCAGAGGCGGCCGCTTTCAACACGCCGGTTGGTCATTCGGTCATGGCCATGATTACCTCTCAGTCCAACGCACCTTGGCCGCTGGATTGCCCTTTAGGTGATCTGCAGGCGGCGGGTCTGCCGGCTGCGTCAAAGGTGCGCTTCAAGCTCTTCACGCTTGACCACCGACTGGTGCGGGGTGAGTTGGGCCGCTTGTCAGTGGCCGACCAGCAGGTGGTGCGCGCAGGATTGGTGCAGTTGTTCGGAGCGGACTAATCCGTGGATAACGGCGCGCCAGCCCGATTTGATGTGTGCTGGCATGCAGTGGCCCCAAAAGGGCTGGCAGCGCTGTCACTTTTGCAATGGGGTGTCAATTTTCCTGCTGGCGTGCCGATAACCAGTTTAGGGATGTCTCAAGTTACTGAGCCGCGCACCTAATATAAGCTGGAATAATGAAGCATATGGCGTGTTTGGAATGCCGCTGGGCGGGGACAATGATGGGTGGCGGGATTCACAGGAGCTACAGATGGCAACTATTTCATCAACGGGTATTGGCAGCGGGCTCGATGTCAACAGCATTGTTTCTCAATTGGTCGCGCTGGAAAAGACGCCGCTCAAAACGCTGGCGCTGAAAGCAACCAATGTTCAAGCCCAGATTTCGGCCTTTGGCGAGATTCAGTCGCAATTTGCCGCGCTGACCGATGTGGCCAGCCGCATTTCGGTGGCCCGCACCTGGGGGGCGCGCAATGCGTCTTCGTCCAACGCCAGTGCGGCTACCATCACGGCTGCACCCACGGCCAATGCCACCAGTTTCACGCTGGATGTTGACCAGCTGGCGCAATCGCAATCTGTTTCATCAGCCGCCGTGGCACCCGGCACCAAGCCGGGCGCGGGCACGCTGACGCTGCAACTGGGCAAATGGAGTGCTGGGGGCGGATCGTTTACGCCGGGGGCTGCTGCCAGTGTAGATGTGACGGTTCTGGAAAACGATTCCATTGCGGCCATTGCGGCCAAGATCAATGGCGCAAATGCGGGTGTTGTGGCCACAGTGTTCAATGACGGCACGAACGAGCGACTGATGCTCTCATCAAAAACAACCGGTGAGGCTACGGGTTTCAGGGTGCAGGCCCGGGCCGTCCCTGTTGATCCCGAGACAGTTGGCGTCCCTATCACCGACAACTCGGGACTGGGCCAATTGGCTTTTGACCCTCCAGAAAATTCTTTCGGCATGGCAAGCGCCGCGATTCCGAAGCAGTACGGGCAAGACGCGAAGGCCCGCATCAACGGTCTGGCCGTCACCTCGGCCACCAACACGCTGACTGACAATATTCCAGGGGTCACCGTCAAGCTGGTAGCAACCACGACCAAGGGCTATGGCACTTTTCTGGCCGACGGCACCACCTCGGCGGAGGTCAAGTCGCCCATCACCATGGGTATCAGCGAAGACGTGACTCCAGCGGTCAAAAATGTCTCGGACTTTGTGACCGCCTACAACACGTTGAACAAGTCACTGGCCGACTTAACGAAATACGACGCCACAACCAAGACCGCCGGATTGTTTCAGGGCGACTCCCTGGTCGTGGGTTTGCAAAACATATTGCGCAACATGCTGGGTTCTGCCAGCCTAGGCGCGACCTCTCAGCGTTTATCAGATGTGGGGATTGAGAGACAAAAAGACGGATCTCTCACCATCAATACCGCCAAGCTGAGTGTCGCCGCGAACAACGGCACTACCTTGCAGCAGCTTTTCACCAATAACAATAACAATCCGTTGACCAACGGGTTCGCCCTGAAATTCAGGGACCTTGGTAAAGGTGTCGCTGCCAGTGGCGGTTGGCTCTTGAGCAAGGTCGCGGCGCTGAAAAATAATCTTGACACCAATGCCAAGGAGCAAACCAAGGTGAATGATCGGGCTGCCCTGTTTGAAACCCGTTTGCGCAAGCAGTACAGCGCGCTGGATGCCCAGATGGCGCAGTTGAATGCCCTGAATGCTTATGTAACCCAGCAAGTGGCCGCGTGGAACAAATCCACCGCATAATTTTGCCCTCATGACTGCACAAATCAACTTGATTTAACCGCCGCCATGCCGATAACTAAAGTAAGCAACAAAATGGAGCTCACCATGTTTACTTCAGTCAGTTCACGCTCAGCAGCAGCTTACCAACGGGTCAGTATCGAGACCGCCGTGAGTGAAGCCAGCCCGCACCAGTTGGTCAATATGCTGCTGGAAGGCTTGCTCAGAAACATCGGTTCGGCCCGCGCCGCGTTAAAGCGTGGTGATATTGCAACCAAGGGCGTGCAGATCAACAAGGCAGTGCGCATCATTGACGAGGCACTTAAGCCGGCTCTGGACTTGGCCAAGGGTGGCGACATTGCTGCCAACCTCAATGGTTTGTATGGCTACTGTTCGCTGCGGCTCACAGAAGCAAATCTGCGCAACGACGATGCAGCCCTGGCTGATGTCATCCGCGTGATTGAACCCTTGGCTGATGGTTGGAAAAGAATGGGCGAGTCGGCCCCTGCAGTACTGCCCCTGTCGCACTAAAAGGAGACGACCATGTCCCCCATGCTGATCGACTACTACAAAGCCATCGAAGACAGCAGCCGCAAGATGCTCGATGCCGCCAAAGACGAAGACTGGGAGCAGGTGGTGCGCTTTGAAGGTGCTTGCGCCGTGCTGATTGAGCAACTGCGCGCGCGCGGCAACAGTGAACAGTTGTTGCCCGAGCAGCGCACCGAGAAGACCCGCATCATGCAGCGCATCCTGCACAACGACGCCCAGATCCGCTACCTGGCCGAGCCGTGGCTCACGCACTGCGAGCAGCAGCTGGACGGGCAGCGGCAGTTTTTGCACTGATTGGTTGCTTCTCTATCGGTAGCTGCCTAAGCAGTTTTGACGAGGGCTACGAGCCAATTTGGCTTATAAGGCCACGGATACAGCCCACCAAGGCGACGACAGTTTGACTATCGTCGCCTTTTTTACCCCTGTGGGATAGACCGTCTCCAGTGAGGTGACTTCATAAATGCCCCAGCCGATTGGATGCGTCGTTATGATATGACCATGTTAAATGACTATGGAGTAAGGCCATGATTCATCAGCACCCCACGGACATAGGGGCCGGGGCGTTCAAGAGCCAATGCCTCAAGTTGCTCGATGCGGTTGCGCTCAATCGCGCGCCGCTTGTTATCACCAAGCGTGGCAAGGCGGTTGCCAAGCTCATCCCCATGCCCGACGCGGTTGATCTTTTTGGGGCGATGTCTGGCAGTGTCTTGTTTGAAGGCGACATCATTTCGCCCTTGGATAACGATTGGAGCGCGGCGCGCTGATGGTCACCTTGCTTGACACCCATGTGCTGATCTGGCTGCTGGAAGGCAATGAGCGCCTTGGACAAGAATCGCGGGCGCTCATCAGGTCGGCGGCGCAAGCTGACAGCCTGGTCGTTTCTGCCATCACGCCTTGGGAAATCGCCATGCTGGTAAGCAAAGGGCGCTTGGTCTTCGGGCAAGAGATTGGGCAGTGGTTGCGCACGGCGCTATCAATGCCAGGTATCCGGATGATGCCCCTGTCGATCGAAATCTCTGTCGCCAGCACGCAGCTACCTAGTGATTTTCATGCAGATCCGGCTGACCGGATGATCGTGGCCACAGCCAGGCATTTGGGTGCCACCTTGGTGACCGAGGACAAGCTGATCCTGAATTACAGCCGGGTGGGCCAACTGAAAACCCAGCAGGCCAGTCTCTAGCCCGCCCGGTGAATTCAGTGTGGCATGGACGCCAGGCAGGGGTCGGCCAAGCTCAGGCCCGTAATGTGATCAAAGTCTTTGACGTTGCGGGTGTCCAGCAGGAAGCCGGCCCTCATGGTTGCTCGAATGCAGGTGGTGTGCGGCTGATCTGGCGCGCCGGAATCGGCAGCGACTCGGCGTTCAGATGAGCCAAGCTCCGGTTCAGCCGCTCGGCAAAGCTAATTTGTGACACTTGTTCGGGTGCCACGATCTGTTGAAGTATTTGCCTGACTTCTTGCTCCATGGACCAGCCGTGCCGTGCCGCACGCAGTCGCAAGCCGTTCTTGATAGATTCATCCAGGTTTCGAACGGTGATGCTGCTCATAAAGTGACGCCGATTGATTGCAGTGCAATCATTGTAGTCAAGCTGCAGATCGGTGCCACAAATAGGACGGTGAACCAAAGTCAAAGCGCAGTGGGCGCTGACGACAAGACTGCCTCTGGCGTCAACTGACGATAAACTACCGTGCGGCGGCTCGAAGTGTCGGCCGCAGACGCCACCATGGCTAAGCGCAACATGGTTGTGACGCAACCCCTAAGCCCCTGACTGAAAGATTTTTTATGACGCTTTTGATGTTTATCGCTGGCCTGCTCACCCTGCTGCTGGGCGCTGACCTGCTGGTGCGCGGCGCCTCCAAGCTGGCGCTGTCGCTGGGTATTTCACCGCTGGTGGTGGGCCTGACCGTGGTGTCTTTTGGCACCAGCGCGCCCGAAGTGGCGGTGGGCATCGGGGCGGTGCTGGACGGCAAGACCGATCTCGCGCTGGGCAACGCCATTGGCAGCAACATCTTCAATGTGCTGTTCATCCTGGGTGTGGCGGCGCTGATCACGCCGCTGGTGGTCAATATCCAGCTCATCCGCCAGGAGGTGCCGATCATGCTGGCCGCCAGCCTGCTGCTGCTGTTGTTTGCGCTTGACGGGCAACTCGGCCTGTCAGATAGCCTGCTGCTGCTGGGGCTGATGCTGGCCTACACCGCGTTTCTGGTGCTGCAGTCAAGGCGCCAGACCCAGGCGGCACAGCAAGAATACGCGGATGAATTTGTGCCCGCCAAGAGCGGCAGCTGGCTGGACCGCATGCCGGTGCAACTGCTGCTGATCGCGTTGGGCCTGGGCCTGCTGGTGCTGGGTTCTGACTGGCTGGTGCAGGCGTCGGTGGTGTTTGCCAAGGCGCTGGGCGTGAGCGACCTGGTGATTGGCCTGACCATTGTGTCGGCCGGCACCTCCATGCCCGAAGTGGCGACCTCCGTGATGGCGGCGATCAAGGGGGAGCGCGACATCGCCGTGGGCAATGTGGTGGGCAGCAACACCTTCAACATTCTGGGCAGCCTGGGGATTGCCGGTGTGGTGAGCGCGGCATCGGGCAATGGGGCGTTGGCCGTACCCGCCGCTGCGATAAATTTTGATCTGTGGGTGATGAGCGCGGTGGCGCTGGCCTGCGTGCCGGTGTTCATGACCGGGCGCGAGATCGCGCGCTGGGAGGGAGGTGTATTTTTGGCCTATTACGTCGCCTACGTGGCGTATCTGGTGCTGGCGGCGCAGCAGCATGCGGCGCTGGGCGCGTTTTCAGGCGCGATGCTGAGCTTTGTGCTGCCCCTCACCGTCATCACGCTGGTGGTGGTGGGCTTGCGCACGGCGCCAGCGGCGGGCGCCAACAGCCCGTAAAATCAGCCACTTCCAAGGAGCGTTGCAGCGGGCCACACGGCCCGTCAGGCTTGGAGTTGCCGCAACGACGCTCACCTGCCACTATCAAAATCACAGGTGAGTTGTATGTCTGACATGGTTGTTCCCCCTTTGAAACTGGCCGGCCTGGAGCCTTTGAGCATTGGGCTTGAGCCCTCTGGCGATGGCTCGGCCCCGATCGCGTCCTTTGTCAACATTGGCGAGCGCACCAATGTGACCGGCTCCAAGGCCTTTGCCCGCATGATTCTGAACGGCGAGTTTGACCAGGCGCTGAGCGTGGCGCGCCAGCAGGTCGAGAACGGCGCCCAGATCATCGACATCAACATGGACGAGGCCATGCTTGACAGCCAGGCGGCCATGGTGCGATTTCTGAATTTGATAGCGTCTGAGCCCGATATATCGCGCGTGCCGGTGATGATTGATTCGAGCAAATGGAGCGTGATCGAGGCCGGTCTGCGCTGCGTGCAGGGCAAGGCGGTGGTCAATTCGATCAGCATGAAAGAGGGCGTGGACGCCTTCAAGCAGCAGGCCAAGTTGCTGCGCCGCTACGGTGCCGCCGCCGTGGTGATGGCTTTTGACGAGCAGGGCCAGGCCGACACCTATGAGCGCAAGATTCAAATCTGCGAGCGCGCTTACCGCATCCTGGTCGATGAAGTGGGCTTTCCTGCTGAGGACATCATTTTTGACCCCAACATCTTCGCCATTGCCACCGGCATTGAAGAGCACAACAACTACGCGGTCGATTTCATCAACGCAACGCGTTGGATCAAAGCCAACTTGCCGGGGGCCAAGGTCAGCGGTGGCGTTAGCAATGTGAGCTTTTCATTCCGAGGCAACGACCCGGTGCGCGAAGCCATTCACACCGTGTTCCTGTACCACGCCATTCAGGCCGGCATGGACATGGGCATCGTCAACGCCGGCATGGTCGGGGTTTATGACGATCTGGAGCCCGAATTGCGTGAACGGGTCGAAGACGTGGTGCTGAACCGCCGCCCCGATGCTGGTGAGCGGCTGGTTGAGATTGCCGAAACCGCCAAGAGCGGCGCCAGGGACGAGAGTAAAAAGCTGGAGTGGCGCGGCACGCCGGATCACCTGGTCACGGTCGAGCAGCGCCTGAGCCACGCGATGGTGCATGGCATCACCGATTTCATCGTGGAAGACACCGAAGAGGCTTACCAGGCCATCGTGGCCAAGGGCGGGCGGCCCTTGCATGTGATTGAAGGGCCGTTGATGGCGGGCATGAGCATCGTCGGCGACCTGTTTGGCCAGGGCAAGATGTTCTTGCCGCAGGTGGTGAAAAGCGCACGCGTCATGAAGTCTGCCGTGGCGCACTTGATTCCGTATATTGAAGAAGAAAAACGGCTGGACGAAGCGGCGGGCCGCGACGTGGCCACCAAAGGCAAGATCATCATCGCCACCGTCAAGGGCGACGTGCATGACATCGGCAAGAACATCGTCACCGTAGTCTTGCAGTGCAATAACTTTGACGTGGTCAACATGGGCGTGATGGTGCCGTGCCACGAGATTCTGGCGCGCGCCAAGGTCGAAGGTGCCGACATCATCGGCCTGTCGGGCCTGATCACACCGAGCCTGGAAGAGATGCAGTATGTGGCTGGCGAGATGCAGAAGGACGACTACTTTCGCATCAAGAAAATCCCGTTGCTCATAGGTGGCGCCACCACCAGCCGGGTGCACACCGCCGTCAAGGTGGCGCCGCATTACGAGGGGCCGGTGGTCTATGTGCCCGATGCCTCGCGCAGCGTTGGCGTGGTGCAAAACCTGTTGGGCGACGCGGCGAACGCGTTTGTGGCCGAGTTGGACACCGACTACGAGCGCGTGCGCCAGCAGCACGCGAACAAGAAGCAGACTCCGCTGTGGCCGCTGGCAAAGGCGCGCGCCAACAAGACGCCAGTGGACTGGTCGGCTTACCAACCGCCTGCACCCAAATTCATTGGCCGGCGCGTGTTTAAGAATTTTGACCTGGGCGAGTTGGCTCGCTACATCGACTGGGGCCCGTTCTTCCAGACCTGGGATTTGGCCGGGCCATACCCTGCGATCCTGGACGACGAGGTGGTGGGCGTTGAAGCCAAAAAAGTATTTGCCGATGGCCAGGCGATGCTGAAGAAAATCATCGAAGGCCGCTGGCTCACCGCCAATGGCGTGCTGGGCATTTACCCCGCCAACACGGTCAACGACGACGACATTGCGCTCTACACCGATGAGAGCCGAAGCCAGGTGGCGATGACCTGGTACGGCCTGCGCCAGCAAGCCGCCAAAGAAGAAATCGACGGCGTGATGCGCCCAAGCCGCTGTCTGGCCGATTTTGTGGCGCCAAAAGTTACTCCTGAAAATATAGCTGATAACGCAATAGATACGAGGGCTACAGCCCTGGACTTGGGGTTTTGCCAAAATGATATAAATTTTGAGCAGAAAGCGCAGGCCATGAATCCCGCGCCGGTGAGTGTGCGCGACTACGTCGGCGTCTTCGCGGTCACCGCCGGCATCGGCATCGAGAAGAAAGAAGCGCAGTTTCTGGCCGCGCATGACGACTACAGCGCCATCCTGCTCAAGTCGCTGGCGGACCGGCTGGCCGAGGCTTTTGCCGAGTGCCTGCACCAAAAAGTGCGTACTGATCTGTGGGGCTATGCGCCGGGTGAAGCGCTGGCCGCCCCCGAGCTGATCGCGGAAAAGTACCAGGGCATCCGCCCGGCGCCAGGCTACCCGGCCTGCCCCGACCACAGCGTGAAGCATGACATGTTCGAACTGCTGCAGTGCGCGGAGATCGGCATGGGCGTGACGACAAGCCTGGCGATGACACCGGCCGCCAGCGTCAGCGGCTTCTACATTGGCCACCCGCAAAGCACCTATTTCAGCGTCGGCAAGATCGGTGATGACCAGCTGCAGGATTTGGCGAAACGCCGGGGCATGAATGAGCGGGATTTGCAGCGCCTGCTGGCGCCCAATTTGTAGTTCTTGCGGAAATATTAATAGCTGCATACCCTTTATCCATAAGGGCTAGAGGCTGATTTGGCTTGTAAACCTGTTGGAAGCCGACGCCAGATGGGCGCGTCCAACTGAATCCAGGTTGGCCCTGTTGCAGCAGGGTGGTGTCAGCCCACACTGCCATAAAACCTGACTTGGCGCTTGCCGCCATGTTTGGCTTGGTACATGGCCTCATCGGCGGTGCGCAGCAATTCATCGGCTTTTTGTACGTCATTGGGGTAAATGCTCACGCCAATGCTGGCCGACAGTGCCAGGGTCTGTGCGCCGACGAGATAAGGCTCAGACAGCGAATCCACCACTTTTTCAGCCACCAGGCCCGCATCTTGCGCATGACGGATGTCGGCCAGAATGATCACGAACTCGTCGCCACCGAGTCGGGCCACGGTATCCATGCCACGAATCACCGCCTGCAGGCGCTGCGCCACGGCTTTCAGGACTTCGTCCCCGGTGGGGTGCCCGACCCGATCGTTGACCAGTTTAAAACCATCGAGATCGATAAAAAGCAGGGCAAATTTCTGATTCTTTCGCTCGCCCACCGCAATGGCCTGCTCCAGGCGGTCCTGCAGGAGCATGCGATTGGGCAAACCGGTCAAAGCGTCGTAGTGCGCCAGGCGGTCAAGCTTGTCCTCCAGCGCCTTGCGCTCGGTGACGTCGTAGAAGATGGCCGCGTAATTGCTGACCTCGCCGTTGCTGTCCCGGATCACGGAAATCGCCAGAAACTTGGGGTAAAAGCTGTGGTCCTTGCGTCGATCCCAAACCTCACCGCGCCAGTGACCCTGCTCGGCAATGCACTTCCACATGGTTTGGTAAAACTCGCTTGTGTGACGCCCGGATTGCAGAATGCTCGGGTTTTTTCCCAGTGCGTCCTCGCGCGAGTAGCCCGTCAATACCGTGAAGGCGTCATTCACGGACACGATGCGATTGTTGCGGTCGGTGATCACCATGGCCTCGTGCGATGTATCAAACACCTGTGCTGTTAGCCGCAAATGGTCCACCATCCGGCGCCACTGCGTGATGTCGGAGCCCAGCATCGCGATGCTGATCGGCTCGCCATCGAAATTGCGGATCAGTGTCAGATGCCAGCGAAACAGGCGACTCCCGTCACGCGTCTCGATCTGGTATTCGATCTCGGCGGGCAGAACCGATGGTGCAATATTGCCGTCCACCAGACTGGCCACCTGAGCGCGGCACTCGGGCGACACATGCAGGTCGATCCAGCTTTGCCCCAGCAGGGCGGCGTCGTTGCGCTTGCATAGCGCTGACATCACCTGGTTGCAATGCACGACGCTGCCGTCAAACCCCATCGCCACGGCGGCCATCGGGATGTCATTGAGAAAGTCGAAAACCTGCTGCGCCGCCTGCTCCAACGCCACCCCGCCGGCATGAGCATCGGACTCACCGGTGATGGTTCCCACCAGGCCATTGAACTTTCCCGAGGGCAAAAACCGGGCGGCGGCATCATGTTGAACCCAGCATGCCCGCCCATCCGCCAGCAACAGCCGGTAGCGAAGGTGCACGCCCTGCTGCGCCTCGACACCCAAACGCAGTGCTTCGAGCAGTTGGGCGCGGTCTTGCACCATGACAACGTCCAGCCAGCCCTGTCCCAGGGCATCACCAGCTTTTTGCCCGGTAAAGTCTGTCCAGTTGCTGCTGACGAGCTCGCAGTCGCCGCAGGTGTCCGCCAACCAGAACAAGATTCGTGCCGGCTGGGCCGCAATCCGAAAATGTTCATTGCCCGCTTCAATCAAGTCATGGGCCAGTGATTGCACTCGTTCCAAGGTCGATCTCCCCATGGTCGGATCGCCCGGGCTCCCAGGCAATGACGTATCAAACTAAAAATTAAAGTGTGGCGGTGCCGTAGCTGCACAGGCTTTGGGATGGGCCTGGCAAACAGCAGGGTCAACCGCTTCGGTGCCGGAGTATCGCACCGAGGGCGAGTCAGCGTCATCGACTGGGTCCGTTCTTCCAAGCGGGGGACTTGGCCGTTCCCAGCCATTGTCAAGGACGAAGTGGTGGGTGTGCCGACCACCCAAGTCTTGGCCGAGGGGCTTCCTGCTCAAGTCACTGGCTTCACGTCATTGGAGCGCAGCGACGCGGCAATCCAAGGGGGAACACCCAAGTCTGTGGCGGTGGATTGCCACGCTACGCTTGCAATGACGACAAAGGGTTTTGTGTAATTTTCTGCGTCCTTAGAAGGCAAACGGTTAATCTTAATAATTTCTGATAATTTATAATAATTTTTGATAATTTACGATAATCAAAGCAGGAGAAGGCCATGTCCCAATCACCCGAGTCCACCCAGGAACAGTTCTTTCATCGCCCCGAGTTGGCCGCCGCACTCGCCGATCAGGCGCTCGACACTTCACTGGGAAGCAGTGGCGGCATGTTCCTGGCCGCACCGCGGCGCACGGGCAAATCGACCTTTGTACGACAGGACCTGGTGCCCGAGTTTGAGCGTCGCAACCTCAACGTCATCTATGTCGACCTCTGGATCGACAAGACGGTGAACCCGGCGATTCATATCGCCAGCGCCATCCGCACCGAGCTGGCCCGCGAAGATGGTGCGGTTGCAAATGCGCTCAAAAAACTGAGCAAGCTGTCCAGGCTGACCGTTGGCGCATGGGGCCATGGCCTGAGCTTTGACCTCTCGCAGCTCAATCTGTCAAAAGATGCCACGCTGGCCGATGCGCTCAAGGCGCTCTCCAAGGCCAGCCAGAAAAAGCTGATTCTTGTGATTGATGAGGCTCAGCATGCGCTGACAACGGACGAGGGAATCAATGCACTTTTTTCGCTCAAAGCGGCGCGCGACAGCTTGAACACCGATCAGGGTCAGTACGGCATGCAGCTAATCGCCACGGGCTCCAACCGCGACAAGCTGGCGACCTTGGTCAATGGGCGTGAGCAGGCGTTTTATGGCGCCGACATGGTGCAATTTCCCACCCTTGGTAAAGACTATGTTCAATGGTTGGTGGGCCGCTCCAAACTCCATCTGGACAACGACCTGGCCACCGATGTGTTTCAAAGCCTGGGCTCCAGGCCCGAACCTTTTCGTAAAGCGCTGAGTCAAACGCGGCTGCAACTGGCGCTCAACCCCGCTCAGGATTCCGATGCGATGCTGGCCAGTCTGGCCGCCAAAGGTGTTCGAGATTCCAGGACGGATTTTTTGAACACGGTGGCCAGTTTGCCGCCGCTGCAGTCGGCCCTGTTGCGTGAGCTGGCTGCCGACTCCTTGTTGGGGCCGGATGTGCGCCGGCCGGGCCTGTTTTCCGCCGCCATGAAGGCGCGCTTGTTGGCGCGCCTGGCGGATGAGATGGGCGCGGACCATGGGGTCTCAGTTGAAACGCCATCGGTCCAGAATGCGCTGGACAAATTGCGCGAAGCAAACTTTCTCTGGCGTTCACAGCGCGGGTCTTATTCGGTTGAAGACGAACAGTTTTTGGAGTGGCTGGCGCAGGACAAGGACCTAAATGGCATTCAATAGTATTTCTGTGTTGACTTCGATTAGCTATCTATTTATGAGCTATTGACGCAATAGATACGTGGGCTATAGCCTGATTTTGCACTTAGGGGAAAATGGGCCAGGCTCGATTAAATTGCATTGACATGTACTTGAAGCGGCTCGAGGGCGGCAAAACACCGTCCTTCGCCGCCCTTTGCGCTCAGACGTTGACCCTTGATTCTTCACCGGGATTGTCGGTCTTATATGACGAATAAGGCTCTAGCCCATGTCCTGTGTGCGCAATTAGCTACGTTTTATATAGCATTAAAGTTTTTGTTTCTTGTGAGCCCTCTCGTAGGTCGGGTTAGCCGCAGGCCTAACCCGACTTACGAGAGCTACAAGAGCGCGTCGTGCAAGGCCACGTATTCGTGCGTGAGCTTGTGGCCGGGGTCCAGAAAGATCATCGGCAGCGACTGCTCGTGCGACTCCCGGATTTTGACCGAGGAACTCAGGTAGGGCTGCAGCACCGGCAGGCCCTCGTCGATCAACTCCTGCACCAGGCGCTGCGGCAGGTTGGCGCGTGGCTGGAACTGGTTGACGATGATGCCCTCGACCTGCAGGGCGGCATTGTGGTCGGCCTTGATTTCCGCCACGTTTTCCATCAGGGTGTAGAGCGCCCGGCGTGAGAAATCGTCGCAGTCAAAGGGAATCAGGCAACCCTGCGCCGCCATCAGCGCCGAGCGGGTGTAGAAGTTCAGCGCCGGCGGCGTGTCGATGTAAATCTGGTCGTAGTCATCGGCCAGCGCAGCAAGCGCGTCGCGCAGCTTGTAGATCTTGTGGCGCGATTCGAGCTTGCCATGTAATTCATCGAGCAGCGGGCTTGAGGGCATCAGGTCCAGCCCCTCCCACTGGGTCGTGACGATGAAATCGCCCGCCGGCTTGTCACGAATCGTGAACTTCAGGCTTTGGTCAAAAAATTCGGCCACATTGGGCATGACGGTGCCCGCGTAGGCGCCCAGCAGGTAGCGGGTGGAATTGCCCTGCGAGTCCAGGTCGATCACCAGGGTGCGCAAGCCCTGCCAGGCACTGATGGCTGCCAGATTGCAGGTGATGGTGGACTTGCCAACGCCACCTTTTTGATTGAACACGACATGCTGCATAACGGGCTGCCATTTTTGAGTTGTGATGCCCCCGATTTTACGTGCAGCTAAGTCGCCTGCAGGGCTCGGCGGTACTGCATCGCCTCGGCCACGTGCGTCACTTGCGTCGTGCTGGCGCCGGCCAGGTCGGCGATGGTGCGCGCCACTTTCAAAGCCCGGTGGGTGCTGCGGGCTGACCAGCCCAGGCGCGCGGCGGCGATGTTGAGAAACTTGGCGGCGGCTTCGTCGAGCAACACGTGCTGGTCGATTTCTTGTCCCTGCAAGGCGTGATTGGACTTGCCTTGGCGCACCATGGCGCGCTCGCGCGCGGCGCTGCAGCGCGCGCGGATGTCGGCCGTGCTCTCCCCGGTGCTTGCCTGCAGCAAGTCCCCTGCCGGTAGAGCTGGTACCTCCACATGCAGGTCGATGCGGTCGACCAAAGGGCCGCTGAGCTTGCTCTGGTAGCGCGCGACCTGGTCGGGGGTGCAGCGGCATGCCCTTTGCGTTGATCCCAGGTAGCCGCAGGGGCAGGGGTTCATGGCGCCGATCAACTGAAAGCGCGCCGGAAATTCGGCGCGCCTGGCCGCGCGTGAAATGGTGATCAGGCCCGACTCCAGCGGCTCACGCAGCGCTTCCAGCGCGGCGCGCGGAAACTCGGGCATTTCATCGAGAAACAGCACGCCATGGTGCGCCAGAGAAATTTCGCCAGGTCGCGGCGGCGAGCCGCTGTGACTTTTCGAAATTAATGCGACTATGATCACTATCAATCAATGACTTAGCGTGGCTTTTTTTGAATTCAATGCGGCAAATTTATTAACATTCAATGCGACTGAGTTGGACTTTATGCAAAATCAATGCGACTCCGTTAGACCCAAGCAAACCCGGAAGATAAAACCGACCCGCAGGAGCGTGTCTGGCATCTATCCCTTTCGTGGAGAAACCGCAACTCCTTACGAATCCACGCTTGAACGCGACTTCCTGATCCGCAAAGAATTCAGCCTCTCCGTTCTTGACATCATCGCCCAACCTGTCCAGATTCCATTCACAGCCAACAATGGGCAGGCTTACACCTACACACCTGATTTCCTCGTTTATTACCGCATCCATAAGAACACTTCGCTTGCAGCTTGCCAGAAACCAGTGCTGATCGAGGTAAAGCCAGAAACACAGTGGCGAAAACATTGGCGTGAATGGATGCCAAAGTGGAAAGCTGCCTATCGCTATGCCAAAGAGCAGGGATGGGAGTTCCATATCCACGATGAATCCAGAATCAGAGATGTTGTCTTCGACAACATCAGTTTTTTAGCAATTTACCAGCGCATGAACTTTGCTATTGAGGAAACACGATGGGTCCTTGAGAACATTCGGTCCATGGGCGTTGCACCCTTTCACTACGTCTTGGCTAGGCATTTCATGGGCAGTATGTTTGAGCGTCAAGGTAGAGCACATATTTGGCACTTGCTGGCTACAAGGCAATTGGATTGCGACATCACACGTCCGTTGGATGACTTCACTGAATTATGGATACCAACCAATGAGTGATGCAGACGATATGCCCAATCCAGAGTTTGAAGCATGCAGGCACCGTCTGGATGTTCAAGTTGGCGCTCTGGTCAAAAGTGAGCACTTGATTTACCGCATTGCGCAGATCATTGACTTTGAATCAGTCGTTGGTACTGCGGTTGAAACAGGCCGAAGCAAACCATTGCGAATTCTTGAACTCCAAGCAGTCACCAATGATGATTCTGGGGCAAAACATGATCCGCACTTGGATATGGCGGGAATTGGTGACTCAGATTGGAAAGTGGCCGAAGAAAGATTTGCAGCCATCCAACCGTTGATAAGTGCATTCTCACCAGGTCGTCGTGAGGTTGAGTTACGAGCCAAGGAAGTTGGTGTTGATACCGCCACCCTTTACCGTTGGCTGCAAAAGTACAAAGGAATGAAAAACGTAGCGGCACTGATCCCAAAGAAAAGCGGCTGGATTCAAGGTAGAGGCCGGTTAAACAGCCAGGCAGAAGGCGTTATTGCTGATGTCATCAAAAACTACTACCTAACCCCGCAAAGACCGACTCCCACAAAAACCGTGACTGAAGTTCTTCGTCAGTGCCAATTACGCGGCGTCGAGCCACCCCACCCATCGACGATCAGGTCCAGAATTTCTGATGTGTCAGAAAAAGAAAGACTTCGCGGGCGTGGCTTCAAAGAAAGAGCAAAAAACAAGTTTTTACCCGTTCCAGGGCATTTCCCAAATGCTGATTACCCGCTTGCAGTCATTCAAATTGATCACACCCCTGCGGACATCATTCTGGTCGATGACCTCTACAGAAAACCGATTGGACGACCTTGGATTTCATTGGCGATGGACATAAACAGCCGAATGGTCACTGGATACTATTTGTCTTTTGATGCACCATCGGAGACATCAGTTGCCATGTGTGTGGCCCACTCGATCCTGCCAAAGGACGAGTGGCTGATGTTGCACAAGGTAGATGCTGAGTGGCCCGTCTGGGGAATGCCAAAAAAAATCTATGTTGATAACGGCACCGATTTTCGCTCAGACAATTTCCAGCAATCTTGCACGATGTATGGAATCAACCTGGAATTCCGACCTGTCAAAACGCCTCGTTATGGCGGGCATATTGAACGTGTGTTGGGCACATTCATGCGCGAAGTTCATGAACTTCCGGGTACAACGTTTTCCAACATCAAGGCAAAAGAAGATTACGACTCAGAGAAGCAAGCCACTATGACCAAATCAGAGTTCGAAACCTGGTTGGTGACACTGATTTGCAAGGTATATCACCAGAAAATGCACAGTGGCATTGGCATGACTCCGGTGCGCAAGTGGGAAATCGGTATATTTGGCAATGCCAGTGTTCAGGGCGTTGGCATTCCACCCATAGCAGCCAATCGGCAAACAGTCTTACTCGACTTCCTGCCGCACTTTCTCCGCACGATTCAGGCCTTTGGTGTGACCATTGACGGCATGACCTATTACGCCGACATTTTGAGGCAGTGGATCAACGCGGGCGACCCGGCTGATAAAACAAAAAAACGAGACTTCATATTTAGACGTGATCCGCGTGATATCAGCACGATCTGGTTCTTTGATCCTGAAATCAAACAATATTTCAAAGTTCCATTTGCTGATCAAGCACTTCCACCGATGAGCATTTGGGAGTATCAGCAAGCCCGTGATGCGTTGCGACGGGAAGGTAAGAAGAGTGTCAACGAACATCAAATTTTGCATGCCATAACGGAGTTGCGCACGCAGGTTGATGCATCAAAAGAACGCACCAAAACAGCACGCCGCCAGAGTCAGCGTCGCAAGGAACATGAGAAGAAAGTTTCACCTGCTGCACCACTGCCGCAGCCTGTTCAAACCCCACTGATTTCGCTTTCGGCGGCAGGTTCCGGCCTGGTTGATGGTGACTTGGACTCCTTTGGAGACATCGCATGACCACTTCAACCGATTTCGCCCACATACATCCTGATTTCAGGCACATCATGGGGATGACTGACAAGGAACGAATTGAATTCATGGATCAACCCAGGTGGATTAGCTACCCCCTGGCACAACAAATTCTTGATAACCTTCAAGGATTGATGCACAAACCATCAAAACCGCGCATGCAAAATTTATTGATCGTGGGTGAATCCAATAACGGCAAAACAACCCTGGTGCGCAGATTCAAGGATTTGTGCGGCAAAGGTTATGTTGATGAAAATTCTGATCCAGTGAAACCCATCATCGTCGCAGAAGCTCCACCAAGCGCTGACGAAAAAGGGCTATACATCTCAATACTTGAATGCTTCTTCACGCCATACAGGGCGACCGATCCTGCAGCGAAATTAAGGTATCAGGTCATTCATCTTTTCCGACTATGTCATGTCAAATTGCTGATTATTGATGAATTTCACTCGCTGCTGACCGGTACGCCCGTCAAACAACGCGAGGTCATGAATGCGATCAAACTCTTGTGCAATGAACTGGCGATTCCTATTGTCGGTGTCGGCACAAGAGAGGCTGTTCGCGTACTGCACACTGATCCACAACACGCAAGTCGCTTTGAAGTCATGAATCTACCTCTATGGGAGCTGAATAGAGACTTTCAGCAGTTGCTGGCGGGCTTTGAGAAGGTGCTACCTCTGAAAAAATCGTCCAAGCTCCACGTCCCTGAGCTAGCCAGCTTGTTGCACACAATTTCGGAAGGCAATACCGGTAACCTGCATCAGTTGCTGATCAAGTGCGCCACTGAAGCCATTACAAGCGGCAAGGAACAGATCGACAAAGCAATCATTGAGGGCAAGGCGTGGGTTCGTCCCACTCGTGGCATCAGGGAACTCGTGTTGTGAGTTCCCGATGGTCCGTTGTAGCGCGACTGATGCCTGATGAAATCATTTCGTCGTGGCTGGTTAACACTGCACTGATACAGGGATGTGACCCAATGACGCTTACGTTGGCGGTCTGGCCGAAGTGGAGAATATGGACGAACGATGGCGACAGAATATTTAATGAAGATAGGCTTGATCCGATTTGTGCTCTGTCCGGGATCAAAAAGGTCACATTGATGTCGGCCAGTCTGTTTCCAATTGCCAAACAAATCTATGGCAAAAGACCACCAGAAAAAGGAGTTTGGACATGGTTTCTTGCACCTGGTGCCAGAAATACAAAGCGACATAGCGGCATTCAGTACTGTCCTTTCTGTCTGAAAAGCGATGCAAAGCCGTATTTCCGCATCCAGTGGCGTTTTGCATGGCACACGGGCTGCAAAGTACATGGGCATGCACTTCTTGATCGATGCCACGATTGCAATGCACCGGTCGAATATCACCGTTTGTTGGCAGAAGACAAGGTCATAACGGTTTGTGGGACATGTAAGGTTGATCTGCGTGCTGCAAGTGTTCGCAGTTGCTTGCCAGAAGCCTTGAAATTTCAACTGATGGCTGACGATGTTCTGATCAATGACGTTGGGTTGTTTCAGGGAAGCGCTATGAACGTCACGCCATGGTTTGAGTTGGCCAACTATTTTGTGTCGCTTATCCGGGTGGCGCAGAGATGTGAGAACGAGCCCTTGAGTGAATTCTTGAGACTAATTGGCGTTCAATTGCCCGAGAGCATACCGATGCGGCCAGGAAACCATCTGGAAATTCTTAACACTCATGACCGTGAAGGATTACTGGCAGCAATTTTTCCATTGATGTCGGCCAGTAAGATTCTGTTTGAAGAAGCTCTGCAAAAATCAAACATCACCAGACAAGGTCTCGCTGGTCACCGGATGGTTTCGCCAACTTGGATTAGAACGACAGCGGCATCTTTACCAAGCACTCTACGTGAGAAGTCAACGCGGTCAACTGCACGACTCGATGGCCCACGGTCAAGGTACCAGGTGAAGAGAATGATGGCTAGATTGCAGCGAAAGCTTGACATGGCGCAGCGATGATGATCCAGCCGGTTCATGATTTCCAAATGTGCGACGAATGCGGCAAAAATGTGGCCAAGATTTGGCGCGTTCACAAAGGCCATAAGTTCTGCTCGACGTGTTATGCAAGAGTTTTTATACGCCGTATGTGTCCGAAGTGTGGCAACTTTGCGCGACTTCCAAAAAATGATGCCAGCGCCGTTTGTTTGAGCTGTCAGGTTGACAAGCCATGCGCAAGGTGTGGGGCAACTGATTATTCGATTGGAAGAATCACGCAATATGGCCCCGTGTGCACCAGTTGCGCCCCGTATTTTCGGCAACAAAAGCCATGTGAAATTTGTGGTGGCCTGTCCAGTAAGCTGACCCGTGTTTCCCGCTTTGATCACGACAAGCGGGTCTGCCAAAAATGCGCCCGGTCCGACCATGGAAATTGTGGCGCGTGTCATCGTCACCGACTTCTGGAAACTTCACCCGATGGGCGATGGTTGTGCCATGCATGTCTAACTGTTGGCGAAATCCCGTGCCCTGAATGCAATCAGCCTATGCCTGCTGGCCGCAAAAAAAGGTGCGAGTCATGCTACTGGAAAGGACTTTTAAAAAAGCGCATAGCGATGGACTGTGCTGGATTTTCGGTACCCGCTATGGCGCTGCACTTTTCCAATTTCGGAGGGTGGCTTGGTGAAAACGTTGGCACACACAAAGCCGCGATCACGCTCCATCGGTATTTGCCGTTCTTTCTAGAAATTGAGAAACAGTGGCAGTCGATTCCTGAGTACGCCATCTTGTTGAAGCATGTTGGGACATCCGGGTTGCGAAAGGTGTTGCTTCCCATGAAGTGGATGCAGGAAGCTGGTTTGGTAGTTGTGGACGCAGGGGCCAAGGCTGAAGACTCAGACCAACGACGCGTTGCCGTCACTTTGGAAAAGTTCAAAACTGGAACGGCACAAAGGGCGATCCTTGATGGCTACCATGATCAACTTCTCACCGCGAAGAAGAAAGGCAAAACAACCTGGCGGTCAATTCGATTGGCTATGACTCCAGCTGCTGCGTTGTTGCTTCATGCTGCGGCAAAAGAGGTTTGTCCACCTGATCAAAAAGCACTTGATACATACCTTGGCAAAACACCGGGGCAACGTGCTGCTGTTTCAGGCTTCGTTGTGTACCTCCGTGACAGCCACATTGTGAACATCAGTATCGCACCCTCAAGCAACAAGGACAAAAGGGCAAAGAAAAAACGTCTGGAAAACAAATTGCTAAGGCTGCTTGCGGAAAATGATCAAAGTAAAAGTAGCCGGTTGAAATTGCTTGCTGTGGCGATGGCCTATTTTCATGGAGTCGCACAGAAGGACATCACGGGTAAAGTTATGGAAAGTTTGGTTGCTGCGGACGATGGGGATGGTTCGGTGCTTAAGGCTAATGGGCAGGCTTATTGGTTGCCAGGCAAGTTTCAGTTGAAACCGTTCTTAACTCCCTCCAACGCCTGGACTTATTAATCGAGCCCCCGATCTTGAAATCTTTCGAATTCCAGCTCAACCTGTCGGATCAGAAATACCTCGACTACTACCGAGGGTCGATCAAGCAGGTCCTGGTTCAGTGCACCGATGGCGTCACGATTGAGTTTCCGGCTTCGCTGTTGACGAAATTCGTGACCTCCACGGGTGTCCATGGCCGCTTCGTGCTGACATGCGACGACGAACACAAAGGCTCTGAGCTCTCCCGCCTGCCCCCAACAAACCAGAATCGTCGGTAACGATAAACTCAAATTTTGATTGTCTAAACCATGCCCCAACTCAAACTCAGCTATTTCGATATTCATGGCGGGCGCGCCGAGCCCGTGCGTCTGGCCCTGCATATTGGCGCAATTGCCTTTGAAGACCACCGCTTTACCTTTGCCCAATTTGCCGAGGTGCGCAAGTCCACACCTTTTGGCCAGGTACCCACCTTGATGGTCGATGGCGTGCAGGTGACGCAGTGCGATTCGATTTTGCGCTACGCGGGCAAACTGGCGGGTCTGTACCCCCTTGACCCATTTCAGGCGCTTTTGTGCGACGAGGTGATGTACGTGGTGGAAGAAGCCAGTGTCAAGCTTGGTCCGACTTTTCGCATGACGGGCGATGCCCAACGGCAAGCTCGCGCTGACCTGGTCAATGGCTCCATCCCTGTGTACCTGGGCTGGCTGCAAAGTCAGTTGCAGGCCCATGGCGGCGAATACTTTGCTGACAATCGCCTCACGGTTGCTGATCTGAAGGTTTTTGCCGATGTGAGCGCGCTCAAGTCCGGTCGACTGGACTATGTTCCTGCCGATCTGGTGGACAAGGTCGCGCCTGCCCTGAATGCTCATATGCAGCGTATTGCCCAGAACCCTGCTGTGGCGCAGTATTACGCCAAGTTCAAAGCTTAGGAGTCGCATTGGTCAGTCAGCGCATTGATGAGGAACTGCTTCCCAATGGGGAGGAGCCGTCGTCGTTGACAACAACTCCTCCCGATCAAGCCAAGGCCATCGCAGACCTCATGCCAGTTCAGCCTTCTTCTGAGACGCAGCCCTCTGACCGTAAAAGATACTTGACGCCGCGCAAACCGGGCTGGCGGGTTGTCCTTGGCAGGACAGCCTGGTCCAGGCACACTTATGAACGCCCCGAAGACGATGATCTGACGCTGCTTGGCAGTGTGCGCAAGGGGGCACAGGTTGGTGCGCTGGCCGTGACGGCTGAGGGTGAGTACCTGCAGGTGGTTGGCGAGCACCTGTCGCCCCTTAAAACCAATGAGATTGCCAAGGCTGTTGCCCATGCGACCAGGGAATCGAATCCAGAGTTTTCAAGAGAGACACTGCCCTGGATTGAGGCCCACGAGGAATCCCCGGCGCCGGTGGTTATCGTGAAGAAGCGCCGGGTCGCGGTGATGCCTTAGGAAATATCTTCAACGGCCAACTGACCGTTGGGTGGCTTCACTCAATGGCAGCTATGAAGCGGGCCGTTCGCACAGCGACGCCAGAATCAGTAGCGCAGCATGGGCCAGATAGTCTGAAAATCGTGTTTTCATGAGGGCGAACATGGTTCCACGACTGACCAGGTAATAAAAGAACCGAATCTGATAGAGTGTCAACGTCGCCATCGCCAGCATCAACCGTTGCCCTCAAAGGTTCTTTAGTCACACCCCAGACTGAGATTCAATATGACATCCATTTCATCGATTGCACTTTCGGGTATGAATGCAGCGCGCTCGTCTTTGAATGCGTCAGCTCACAATGTTGCCAATCTGAACACAAGCGGCTTTCAACGTCAGGAATCGGTTCAAACTGCACAGAGTGGCGCCGGGGTTTCCACTGCGCTGACGACAGCCAGCAGTGAAGGGTCGTCGTTGGAGACCGATATGGTGAGCCAACTCCAGGCCAAGAATTCGTTTCTTGCCAACCTCTCGGTATTCAAGACCAGTGACAAGATGGCTGGTGCGTTGCTGGACTTGAAGGTGTAAGCGCTTCGAGATTTCCAGGGGCTGACGCGAGAGACCGTACCTGCAGGATGCGTGATTTCGAACGTTATCTCTGGTTGACATTGCTCGCGCCAGTCCTCTGGCTGCAGGGAAGGCACGTACGCCTAGTCACCCCTCGTTTGCCGGAACCGCCGGGTCTACGGGAAGGCACATCTGGCCAGGGTCCATTGCTTCGGGTTCTGATAGCCGGCGATTCCGCTGCCGCCGGTGTGGGTGCGCCGTCGCAGGACGAAGCATTGTGCGGAAAGCTGGTGAGCCGGCTGAGCCAACATTGCACAGTCGAGTGGCGCCTGCTGGCGGTCAATGGCCTAGATTCCCCCGGATTGCTCAAGCTGCTTGAAGAAACAGCTGTCCGCAGTTTTGACGTGGTGGTGGTGTCCATCGGCGTCAATGACGTGACCGGCCTGCGTTCACCGTCTGAATGGCTGCACTGGCAAAGACGTTTAGCCGCCGCGATTGAACAACGATTTGAGCCCAAACTTCTGATTCACACTGCGGTGCCACCGATGCACGGTTTTACTGCGCTGCCACGCCCGTTGCGGTGGTTTCTGGGTCGCTGGGCCATCGAGATGAATCGGCAGTTGGCTGCGTCACTTGTTGGCCAGCCACTGCGAGCCTTTCATGTGCCTTTTCAGGGAGCCGGTGCGAACGGGTTGGCGGCAGATGGCTTTCATCCGGGGCCGATTGGCTACGCGATGTGGGCGCAGGGGCTGAGCCAGCTTATTCTGGCTTCTCCAACGCAGTCATAGAGTATTCGCGAACGGCATCTCGCTGGAGGTCTAAATACCAGCAGAACAGTCGTGATTGTCCCCGCGTTGCATTGGTGATTACGCTGTTAACGTGATGCCAGCAAATGCGCTGCAGCGCTGCCGATGGATAGGGCTTCGCCCCGCTTAGGGCTGACTCCGTGCTATCGTGATGATGGCATTTCGCCTAAACCGTTTGATTCCAAGTGGAGTTCCCATGCCAAAACTGATCTCTCTGGCCCTGGGCAGCTTGTTTGCTGCCAGTGTTTTGTTTTCAAATGCCGCCATAGGCGCCAGTGAAGCACCGACATCACCAGCCACTGACTGCGCTATTCAGGCCATCAGCAAGGATGGCAAGCCTCTCTCAGGCGCAGCCAAGACCTCATTCATCAAGAAATGTGAGGCCGACACAGTGACAGCATCGGGTTGTGCTGCCAAGGCCCTCAGTAAGGATGACAAGCCCCTATCAGGGGCGGCCAAGGCGTCATTCATCAAGAAATGTGAGGCCGACTCAATGACAGCATCGGGCTGTGATGCAAAAGCTGTGGATAAGAACGGTAGGGCTTTGGGTGGTGCAGCCAAGAACTCGTTCATGAAAAAGTGTGTAGCCGACTTTAAGGCCAGCACGTAGCGCTTCTTTTTAGTCAGAAAGCGCCGGCTACGCCACAGCGTTTTTGTTCTGCTGATGATGGAATTCTGCAGTTTTTCAAGATATGCAGAGCCTGCAAATTTTCACCTAAGCACTACCGCCAGAGCATAAATATCAGGGTGGCTATGAATTTCTCTGAGTACATCAGGAACATGGCCTAAATTTCAGTGGATTCTTGGCAGCGCACCGCGAAGCTGCTGCCAAAATGCGTAAATGATGGCGAAGCTCGCATCGTCGGGATTTTCTTTACCTGAATCGCGGAGCAATTGGGTGTTCCCATCATAGAAGCCCAGGTTGTTGCGGATCCACAGCCCCAAACCGAAGTGCAAATTGATCAGGTCGTCCTCGGCCATCTCAGCGATCTTGGCCTGCTCGGATTCCTCCACCATACCCAGGAGAAGACGCACCGCAGCATCCCCCGTGGTTGGAAATTCATTCGCCATGGTCACCCTTCCTCCAGTCCCAGGGCGCAATGGGTGACTTGTCGCCCCATAGACCCTGGCGGCGCGACTGAGCGCCCAGTTCAGCTTTCTCATATTTTGGCAGGTCATCAGCGGACTGTTCCTTGGCGTACTTGCGGTACCACCAAGCCAGACCGGCGCTAACCTGACTTAAGCCTGCGTCGAATGTCCTGGAACAAGCACTTGAGCAGCAGGGCGACGCCACCAGAACTTTGCCCACGATGCGTTTGTACCGATCACGCTTTGTCCACTCGATGTCGACCTCTTTGTCGAAAACCAGTCGCGACAGGTTTTCCTTGGACACCTGACCGAACGCCTGCTTTTTCTCGGGCGCATCAACGCCAGCGACGCGAATTTTGTGCTGTACCTTGGCGTCGTCAAGCACCGTGATGGTGTCGCCGTCAGAAATGCCAACAACCCGCCCGCTCAGCACCTCGGCACCAGCCGGACAGAAGGCCACGACCAGCGCCAGCGCGAATCCAAAAATCTTCATCCCATTGCCCTACGTTACCCATCGTCTTGGAGGATTTGAATCATGATTTCTAGGCCTTTCAAATGCCCTTTGCAAACCATGAAACCTATTAAACTTACTCCCCCCGAACAGATGTCAGCGAGCCAGCGCGCGGCTGAAATCACATCCATCCTTTGCACAGCCATTATGCGTACACACGCCAGTGGTCAAGTGGCGACAGAGCAAATAGAAAGACAAGTTGGACTTGGCTTTGCTGGTCACCAGCGCGTTCATACGAACCCCTACCTGTCGCTCGCCCGTGTGGCTGGTGTTGACTGGAGCGTTGCCCAAACCTTGAGCGACGAAGAACTTGAGGCCCGGCTATACCGCTCAGCGTTACCGCGTAACAGCAAACAGCTGCTCCCCGACTTTGCCAACGTGCACACTGAACTCAAACGCGCCGGTGTCACCCTGCAACTGCTGTGGGAGGAATACGCCAAAGACAACGAACTGGCCTTCAAGTACACCAGCTTTTGCGTCAAGTACCGCCAATGGGCCATGGGCCTGAAACGCTCCATGCGCCAAATCCACATTGGTGGCGAGAAGCTGTTCGTCGACTACGCCGGTCAAACCATCCCGCTGATTGATGCCGTCACAGGGGAGATCACCAAAGCGCAAATCTTCGTAGCCACCTTGGGCGCATCCAACTACACCTTCGCCTGTGCCACGGCGCGCCAGACCACAGCTGACTGGATCGGTGCCCAAGTACTGGCACTGGAGCATTTCGGTGGGGCACCGCGCCTTATCGTGCCCGACCAAACCCGCTCCCTGATCAAGAACTCCTGCAGCTACGACCCGCAGAACAACCGCTTGTACGAAGAATTCGCCGCCCACTATGGCTGCGCCCTGTTGGCGGCCAGGCCCGCGCACCCCAGAGACAAGCCCAAGGTCGAGTGCGCCGTACTGGTCGTTGAGCGCTGGATACTGGCACGCCTGCGCAATCGCAAATTCTTCAACCTGACAGAGCTCAACCACGCCATTGCCCTGCTGCTGAACGATCTCAACGCGCGCGCCTTCAAAAAGTTACCCGGTAACAGACGCAGCGCCTTTGAGCAGCTTGATTTGCCGGCCCTGCGGCCACTGCCAGCCAAACGCTTTGAGCTGTTTCGCTGGAAGTCGGCCAAGGTCAACATCGACTACCACGTGGAATTCGAGGGCCACTACTACAGCGTGCCGCACACCCTGGTGCGCACCACGGTGGAACTACGCGCCACCGACACCTTGTTGGAATGTTACTCAGCCAACCAGCGCGTGGCCTGCCACGCAGTGAGTCACATCAAGGGCAAACACACCACCATTGCCGATCACATGCCCGCCTCGCACCGGGCGCATTTGGAATGGACGCCGCAAAAACTCATTGACTGGGGCCTGCGCATTGGAGTGAGCACCGCACAGGTGGTGAGCTGGCAGCTTGAACACCGCGCTCATCCTGAGCAGGGTTACCGGGCGTGTCTGGGCTTGCAGCGTTTGGCACGCGAATTCACACCGGCCAGGCTGGAGGCGGCCTGCACCCGGGCCGTGGCAATTCGGTCTCTGACCTACCGCAGTGTGAGCTCCATCCTCAAGACGGGCCTGGATCGCCAGCACAACCTGCCAACGACTGCGCCTGGCGCGCTCCCCCTGCACGACAACATTCGTGGGGCGGATTATTTCCACTGAGCCCAGGCCGAGCCAAAACCCAAAAACCCAAAAACACAGGATTAACCATGAACGAACATACCCTTACCCAACTTTGCAGCCTGCGCCTGGACGGCATGGTGCGCGCCCTTGAAGAGCAAGCCACCAGCACTGCCGCCAGCGCTCTTGGGTTCGATGAACGATTCTCCCTGCTGGTGCAGCGTGAGGTGGCCTGGCGTGATGAGCGCCGGGTCGCGCGCCTGCTCAAGGCGGCCAAACTCAAGGTCAGTAGCGCCTGCGTGCAAGACATTGATTGGCGCGCCAGCAGGTCGCTGGACCGTTCACTTGTGAGCGCTTTAGCCGGGGGCGACTGGATACGTCATGCCCAGAATCTCCTGATCACCGGTGCCACCGGGTGCGGCAAGACCTGGCTTGGCTGTGCTTTGGCACATCAGGCAGCCAGAATGGGCTTCTCGGTGCTGTACGTGCGCGCAGGGCGGCTCTTTGATGAACTGCAGCCTCTGTTTCTACTTCCGGATCAGACTGGAAGCGGACACACGCCGCGCTCCGAAGCTTAACGACGCCGCTAATTGCGTGCCAACGTTATACGCAATTATTTTGGCTGCAACCGGCGGTCATAATTCGGACCGGCAGGATTTCATGCCAAACAATGCGACAACGAGCCTCATATGGGGGCTCACACGCGTGAGACTCAAATAATTTAAAAGGGCGAGGCACATGACTCTATCAATTTTGCACTTGAGCGATATTCATATTAAGGAAAGAAATGACTCGATCCTGAGGCGTAGTGGTCAGATTGCTTCGGCCTTAAATCCATATCTATCAAACACAACAGCGGTGGTGATTCTAGTTTCAGGTGATGTGGCACAGGCTGGAACACGAGCGGAATATGAGCTGGCTAATAAATTCTTTAGTGAGATTCTTGAAGCGCTACGCCGTGAAACTGAGGTGCCAATACATTTTGTGATCTCCCCAGGAAACCATGATTGCGACTTTTCGGGCGATCAAGATGCAAGAATTGCCATCGTCCAAGCAACATTGAAGCGAAGTGGCGAGATACCTGGAAGCTATGTGGAGATGGGTGTCTCTGTGCAAAAAGATTTTTTTAAGTTTAGAGCGGCTCATGAAACCACTACGGCCATCCAATTTTCGGATGCATTATGGACCACCTATGCCTTCGAGGTTGCGGGAAAGAAATTGCTGTTTGATGTACTTAACGCCTCCTGGGTTTCCCTGAGATATGAACAGCAAGGCGGTCTGTTATTTCCCTTCGAAAGATATGAAAAACTGAAAGACAACGCGTGTGATCTGCGAATATGCGCGATACACCATCCTTTGAACTGGTATGGACAAACCAACTACTTGCCATTCAGATCGTTTCTTCACCGGATTTCAGATTTTTTGTTTACTGGCCATGAGCATCAGAGCGCGGGCCGGCTTACTGACGACGCCCAAGACGGAGAGTGCATTTACATCGAAGGCGCCGCTTTGCAGCAAAGATCGTCGGCACATTCAGGTTTCAACATCGTGCAGGTGGACCTAGACAGCAAGAAATTCAAATACGAGAAATTTGAGTTTGAGGCTCCTCGCTACGAACCCAAAGAAGCTGGAGTTGAGTGGAACGACTATCGCGCACTTCCCAAAAGGGCTGTTGTAGCAATGGCGTTGACTGAGGAGTTTTTGAAGGCAATAAAAGATCCGGGTGCGACTCTCAAACATCCCACAGGTCGACAGCTAGAACTCAGCGACTTCTACGTCTTTCCTGATTTGGACTTTAAATCAGGAAAGGAGCCCGACGATCTGAAATTAAGAAATCTAAAAAAATTGAATTCCAGGGTTTTGTGCAATCTGGAAGGTCTCACACAGAATGTATTGTTAGACGGCGATGATAGCGCGGGAAAAACGCGCCTTCTCTTTCGCCTGTATTCTGAATATCATGCTCAAGGCTATTTGCCGCTGTTCGTACGGGGAGCAAAAGTTAAGAGCTGTTCCCTTTCTGAAATTGAGAGACAACTAGATGCCGCATTGTCAGCTCAATATGGCGATTTAAATAAAATTGCTTTCAAACAAGCATCTAAAGCGAAAAAAATCTTGTTACTTGATGACTTGGACTTATCGCCACTCAACCGCGCCAGCAGATCGAAATTTTTGGAAATCATTATTCCAAGATTTTCACGGGTAATCATCACTGTTGGGGAAAGCTACGAGCTTGCTGAGTTTTTCGATGGGGATGCAATTAGTGAATTGGCCCTGTTCAATCACTACAAAATTCTTGAATTGGGACATGAACGGCGAAGTGAACTCATAAGAAAATGGAACTCTTTAGGTATTGATGAAACCGTTTCTCACAATCAACTGTTGGCTATGTGCGACCAAGCTGAAGACCTAATTGAATCTGCGCGACTACAACACATTGCATCAACGGTACCTATCTTCGTGCTATCGCTGCTCCAAGCCGCGGCATCCGGAATTACTAAAGATCAGCAGAACTCCTCGTTCGCCCACTATTACTACTTCTTGGTGATTGGTGCGTTGGAGCAAGGAGGAGTCAAACCAGATGACATGGCGCCATATCTCGCGGCGTGCACTCACCTAAGTTGGTTTATGAAGAAAAATGGTCACGAACACCAAATTTCAAGGCATCAGTTTGATCGATTCATACGTGAGTATTCTGACAAGTGGACACAAACTGACGGTGCTCTACTTCTTCAAACACTCATTGCGGCAAACCTTATCAATCAGGATGTCGACTGTTTAGGTTTTTCATATCCTTACGCATACTACTACTTCCTAGGTCGCTACACCAATTTGGCTATCGGTGAAGAGGATGTGAAAGAATATTTACGTCACTGCATGAAAAATTTGTACGTGCGGGAATGCGCAAACACCCTGATTTTTTTGGCTCACAACAGTGGAAATAGTGTGGTGCTTGATCATATTGTGGGGGCGTTGGAAGAACATTTTCCGAATAGCAAGCCTGTCACTTTATCCAAAGAAGACGTCAAAAGTGTTGCGAAGCTAATCTCGTTTGCGCCGTCCATCAAATATAAAGCGCAAAAACCTGAGGAATACCGGCGCATTCAGGCACAGAAACGAGACGAAGAAAGTGCCAATCATGATGGCCTAGCTGAAAAGCCCAATGGAAACGACAAACCTCGGGACATTCTTCAGGAAATGGTGAGTCTCAACAAATCCATTGAAATTGCTGGAGCCTTGCTAACACATCAATATTCGAATTATTCCCGGTCAAAAAAGGACGCTGCCGTCAAGGCAATATTTGACAGCTCTTTACGCGCAATACGCGAGTTCTATTCCATTTTTGAAGAGCATTCAGAAGAGCTGGTACGGGCAGTTACGGTTAGAGCAAAATCACGTGGAAATGATCTGACATCTGAGCAGGCTGAGCTACAAACTCGTTATGCAATTGGGTATCTCCTACGCGCAATTGGAACAACATTTGTGACCAAGGCCGGAATGCACGTCACTGCAAAGGCCATCTCTAGCAATGTCACAGATGTTATGGGCACCAACCCGTCTTGCGCGTATCGTCTTATAAAAATTGCACAAGATTTGCAGCGCCCCAGCCGACTGCCTCGACTTGAAATTAAGAAACTAATAAATGAAGAGTCGGAGAACCCCTGCGTCATGGGGGTTCTTCAACTCTTAGTGCTCAAGCGCATGTATATCTACGAAACCGATTTTGACGATAAGGATTGGGCGATCAGCACGTTTGAGGTTGGCGGCAACGCAAAATCGATAGAGATGAAACATCGCAGCCCGTCAGCTAAGCGATGGGAGTGAGTATGTGTTCATCCCAACATATTCAACGGGTATTGAATTCATATCCCCCAATCGGGTGAGTTCGTCGAAAGTCCGCTCCCGCTGCACTGCCGAAATTCATCACGCTCTAAAGCGAGTGCTTTATTTCTGCGTCCCGCATCAACATTTCAAGCTGCGTCTCAAGCCGAATAACTCGCTCGGTAAGATTTTCAATCTTCACCTGTTGAGACTTCATCGCTTCTGATTGAGATTTCACTTTATCCTCCAATTTAATCATGGAGGTTAGAGCACCCCAAATCTTGTCAGTAACACCCATCAGAACCCCGCCCTGGTTGTCGCCTTGACGGGTTTTACCGCTGCAGATTCCATGCTGACAATGCGTTTGTTGCTCGCAGCAATGAAAGCCATCGCGTCGTCAATTGCAGAACCCGCTCGGTCAGCAGCACCTTTGGCAGCATCTGCAAGTGCGCCCAACTCTTGATCAGCCTCGTCAGTGGCATAAGCAAAGGCTCCTCTGCGCATTAACTCCGACACCGGCATGTCCAATTTCTTGGCTTTGGTTGTTATGGCCTGCTTGTCATGCAAAGTCGCTTGAACCACTATTCGTGCGATTGCCGTAGCTACCATTTCTGCTCCAAAAATTAAATATGTACATGGACATTGTATGTACATACAAATTTACGTGTCAAGGTTTGTCAATTGACAAACTCCCCTCTCCCACAACTTTGACTTTTGGATGTTGAGTGACTAAGAGAAAATGTGGCATGTGGATTTCCTTTTTGGTCAGATCGCCTCAAACACTTGGTCTAGGTCCACAGCTTCCTCAAACCATGTGAACTCCAGCTCGCCGTCTACGTTGTGCGTACATCAGTCAACTCGATGACGTGGAGCGTGAGGTCAAGCATCTCGTTGTGGATGAGCGCCTGCAAATCCGACAAAGGCAATCAAAACCACTTGCCTGTGCGTTCAAAGAGTGGCTGCTGCTGCAGCGCCAGAAAATCACGGATGGGTCTCCGTCCCACCGAGGCAGCAACGCCGATCCTTGCGCCCCTTGCCTTGTTCTACCCGAATCATCATGCGCTGGCTGTCAATATCGGTGACCTTCAGGTGCGTATATATTTGAACACGCTGAATGATCGTTGACACTGAAGTTCTGCGCGCAACTTACAAACACCTCACTTTAGTCACTTCGGCCAGACTTGATGACCCTGATGCGCCCCAGCGCGGCGAGAACCTGCTTGTCGTCCAGGCTGGCCAGGGCTGAAATCGCGGCACGCGTGATTGCAGATCGATTGGTAAACACCTTTTTGGCCGCTGCCCTGCTGCGGATATCGTCGATCAGTGCGTTTTCACTGGGCGGAATTGTGAAAATCTCACGCTTTACTTTTTCCTTGGGTGCCATGAAGTCTGAACTCGCATGCGCAAGGTTCATGTCGACGATAGACACCTTCTTTTTTGCTTTGCCGAACATGCCTTTGATTTCTGACACATCAATCAAGCTCGGGTCCGAATCAAGGTGCCCCTGGACAGCCTTCTTCCTTGCTGGAGCTTTTGACGCGGGCGCCCGTTTGGCTTTTAACTCGGCTACAGCAGCACTAGCCTCGGCGAGGCCTTCTTTAATGGATTTCCTGGCCTCTTTGGTGGCATGCTTGAGCTCCAAGGTTTTTGCCTTTAGAAGGCTGGTCGCCGTAACGGCTTCTGCCTTGCCTAAGTGATCCTTCGTGCTCGCAACACCGCCCGATTGTTTGCCGGCCATGCGGCTTTTTAGACTGCTCATTTCTCAACTCCCTTTAATAACATTGTCCACGCCGCTGACGCCGTTTTGCACCAGTGTTTGATCGGCGCGGACAGACAGCGGTCTATTGGTCGCTTCGGAATTCGTTTCGTCCTCGGTTGCCGACGTGAAGATGTCCGGCAGTCCATCGGCAATAGTCATGGTTACTGTATGCGCCGGTGGCGGATCGTTCATACTTCAGGGTAGGTACCGACTCTGGATTGACCAGGCTACTTTCGCGCACTGGGTTGTCACGATTGACGAATCGACATTCTCACCTGCGCACCGGATTATCGGCAGCCCTGCTCGAATCAGCACAGGGGGCAACAGCCGATGTTCATCTGCTCGATTTAAACGACTTTCTGCGTGGGCCCAAACATATCCAGGCTTGAATGTGGCCTTGCCGTGTTGTACCAGCCAAAATATTGAGCAATGTCAGCGCGTGCCGCGCTCACGCTGTCATAGGCCTTGAGGTACACCCGCTCATACTTCACACCTGCGCCACACCCGTTCCACGAACACGTTGTCGCGCCAAGAACAGCGCCCGTTCATGGACATGCTTGCAACCCTTGTCCAACACGATACCCATAGCACGCCACTGTCTCTGATGGCGGCTTAGTCCAACGGGATCTTTAGCCTACCGTTCGCGGAACGGCCATGGCTTGGGACAACATGGCCCCGGTGGGCGTAGAGTTCGCCAGCCCGGACTATGAGAGGCTGATGCAGGAACACTTTGAAAAGAAACAAGGGATTTTCGATCCTCGGTTATCGGCTGCAAGGCAGGCCCCCCGAGTTCCCCACTTAAATTTGTAACGTGTTGATCTATATAGGGGTGCGCTGCAAACGCGCCACTACAAAAGGGTCAACTGGGCGGG
>VMTC01000051.1 GCA_013791765.1 Rhodoferax sp.
CCGGCCCCGCCACGGGCACAAACCCTGGCGGCACGGGGGCCGCGCTGATTGTGGGTGCGTGCCTGTGCTGGGCCCTGGACAACAACCTGACACGCCAGGTTGCCAACTCCGATGCCTTGTATATCGCCGGCCTGAAAGGAATCGTTGCTGCGGCCGTCAACATCGGATTGGCTCTGGCAATGGGTCAAGCGCTACCGGCGTCGCACGTGATGGCACCGGTCCTGCTGATCGGCTTTCTGGGCTACGGCATCAGTCTGGCGCTGTTCGTGCTGGCCCTACGCGGTCTGGGTGCAGCGCGCACCGGGGCTTACTTCGGTGCGGCGCCCTTTATGGGGGCGGCCATCGCCATTGGCGTGTTCGGCGAGAGCACATCACCGTTATTCTGGGCCGCCGGGCTGTTCATGGCCGCGGGCCTGTGGCTGCACCTGACGGAGCGCCATGCGCACCCGCACTGGCACGGAACATTGCAGCACAGCCACCCGCACTTCCCGGATATGGATCACCGGCATGACCATCCCTGAGCTTGCGCGACAGACGAATAAGTCAAAACCTCACGGCGCTTTGACTCAGACTGAATCAGTCTGGACTGCGTGCGCCAGCGCCATCACCTCACGCGCCGACAAGCCCTTGAGCTTGTGGTCACTCCACACCTGGCGCCAACGGCGCGCACCCGGTAGGCCATGGCGCAAGCCCAGCATGTGGCGGGCAATGCTGGGCCAAGGTGTTCCGTGCTCGGCAGCTTCGCGGCTCATGTAATCGCACATCTGTACTTCGACCTGCTCGCGGGTGAGTTCTGTGGCGGCAGCCCCGTAAAACGCCCGATCCCAGGAAGCGAGCCACCACGGGTTGTGGTACGCCTCGCGGCCCAGCATCGCGCCGTCCAGATGCATCAGGTGGTCGGCGATCTGCTCGTTGCTCGTAATGCCGCCATTCACGACAACCGTGAGCCGGGGAAAGTCCTGTTTGAGCCGATAGGCCAGCTCATAGCGCAAGGGCGGCACGTCACGATTTTCCTTTGGACTCAGGCCCTTGAGCCAGGCACTGCGGGCGTGCACGATAAAGGTACTGCAGCCAGCCTCGCTGACGGTGCCGACAAAATCGCGCACAAAATCGTAACTCTCGGTCTTGTCGATGCCAATGCGGTGTTTCACGCTGACCGGCACCAACGCGGCATCAAGCATCGCCTTGACGCAGTCCGCCACCAGCAGCGGCTCGGCCATGAGGCATGCGCCAAACGCGCCACGCTGCACGCGCTCGCTCGGGCAGCCGCAATTGAGGTTGATCTCATCGTAACCCCACTGCTCGCCCAGGCGGGCGCAATGGGCCAGGTCCGTCGGCTCGCTGCCGCCCAACTGAAGCGCAACCGGGTGCTCCTGCATGTTGTAGCGCAGATGGCGCGGCACGTCGCCATGTATTAGGGCGCCGGCGGCCACCATTTCGGTGTACAAGAGCGCGCGGGTTGTGAGCAGGCGATGAAAGTAGCGGCAATGGCGGTCAGTCCAGTCGAGCATCGGGGCCACTGACAGTTTCCAGCGGTCTGGCTCGACGCTGCGCCGGTCTGCAACAAGGTTCGGGTTTGGCATGCGGCAGATTATCCCAGCCCAGGGTGCGATTCAAAGTGATGCGGCAGGCTGAAAATATCAAGGCCGCACGTCAAACCCGGCGCAGCGCATTAAACCCGGCCCGGCGACTGGGCCATGCGCGTGCGGTTTTGGGGTGAAAACACACGCGAAATTGCAGCTGCTGTATGCAAGCGCTTGTGGGCGCGCGCCTTTCACCCCAAAGCCCGGTCGCATAGCCCAATCACCGTGCCTGACGCCGTCGAAGTCAGAATTTCTGCCGTAG
>VMTC01000088.1 GCA_013791765.1 Rhodoferax sp.
ATCCGGCGGCATTCGCCCAAAAATAGCCAAGCACCGACGAAGAAAAAGGTCGTATCCACTACAGATACGACCTTGAATCAATGCTCCAATTTTGCCAAAAAGCCATCAACACTTTAATGTAATGGCTAGTTTTTCAACGTAGCGGGTTTTTTTGCCACTCGGTGGCCGGAATTAACGGTTGCTGATCTTGCCGCTGTTGTCGGACAGGACGATTTCCACGCGTCGGTTCAACTGGCGATTTTGTGCCGTGTCGTTGGCGGCTACCGGGTAGGACTCGCCATAGCCGCGAATAGCGACACGTTCACGTGCGACGCCTAGTTCCAGCAAGGCGTTCTGGACGGCGGCGGCGCGACGCTCAGACAAAGCCTGGTTATGAGCGGTAGCGCCGGTGCTGTCGGTAAAGCCTTCCACCAATACGGTACGCTCTGGATTTTGCTGCAACACATCGGCCAGCTTTTGTGCCGAGCGCATGCCATCTGCGTTCAACCGCGCCAGATCGGTACCAAAAAGCACATCGCCCATGGTGATCACCATGCCGCGTGCCGTCTTTTTGGCGGCCAGATCCGCCAATTGAGCTTCGAGCTGCGCCGCACGGGCTTGTGCATCCTGCGTCTTGCGCTGCGCATCGGCTGCTTCGACTTGGGCCAGCTGCGTCCGGCGTTGCGCATCTGCTGCTTCGCCCTGGGCTACCTGCGCGGCCAGTTGAGCTTGTTGTGCACTGGCTTTGGCTTGATCGGCTTCGTTTGTGCGCTGCTGCAGACGAATTTGATCACGCTCTTTGCCGGCGTTTGCGACCTGCGCCTCTGCCGCCTTTTGTTTAGCCACTTCTTGTGTCAGCGCGATTTGTTGTTTGGCCAGATAGGCCAGTTTGTCGACCTTTTCAGCGCTGTCGTTGTCGTTGGCTGCGTCGTTGGCTTGGGCCATGGCGTCGCCTGCCTGCTTCATTTCCAGCGGTGCGTAGGTGGCAACCTGGGGGTTGCCCTGAGCCATGCGGTAGTCACTGCGTGTTTGATCCAGCAGGCTGGTGGTACGGGGGCCGGAGCTGCAAGCGCCGACGAGAGTGGCAATGGCCAGCACAATGGCTGTCGAGTAATGTTTTTTCATATTGATGTCCTTGAAGGGGTTGCCGCACTCTGGTGTGGCGCGGCCGAACGCTGGAGCTGTTGAAAAGTCCAGAGGGAAATTTTTACTTGCTGGTGCGGTCCAACTCTATGCGCAGGACCCGGATGTCGTCGTCCAAGGCGTCTGCGGCGGCTTGTGCTTTGGCTGAATTGGCTTTGCTGCGCGCCAGCTTTGCGTCGGCCTCGGCCTGACTTGCCAATTCGATCGCCAGTTTGTAGTCCTTGGCTACCATGGCCTTGTTGGCCAGGGCCATTTTTTCACGTGCGGCGTTCATCTCAAGCGGTGCATATTGAGCGCCGCCTGCACCGGCGGCATTTTCAACTGCCGCTTTCGAGACCGCGACATCGGCGGTTGCGGGGGTCTTGAGGCTGCTACAGCCGACCGTCAGAACAATCGCTGCCCCGCACAGGACGGTGAACCATTGCCTTGAATTTCTCGTCATATCTATTCTCCATTGAACTATTGACCGAATGGCGAATACCATCGATGAAGCAGGTTATAGAGGGGAAACCGGGCTAAGTCTGTGTGCTGGCACACGCTGGGCTCAAATTAGCCTGTGACCGGTGTGACTTTCAGTCAAGGCATACGCAATATTGGAATTATGTGCGTCACCACACAGAGAATCATAGGCGGCTCTTGTAAGCTGGACAACACCATCGCCGGATGCAAGACGGCATGCAACTATTTATCTTTTTAAGGCCCGTCATGAACATCACACTCCATCTGATCCCCATCGTTTCGCTCATCGCCGGCATCCTGATCCTCATCATGCCGCGCTTGCTCTCGACCATTGTGGCCATCTACCTGATCATGGTGGGTCTGGTTGGGTTGTTTGGTTCGGGCAATTTCTTGCGTTGAATGGGTCGTACTGACTCAAGCCGAAGGCGCGCGCAGCGTACGGCTCAGCAGGATCACCGGAATCAGCCCCACCAGCACCAGCGCCAGTGACGGCAGGGCCGCCTCCCCCAAACGTTCGTCGCGCGCCAACTGGTAGGCCACGACGGCCAATGTGTCACTGTTGAAAGGACGCAGCACCAAAGTGGCTGGCAGCTCTTTCATCACGTCCACAAACACCAGCAGGGCGGCCGCTGCCGTGGATCGCTTCAGCAGCGGCCAATGCACCAGACGCAGCAAACCCAGGTCACCCGTGCCCAGGCTGCGGGCCGATTCGTCAAAACTGTTGGGGATTCTGGCGTAGCCGCTCTGCACCGACTGCAGTGCCACGGCGCAAAAACGCACCAGGTAAGCCCAGATCAAGCCGAACGAAGTAGCTGTCAAAACATAGCCCACGCTGCTTTGGGGCGCCAGCGCCTGCAGCCAGCCCACGGGCAGCAGCAGCCCCACCACCAGCACCGCACCGGGTACCGCGTAGCCCAAGCCTGCCAATTGCACCGCCAGACGCGCGGGTACATCGGGCCGGCGGCGCAGGTTAAAGGCCAGGAACAGGGCCAGGGCGACGGCCAACACGGCGCTGATCGCACCGAGCCGCAGGCTGTTCAGCGACCATCCGATGAACAGTGACCATGACAGGACTTGCCAGTCGGCCAGCAACGGGCGCAGCATGAACAGCACCGGCAAGACAAAACCGAGCAGTACCGGCGCACCGCACAGAACCCAGGCCAGCCACTTTTGGTGTCCCTGCAACGGCCGTGCTCGCGCGTCCATGGTGCCGGCGCGAGCGCCACGGGTGGTCACAAAGCGCAGGCGCTTTCTTGACCGGTGCTCCAGCCACAAAAGCAGGGCCACCAGCCCCAGCAGCATGGTGGCTAGCTGCGCCGCGGCAATGCGGTTGTCCATGGACAGCCAAGCCTTGTAAATGCCGGCTGTAAAGGTCTGGATGCCGAAGTAGCTCGACACCCCAAAGTCCGCGAGAGTTTCCATCAAAGCGAGGGCGGCGCCGGCGGCGACGGCTGGGCGGGCCAGAGGCAAGGCCACCTCCAGTATCCGTCGGCGCATCGGCGCACCCAACAGGCGCGCCGCCTCCATCAGGTGTGTGGCGCTTTCGCCCAATGCGGTGCGCGCCAGCAGGTACACATAGGGGTAAAGTGAAAATATGAACACCCAGGCCGCGCCTGCGAGACTGCGAATCTCGGGCAGTACGCGTCCCTGCAGACCCAGGCTGCTGCGCATAAAGGTTTGCAGGGGGCCGCTGTACTGAAGAAAATCGGTGTAGGCATAGGCCACGACGTACGCAGGCATGGCCAGCGGCAGCAGCAGAGCCCACTCAAAAACACGGCGACCCGGGAAATCAAACAGCGTGACCGCAACGGCGGCAGGCACGCCCACCAGAATCACACCGATGCCCACCATGGCGCACAGACGCACAGTGGTCCAAACGTAGTTGGGTAGAACCGTGCCACTCATTTCGCGCAGAATTTGCGCCGCCACCAGGCCCGAGTCCCCCCAGGGTAGCCAGGAGGCCAGCACCGCCAGCACCGGCAGCATGAACGCCAGCGTCAGGGCCAGCAGCAGCAATTGTCGCAAGTGTCGAAATAGCATGGAGGTGATTAATTGGTGTTGTTCAAATGAGAATTGTATGCATCTAGAATGATGGCTATGTTTTTGGAAGTATCACAACTCAGCGTTGCTTATGCCGGTGCCAGCCAGCCGGCGGTGCAGAACGTATCCTTTGGTCTGCATGCCGGTGACATCGGTGTGCTCATTGGACCATCAGGCTGTGGCAAAACCACCTTGCTGCGCGCTGTGGCCGGGCTGGAACCGGTGGCGGCCGGCAGTATCAAGCTGGACAGACGCGTGGTGAGCAGCGCCAGTGTCAATGTAGCGCCGCAGCAGCGCGAAGTGGGCATGGTGTTTCAGGACTATGCCTTGTTCCCGCATTTGAATATTGGTCGCAATGTTGACTTTGGCATTCGACATCTGCCGTCCAAGCTGCGCGCAGAGCGCGTGAATGAAGTGTTGCACCTGGTCGGCCTGGCGGGCTTTGAGGCGCGCTTTGCGCATGAACTCTCGGGTGGCCAGCAGCAACGCGTGGCACTCGCGCGGGCGCTGGCACCGAAGCCGCGTCTGCTGCTGCTCGATGAGCCATTTTCCAACCTCGATGTGGATCTGCGCGAACGTCTGGCGCATGAGGTGCGCGCCATCCTGAAGACGGCCAACACCACGGCGCTGTTTGTGACGCACGATCAACTGGAAGCTTTTGCCATCGGCGACACCATTGGCGTCATGCACGAGGGTCATTTGCACCAGTGGGACGACGCCTACACGCTGTATCACCGCCCGGCGTCACGCTTCGTGGCCGAATTTATCGGTCATGGTGTATTTACGCCAGCCACGCTGCGCGACGTGAATGAGCAGGTCGTCGTTCACACGGCTTTGGGCGATTTGACCGATATCGCCGGTTGTCCGCTGCCCAGCGCCTTTGCCGATGGTGACTGCGATGTGTTGCTTCGCGCCGATGACATCGTGCATGACGACGACGCACCGGTGAAGGCCGAAATTTTGCGCAAGTCCTTTCGCGGCGCCGACTTTCTGTACACCCTGCGCCTGGCCAGTGGCGATACCGTCATGGCTCTGGTGCCCAGCCATCACGACCACAAGGTGGGTGAGTGGATCGGCATCCGGGCCCGGGTAGACCATGTGGTCACCTTCGCCAGGGATCAGCCCCAGTCCGTCTGATATTTTGTTCGAAGAGTTGTTAATTGATAGCAATATAGTCAATAAGGACGTGGGCTAGGGGCTATTTTTATCAAAATTTTAAGAGACCGGTCGGGAGGCGCTCAGTGATCCGGTTGTTCCCCGCCTGGATGGGGTGTGTCAATGTTGGGCTTGGTACGACGTTGCTTCGTAGCACACTGATTCACCAATGAAAAAGGCCTTCAAGAATATCTCCTTGAAGGCCTTTGTACTGTCTGGTGGTGCCGATTATCGGATTCGAACTGATGACCTACCGCTTACAAGGCGGTTGCTCTACCAACTGAGCTAAATCGGCACATTTCTATTTTACTGGACGGAGCAAGCGTTTAAGAGGCAAGCCTTCCTTATTTCACGCGTGTCAACGTCGGTCGGCCACCGGAGGCCGGCGTTCGGGGTGGATTAGGCTTTTCGCCGGCCTGATCCTTCTTTTGCTCAGACTCGGCGTCTGCCAATTGAACCGGCGCCGGTTGCCGCTCTGCGCTGTCATCACCAACGGGCACTGACACCAGGGTTTTTGAAACGACTGGCGTTGCATTCGTCGGTTGTGAGGGACTCACCGGGAAGGCCATGCCTTGCCCATTCTCGCGTGCGTAAATGGCGCTGATCTGGTTGACTGGCACGACGATCTCGCGCGCTGTGCCGCCAAAGCGGGCTTTGAACTCAATGAAGTCATTGCCCAGTTGCAGTGAGCTGGTGGCCTCGAGACCCAGGTTAAGCACAATTTGCCCGTCTTTCACATATTCACGCGGAACCCGCACACTGTCGTCCACCGTCACGGCAAGATAGGGGGTGAACCCATTGTCGGTACACCATTCGTACAAGGCCCGAATGAGGTAGGGTCGAGTAGAAGGCGCGGGTGTGGTGTCAATCATGGTGCTCTGGAGCAGCGCTTACTTGCGCATGACTTTTTCGGATGGGGTTAACGCCTCGATATAGGCTGGACGAGAAAAAATGCGCTCAGCGTATTTGAGCAAAGGTGCTGCATTTTTGCTGAGGTCAATGCCGTAATAGTCCAGACGCCACAAGAGCGGCGCAATGGCCACGTCGAGCATCGAGAAGCCGTCACCCAGCATGTATTTGTTCTTCAAAAAGACCGGTGCCAGTTGCGTCAAGCGATCACGAATGTGAGCGCGCGCTTTTTCAAGCACCTTCTCGTTGCTCTTGGCTGCGCGCGACTCCAGCGTCGATACATGCACAAACAGTTCCTTCTCAAAATTGAGCAGGAACAGGCGCACGCGCGCCCGATCAACCGGGTCGCCAGGCATCAACTGCGGGTGCGGAAAGCGCTCGTCAATGTACTCATTGATGATGTTTGATTCGTACAGGATCAAATCACGTTCCACCAAAATGGGCACTTGCCCATAGGGATTCATCACACTGATGTCTTCAGGCTTGTTGTAAAGATCAACGTCGCGAATTTCAAAGTCCATGCCCTTTTCAAACAAGACGAAACGGCAACGGTGGGAAAACGGGCAGGTAGTTCCTGAATACAACACCATCATGATGGAAGCTCCTAAAAATCAAAACCTAGTCTCAATGCACGCTGACTTGCCGTCTAGCGGTGCTGAAACTAAAAGGAGTGGGATGGCAATTGCAATCCCACTCCGAGAAGCTCAAGTCGCGCCATTCAAGGCGAAACCCAAGCGCTTATTCCCGCCGCTACTTGATGTCTTTCCAGTAGGCGGCGTTGAGTCGCCAGGCGACGATAGAAAATACCCCAAGGAACAATAGAACCCAGATGCCGATGCGAACCCGTGTGTTTTGGCTTGGCTCGCCCATCCACTGCAAGTAGCTCACCAGATCGCCCATGGCTTCGTCATACTGCTGGGCCGTCATGCTGCCAGGCTTGAGTTGCTCCCAACCCTTGAACACCTGCGTCACCTCGCCGTGCTCCTTGATCTCTTCATAGATGGGGCGGCGCTCACCCTGCAATTGCCACAAGACATGCGGCATGGCCACATTGGGGAACACCAGATTGTTCCAGCCCGTGGGCTTTGCTTCGTCTTTGTAGAACGAGCGCATGTACGTGTACAAATAGTCCGCACCGCTGCCGCCGGCGCCAGCGCGTGATCGGGCGATGACGGTGAGGTCGGGTGGATTGACGCCAAACCAGGCTTTGGCTTGCTGGGGGTCAATGGCTGCAATCATGGTGTCGCCGACCTTGGCGTTGGTGACCATCAGGTTGTCTTTGATCTGCTGCTCGGTCAAGCCGATGTCGGTCAACCGGTTGTAGCGCATGAACGCTGCCGAATGGCAGTTGAGGCAATAGTTGACAAACAGCTTGGCGCCATTTTGCAGGGCGCCCATGTCGTTGGTCTTGTTGGGTGCTTTGTCCCAGGCCGGACCGCCGACATTGGCTTGCGCAGCGCCGACCAGCCCGACTAGCAACAGCAAGCCGAGAATGATTTTTTGAGTGAAACCCATGGTTTTCATAGCTTGTTGTTTCCTTCAGTGCGCTTTAAAGGTGACGCGATCCGGCACCGGCTTGGTCGTGCCCATGCGGCTCCACCAAGGCATCAGGATGAAGAAGCCAAAATAGAACAGCGTGCCGGCCTGGGCCAGGCGGCTACCGATGGCCGATGGCAGTTGCAAGCCGAGGTAGCCCAGCATCAGGAAGTTGATGACAAAAATCGCGTAAAGGTACTTGTGCCAGCTCGGGCGGTAACGGATCGACTTGACGGCGCAGTTGTCGAGCCATGGCAAGAAAAACAGAATCACCACACCTCCGCCCATGGCCACGACACCCCAGAATTTGGCGTCGATGGACAGCATCATGGCCACCACCGCAATCGCGCCGCCGACGATCAAGGCCTTGAAAAAGGCGGGCATTCTGATCTTGACGACGCTCCATAGCGCCCCGGCGATCACGCAGGCAACCAGCACGTACATCATCTCGCCCGTGACGGCACGAAGCAACGAATAGAAGGGCGTGAAATACCAGACCGGTGCAATATGCAGTGGCGTCTGGAACGGATTGGCCGGGATGAAGTTGTTGTACTCCAGAAAGTAGCCACCCATCTCTGGCGCGAAGAAGATGATGGCGCTGAACACCATCAAGAACACGCTGACGGCAAAAATATCATGCACCGAGTAGTAGGGGTGGAACGGGATGCCGTCCAGAGGGATGCCGTCCGGACCTTTGGTGGCCTTGATCTCGATGCCGTCCGGATTGTTGGAGCCCACTTCATGCAAGGCGATGATGTGCGCGACCACCAGGCCCAGCAGAACCAGCGGCACGGCAATCACGTGAAAGCTGAAAAAACGGTTCAGCGTGGCGTCTCCGACCACGAAGTCACCGCGAATCAGCAAGGCCAGATCAGGGCCAATGAATGGAACGGCCGAGAATAGATTGACAATCACCTGGGCGCCCCAGTAGCTCATCTGGCCCCACGGTAAAAGGTAGCCCATGAAGGCTTCCGCCATCAGGGCCAGGAAGATGCCGCAGCCGAACAGCCAGGTCAATTCGCGCGGTTTGCGGTAGCTGCCGTAGATCAAGCCGCGGTACATGTGCAGATAGACCACCAGAAAGAAGGCCGAGGCACCGGTGGAGTGCATGTAGCGAATCAACCAGCCCCAGGGCACATCGCGCATGATGTACTCAACCGAACCAAAGGCCAGCGCCGCATCGGGCTTGTAGTGCATCACCAGAAAAATGCCGGTGACAATTTGAATCACCAGCACCAGCAACGAGAGCACGCCAAACACGTACCAGATGTTGAAATTCTTGGGCGCGTAGTACTCGCTCATGTGCTCTTTGAAGAGCTTGGACAGCGGGAACCGGTTGTCGATCCAGTTCAGCAGCTTTTCTCCAGCGGCGGCGTTGGGGGAAATTTCGTGAAATTCAGCCATGATGTGTGCCTTTAGGCCTTTTTGTCGTCGCCAATGAGCAACCGGGTGTCTGAAAGGTAGACGTGGGGCGGCACTTCGAGGTTGTCGGGTGCGGGCACATTTTTGAATACCCGGCCGGCCAGGTCAAAAGTGGAACCATGGCAAGGGCAAAAGAAGCCGCCTTGCCAGTCGTCCGGCAGAGAGGGTTGTGCGCCGGTCTGGAATTTGTCGGAGGGCGAGCAGCCCAGGTGGGTGCAAATGCCCACCGCGACCAGATACTCTGGCTTGATGGAACGGGTGGCGTTGCGGGCATAGGCGGGTGCTTGCTCTGCGGGTTTGCGTTCGGAATTGGGGTCAGCCAACTGGGGGTCCAGCTTGGGCAGTGCGGCCAGTTGCTCGGGCGTGCGACGCATGATCCAGACTGGCTTGCCGCGCCACTCCACGGTCATTTTTTCACCCGGCAAGAGCGCAGAAATGTCGGCCTCAACGGCCGCGCCAGCCGCCTTTGCCTTCTCAGAGGGCTGGAAGCTGCTGACAAAAGGGACAACGGCCGCAATGCCGCCAACAGCGCCAACGCAACTGGTGGCGATCAGCCAGGTACGCTTGCTGTCGTCGACGTTGCCGCTGTGGGCAAGGGTTTCACTCATGGGAATCCTCAAGGAAAAACAACACGATGGAGGGGGGAGATTGAACAAGATTGTAGCTGACCGATCCACAGGGGCTGAGTGCGCGGCGCTTGCGTTGGCTGTTTGCGAGATTGGCGATTTTGGTAAAGAATTGGCCCCCTTTCAACAACAGGAGAAATAATTAATGGCAATGATGCAAGAGTTCAAGGAGTTTGCCGTCAAGGGCAATGTGATGGATCTCGCCGTTGGGGTGATCATTGGCGCGGCGTTCGGCAAGATCGTGGAGTCCGTGGTGGGTGACTTGGTGATGCCGGTCGTCGGAGCCGTTGTCGGCAAGCTGGATTTTTCCAATTTGTTTGTCATGCTCCGACAAGCCCCTGAAGGCACCGCGATGACCCTGGACGCCATGAAAAAAGCCGGTGTTCCGGTGTTGGCCTACGGCAACTTCATCACGGTGGCAGTCAACTTTGCGATTCTGGCATTCATCATTTTTATGATGGTCAAGCAGATCAACCGCCTCAAGAGAAAAGCGCCGCTGCCCGCTCCTGCAGCGGCCCCGGTGCCTGCGGAAGATGTGCTGTTGTTGCGCGAAATCCGGGACAGTCTGAAGCGGTAGATTTACTGCGTTATTGATAGCAGTTGACGCTTACTTTACGTGGGCTAGAGCCTCATTCTCTATAAATTTTTCTGTTGGCACAAGCGCCGCGCCATGACAATGGCTGCGATCAGGCTCGATGCATCGGCCTGTCCGGTCCCTGCAATGTCAAACGCCGTTCCGTGATCCGGGCTGGTGCGTACCAGCGGCAACCCCAGCGTCACATTGACACCCTGCTCGACACCCAGGTACTTCACCGGGATCAAGCCTTGGTCGTGGTACATCGCCACCACCGCGTCAAACTCACCCGGCTTTGTAGGTTTTGCGCGCGCGCGCATGAACACCGTGTCTGGCGCGAACGGGCCGCTCACCTGCATGCCCAGGGCGCGCGCCGCAAGAACGGCTGGCGTGATGATGTCAATCTCTTCATGACCAAACAGGCCGCCTTCACCGGCATGCGGGTTCAGGCCAGCGACAGCGATGCGCGGGGCACGGCCCAGGCTGGCGGTGAGGGCAACATGGGCAATGCGCAGGGTTTGCAGCACATTGTCAAAGGTCACGGCGTCAATGGCGTCGCGCAAAGACACATGGATACTGACCAGCACCACACGCAACTCGTCATTCGCCAGCATCATGCGCACCGGCATGTCGCTAAGTGTTTGATGGGCATGGGCGGCGGATAGAGCCTGCAGCATTTCGGTATGGCCCGGATAGTGGGCGCCAGGCGCGGCCGCCAGCGCCAGCGCTTCCTTGTGCAAGGGTGCCGTGACCAGCGCTGCAATCTCACCGTGCAGGGCGGCTTGCGCGGCCCAAACGACACATTCGGCGGCCAATTTTCCGGCCTCGGCGCTCAGGCGGCCAAAAGGCACCGGTTCGGCCAAGTTGCCGATTTGCAGCACCGGCAGGCAGCGCGGTGGCATGGCCAGCGCCTGGGCTGCGGACTCAATCAGCGCCACGGGCAGTGGGATGGCACCTGCATCGATGACTTTGGCAGCGCGCCGCAGGGTTGCGACATCACCCACCACGAAGCAGCCTCGTGTGAGTTCGGGTGCATCGCGGAATGCCTTGGCAATGATTTCAGGGCCAATGCCGGCGCAATCGCCGAGGGTGATGGCAATGGGTTTTTTCATGGGGCAGGGCGCATTCAAGCCGGGTTGTCAATGTCGATGAATTCATGTGCCAGGCCGAACTGGGCCGCCACCTGTGCTGCCACGGCGGGTGCACCGTAGCGTTCGCTGGCGTGGTGACCACAGGCCAGATAGGCCACGCCACACTCGCGTGCCAGGTGCGCCTGCGGCTCCGACATCTCGCCGGTGATGAAGGCATCGGCGCCAGCAGCGATGGCGGCTTCAAAATAGCTTTGCGCGCCGCCGCTACACCATGCTATTTTTTTAATAGCGCGTTGTGCAGGTCCGACTAGGGCTACAGGCCGATTTAGTACAAATTCAATATGTCTTGCCAGCATCTCGGCAGAGGAAAAGCCGGACGGCTCCATGGCCTCGCCCAGACACCCCAGGCACTGTTCGCCAAAGCGTGACAGCGTGCGAAGACCGAGTTTCAAACCCAGTTGCGCGTTGTTGCCCAGCTCAGCGTGTGCATCCAGCGGCAGGTGGTAGGCAAACAGGTTGATGTCATGTGACAACAGCAGGGCCAGCCGTGCCTTGAGCCAGCCGGTGATGCGTCCGTCCTGACCGCGCCAGAACAGGCCGTGGTGCACAAAGATAGTGTCGGCCTGGGCCGCAATGGCCGCTTCAATCAAAGCTCGGCTGGCGGTGACGCCAGAGACGATTTTGCGCACGGTGATTGCGCCCTCGACCTGTAGCCCATTCGGGCCGTAGTCGCTAAAGCGTTCGGGTTGCAGCAGCGCGTCAAAGGCTTGCAGGAGTTGGGTCCGATCGGTCATAGTCTAAAAAAAGGGGGTTGAAGAGGTCGGGCGGGCATTCGCCCCTGCATTGTCAAGGAATCTTTGCGTCTTCCAGTGGTTCCGTCAGCATATTCACATCCAGGCGACTGTCGCAGCCCTGGCCGAGCGCTATCCAGCGCTGCGCCCAACCAACCAGAAGCGGCGCCAGCCCTGCGCTCAGTCCGGGCGACAGGCGCTGCAAGCGCGCCGGCAAGACACGCTGCAGCACCGCGACAGGTTCGCTCAAGGCGCCACAACGGTACTGCCGTATATCGTCATGCCAGCGCACGGCCACACAGGCACCATGACGCCGCCCCGACAAAATAACGCCCAGCGGGCACGGCTCCAGCAGGCAGCACAGGCCACAGCCGTTACACGGCGCACCCGGCACCGGCTTTGGCGCTGCGTCAAGGTGAATGTGGATGACCTGGCGTTTCTTGGACATGAAATGGCCGCACTGTACAACGTCCAGCATGCGCAATCTCAAGTGTTGATAGTCCTTACGCCTGTTCCGGCGCGGTCTGCAGCCTACAATTTATCGGTTTATCTCTTGGCCTATCTAACCAGTGCAAGGGCGCTTAGCCCCTTATTCCTATGAAACGTCTTTGGTTGTTGTTTGCTCAAACGGTTACCGTGGTGCTCGCAGCGTATTTTGTGGTGGCGACACTCAAACCCGATTGGATGCCGACTCGGTCCGCGTCAACCGGCGCGCTGGCCCTGATAGAGGCACCTGCTGGCAGCGCGGGCGTGGTGCCGCCCGGCAGTTTTCGGCTGGCGGCGCAAAAGTCATCGGCGGCAGTGGTCAGTATCAATACCAGCAAAGCCGCCAGGATCGACCCGCGCAATCAGGACCCGTGGTTCAAGTTCTTCTTTGGTGAGCAGGGCAATGAGCCGCAGGTAGGTCTGGGCAGCGGCGTGATCGTAAGCGACAGCGGTTACATCCTGACCAACAACCATGTGGTGGAGAGCGCCGATGAGATTGAAGTCGTCTTGAACGACAGCCGCCGCGCGCGCGCCAAGGTCATTGGCACCGACCCGGAGAGCGATCTGGCGGTTCTGAAGATTGAACTTGACCGTCTGCCCGCCATCGTGCTGGGCAACTCAGATACGCTGCAAGTGGGCGACCAGGTGCTGGCCATCGGCAACCCATTTGGCGTCGGGCAAACCGTGACCAGCGGGATCATCAGCGCGCTCGGGCGCAATCAGTTGGGCATCAACACCTTTGAAAACTTTATTCAGACCGATGCAGCGATCAATCCGGGCAACTCGGGCGGCGCGCTGGTGGACACCAATGGCAATCTGCTGGGCATCAACACGGCGATCTATTCGCGCTCGGGCGGCAGCATGGGCATTGGTTTTGCCATTCCCGTGGCGACGGCCAAACTGGTGTTAGAGGGCATCGTCAAAGACGGTCAGGTCACGCGTGGCTGGATTGGCGTGGAACCCAACGAACTGTCACCTGAACTGGCCGACACCTTTGGTGTCAAGGCCAAAGAAGGCGTGATCATTACCGGGGTGCTGCAAAACGGACCGGCAGCGCAAGCAGGTATCAAGCCCGGCGATGTTATCGCCCAAGTGGCCGGCAAGCCGATTAGCAATGTGGCCGATTTACTGAGCAATGTGGCGGCCTTGAAGCCGGGTGTCGCTTCCCAATTCAGCCTGCTGCGCCGCGACAGCCAGATTGAAGTCGAAGTGACGCCCAGTGTGCGGCCCAAACAACGCAGGCCAGCGCCATAAACTAGACTTTGGCGGTTTCATCGGCCGTGTCATCAGGCGCTGCGGTGTGCTTGATAAAGAATTGGGCCGCCAAGATACCCACTTCATACAGCAGGACCATCGGCACAAGCAGGGCAATCATGGAGACCGGGTCGGGTGGCGTCACCAGACCGGCCACTGCGGCCGCACCAACGACAAAGTAAGTGCGAAATGACTTCAGTTGCGCCACTGTGACCATGCCCATCCGGGCCAGTATCACCACCACAATGGGCACTTCAAAAGCCACGCCAAAGGCGATGAACATGGTGATGACGAAGTCAAGATAAGCCTCAATGTCCGGACTGACCGCCACCGAGATCGGCGCCATGCGCTGAATTGCCGGAAAGGCCTGCCCAAAGACAAAGAAATAACAAAACGCTGCACCCAGGTAAAACAAGATGGTGCTGGCGGCCACCAGCGGCAACACCAGCTTTTTCTCATGCTTGTACAGGCCCGGCGCTACAAAGGCCCATATTTGGTAAAGGATCCAGGGCAGGGCTAAACCAATGGCGGCCAAGACTGACACCTTGATCGGTACCAAAAACGGCGAGACCACCCCCACGGCGATCATGCGCGAGCCTTCCGGCAGCGCCTTGACCAGCGGCATTGCCAGCAAGTCGTAAAGCTGGGAGGGACCGGGGTAGAAAAGCAGCACGGCCAAGACCGCGGCTATGCCATAGACCGCGCGAAGCAGCCGGTCGCGCAACTCTATCAGATGGGCGACAAACGGTTGTTCAGTGCCGGCCAGGTCATCTGCCTTTTTATCGGGATCAGTCATCACTGGGCTTTGTGCGGGCGAAACCGGGCAACGCGAGCAGCCCCTGACAGCGCGCGGGTGCGAATACCGGCGCGGGCTTTGTACCAGTTGGGTGTGGCGCCCTGCTTCACACGCCATTTTTTGTTGGGATGCCGGTACACTGGCGGTGTTGGAGAGAAGTCGTTAGCCGCTGTGTTGGAGGCCTGTGCTGTCGCGTCGGTCCAGTTTTTTTCGAAATCGGCTGCGCTGGTCTGGATGCCGTTGTCCACGTCGCGCACCGCGCTTTCAACCGTGTCTTTCATCTTTTTCAGTTCGTCCAAATCCATGGAGCGGTTGACTTCGTCCTTGACGTCGGCCACGTAGCGCCGCGCTCGCCCGAGCAAGGTGCCAATGGTCTTGGCCAAACCCGGCAGCTTCTCGGGACCAATCACGATCAAGGCAATGCCACCAATGATGGCCAGCTTGGTGACGCCAATATCGATCACTTAAGCGATTCCCGCTGTCTGAATAATTTGAGATTCAGTCCGTCAGACCTTGGTCTTGGCTTCGACATCAATGGTTTCTTTAGCGGCGGTGGCGTTGGTGGCGACCTGCTGCGGCGCAGCAGCCGGTGCGTCGGCGGCTTTGTCCGAGCCGTCTTTCATTCCGTCTTTAAAGCCCTTAACCGCGCCGCCCAGGTCGGAGCCGATGTTACGGAGCTTTTTGGTGCCAAAAATCACGATGATGATGACCAAAAAAATAATCAGATGTGTTGTCGAAAATCCCATGGGTTTCTCCTATCAAGTTAAACCGATTTTAGTCGGCGAAGTACGGCCTGCGCGAAATGCTTTGAATATTAACCCTTGAGCCAAGGCCGCGCGCCGCCCATGACGTGGATGTGCAGGTGGCGTACCTCCTGGCGCCCCTCGTCCCCAGTGTTGCAGAGGATGCGAAATCCCCCCTCGGGGTAAGGATTACAGCCCTGCTGCAAAGCCAGCTGAGGTGCCAGCACCAGCATGCGCCCAAGCAGCGCGGCGTGCTCCGGACCAATTTGTGCCATGGACGGGATATGCCGTTTGGGGATCATCAAAAAGTGCACCGGTGCCCACGGATGGATGTCATCGAAGACAAAAATCTCGTCGTCCTGGTACACCACTTTCGAGGGAATCTGGCCCCTGACGATCTTGCAGAACAGACAGTTCGGGTCACTGTCAACGATCTCGTCCATCATGCGGGGAACTCCATGGGCAAGCCCTTGTTCATGCGCACCATCCCGGTGACGATGCGGTACAAAAACCAGGCTGAAATGACCAGCCAGGCGATCCAGCCGGGTATAAGAAGGATCAGCCACAAGGGCGCTGTGACCAAATAAAGCAAGGCGGCAATGATGACAGTGCGGATGCGCCAGCGGAAGTGCGAGGCGTGCCAGGTGCCCTCGGCATCTGAGCGCTTCGCCAGATCAATCACCAAGGCCACGATCAGCAGCGCCGGGCCAAACTGCCCGCCCGGAATCAGGGCGCCAATGGCCACGATCAAATGCAGGATGTAGCTGATGGTTCCAATGGTGTTGAGCGACTGCAACTTTTGCAGGCTGACGCGGTCTTGGTCAGGATCGCGGCTGGGGTTGGAATAGTCTTGGGTCATTGTGCGGCTCCGGTTCTCTGGTCTTCACGCGCAGTCACCTTGCGCAGGGCTTTTTCTTCCAGACCGCTGGTGCCGGCGCGCCGCTCCAGTTCTGCCAACACATCGGCAGGACTCAAGCCATAGTGCGCAAGTGCAATCATGCAGTGGAACCACAAGTCCGCTACTTCATAGACGATCTTTGCTTTGTCACTGCCGTGGTCGGCATCCTTGGCTGCCATCACAACTTCGGTCGCTTCCTCGCCGATCTTCTTCAGAAAAGCATCGGGCCCTTGGTGCAGCAGGCGTGCCACATAACTGGCTTGCGGGTCGCCGCCGCTATGCGGCAGGCGGCTCTCGATCACCTGGGCCAAGCGGGCCAAGGTGTCAGAAGTTGATGGATTTGTGGTCATGAACGCCTATTTGTAGATGGTTTGCGGGTCTTTCAAGACCTGATCGGTGACTTTCCACTCGCCATTCTCATACACGTTGAAGAAACAGCTGTGACGCCCGGTATGGCAGGCAATACCGGGCTCATGCCCGAGCTGCGTCACCTTGAGCAAAATCACGTCGTTGTCGCAGTCCATGCGAATTTCGTGCACTTTTTGCACATGGCCCGATTCTTCTCCCTTGTACCAAATTTTGTTGCGCGAACGGCTGAAATAGACCGCCTGACCCAGCTCCGCGGTCTTTTGCAGAGCCTCGCGGTTCATCCAGGCGAACATCAGCACGTCGCCGCTGCCTTGCTCCTGGGCAATCACAGGAACCAGACCTTTGGAATCCCAGCGAATATGCTTGAGCCAGCTCAAGGCGGGCGTGTTCGTGTTAGTCATTTCATACCTAATTGATAGCTGCTGAGGCAGCGTTGGCGCGGGCTACAGCCCGAAATTATCAATAAACAGGGGCTAAAGCTTGTTCGCTTCTCGTCTTTGCCGCCTGTCCAGCACAGCCTTAGATTCTGACAGGTATGCCGCGCGCGGCCATGTGCGCCTTGGCCTGCGCCACGGTGAACTCGCCGTAGTGGAAGATGCTGGCGGCCAGCGCGGCATCGGCGCCCCCGATCTGGATGCCATCGGCCAGGTGGTCCAGCGTGCCGACACCGCCGGAGGCAATCACCGGCACGCTCACCGCGTCGCTCACGGCGCGGGTCAGGGCCAGGTCAAACCCGGCCTTGGTGCCGTCGCGGTCCATGCTGGTGAGCAAAATTTCTCCGGCGCCGAGCTCGGCCATCAGGCGGGCCCAGAGCACGGCATCCAAGCCGGTGTTCTTGCGCCCACCGTGGCTGTACACATCCCAACCCTCGCCCATCGGCTGGCCGTTGGCATCGAGCCTGGCGGCGTCAAGGGCCAGGCGGCGCTTGGCATCGATGGCCACCACGATGCATTGGGCGCCGTATTTGCTTGAGGCGTCCCGGATCACCTGCGGGTTGGCAATGGCTGCCGAGTTGAAGCTGGTCTTGTCGGCGCCGGCGTTGAGCAGGCGGCGCACATCGTCGACCGTGCGCACGCCTCCGCCCACCGTCAAGGGAATGAACACCTGGCTGGCGACTGCCTCAATGATGTGCAGGATCAGATCGCGCCCGTCGCTGGTGGCGGTAATGTCCAGAAAGGTCAGCTCGTCTGCGCCCTGTTCGTTGTAGCGCGCCGCGATTTCCACCGGGTCACCGGCGTCGCGCAGTTCGACAAAATTGACCCCTTTAACGACCCGGCCACCGGTGACGTCGAGGCAAGGGATGATGCGTTTGGAGAGCATGATTAGTGATTCTCTGCGGGAGGGTTCTGCAGACGCAGCTGCCAGAAAAAATTTTTGTTCATGGAATTGATCAAGGGTTGGAGACCTGCCCCCTTCGCACCTCTCATGGATACTGTTGACGGGAGTGCAACACACGCAACACGTCGATGACATCTTTGCCGACGCGATAGACCAGAATGTAGTTTGGATGCACGACGTACTCACGCGTTCCAGGCTCTCGTCCGCGACGAAACAGGTAGGGCATAGAGGGCAAATTTTCAGCAGCGCGCAAGATGGTGGCGTAAAGTGCTTGCGCAGCAGCTACGTTTCGCTGTTCTATGTAATCAATAATTTCAGTCAAATCATCCTGTGCATTGAGCTTCCAGTTAACCGACAACACGGGCTTTCCTTTTTTCGGCCAGCAGTTTGTCCATTCTGGCAACGGCTTCGTCGTGGGGCATGCTGGGGTGTGGGTCGTCCAACGCCTCTTTGACCTTGGCACGGAACCATAAGTCGTAGCTGGCCGCGGCGGCCTCGGTTTCAAACTCGGAAACGATGGGAGATAAAACGACGTTCATGGAGCGATTGTGGCTTTGGGCTAAAAATTTGTCCAATATCAGGCCAACACTTTATCGAGCGGGTCGAAGCAAGTTGACAAAATTCTGCGGATATATGTTCCTACCCATTGAGCTCATCGGCCCGATCCTGCGCCGCTTCAAAATCGAGGTCGCCGCTGTAAATGGCGCGGCCGCAAATGACGCCTTCAACGCCGTCGCCCTCGACTGCGCACAGCGCTTCGATGTCGGCCATATTGGACAAGCCGCCCGAGGCAATCACGGGAATCGTCAGGGCCTGAGCCAGGCGCACGGTGGATTCGATGTTGATGCCGCTGAGCATGCCGTCGCGGCCAATGTCGGTATAGATGATGGATTCGACGCCGTAGTCTTCAAATTTCTTGGCCAGGTCCACCACATCGTGGCGCGTGAGCTTGCTCCAGCCGTCGGTGGCAATCTTGCCGTCACGCGCATCCAGGCCGACGATGATGTGCCCGCCAAAGGCGGTGCAGGCATCCTGCAGAAAACCCGGGTTTTTAACGGCGGCTGTGCCAATGATGACGTAGCGCAGGCCCGCATCCAGGTACCGCTCAATGGTGTCAAGGTCGCGAATACCGCCACCCAACTGCACATCGACCTCGCTGCCTACTTCTTTGAGAATCTTGCGAATTGCCTGCTCATTTTTGGGATGCCCGGCAAAGGCACCATTCAAATCAACCAGATGCAGGCGGCGCGCGCCTTTGTCAACCCAGTTGCGCGCCATGACAAATGGGTCCTCGCTGAAGGTGGTGGATTGATTCATGTCGCCTTGTTTGAGGCGTACACAGTGGCCGTCTTTTAAGTCAATTGCTGGGATTAAAAGCATGATGCTTCAGAAGTGGTGGAGGAAAGGCTGCTGGTAAAAACGGTTATTCCATTTCAAATTCGATGCGAGGCTAGGCGAGCCGGCGCAGGCAGTGCTTTAGCACGGCAAGGCGGTGTCACGACGTCGCGCATTGAAGTAGTGATGGAATCAAGGGTTCCAGTGGAGGAAGTTGCGGTACAGGGCCAAACCGTGTTCGGCACTTTTTTCGGGGTGGAATTGGGTTGCAAAAATATTATCGCGCGCAATCGCTGAACTGAAGCGGCTGCCATAGTCAGTCTCGCCCACGCTGTGGCGCCCATCCGACGGATGGGCGTAGAAACTGTGCACAAAGTAGAAGTAGCTGCCGTTCGGCACGTCGCCCCACACCGGGTGTGTCGGGCCACCGTGGTTGTTGCGCCAGACCTGGTTCCAGCCCATCTGTGGCACCTTGTAGCGGCTGCCATCAGGTTGCAACTGGCCGGTCAATTCAAATTTGAGAACTTCGCCATGGATGAGCCCCAAGCCAGGCGTGTCACCCTCGGCGCTGTGGTCGAGCAGCATCTGCATGCCGACGCAAACGCCAAACAACGGTTTATGGGCGGCCGCTTCCAGCACCGAGGCCAGCAAACCCGACTCGCGCAGTTCGCGCATGCAGTCCGGCATGGCGCCCTGGCCGGGCAACACGATGCGTTCGGCCGCGCGCACTTGGTCGGGGTTCGCGGTGATGATCACCTGAAAACCGGTGCCAGCCGCTGCCGCTTGCACCGCTTGCGACACCGAGCGCAAATTGCCCATGCCATAGTCGACCACGGCCACGGTCTTGCCAGACGCGTTGAGTACTTCTGAATTCATAGCTGCTTGCGCAATAGATACGAGGGCTAGAGGCCGATTTGGATTATAAAACTACAAACTACCCTTGGTCGAGGGTATTTGCCCCAAGGCGCGCGGATCGAACTCCAGTGCGGCGCGCAGGGCTCGGGCGAAGGCCTTGAACACGGTCTCGGCCTGGTGGTGGGCGTTTTCGCCTTTGAGGTTGTCAATGTGTAGCGTGACAAAGGCGTGGTTGACAAAGCCTTGAAAAAACTCATGCGCGAGTTGACTGTCGAAGGTGCCGATCATGCCGCTCTTGAACGGCACGTCCATCACCAGGCCCGGGCGGCCTGAAAAGTCGATCACCACTCGGCTCAAGGCCTCGTCCAGGGGCACATAGGCATGGCCGTAACGGCGAATGCCTTTTTTGTCGCCCACGGCCTGGTGCACGGCTTGCCCCAGCGCGATGCCCACGTCTTCGACCGTGTGGTGGCCGTCGATGTGCAGGTCGCCTGCCGCCTGAACATCAAGGTCGATCAGGCCGTGGCGCGCGATCTGGTCGAGCATGTGGTCAAAAAAACCGATGCCGGTTGCCAGATTCGACTGGCCGCTGCCGTCAAGGTTGAGCTTGACGGTGATGCGGGTTTCGGCAGTGTTGCGGGTGACTTCGGCGGTGCGCGCGGGCACAAGAGCGATGGGGATGGACATAAGGGCGAATGTTAACGTGAAAATCGTAGCAGTTTTCAGGGGCTTGGCCTGGTGTCGTCAGAGGCTGTGTCGAAGCGCGGTCAGCATGTACTGGTTTTCATCGGCTGTGCCTACCGTCAGACGCAGGCAGTTGGACAGCAAGGGGTGCATGTTGGCCACATTCTTGACCAGCACCTTGCGCAATCGCATTTCTTCAAAGGTTTTTTGCGCATCAGGCACGCGCAGCAGCAGCATGTTGGCCTCGCTGGGGTAAGCCTGCACGCCGGGCAGCTTGGCCAACTCCGCGAAAAGTAGAGCACGTTGTGCCCGCAGATCGTGGGCCTGGGCTGCAAAAACCTCTTGATGTTCGAGTGCAAACAGCGCGCAATCGTAGTTGAGCACGCTCACGTTGTAGGGCGGGCGCACCTTGTCGATCTCGGCGATCAAGGCGCTGCGGCCCATCAGGTAACCCAGGCGGATACCGGCCAGGCCAAATTTGGAGAGCGTGCGCAGCAGCAGCACATGCTCATGGCGCGCCAGCCGGTCAATGTAGCTCTTGCTGGCAAAGGGTTGGTAGGCCTCGTCGATGACCACCAGGCCGCCTTGGTTGCCTGCGGCCTCAATGATCCTCTCGATCACCGCGTCATTCCACAAATTGGCCGTCGGGTTGTTGGGGTAAGCCAGATACGTGATGGCGGGTTGATGTGCCTTGATGGCGCTTAGCATGGCGACCTCGTCCAACTCAAAATCTTCGGTCAGCGCCACGCCGTGAAAGTCCAGCCCCTGTAACTGCGCGCTCATGGCGTACATCACAAAGCCCGGCACGGGCGCGAGCACGCGCGCCTTTCTGAAACCATTGGCGCTGCTGGGCGCAACGGCGCAGGCCAGCGCGAGCAGGCTGATGATCTCGTCCGAGCCGTTACCCAGCATGAGCTCAAAGCCCTCGGGCATGGCGGCGTAGCGGGCCAGTGCCTGACGCAGATCATTCACCCGGCCATCCGGATACCGGTTCAGCGCCAGGGCGCCCAGCCGTTGCCCCAGTTCCTGTTGCAGCGCGGGCGGCAGGCGGTGCGGGTTTTCCATGGCATCGAGCTTGACCATGCCGCTTGAATCCTGGACGGCATAGGCGTGCATGGCGCGCACGTCGGGGCGAATGCAGGAGTCAATCAAATTCTTTAACGAAAGCATTCTCTTTGGGATAATTGAGGTTTTCCAGATAGGTCGACAACACGGCACCGGTATTTCAGGCGGCATGCCAGCGCAGTGTAAGGGCGCGACGCACTGGGTCGCCGCTGGGTGAGACGTTCGAAGCAGACCTAAAGGTGCCAACGGCCACCAAGGAGCCGCTTAGTATTCAACGTGATGCACAGCTTCAGGTGAAACCATGGGCCCTAAAGTCGGCCTGCGGATTGACTGTCAAACTTCTTCTTGATGGCCACTTGACCACGGTCTGCCGCGCGCCGCTACCAGCGGGCGCCAAAGGCCAGACGCAAGTCGTCAAGCTGCTGTGCGCCAAGTGCTTGCGCCAAACGGTTGGTTGCCAACCAGATTTTTGCTGTTTCCTCCAATTCTTCCAGCGTAGCCATGGCTTCGCCTGGTGAATCATGCCAGACATTGGGTCCCAAACGCGCCTGCATCACGGCGCGAATTGGGGTGCCCGCCTGGCCATAACGTGCAATAGTCTGTGCCACCAGTTGCGCAGCGGCGGGGTCACCCGGGCGGTGGTAGGCAATGGCCGGCACACGCCCGATCTTCATTACAAAATACGGTGTCAGTGCGGGCAGTAATTCCGCTTGATCATTGATCTGCGGGCACAGGCTCAGTGCCACGCAGTGCGTGCTGTGGGTATGGATCACACACCGGGTCTTGGGGTCAAATTTCCGGGCGGCTTGGTAGATCTGCTGGTGCATCGTGATGGATTTACTGGCACTGTCACCGCTGATCTGCTTCGCCTGGGCGTCAAGGCGCGCCAGACGCGACGGTTCGAGAAACCCCAGACAGGCATCGGTCGGTGTGATCAGGAAGCCCCCGCCTTCTGAATCATCCATGCGCACACTGATGTTGCCGGCCGTCGCGTGCACGTAGCCGCGCTCGTAAAGACTGCGCCCGACACGGCAGATTTCTTCGCGAGCATCTGTTTCTGTCATGCGAGCCTCGTGAAGGCTTTGGTGAAGAAATCATCGGTGCCGAAGTTGCCTGACTTCAGCGTCAGGTGCAGGCCATCCGGAATGGCTGCTTCGGTCTGGGCATGGCACCAAGGCACGCCAGGATCGATTTGTAAGCCAATCTTCATTTGCGTGATGTTCAGCGCCTGCACGCAGGCACCAGCGGTTTCGCCCCCCGCCAGAACCAGCTGACGCACGCCAAGCGCCACCAACCCGTGCGCGATCGCCGCCAGGGTGCGCTCCAACATGGCGCCGGCTTGTTCCACACCCAGGCGTCCTTGCACCATCTTGACCGTATTGGCCTGGGCAGTCGAATAAATGAGCACCGGGCCATGAACCAAGAGGGGGGCGGCCCATGCCAGCGCCTGCCGGGTCACGTCGACGCCAGCCGCGACCTGCAAGGCGTCGACCGAGAAAGCCGGTTGGCCGCTTTTGATGAATGCCATGACCTGCCGGTTCGTCGCGAGTGAGCAACTGCCGGAAACGACAGCCTGCAAGCCGATGGCCGCAGGCAGCGCGCTGGCTGTGTTGGAGGGTGCTATCCCGAAGTTGGCTGGCAAGCCAATGGCTACCCCTGACCCTGCGGTCACCAGTGGCATGCCCTTGAGCGCAGGTCCCAGGCGCAGCAGGTCATCGTTGGAGATGGCATCCACAACCGCGACGCCCACCCCTTGAGCGCGAAGCTCTGCGATGCGCTCGCGGATCGCAGTCTCGCCTTGTGCCACCACCTTGTAGTCGATCAGGCCCACCGAGCGGCGGCACTGCGTTTGCAGAAAGCGCACCAGATTGGCGTCTGTCATAGGCGTCAAGGGGTGGTTTTGCATCCCGCTCTCATTGAGAAGCACGTCACCGACGAACAAATGGCCCTTGAAAACGGTCCGCTGGTTGTCCGGAAAAGCCGGCGTGGCGATGGTGAAATCGCTCCCGGTCTCGTCGGCCAGCGCGTCCATCAGCGCCTCGGTGACCGGGCCGATATTGCCTTGCGCCGTGCTGTCGAAGGTGGAGCAATACTTGAAATAGATCTGCTGTGCTCCCTGCGCCTGCAGCCAGCGCAACGCGGCGAGCGACTCCTCAATGGCTTCATTCGCTGGCAGGGTGCGCGTTTTGAGTGCGACAACCACGGCATCGGCATCAGAATCCAGCGGCTGCATGGGCACTCCCATGGCCTGCACCACACGCATGCCGGCTCGCACCAGGTTGTTGGCCAAATCGGTGGCCCCCGTGAAGTCGTCGGCAATACATCCAAGTTTCATGATTAAACCTTTTTTTGTTCGCCAGCCATACGGCTCGCAATTTCAAGCATCAAAAGCGGCGGACTGGCCAGGACGGGGCAGGGCAGCTCCGCCTGCAGCGAATCCCGCAAATGCGCCAGTGACGCCTGGGCCAAAACAATCACGTCCACATCGGTGGCCAACTGCGCCGCAGAAGCACGTACCAACTGGTCGTGGCGTGATCGGTCTCCGGCCATCAACGCCCCATAGGCCTCGCTGTTGACCAGAGGATGAACACTCACACAGACACCCTGCGCAGCAGCATGTGAATGTAGGAGCGCGGTGCTGGGGCCGACCGTGCTTGTCGCTGTGCACAGCAGGCCGATACGAGCGCCAGCATGCACGGCCTGCGCTGCCATCGGGTCGTCGATCTTGAGCACGGGTTGATTGACCAAGCGGCGGGCGATATCGACTGCCGGCGAAGTCGAGGAACAGGTCACTACGATGAGGTCTGGCTGCGCGTCGGCGGCGAGCAGAATCTGTTCAACAACTCGTCGGTACACCGCTTCCTGTGGCCCACCACGTAACAGGTCTTGCAACAGGCTCTCATTCAGAATGTGAAAGCAGTGAACATCGGGCAATTCGGCGCGCATAAGCTGCCGAAATGTCTCAGCAAGAAATCCCACTGTGTGGATAAAAGCAATCCTCTGCGTCATGTCAAACCTTAAGTAGAAGCTGCGCTAGATAGCGCCGCGGGCTTAGATGTACAGGGTCGGAAAAAATTTGAGGCTAAATCGTGGATCGGAATTGAAGGTCTGAAATGTGTGAGCAGATCACTCTGCCAATATCGCTTCATTTCCCATCCAATCGAATTGATCTCAATTTTTTACTCGACTCCATGCTGCTCGGTAAAGCGAAACAAATTATTTAATGACCCATGTCGTCAAGCCAGGAATAAACGCCATCAACAGCAGCACAAATAGCATCACGCCAACGAAAGGCAAAGCAGCAACGCTCAAACGCGACAAAGATACCTTGGAGATATTACTGGCCACATAAAGCGCAGTACCGACCGGTGGTGTTAATAGCCCAATGGTCAGAGTCAGAACCATAATCAAACCAAATTGCGTCAGATTTATATCCAAAGAAGTTGCAACAGGCACGAGAACAGGCACCAGAATAATAATGGCTGGTCCAAGATCCATAAACACACCAACAACCAGGAGTAAGCCAATAATCATTAGCAATATTGCATATTTATTGCTGGAAATGCTAAGAATGGTCTCACTAATTTGTTGCGGTATTTGTTCGCTGGCGAGTATCCAGCCAAACAATGATGCGGTAGCTATCAGAAAGCTGATCGTGGCTGTGCTGCCTACCGCACTGCTAAATATTTCTGAAAAATCACTCCAAGCCAATTCCTTGTAGACAAATTTTCCAATAACGATCGCATAGACAGCTGCAACGACGCCACCCTCCGTCGGCGTAAAAACGCCCATGCGGATGCCCACGATAATGATCACAGGCAACAAAAGAGCCCAGATTGAATCTTTGAAGCACAATAGCTTTTCAGACCTTGTCATCCGGGATTCAGCTGGATAATTTCGCTTCTTTGCATGAAAGTGGGAGACGATCATGAATCCGGCAGCAATTAATATTCCCGGCAAAAAACCAGCCATGAATAAATCGCCAATAGAAGTCCCGGAAGAAACGCCGTAAAGAATCATGGCGATGCTCGGCGGAATAATAAGACCGATACTACCTGATGCCGCCACCAATGCAGCAGAAAATGGAAGTTCATAACCCCGCTTCTTCATCTCCGGAACCATGAGCGTTCCGATGGCCGCAGTATCCGCCACCCCGGACCCCGAGATGCCGCCCATAATGACGCCAGATATGGCAACCACATGGGCCAAACTTCCGCGCAGTCCACCGACAAGTGACAATGCAAAATTAATAATCCTCTTGGTGATTCCGCCTTTTTCCATGACAGCACCAGCGAGCATGAAGAAGGGGATTGCCATCAGCGGAAAGGAATCTACGCCCGCAAACATGCGTTGAACAACAACTTGCATGGGATAGTCAGCGACAAAGTACATCGCCGCAAGCGAAGAAATTCCCAATACAAAGGCAATTGGAACGCCGATGATGACAAGCGCTACGAACACACTGAACAAAACTAAGGTCATGGCATCAGCGTCTGGCAAAGACGTCCTCATAAAAATTCTTTATCAAATAGGCGAAAATCAATATTCCTCCGAGAGGCAAAACGATATAGACGTAATGCATCGGAATCTCCAGGGCTGAACTGATTTGACTGGATCCGCGAGCAACAAATTTAACCCCCCCATAAATCACTACTGCTGTAAAAATGAGCATCGAAATATAACTAACCATGATTAACAATTTTTGAAGTGAATATGGGAGGCTCTTTAACACAAGATCCAAACTCACATGCTGCCTGTCTCGAACAGCCATTGCTGCACCTAAAAATGTCATCCACACAAAAATGTAACGCCCGGCTTCTTCTGACCATGACAGTGAGTCTGAAAATGCGTATCTCGCCAAAACTTGAGAAAAAATAATAGCTACCATAGCCAGCATCAATAAGAAACATACGGTTCTTAATAGTGCATAAAGCCTTTTTTCCAATTTAAGCTCCTTTATAAATTGACACCTTTGACATCAGCCGCAATGAGCTGATGCAAAGGTGCAATTTAAATCTATTTAGAATTTACTTGCCGGCTTCAATAATCTTGTTGTAAAGATCGATACCATATTTTTCCGCAAACTGCTGATGCACAGTGCGAGCGAGCTTGGCCCATTCGGTCGTATCTGGTTTTGTGACTTTCATCCCTTTTGCCTGCAGGTCCTTGAGCAAGTTGTCTGATTTTTCAAAGACCAGCTTGTTTTCATACTGGGTTGATTCTGCGGCTGCTTCTTTCACCGCTTTCTGTTGCTGCGGGTTAAGTTTTAACCAGGCTTTATTGCTCATGGCAATGAGTACATATTCGTACTTATGATTCGTCATGGCAATATATTTTTGCACTTCATATATTTTGCCGGCATGAATAAATGGAATAGGATTCTCTTGAGCTTCAATCACGTTTTGCTGCAATCCTGTATACACCTCACCCCACGCCATCGGCGTAGGATTGGTTCCCATGGCCTTCCATGCCGCAATGATGGGGGGAATCTCAGGCACCCGGATCTTGAGGCCTTTGATGTCACTCAGCGAGTTAACTGGCTTGTTGGTCGTCAGTTGCCGAGGGCCGCGTTCCCAAAAAGTCAGTCCCCGTATATCAGAACTCTTTAGCAAGTTGTCCAGGATTTGATCGCCGATCGGACCGTACATGACCTTGCGCAAATGGGTCTCATCTTTGAAAAGATACGGCAATTCCATAATTTGAATTGAAGGCTCAAAGTTTCCAAGCACGCCAGCGATCAATGCAAAGTCAACAGACCCAATCTGCAGACCCTCAGCCATGTCACGGTCGTTTCCGATCGTTGAGTTGGGGAAGACCTTGACTTGTACTTCGCCCTTTGTTTTGGCGTCGACCAACTCGGCAAATTTCAATGCGCCCAAGTGCCACAAATCGGATTCATTCTGAATGTGACCGAGTTTCATGACGATAGGTTTCTTTGCTGGATCTGCAGCAAATGCCGTACAGGCAACTGCGACACCAAGCATTAACGATAAGGCTAACTTTTTCAAGATATTCTCCAATATAAATTAATAATAAAACACCGACCACAAAAATCATTAACAGAGTCACTGTCGTGATCTTGTTGTTGTTGATAACCCCTGCTGCAAAACTTGCAGTATTTTAAATTCAATAGAATTTAAAATTCGATCATGACTTTAACGACATGTTCTTTTTTCTGACTTAGAACATCGAGACCTTTCTGAGTATGTTCAATATCCATGGTCTGGGTAATGAAACTGCTCAGATCAAGACCCGCATTGATCATGTCGGCAGCCTCTTTGAAATCTTTTGTTTCATAGGTCATGGCGCCGTACATCGTCAGCTCATTAATGACGATCTGGTAGGAGTAAAAAGGTATTTTTTCTGTGATCATGGCAATGATGCCAATCTCGCCACGTTTCTTCACACACGCAGTGGCTTGGTCAACAATATTATTGGCGCCTGCTGCAATAAGTGCCAGATCGGCGCCTTTGCCATCGGTCAGTTTTTTGACGACATCCACAATATCAGTATCAATCGGGTTAATGGCCAAGGTAGCGCCATTTTTGATTGCCATTTCACGATTGAATTCAGCGGTATCGGTGCACACAATCTTCTTGTAGCCCATTTGTTTGGCTACGACCAAGGTCAGAAGTCCGATTGTTCCAGCGCCGAGAATAACCAAACAATCTTTTTCCTTGACCGTTGCTCTTCTAAGTGCTCGCACTGCCACCGCAAGCGGTTCGATCATCGTTCCCATTTGGTAACTGACCGAATCATTCAACTTGTGAATTGTTCGCTCAGGTGCATTGAAATACTCGACAAAAACGCCTATCCACTTTGCGGTGCCTGGAACAACCTTGTTGGCACACAAATTCACGAGACCCTGTTGGCAATATTCGCACTCTCCACAGCCATATTGCGGTTCTACCGTGACGCGATCGCCAACCTTGACCGTCTTGACGTTCTTGCCTATTTCCACGACGTCGCCTGCAATTTCGTGACCTAATATCGCCGGGGGTTTGCGGAATGCATGTGTCCCTCTGAACAGATGGAGGTCTGAACCGCAAACACCGACGGTTTTTGCTTTGATCAAAACCTCATCGTCTTTGATTATTGGGCGATCAATTTCCTGAATCGATACCTTTTCCAAGTCCGTTACCAATGCTGCTTTCATTGCCGATTTCTCCTTATGAAGTGATTCAACTGATTAAAAATTATTACGATTAAAATTTGGATGGACAAGCTTCATAACTTGTTTCCGATTGGTGAATCCCCTGAGATATATCCCCGGATGTTGTGGATCGCACTCACCGGGATTCACACGTTGCCCTGTAACGCTTTGACAAAATACGACGCGTCGCCCATTTGCCCACCTTTCAGCGCAATCTGCAGTCCGCTGAGATGCGGCTGATTCGAAAGGAATCGGCAAAGTGGTGCGCCTGGCGCCAGTCTGGCTTCAATTTCCAAGGCGTCAGGTGCCAGTACGCGGGTAATCTGGCTGGCCGTGTCACCACCAGACAACACCAATCGTTCCAGTGGGGCGGCCAACAAGATCGCGTTGACGATCAAACCAAGGCGTATGCCCAGTAAGCGCCTGCCGCTGTGTTTTGCTTCTTCTCTGGAATTGCCACGCGATACGATGAACGCCATCATGGCCTCAATGCGCGGGTCTGCTGGGCCACGGGCTGTGTGCAAAATGACACTCTTGCCTTGTTCGAGTTGGCCAAGCACGTCAGCGACCAAGCGGGACGACGCGTCCTCCCAACGTTCGTCATCGACGAGCGCACACGCGTCAACTGCTACGCCGACAAAGCCGGCGGCCAGCGCAGTGTCAATTTGTTGTGCACTGAGAGAAGAGGCGCTGCCCGAAACGGCCAGGACATGATCAACGCCGGCAAATGATTCAAATTTCAACGGACTGGGGTTTCTTGTACCTAGTTCACGCCACCACTGGGTCAGCGCGTACTCGACGCCCGAGGAGCCGACGACGAAGGCTGTTCCAAGCCGATGCGCATGGGCATCAAGCAGCCTGCCCACTTCTGTCATGTGCGCATGGGTCAGGCCGTCGAAGAGCACGGCGTCGGGCCGGCCTCTAGTCAGCGCCTCTAACTGTTCATCCATCCCATTGCGATCTCCTTCGAAGTTCGGAGCCACAAAGTTTTCTATTGATAGATCGGTTTGACGGCCCAAAAATTTGCCCAGGTCGCTCTCGTCGAGTGGCGTGACGGGATGCATGCTCATGATCGGGTGCCTGTCAATGCGATAGGTCCGCCCGTCGGTACCCGATCGTGCAAACAGATTCCCAAACAGGCAATATCTGGCAAGCGCGGGCGTTCCCGCCACAATGGGTATGTACGCTGGCCCAAAGATTCGGCGGGCGATCTCCATAACCCTTCCGATACTTCCGATGGACGCAGAGCTGTCGAACGTAGAGCAGACCTTGTAGTGCACGATGGCTACCTTCAGGTCTGCAAGAGATTTAAAGACCGATGGAAGCGTTTCGTCCATTTCCGAAGGTGACATGCTTCGGCTGTCGCCGGCGATCCCTATCGCGTCGAGACCAGCGAATTCCTTTATCGTTTCCGGTGTCGGCGCATTCAAAAACAACGCGCAACGAAGGCCGGCAAATGCAAGGACTTCAAGTGCATCTGTGGAGCCCGTGAAGTCGTCGCCGTAGAAGGCAATGCGTGGTGATTCGGTCATGCAAAATCTCGTTGCAATCAGCTGTTGCTGAATTTGATGAGTGCCTTTTGCAGGGCTGGGTGCGTCTTTGCGAACGCTTCAAGGCTCACGCCTGAAACGGCGGCTTCCCAGCCCTCTCGCATGCTCGTCACACCAGCCGCAATGCCATCTGGGTGGCCCAAAATTCCACCGCCCGCCAGATGCATGAGGTCAGTCGACTTGAGCTTGGCATAGAGATCGGGCGCCTGGGAGGCCCACTGTCCTGATGAGAACACGGGC
>VMTC01000070.1 GCA_013791765.1 Rhodoferax sp.
CTACAAATACCGCATCACAGGTCAAACCATCAAGGCCGTCACGACCACGGAGATTTATAAGGGCTCAGTCGCCTTTATTGGCATGCTCATCATCATGCTGGTTGCCATTATGGTTTTCCCGAAGCTGGTTGTTGGCGATATGAGCAATGACAAAGGCCTGAGCAAGGCGGCCGTCATGGACCTGCTGCAAACGCAAATGGACGACGCCTGGACCGAGCCAGCGCCGCCTGCCGATGCCGGCCAACCGGCCGACAGTTTGCCTCCAGCCCTTGAGGCCCCGCAGACACCCACGCAAGACGTTGACCCGATGAAGGCCATAGAAGACGCCCTCGCCCGAGACGCCGAGAAGGCCAAGCCCTGAGGAGCATGAATTTTAAAATGCGTGAAGAAGCCGCCGATCCTGCGGCTTTGCGGGCCCTTAGTCTCTAACCAGAAATGACCTTTAGACACAAAAAAGCCCCGGCTCCACTGGGGAACAAGGGCTTCTAGGGGGGGGTTACTGACACGGTTGGCGACCGTTGAAACCCTGTATCTGGCGGAGCAGGGGGGATTCGAACCCCCGGAGGGTTTGACCCCTCGTACGCTTTCCAGGCGTATGACTTAAACCACTCATCCACCGCTCCTGAGACTCGAATTTTAACCGAGCAAACTCTGATTTACGCTGCGTCAGTGAAAGGGCCAAGAAAAAAGCCATCCGAAGATGGCCTTTTCAGCGAGAGAGGCAGATCAGATCAGTTCAGGGCAGCCTTGGCACCACCCTTGTAGGTGTAGATGGTCATGGCGGGATTCTTCAACTCGCCATTGGGCTCAAACTGCACATTGGTCGTAATGCCCTTGTAGTTGGACTCAGCCAACTTGGCCAGGTAGACCTTGGGGTCTGCACTGCCAGCACGTTTCATGGCATCAACGATCACATTGACGGCATCGTAGACGTAGGGGCTGTAGACTTGAAACTGGCCAGGGTACTTGGCATCGTAACGGGCCTTCCAGGCCACACCACCGGGCATTTTGGCCAGTGAGGCACCGCCTTCAGCGCAAATGACGTGTTCAAGTGTTTTGGCACCGGCGGCTTGCTTGATCAAATCCTGGGTGCAAATGCCATCGCCGCCAAAGTATTTGACATTGTTGAGGCCAAGTTGCTCCATCTGGCGCAGCATAGGGCCCGCTTGGGCGTCCATGCCACCATAAAACACGCCATCCGGGTTCTTCCCCTTGATGGCCGTCAGGATCGCCATGAAGTCAACCGACTTGTCGGTGGTGAACTGTTCATCGACGATGGTGATGCCCTTGGATGCCGCTGTTTTCTTGAAAATATCGGCCACGCCCTGGCCATAGGCGGTACGGTCGTCAATGATGGCAACGCGCTTGAGCTTCAAGGTATCAGCCGCGTAAAAAGCCAGACCTGCGCCGAGCGCGTTGTCATTGGCCAGCAGGCGGAAAGTTGTCTTGTAGCCCGGCTTGGTCAGGCTGGGGTTGGTCGCCGATGGCGTGACCATGGGAATGCCGCAGTCATGGTAAATCTTAGAGGCCGGAATCGTGGTGCCGGAGTTGAGGTGACCCACGACGCCGTTTACTTTGGCATCGCACAGTTTTTGTGCTACCGCAGTGCCCTGCTTGGGATCGGCTGCATCATCTTCAGCCACCAGTTGCAGCTTGACTTTCTTGCCGCCGATCATCACACCAGCGGCGTTCAGATCGGCAATGGCCATAAGGGCACCATTTTCATTGTCGCGGCCGTAAGTTGCCTGAGCACCAGAAATTGGCGCAACGTGGCCGATCTTGACGACCATGTCCTGCGCCATGGCAACACCAGCGGCAGCGGCAATTGCAGCCAGCACAGTAATTTTCAATTTCATTTGCATTGACAACTCCATAATTAATAAAAAGTGAATGAAAAACTCGACACCCGCCACGATAGCGCAGTTTTTGCGCCAGAAACATAGGGTAGACACCAAGCCGAGGCTAAATGGCTCAAAAATTTTACTCTTGCGCCCCGTCCCGCGACGCGATCGCCTCTGCCACGGCATTTCGAACCACAAGCGCCAATTCATCCCGAAGATGCAAGCGCAAGGTGCCCAGCTGTCCCGTCACCCAATTGCGAAGCATGGCATCGGTCTCCTCCTTTAGACGGCGATCAAGCACCTGCTCCACCTGCTGCATCACAAACTGGGAAATTTCAGGAAATTTCGAACTTGACGTTGACGAAGTCCTGAGCAGCGAGGCGGGGTCGACGATCTCCGTCAGGGTCGGCACATAACGAGGCAGATTTCGGGGGATTAGGTTCATCAGTTCGACGTTTTCAAAGCCAGATCATGACGCGTGATGGCGTAACCCTGATCGGAATAGTTCTTCCAGCGGCTTCGCGCCGACTGACGACCCTCGTCCTCCAGACCAACCACCTCAATGACCCGCTCAAAGCGATCAAAACCATCGGGCACAAACTGACCGAGGTTGATCAGCACCTGCTGATGCGGCATCGCCGTTGTGGTTGTCGACAAAATAACGGGCGATGCAGCGACAACGTAGGACTCACTGTCCAAAAAACAATGCGGCACAAAGTCAGTGGGTGAAAAGGTCCAAAGGGCGCGATCAAGTTGCTCCAGCACCTGCGGCGAACCGATCACCACCAGCTTGGCGCCGCTTGCCACGGCCTTGCGCAACAAGCGACAAACATAGGCCACCGGCTCAGGCGCGTTGAAGTGAAAAGCGACCTCAGTCATGGGTCATGTCGCCTTTTCTATTTGGTTGAATCAAGCAGGTATTCCAGCAACAAGGCCACGGGCCGCCCCGTGGCGCCTTTTTCCTTGCCGCTCTTCCAGGCAGTGCCCGCAATATCCAGATGGGCCCAGGGAAATTTTTCGGTGAAACGCTGCAAGAACTTGGCGGCGGTGATGGCACCCCCGGCGCGCCCTGCCACATTGGCAACGTCGGCAAAATTGGTTTTGAGGCCTTCGGCGTAGTCGTCATCAAGCGGCATGCGCCAGCACAGGTCCAGCGAGGCTTGCCCGGCCGAGATCAGTGCAGCGGCCAATTCATCGTTGGTTGAGAACAAACCGCTGCGCACGCCGCCCAGCGCAATCACACAGGCACCCGTGAGCGTGGCGATATCGACCACGGCGCGAGGTTTGAAGCGCTCGGCGTAGGTTAACGCGTCGCACAGCACCAGACGACCCTCGGCATCGGTATTGAGAATCTCGATGGTCTGGCCACTCATGCTGGTGACCACGTCGCCGGGCTTGATGGAGCGGCCGTCGAGCAGATTTTCGCAAGCGGGGATCAAACCAACCACGTTGATGGCGGGCTTGAGTTCAGCCAAGGCCCGAAAAACACCCAGCACACTGGCCGCACCTGACATGTCAAATTTCATCTCGTCCATGTCAGCGGCAGGCTTGATGGAAATGCCGCCGCTGTCGAAGGTAACGCCCTTGCCTACCAGCACCGTCGGCGCCTCGGACTTCAGTGCGCCGTGATAACGCAGCACGATAAAACGCAGGGGTTCTTGCGAACCCTGCGCGACCGCCATGAAGGCGCCCATGCCCAGTTTATGCACTTGTTTGGGGCCCAGTACCTCACATTTGATGTTCGGGAGCTTGGCCAAAGCGTGTGCGGCACCCGCCAATAGCTCAGGCGTGGCGTGGTTGGCTGGCCGATTGGCCCACTCCTTGGCAAACTCAATGCCGGTGACTGCGGCAGCGGCACGATCAAAGACCGGCTTCAACGCTGATGAATTTGAAACGCCAATGAGCACACGCTCAATCACCCGGCCCTGCGGCCTGGATTTGGTCGTGGTAAACACGTAGCTGGCTTCGGCCGCAGCGATCACGGCCGCACGCAGTGGCGCGTCCAGCGTCGCGGCAGCAAAACAAATCACGAGCTTCTTGACATTGTCCGCTTTGGCAGCCGCGACGGCGCTCTTCACGGCTCGGCTCACCTCATGGGCGGAGCCTTCCCCGGCATGCGCCAGCACCGCGCGAACGCAGGCGAGGCCGACTGGCCGGTACAAAGCCAGCGTTTTACCGGGCTTGGCTTGCAGGTCACCCGCCTTCAAAGCTTGCGCCACCAACAGGGACAAAACGTCCTTGCCCGGTTTTAAATGCGACGTGATCAGCACAATCAGGGCGTCGCACTTCTGTTTGGAAGCAGCGCTCAGGTCAAGGGTTTCAAGTTCAAAGTTCATAATCTCTATCTTTGTTTTAAGTCACGACAGTCTGTCTCACTAAATCGCAAGCGATGTTATTCCATTCTTCCATCCGCAAGGAATTGGCCCGCAGCTTTGGGGCCACGCTGATTGTGCTGGCCACGGTGGTCATGACGATGACGCTGATCCGCACCCTGGGACAGGCTTCGCGCGGCAGCTTCAATCCGTCTGACGTGATGCTGGTCATGGGCTACACGGTGCTCGCCTACATGCCCACCATTTTGACCATGAGCCTGTTCATTTCTATCATTGCCACCTTGTCACGCATGTACCGGGAGAGCGAGATGGTGATCTGGTTCAGCAGCGGCAAAGGTCTGGCCACTTTGCTCGGCCCCTTGTTCCGTTTTGCCTGGCCGGTCCTGCTGATGGTCACAACGCTGGCCCTGCTGGTGCTGCCGTGGTCCAACCAGAAGATCGAGACCTTGAAGGCTGAATACGAAAAACGCGGCGACCTTGAACGCATTGAACCGGGTCAATTTCAAGAATCAGCGGGTGGCAAGCGGGTGTTTTTTGTCGAGAAGGACGTCAGCGGCAAACAAGCTGGCAACAACGTATTTATTGCGACACGCGAAGGCAGCAAAGAGACCGTTACCTCCGCCCGGCGCGGCCGCATCGAGACCATTGGGCAGGATCGATTCTTGATGCTCAGCAACGGGCAACGTCTGGAGAGCGCGGTCGGCACCTCGGGCCTGAAGATCAGCGAATTTGAAGAATACGGAATCAAGGTCGGTGAGGACATTCTCGCCAACACCGATGACGTACCCGTCAAGACCCGCCCCACCCGTGCCTTGTTTGAAAACCGGACGCTGCCCAACCTGGCAGAGTTGTCTTGGCGCCTCGGCTTGATTTTGGCGGCCGTCAATTTGGTGATCATCGGCATTGCCGTCTCGAGCGCCAATCCGCGCGTCGGGCGCAGTGCCAATCTGGTGTTTGCCTTATTTACCTTCGTTTTGTACTACAACTTGTTGAGCCTGGGGCAAAGCTGGATCGCCTCTGGGAAATTCGGCTTCGGCGCTTTCTTGGCGATCCTGCACGGTAGCGCGTTGGTATTTGGCATTCTCTGGCTGGCCAAAGGGCATAACAACTGGCGCTGGCGAACCTTGCTGGGCGCTTCAAGCCTGACCACCTCAAAGTTACGAAAGACACCAACTTGAAGACCATAAGGCGCCTGATCTATGGCGAGGTGCTGTATGCGGTGGCGTTCGTCACCCTGGGCTTTTTGTCGCTGTTTTTCTTTTTTGATTTCGTGGAAGAGGTCCAGGCGGTCGGGCGCTACGCGGCCGCTGGCTACCGCATCGTGCACGCCCTGAGCTATGTGGCTTTGATGATTCCAAGTCACTTGTATGAGCTGCTGCCCATCGCTGTGCTGATAGGCACGATCTTTGTGATGGCGCGTTTCGCGCAAAGTTCTGAATTCACCATATTGCGCACCAGTGGGCTCGGGCCGTGGCGCGCCTTACGGGCGTTGCTGCTGCTGGGCCTTGGGTTTGTGGCGTTGACCTTTGCCATTGGCGATTACCTCTCGCCACCGGCCGACCGCGCAGCGCAACTCCTCAAGGCGCGTTACCAGGGCAGCATCACCGTGGGCCAAACGGGGGCCTGGCTCAAGGAGCAGCGGGCCGACGGGCAATATGCCGTCAACGTCAGGTCCATGGCGCCGGACGGCAGCATGAGCGACGTGCGCGTTTTTGAATTCGACAGCCAGGGTTTCCTGCGGTCTACATTGCAGGCAGAAAGCGCCCAGTTTGGCGCCGATGACGCCTGGCAAATGGCCGGTGTGCGGCGAACCGATTTCCCGGCGCGGGGCGCCGACACCGCCCGCATTGACCGCGCGCAACTCGCCAGCTACAGGTGGCCCAACCAGATCAGCGCCGAGATGGTGGCGGCCGCGCTGCTCAAACCCAAGCGCATGAGCACGATTGACCTGTTCCAGTACATCCGGCACCTGCAAGCGAATTCGCAGACCGCACAGCGCTACGAAATCGAGTTCTGGAGAAAAGTTTTTTACCCCTTGAGCTGCCTGGTCATGGTGGTGCTGGCCCTGCCCTTTGCCTACCTGCACTTTCGCTCGGGAGGCATTGCCAACAGTGTGTTTGGCGGCGTCATGGCCGGCATCAGTTTCTTCTTGCTCAACAACGTCTTTGGCTACATGGGCAACCTGCAAAACTGGCAGCCGTGGCTGACCGCGGCGCTGCCGGGCATGATCTATCTGGCGCTGTCCCTGACGGCCTTTGGATGGCTGGTCCTGCGGCGCTGACGCCAACGCCCTGATTCAAGTAAACAACATGCTGATACAACCCAATCTGGCGCGCGGCACCATCTTGCTGGCGCATGGCTCGCGCGACCCCCTGTGGCGAAAGCCGATTGAAGCGGTGGCCGAGCAGATGCGGGCCTTGGCACCTGCGGTCCATGTGCGCTGTGCCTACCTGGAGCTCTCGGCGCCCGATCTGCCCGCCAGCGCCGAGCAGCTGGTGACCCTGGGCGTCACGACAATCACGGTAGTCCCGCTGTTTTTTGGCGTGGGCAAACACGCGCGCGAGGACTTGCCGCTGCTGATGAGCGCCTTGCGGGCCACGCACCCTGCGGTGACTTTCAATCTGAGACCCGCCATCGGCGAAGAAGCCCAGGTGATTGAGCTGATCGCACGCCTTGCCCTGGCCTGATGATTTCGCCCCGGATGAGGCGTCAATAAGAACCCGCGTAGGGCATAATAAATTTCATTCTTAGTTGAAATTTGATATGAACCTACACCAATTCCGCTTTGTGCAAGAGGCAGTGCGGCGCAACCTCAACCTGACCGAAGCCGCCCGGGCGCTGCACACCTCGCAGCCGGGCGTCTCCAAAGCCATCATCGAGCTCGAAGAAGAGCTGGGAATTGAAGTCTTTGCGCGTCACGGCAAGCGCCTCAAGCGCGTGACCGAACCGGGTCAGCATGTACTCAAAAGCATAGAGATCATCATGCGGGAGGTGAGCAACCTCAAGCGCATCGGCGAGCAGTACAGTGCCGAAGACAGCGGCACCCTGTCGATCGCCACCACCCACACCCAGGCGCGTTACGTGCTGCCCGAACCCGTGGCCAAGCTGCGCCAGGCTTACCCCAAGGTCAACGTCAGCCTGCATCAGGGCTCACCGGACCAGGTGGCGCGCATGCTGATTGACGAAGTGGCCGAAATCGGCATTGCCACTGAATCGCTCGACGGCTATTCGGAACTGGTCACCCTGCCCTGCTACGAATGGCAGCATGTGATGGTGTTCCCGGTGGGCGCCGCTTCGTCACTGAAGAAACACCTGACGCTGGAA
>VMTC01000040.1 GCA_013791765.1 Rhodoferax sp.
ATGCTCAACGACTCGTACATTTGCGCCGTAAGTCAGGGAGTGAAGTAAAGAATATCTTCCAAGGCGATGGGGGCCTTAGCGAGGCCAAGCCGCATTGCCGGTGTCTGCTTGTCTTTTCCCGCCTTACAGTAGTTGTAGAACACCCGAAATATCTCCAGCGTCCTCGCTAGGTTCTCGGGGTTGTAGGCGCTGTACCCGTACCATGTGCGGCCTTCGGAACTAGCCGTGTGAATAGAACGCTCTGCGAGCGACAGCCGCCGACGGGCCTGCATAAAGAACCGGTCAACCGCATGCAAGCTGGCTTTCAGATACAGGTGGGCTTGATGGTCTTCATCGTAGTCCCCGAAGTTGGTGAGCCAAGCCATCTTTTTTGCGGGCTCGCTCATATTGGGCATGGGGTGCGACAGCCAAATGTCTTTATACGAACCCATTTCCTTTGGGTTCGCCATTTCCTCTTTCATCAAAAGCATCTTCACCTGAGCAAGGACTAAGCCGGGATGCGCCGCGGTAGCCTCGGCCAGTCGGGCTTTGGCTCTATTCACAGCTGCTTCTTTCTGGTTCACCGTGGCATCCTTCATGACCGACACAAACCAGGCATCGGCCGTACGCTGCTTGACGCGCTCAGCGAAGGCTCCCAGGAACGCCGCGCGCATGCCACTGTCCTGGTCCATGTAGCAGCGCACCTTGTCGGCGTTTTGGAGCAGAGTAGCCAGCAGATGAAAGTGCCCGTGCATGGTGTACTGGTCTTTGATTTGAACCCCATTGCCCGGCAACGCTGCCTCGCCGTCGGCACCTTCCGCCTCAACGTCCTCGCAGGCCTGCCCTTGCTCATACTGCGCTGTAATGTCCTGCTCCAGCCCTTCTTCAAAAGCTGCCGTCTTGAACTTCTTGGTTTTGGCCTTGCGGGACTTGGACGCTTCAATAGCTGCCTGATAGTCAGTAGACAGCCACACCCGTGCGAGCTTGCGGTAGGCCTCGTACTCTGCCAAGTCACCACTTGCCGCGGCTTCCTTCTCGACGGTTGTCGGGTTAAGCGCCGGGTCGAAGTTCAAATTGAAGCCGAACACGTAGCCGGTGGTGAGGTCCGCGCTGCCAATCGCGGTTAGCGCAACGTTGCGCCGGTCCTTTCGATTTGACCAGTTCACGTAGTGCACCTGACGGTCAACAGCCACGTACATGGACGGCAGTGGCATGCCCTGAACCAGCTGCCGCTCACGCTGCCCTGCAAATGCCATGCATTGGCGGTGTATGAGCTCAATCTTGCCGTAAATGCTTGTAGGCGCCAGCCCTGTTACCTCGGCGATGCGGTTGATAGGCATTTTGTTCATCAGAAGCGAGAACACGTCACGATTCTTGTGGGGCATGCGTTGCCGTGCCTGTGGCGCCGCGGTGCCCGCAAAGGTCTTTCGGCAGGCGTTACAGCGCCATCGAGGGGTTCCCGAGGGCGTCTTGCCGTTGCGCACGTAGTGGCTGGCGGCGGTCACGGGCACAGTCATGTTGACGCAATCCTGTGCTGGGCAGCAGGGAACGGTGTCCCCGAAGATGTGCGCGCAAAGGCGGCCGAGCTCCTGGGCAATGGCTTCGTTGCTGCGCAGGGGGTTCTTGCTGCCGCATAGCCCGCACTTCATCTGTATGTTGTTGCGGCCGTCGTCAGTGCGAATGTAGTCGCCGGCTTGAGAACTCGTTCCGTTGGGCCTGCGGACGCGATTCAGGGTTTCAGGCACACCGAAGGCAGCGCATTTGATGTTTTTGCAGAAGTTGACCTGCACCCCGCAAGAGGGCTCAGGGAATCGATAGCCTGCAGAAGAAATCTTTGACAAGAAGATGCCCTCGGAACCATTGCGGCTCAGAGGGCATTTTAACGAATCAAGCCAAATCCATCAACACTTTAATGTAATGGCTAGAAATCAACGCACTGGGGTTTATGGGAAAAGCTAATGGGACGTCAATGAACGTCCTGGAACCGTGTTTACATGTTGTCGATCATCACCTGACCGAAGCCAGAGCAACTGACCTGGGTGGCACCGTCCATCAGGCGAGCGAAGTCATAAGTCACCTTTTTGCTCTTGATAGACTTTTGCATCGAATTGATGATGGCATCTGCGGCTTCAGTCCAACCCATGTGGCGCAGCATCATCTCGGCTGAGAGAATTTCAGAACCCGGGTTCACATAATCCTTACCCGCATATTTGGGGGCTGTGCCATGGGTGGCTTCAAAGCAAGCTACCGAGTCGGACAAATTGGCACCTGCTGCAATTCCGATGCCGCCGACTTGAGCCGCCAGAGCGTCAGAAATATAGTCGCCATTCAGGTTCAAGGTGGCGATCACACTGTATTCAGCCGGGCGCAACAGAATCTGCTGCAGGAAAGCATCTGCAATAACGTCTTTGACAATGATTTCATTGCCCGTTTTCGGGTTCTTGAATTTGCACCACGGGCCACCGTCGATCAACTCCGCACCAAACTCGTTCTGTGCCAATGCGTAGCCCCAATCACGGAAAGCACCTTCGGTGAATTTCATGATGTTTCCCTTGTGAACCAGCGTTACATTGGGCTTGTCATTGTCGATGGCATAACGAATTGCCTTGCGCACCAAACGCTCGGTGCCTTCACGCGACACCGGCTTGATACCGATGCCAGATGTAGCGGGGAAACGGATTTTGGTAACACCCATCTCGTCCTGCAGGAATTTGATGAGCTTTTGCGCCTTGGGCGACTCAGCTTCAAATTCGATGCCACAGTAAATATCCTCGGTGTTTTCACGGAAGATGACCATATTGGTCTTTTCCGGCTCTTTAACCGGGCTGGGTACGCCCTCAAAATACTGGATCGGGCGCAGGCAGACAAACAGGTCAAGCTCTTGGCGCATAAAGACATTGAGCGAGCGGATGCCGCCACCAATGGGGGTCGTCAACGGGCCCTTGATGGACACCACATATTCACGCAGGGCTTCCAGGGTTTCATTGGGAAACCATACGTCAGGGCCATACACGTTGGTTGATTTCTCTCCGGCATAGACTTCCATCCAATGGATTTTTTTCTTACTGCCATAGGCCTTGGCCACGGCGGCATCAACCACTTTGATCATCACAGGCGTGATGTCGAAACCGGTACCGTCGCCTTCAATGAAAGGAATGATGGGTTGATCAGGCACATTCAATGACATATCAGCATTGACGGTTATTTTTTGGCCTTCCGAGGGAACCTTGATGTGTTGGTACATATCGCTATTTCTCCGTTAATTCGTTGAATTTATGAGCAAATTGAAGCCGAAACCACCCGAGAATGCTCTTTCCTGGCTAGCTTGCAGGCGACGGTGAATTTTAGTCTCGAAATATTACTTGTTGCTGTCAACCGGGGGCCAATCAGCCCAGTTACGGACCTGCCTTTCAAGGGTTGGTAGGGAATTATTTGACCTACCTCAAAGAAACTGAACATGAACATGAACAAACTTCTCGCCGAGTTGATCGCTGGCCTCTTCAGTGCGGGTGCTTTCGCTGCCGACGTTGCAGCCACCGCCAATAAAAATTATTGACCGTTTGAACCAAGAATGCCCGCAAAAGCGGGCATTCTTATGTGCGGCTTCTTCACTTGCATCAAAATCGACCCATGAATCACATTGCAATCGCACTCCTGGGCTTGAGCGCCGCTCTGGCCAACAACAGTCGCGCGCAGAACGCGCCGCAAATGGACTTGCCCCGTGTCAAGCTGTCGGCGGGCATGCATCTGATTGATGCCCAAATGGCTGCAACTGAAAAACAACGCTCAATCGGACTGATGTTCCGCCGGGAGATGCCGCAGGTTGAAGGGATGCTGTTTGCCTTTGAACAAGCCAGCGTGCAATGCTTCTGGATGAAGAACACCCTGGTGCCTTTGACGGCAGCCTTCGTGGCCAATGACGGCACGATTGTCAACCTGGTCGACATGAAGCCGCAAACCACCGATTCACATTGCTCCAAGGCGCCGGTGCGCTATGTGCTGGAGATGAATCAAGGCTGGTTCGGCAAGAAGGGAATCAAGGCCGGATTCAAACTCGCAGGCCAACCTTTTGACACCAAATAGAAATCAACCAACGGGTTAATCACTGGCCATCGTCGCGCGAGCCATTGCCGAGCCATTGCTCTTGGGCTTGACTCTTGATGCGCCCCAGTTGTTCGCGCGTGAGACGATTGCCATACTGACTGACCACTTGACCCGCGGCCTGATTGGCCAGCCAGGCAGCCCGTGAGTGGCTCTCGCCGTGCGTCACTGCGTAAAGGAAGGCGCCGGCAAACATATCCCCCGCGCCGTTGGTATCAAGGGCTTGCACCTGGACCGCGGGCACAACAGTCTTTTGTTTACCCTCTAGCACCAGGCAGCCATGAGGACCACGCGTAAGACAGACGGTGCCCGCCAGTTGGCTTAGTTGATCGCATATCTGCTGCAGGTCTTGCGAGCCACACCAAACCTGGGCTTCTTCCTCGTTGCAGAACAGGTATTCCAGGCCGTCGCCGATGATGGCGTCTAGGCCGGGTCGGCAGAAGTTGATCATGCTGACATCGCTCAAGGTGCTAGCCAAGGCAACGCCAGCCTCCTGGGCCATTTGGCGCCCCAATAGTGCTGCTTGCAGACCCGTTGCGGACGCGGCGAGGTAACCTTCCATGTAATAGATTTTTGATTTTTCAATATCCTGCTGGTGCAAGGCAGTGTGATCCAGTTCAGCCGTCGCCCCCAGAAAAGTGCTCATGCTGCGCTCGGCATCGGGTGTCACCATCACCATGCAGCTGCCTGTTTGTCCCGGCGTGGGCAGCGTACGCGTGAGGTTGGTGGCAACGCCGTTGGCGATCAGGTCCTGCGTATAAAACGCACCCAGCTCATCATCGGCCACGCGACAAGAGTAAAACGCCCTACCCCCAAGTTGTGCCAGCGCCACCACCGTGTTGCCCGCCGACCCGCCCCCGGTACGTCGTGCCGTGCTGCCCGCCAGATGATCCAGCAACTCCGAGCGCCGCGCGGCATCGATCAATGTCATGTGACGCTTGTCAACGCCCATGGTTTGGAGTTGGATGTCCGAGACTTCATATTCGGCGTCCACCAGCGCATTGCCGATGGCGTAGAGATCGTAGTTCTTCATGCTGGGTTCTTATTGATTTGGGTTGCGCTGAGGTGCTAAAGGCTTGGAGTGTATCGGCATCATCTGGACACCTGGGCGCAACTTAGCTTTGCTGACGGGTTGGCTTAGAAGGGCGCCGGACTGACAAAATTCATGGCTTTCCCACTTTTGGGATGATCGAATTCCAACGCGCATGCATGCAGCAACATGCGCTCAGCCATAGCTTGCACACGCGGGCTGCCATACAGCCGGTCTCCCACAATCGCATGCCCCAAGGCCAGCAGGTGCACCCGCAATTGGTGCGACCGCCCTGTCACGGGCTGCAACTCCACCCGGGTCGCTCCATCAGTGTGCCGGTTTAACAGCACACGCCAGCGCGTCAGGCTGGGCTTGCCTGCCTGGTGATCAATGATTCGGCGCGGTCGTTCTGGCCAGTCCAGTCCAATCGGCAGGTCAATGACACCCCAGGGTTGCGTGGGGGGCGCGAGTTGCCCATCGACGACCGCGACGTAACGTTTGCTGACGCTGCGGCTGGCAAAAGCCAGGCTCAAGGTGCGTTGTGCCGCCACCCCACGCGCCATTACCATCAGACCCGAGGTCGCCATGTCCAGGCGGTGCACCACCATCGCGTCCGGGTACTGGGCTTGGGCACGCGCACTCAGGCAATCCTGCTTGCCTTCGCCGCGTCCAGGCACCGACAACAAGCCGGCAGGCTTGTCCAGCACCAGTAGGGCTTCATCTACGTACAGGACTTTCAGCTGTTCAGGGTGCATCGGCACCCTGCAAAAGTCGCTGGACGGTCTCACACAGTTCGTCCACATCATTGGGCTTGTGGATCAGCGCACGCGCGCCTACGCTGAGCGCACTTTGCTCGATCTCTGGCGTCACATAGCCGGACGCCAAGGCCACCGGGAGATCAGGTCGAATCTGTCGGCTCTGGCGCAACAGCTCAATGCCGCTGTAGCCTGGCATGTTGTAGTCCGTCACTAGGAGGTCAAAGTCAAGCGGATGGGCACGCAAGGCAGCTGCGGCCAAACGGGGATCGGTAAATGTGCTGACCGAAAACCCCTTGCGCTTGAGCACGCGCTCGACCAAAAAAACCAATGCTTCGTCATCGTCCACGTACATCACCCGCTTGCCCCGACCATGTACCGCTGGCACTTGCGACAAATCTGCGGCAGCTGCGGTGCTGTGCAAGGATGCGATGTCGGCAGCCGGAAAATAGAGCGTGAACACACTGCCGTTTTCAGGCGTGCTCTGCACATCCACCGTGCCCAGGTGGGTGCGCATGATGCCATGCACCACCGCCAATCCCAAACCGGTACCCTGGCCCACCGGCTTGGTGGTGAAGAAGGGCTCAAAAATGCGCTGCAACGTTTGCGTGTCGATACCGCTGCCCGTGTCGCGTACCGACAACCTGACATTTTGGCCGCGCGCGCCGCTGCGGCGATCACTCAGACCCAAGTCGGCAGCCAGGTTGTGCCCAAGTTCAATGCTGACCGTCCCGCGCTGCTCGCCAATGGCATGAATGGCATTGGTGCACAAATTGAGCAGCGCCTGCTCCACTTGCGTGGCATCGGCCAGCACCAAGGGTGTGCTGGGATCAATGCGCACCTGCATGTCGACCAATGGGGGCAGCGTCACTTTAATCAAATTCACGGTCTCGAGTACCACGTCAGCCAATTGAATCGGGATCCGCTTGGGTGATTCGTTGCGGCTGAAGGTCAAAATTTGACGCACCAGATCGCGCGCGCGCCGACCTGCCTTGTCGATCTCGCCCAGGCTGACAAGCGCCGGCGACCTTTCGCCAGCATCTTGTTTAGCGAGTTCCACGTTACCCAGAATGGCACCAATGATGTTATTGAAGTCGTGCGCGATTCCGCCCGCCATGGTGCCCACGGCCTGCATTTTTTGAGATTCCCGCAATTGCGACTCCAGGGCATTGCGATGCGCTTCAATCTTCTTGCGGCTGGTCAGATCGCGAGCGAAGACCGTGGTGGTGTCGCCATCCGTGTAGCGCTCATAGGACACGCTGACTTCAATCGCGACGCTGTTGCCACTTGCCGTCAACCCCGTCATTTCACCCAATTGGGCATGCGTGATGAGCTTGTTATAGCTGAGGGTTTGCAGTGCGTCCGGCAGAAAGCGCGTCAACTGGCTGCCCAGTGCTTGCGATGACGGGCACTGAAACAGCGCTGCTGCTGTGGGGTTGAAAATCGTAATGCGGTAATTCTGATCGATACAAATAATCGCATCGAGTGACGAATTGATGATCGAGGCGAGTCTGTTTTTGCTCAACTGAAGCTCTTCATTGCGCTCCTGTAGTTCCGCCGCACTAGCCCGCAAGGCTTGCCGCTGGGTCAGCAAGGGACTTTGGTCAATGACCGCACAAATGAACTGCGCCAGATCGCCCTGAAAAGACTCCATGCGGGCAATGTGCAGGTCCCCGGTGAACACGCCGCTGGAACCGCATGAAAACACGATCTCCGCCGCCTCATGGGTTCCGGCTTCTTTGGCGCTGACAAACGCCTTCGCAACCTTGTCACGGTACTCGTCGCTCACCAACGGCAACAAGAAGTTCAGTGGCGCATCAGCTTCCAGAGGGCGAAAGAGCCGCAAGGCCATGGCATTGCTCTCCAGCACCAACCCGTTCTCATCGACCACCAGCAATGCCAGGGGTACGTTTGAGAAAAGGGTCAGGAAACGCTCCGAAGCGCCCTCAGCTGCGATTTGGCTGTAACGCAGCGCCTTGTTTTGTATTTCAAGCTCGGCCTGGTAGTTGCGCAGATCCTCGACCATTTGCGCCAGGGAGCGGCCTCTGGCAAGCACAGCATGTTGGCGTCCATTCGCGCGCCCACGCAAAGCGGCTCTTGGCTTGAGAACCGGCGGCTTTCTAGGCTTGGACAAAATCTTCATGCGCAAAAACTCATCGCGTCCACACCCTCAGCCAACTGCAGCGCCCACCTAAAGCTGGAAATCAAGTCCGAGATGGTGCATTCTTCAGTTTTCCACGAACCGGCACCACGGTTGTGACGGTTGGACGCACGGCGTCTGGCGACACCGGCTTGGGTGGCGCGGTATCCTTCTTTGGTTTTTTAACCATCTTGTTGCTTTGCTGACCTTTTGCCATTATTTGCTCCTGAGTTAGATGTCCGGCCATTCGGATTGAGGCGGGCGCACTAGATTATCTGCCTGCAAACCCCTGTTTAAGTTCGCTTTCAAAAAACCAGGACTATTTTCGACCGACAGTACAGACACGCAAGCTCAAGACCCACCCGGCGCTAACCTACGCCAGCCAAGCACGGCCTGAGCATTGAGCGAGCGCTTCGGTATGCAAATGTCGCTGGGTAGGCACTGCGCGTTTTCTCCATGCGCCCGGTCGGATTGCGGCGACAATCCAACTCCAATTTTCAATAACACTTGCTTGCCCAAGCATTCCCCCCATGTCCAGCACCACCATTTTTGAAGTCCGGCCCGCCACTGCGCGCGAGGCCAAGGCGATTGCCGAAATTCATGTCAGCGCCAGTCAGGCCGCATTCAAGGCTCTGTTCCCCGGCGAAAAATCGCCCGAGATGACCGTCACCAAGAGCCAAGCCTACTGGAATGACGCGATTGAATTCAGCGAACCCCAAGTTCTCGTGGCCCTGGACGGGGACCAGATTGTGGGTTTTGTCGGCTTCGACCGCTCACGTGACAAAGGCACGCCATCGACCACCGGGGAAATCTGGGCCATTTTTGCTGCCACTTCACATTGGGGTCGTGGCGTTGGGCTGGCGTTGTGGGACGCAGCACGCGAAGGCTTGCTGGAAGAAGGCTGCACCAAAGTCACGGTGTGGATACCCTTGGGCAACGAACGCGCCCTGCACTTTCATGACCTGGCGGGCTTCAAGCGTGAGATGACCAGCATCAAAACCGTGCCCGTGGGCGAGGTCAAGGTCGAAGAAATTCGCCTGAAACGCGACTTGAACTAACGACCTGTCCGAGTCACAAGCGACGCAACACCGCGCTGCCAATCGAATAACCAGCCCCAAAAGAGCAGATGACCCCGACCTCACCGGCCAGCATGTCATCGTGGTGCCGGTGAAAGGCAATGATCGAGCCGGCCGATGCAGTGTTGGCAAATTCATCCAAAATCACCGGTGCTTCATCGGCCGTGGCGTCACGCCCCAGCAGTCTGCGGCTGATCAGTTGGTTCATGGCCAGGTTAGCTTGATGCAGCCAAAAGCGCCGCACACCAGCAGGCGCAAAGCCATACGCTGCCAGATGGCTGGACATGTGCTCGGCCGCCATCGGGCACACGTCCTTGAATACCTTGCGCCCTTCCTGGTAAAAAAGCAGATCGCGATCTTCGGGGTTGCGGTCTTCGCTGCGCCACATATAGCCGGCATTGTTGCGGATCGTATTGGAAAACGAAGTCAGCAGGCGGGTGCCCAGCACTTCAAACGCGCCGGCCGACGCGCTGTCCAGCCGTTCGACCAAAACAGCGGTGCCAACGTCGCCAAAAATGAAATGACAGTCGCGGTCTTGCCAGGCCAGGTGCGCTGATGTCACCTCAGGGTCAACCACCAGAATGGCCCGGGCAGAGCCGGTCTTGACCGCATTGACCGCCATCTCAATGCCAAAGGTGGCCGACGAACAAGCCACATTCATGTCAAAGCCGAAGCCCTGAATGCCCAATGCGGCTTGAATTTCAACGGCTATGGCCGGGTAGGCGCGCTGCAAATTGGAGCAGGCGCAGATCACGCCATCAACATCTTTTGCCGTCTTACCGGCGCGGGCCAGCGCATCGCGCGCGGCGGCTACACCAATTTCGGCCATCAGGGAAATCTCGCTGTCAGGGCGCACGCGCAGACGCGGGCGCATGCGCTGCGGGTCCAGAATGCCAGATTTTTCCATCACATAGCGCTGCTTGATGCCCGACGCCTTTTCGATGAATTCAGTGCTGGACAGCGGGACCGGTTGGCGTGCACCCGCCGCAATGGCGTCGGCATGCACGGCATTTTCCTGCGCGGCAAAGGTATTGAACGAAGCCACCAACTCTTCGTTGCTGATGATGTACGGTGGAATGTAGAGTCCGGTGCTGCTGATGGCGACACGATGCATAACGTTTGTCCTGAAAAGTACGGGGCTGGAGTGCTCCAGCAAGACCGTGATTATCGGCCGACTTGCACGCGGACACTTTGGCGCTCGAATTTAGTTACCCTGCAGACTGCGCTGAACCCAAAAATCAGCAGACTCCGCAGACTTGAAGACGCTCTAGCGATCAGGTGTTTTGGTGAGCACCCAAATGCACGCCGGGGGAAAATTTGTCAGCACCCACTTGACCTGCTGCCACTTGAAGTCTGCTGGCGCACTGAAAGGCACGCTCAGGCCATAGGTGTATTGGATCAACTGTGAGCCAGGCGATGATTTCAGAAAGGCCAATAGGCTCTGCACCGTCAAGTGCTTCATGGCAGGCGGCAGTGAGCGAAAGGGCAGGCTCGACACGACCGCCACAGAACCGCACCGTCGATAGTTGTCAAGCGCCGAGTGCGCCGACGAATGCACCACTTTCAGGTTCGGATAGCGGCTCTTCAGAGTGGCCGCCAATTTCTTTTGCAGTTCAACAACCTCCAATTTCTCGCCATTGACAACCTGGGAGAGCGCTTGCGTGATCGCGCCCGTGCCAGCGCCGAGTTCCAGAACATGCTCCGAGCCTTTAGCCAAATTGGCAAGCTCGCGCGCAAGACGGGCGGACGATGGCGCCAGCGCGCCGGTTGTTCGCGCGTCTTTCAGCTTTCGGTAGAGGAATGAATGGGGCATGGTGAGCTTTGAGGCGTGCTCAACTCTTGTAAATCAGAACTCAGGTCAACGGCAAGAGCTGAATCTTACCTCGCACAGAAACGCAGCGCTGATCGTCCATCGCACCGCTTTTGCGTTCATTGACGATACGCAACGGCCCAGCATTCACAGCAAAGCCAGAACAGCCAATGCTGAGCAACAGTGACAATGGCCGCTCTCCCAACGACGACACTAGCTCAGAAAGACCAGCCCATGGCCACCAGCTTGCTCGCACTGCTTGACGATATCGCCAGCGTGCTCGACGACATCTCCGTCCTGACCCAAGTCGCGGCCAAGAAAACTGCGGGCGTGCTTGGCGATGATCTGGCATTGAATGCGCAGCAGGTGTCCGGCGTCAAAGCCGAGCGTGAGCTGCCCGTCGTCTGGGCGGTGTTCAAAGGTTCAATGATCAACAAGGCCATCCTGGTCCCGGCCGCCTTGGCCTTGAACGCGTTCGCGCCGTGGGCGGTGACGCCGCTGTTGATGCTGGGCGGCGCCTTTTTGTGCTTTGAAGGATTTGAAAAACTGGCCCACAGATTCCTGCAAAACGAACTTGAAACGGCGGCGCAACGTGCCACGCTGGTGCAGGCGCTGGCGGATCCTTCGCTTGATCTGGTGGCACTGGAGAAAGAAAAAATCAAGGGCGCAGTGCGTACCGACTTCATTTTGTCGACCGAGATCATTGTCATCACGCTCGGTACCGTGCAAGCCAGTGCGCTCATCACTCAGGTCAGTGTGCTCAGCGGCATCGCGATTCTGATGACCTTCGGCGTCTACGGCCTGGTGGCAGGCATCGTCAAGCTCGACGACGGCGGACTCTACCTCAGCCAGCGAACCGGTACCCGGGTGGCCGCGCGCGCGCAGCGCCGCCTGGGTCAGGGGGTGCTCAAGGCAGCGCCCTATTTGATGAAGTCGCTGTCAGCCGTGGGCACCGCGGCCATGTTCCTGGTGGGCGGTGGCATCCTGATCCACGGCACTCCGGGCGCAGGCAGCTTGATCGAGCACTGGAGCCTGGGCGCCGGGGCGATGCTGCAACCGGTGGCGGCCTTGTTCCTGAACGCGCTGGGCGGCGTTCTGGCCGGCGCACTGGTCTTGGCGAGCGTGACCTTGGGCAAGCGCCTGAAACAGCGATTTATTTGAACGATTTCAGCCTCCAGCCCGCGTTCAGCCTGCATCTAAAGCTATCAAAATAATATATGATGATATTTATCAGCAAGTCAAATGCAGAGCTGATGCAATATCTCCAAGCGCCTGCCGATAGCGCACTGCATCAACGCAAGGACAATAGACCATGAAAATGTTGCGACTGCCGCGCTCCAAAGTCCAGGTCGGAACGCCGTTGCCCTGGAGTGTGCGTGACGCACAAGGTTGGCTTTTGTTGTCCCGGGGGCACATGGTTGAAAGCGAGCATCAACTCGACATGTTGCTGCAGCGCGGCGCCTATGTCGATGCGGAGGAGGTCAGAGCGGTCGCACGGGCCAACGCCCCTGAGGGACCCAAGGCGTTCGTGCCGCCACCCAACATTTTTGCTTTGTGGGATCAAACGACCATCAACTTGAAAAAAATGTTGGACAGTGCAGGCCACCCGGGCGACTTCGCCGAACAAGTGGCCCAGTTTGCGCGCCACCTGTCAGAGCTGCTGGACTACAACCCGGACATCGGGATTTATCGCTGCGTGCGTCAAGACAATGCCCAGCATTTTTACTACGGCTACACCCATGCGGTGCATAGCGCGGTGCTGTGCATTTTGCTGGCCCGCCATCTGCAATGGCCACAGGCCCGCATGCTGAGCCTGGCCAAAGCGGCACTCACCATGAACCTGAGTATTCTTGATCTGCAAGGACAAATGGCGGCGCAGGACGTGCCCATGAAAGACAAGCAGCGCGCGGCCATTCACGCGCATCCGGCCCAGTGCGTTGAGCGCCTGGAGCAATTGGGTGTCACCGACATCGACTGGTTGCAGGCCGTGGCACAACACCACGAACGCCCCGACGGAACGGGTTATCCGCTGGGGTCAACCGAGGTTTGCGAACTCGCGATTGCCCTGCGCGTGGCAGACGTCTTCATGGCCAAGATAAGCCCGCGCGTCGTACGTGAAGCGCTGTCGCCCCAGGAGGCGGTGCGCCAGCTGTATGTAGAGGATCAAGGCGGCCCGCTGTCTACCGCCGTCATCAAGGAATTGGGTATTCATCCACCCGGTGATTTTGTCAGGCTCGCCTCAGGTGAACTGGCCATCGTGGTGCAGCGCACCGCTAACGCCCGCGCGCCCATTGTGGCTTCGATCACCGACACGGCCGGTCACCCGGTTGCGCATACCGTGCGCCGTGATACTGCTCAAGCCGAGTTTGCGATCCAGGCCACAGCAAGCGACAAGGCCATGCTCAAGCGTTTACCGCCTGAGCGATTGTTCGGCTTTTCACTGGCACCACCACCGGCGCGCTAGCGCAATAGCCGAACGGGCACGGGCCAAGAGGCCGCCAGGTCAGACCTCGCCGCCAAAACGCTTGCTCAGATTCTCGACCCATTGGTCAGTCATCTTCTCAAATTCCGACTTCACCAGCGGGGTGATCACCATTTTCAACAGGCCGGGCACGGGCAGCGTGAGCTCGCCGGTGATCGCCAAGACTATCTTGGTTGACTTCTTCTTGTCCGTCAATTTCCAGCCGCCTTCGATCAAGCCATTGCCTTCGCCCTTCACCGGCGACCAGTTGATCGTCCCTTTGGCACGGTTGGATGCGTATTTGCAGGCAAAGATGGTTTGCAGGTAAAACTGCGCGATACCGATCTTTTCAAATTCCCAGCGGTAGGTGTCATTGCCCATGTCCACCAATTTATCCACCTTGGGGTAGAAGGTTGCGGCAGTCGGGATGTGCGACAGCACATCAAAGACTTCCTGGATACCGGCTTTAACTTCAAATTCGTAGCCAAGATCGACATTTACGTTAATGGTCATGGAAAGCTCACTGAATTGTTGAGGAATGGTCGCAAACAGCGCAAAGTATAGAGCCCGACTTCAAAGTCCCAGCGCAGCGATGCCGGCGCGCGCGATCTGGGCGTCTTCACTGGACTTCACACCACTGACCCCAACCGCGCCCAGGCACTGGCCGTCTTTCATGACGGCAACGCCACCCTCGAGCAAGCCCTTGATGTCAGGGGCGCTCAAAAAAGAGGTGCGGCCGCCATTGACTACATCTTCATAGACTTTGCTGTCGCGCCGCCCCAAAGCCGCCGTGTGCGCCTTGGCCGGCGCAATATGGGCCGAAATCGGCGCGGCACCGTCGAGCCGCTGCAACCACAGCAGGTGGCCGCCATCGTCGACGATGGCAATGGACACGGCCCAGTTGTTCTTCAGGGCTTCGGCTTCTGCCGCTACCGCTATGGTTTTGAGGTCTGCGAGTTCTAGAACAAGTTTGGTTTTCATGAATTGAAGTCGTGGGTTGGCAAAAAGTGTCAAGCATAGCGGCTCGCCTTGAGAGCCTGGATGCGCCGCACTCGCGAGTATCCCTACAAAGTGTGGGCACCCGGCCCAAATCACCAGCCTGATCAGAGCTGACTGCCCCTAAAATGATTGCCTCGGGTACAGTGAGTACAGTAAAGACTAACAAGGAGCTTGACGATGACAGACAACGTGCAATCGATTGACCGCGGCTATGGCTATGCGGTCTCCGCCGAGCAGCGCAACAAGGTGCTGCGCAACACCTACTGGCTTTTGGCCCTAAGCCTGCTGCCCACCGTGTTGGGGGCTTGGCTGGGCGTGGCCACCGGCATCACGCGTTCCTTGAGCGGCGGTGTTGGTCTGGTGGTGTTTCTGGGCGGCGCCTTTGCCTTCATGTACGCCATCGAGAAGACCAAAAATTCGGCTGCCGGGGTGCCCGTGCTGCTGGGCTTCACCTTTTTCATGGGCTTGATGCTGTCTCGCATGATTGCCATGGTGCTGGGTTTCAAGAACGGCCCGGAACTGATCATGACCGCTTTTGGAGGCACAGCCGGCGTCTTTTTTGTCATGGCAAGTTTGTCCAGCGTCATCAAACGTGACCTTTCCGGCATGGGCAAATGGCTATTTGTAGGTGCCATGGCGGTCATCGTTGGCGGCATCATCAATGTGTTTGTCGGCTCCACCGCGGCCATGATGGCGATTTCAGTGGCTGTGATCGGTATTTTCAGCGCTTACATGCTGTATGACCTCAAGCGCATCGTTGATGGCGGTGAGACCAATTACATCAGCGCAACACTGGCGTTGTACCTGGACGTGATCAACGTGTTTCAGGCCCTGCTCGCCCTGCTGGGCATCATGGGCGGCGAACGGGACTGATACCACGCGCCGCAGCTGACAAAAAAGACCCTTGCCGGGTCTTTTTTGCGTCATGTCCCCAGCGATTTGCTTCAGTGGCAGGCCAATCGGGCCGATAACTAGCTTACATACTACTTAAGACCATGACCGTACGCCTGCTCCTCACCCTTGTCACCACCTTGCTGTTGGCGGGCTGCAACATTCCTGGCATGGGACCGGACCCGAGAATCGCTCTGCGCGAAGCCGAAGCCAAGGCGATTGGTGGCGCCTGCCGCTACGGCGTTCGCGGCATTGAGGACTGCTACAGCCTCAATGAAGGGGCGTCCAAAGCCGCCATTTTTGAAGGCTGGAAAGACATGGACGAGTACATGCGCGAAAACAAGATCGAAGGCGTTCGCGCCGTCATCGCCAAGTTCGAGCCGGTCGAGGACATTCTGGAAGACAAGAGCACCC
>VMTC01000109.1 GCA_013791765.1 Rhodoferax sp.
GGCGATAAGGCCGGTCTCTGGACAGATCGTGCAACTGGTCAGGGTGGAGACATCTTCGACCTGATTTCCGGCCACTTGGCGCTCAATGTCCATTCCGACTTTGCCAAGGTGCTGAACTTTGCAGCGCAAATGGTAGGCAAGGCACCACCAGAGGCGACGCGCAAACGCAAGGCTGAGCCCGCCATTGATGAACTGGGCCCAGCAACGGCCAAATGGGAGTATCACGACGGCGAAGGCAAGTTGATCGCAATCGTGTACCGCTATGACCCACCCGGGCAGAAGAAGGAATTCCGGCCATGGGATGTCAAACGCAAGAAGGCTACACCGCCTGATCCACGGCCACTGTACAACCAGCCGGGCATGCTCAAGTCAGATCGGGTGGTTGTGGTCGAGGGGGAAAAGTGTGCCAAAGCCCTGATCGATGCGGGCATCTGCGCCACCACCGCCATGCATGGTGCCAATGCGCCGGTGGACAAAACCGACTGGTCACCGTTGGCGGGCAAAACAGTGCTGATCTGGCCCGACAAGGACAAGCCCGGCTGGACGTATGCAGAAAACGCAGCACAGGCCATTCTTGCAGCCAAGGCCACCAGTTGCGTCATCCTGTACCCGCCCGAAGGCAAACCCGATGGTTGGGACTGCGCCGACGCGTTGACCGAGGGCGTAGATGTTCACGACATCGTGGCCAACAGCCCTTACATGACCATTCATCTGCCTGACATTGGAACGGCAAAAGCTGCCCAAACAGCGCCGAGTACGAACAGTGATGAGGAGCATACGGTTTGGGGTACCGAAGATGCGCTGGCAGTGAGTTTCACGAGCCGCTACAAAAATGACTGGCGATACGTTGCGGCGTGGGGCAAATGGCTGATGTGGGATGGCCAGCGCTGGCGCAGCGAGGACACTCTGGCCGCATCCGATCTGGTGCGCCACGTCTGTCGTTTCGCATCGCTCAAGTCTGACAACCCCAAACTTGCGGCGAAACTGGCAGCTTCGGGCACCATCAGCGGTGTCGAGCGACTGGCCCGTGCAGACCGCAAGCATGCAGGCACCACGGACGAGTGGGATGCTGACGAGTGGTCGATCAACACCCCCGGTGGCGTGGTTGACCTGCGTACCGGCCGGATGCGCGGCCATGATCGCACCGACCGCATGACCAAAATCTGCACAGCAACGATTCAGGCAGGCAGCACCTGTCCCAACTGGCTGGCATTTCTGGCCGATGTGACCGGGGGGGATGCCGATCAAATCCACTACCTGCAAAAGGTGTTCGGCTACTGCATGACAGGCTCCACCCAAGAGCACGCGCTGTTCTTCTTGTATGGCACCGGTGCCAACGGCAAGTCGGTGTTCGTCAACACCATCTTCACCCTGATGGGCGACTACGCGGCCAACGCGCCGATGGACACATTCATGGAGTCGCGCGGTGACCGGCACCCAACCGATCTGGCAGGCCTGCGTGGCGCGCGTTTTGTCGGGGCAACCGAAACTGAACAGGGGCGGCGTTGGAACGAGTCCAAGATCAAGGAGATCACCGGTGGCGACCGGGTCTCGGCGCGCTTCATGCGTCAGGACTTCTTCACCTACCTGCCGCAGTTCAAGTTGGTCATCGCGGGCAATCACAAACCGGCCATTCGCAACATCGATGAGGCCATGCGCAGGCGCTTGCACCTTATCCCCTTCACGATCACTGTGCCACCTGAAAAACGCGATAAGCAGCTGCAGGCCAAGCTGCTGATTGAGCGCAACGCGATCTTTGAGTGGGGCGTACAGGGTTGTTTGGCCTGGCAGCGCGAGGGACTGATTGCGCCCGAGAGTGTAGTCAGTGCGACCAAGGAGTATTTCGAGGCTGAGGATGCCTTGGGACGCTGGATGGAAGAACGTTGTGTGCGTGTGCCAAGCGCCAAATCACTGACCACCGAGCTGTTCTCCGACTGGAAGCAGTGGGCAGAAGCGGCTGGTGAGTTCGTCGGGCCACAACGCCGCTTCTCCGATCTGCTGCTTACCCGAGGCCTTGAGAAATGGCGCAATTCTGTGGGATTGCGTGGCTATCAAGGCATCGGTTTGAAAGAGATTCGCACCCCAAGTTACACGCCTTATGCGGACAACTGAGAACGTCAAATGTCCGCCATCCACCCTAAAACTGACGCTGCTGACGCACAGATTGAATCCGGCAATGCGTGTCGGCTGTGTCAGTCAAACCAGATTCTGACGCAGCCGACTTTGCCTACGGTTAGTTTCTCACGCGGGCGCGTGACGCGCAGGTTATGGAAGTTAACCGTGAGCAGCGTCGGCTGCGTCAGGCCGATAAAAACCCCCCACTTTTGAACCCAATCCCCATGCAACAAACCACCATTTCTCACACCGTTACCCTGGCACTCGACCTTGGTACGACCACAGGCTGGGCTCTTAAATCCCGAGATAGCCAAATCGCTCACGGCTTCGTGAGCTTCAAATCCCAGCGCTTCGAAGGCGGTGGAATGCGCTTCCTGCGCTTCAAACACTGGCTGGCTGAAATCAAAACGATGACTGGCGAGATCAACGCCGTGTACTTCGAGGAGGTACGCCGCCACGTTGGTGTCGATGCAGCCCACGTTTATGGCGGCTTGATGGCCACCCTGACCACTTGGTGCGAGCACCACCGTATCCCATACCAGGGCGTGCCCGTGGGCACGATCAAGAAGCATGCCACCGGCAAAGGCAACGCAGGCAAGGCTGATGTCATTGCTGCCATGCGTGCCCTTGGTCACCCCGTTACTGACGACAACGAAGCCGATGCCTTGGCCATCCTGCACTGGGCACTCGACACGCAGGAGGTGTGACATGAAGGTTCCCACCCACCACTACCAATGCCCCCTTGGTCGTTTGCAGCCAACCGTCACAGACCTGGACAGCGTCAAGCAACGCGGCTGGCGTGATCAGAACATCCTGGTGGTCAACGCTGAGGACAAGCGGCTGGACTACCTCGAGCGTGAACTGGTGCGACGCATTGGCGAGCGTCTGTACGGCACACCAAGGACACGTCATGGCTGAGCGCAACACGCCATGGACACCTGATGACGTGGCCAACCGCTTCGAGGACGCTGCGGTCACGGCAAGGCGACTGCCCTCGGCCAACGTGCAGGGCTACTTCAACGCGTGGCCCACCATCGTGCGTTGCCAGTGGGAGATGCTGGCAACCGATGAGCGTGTGGTCTGTCGCTTCCCTCCATCACCGAAGGACGTGGAGGACATGCTTGAGGTCATGCTCTGGGTGCAGTGGCTTGAGGTCGAGCAGCGTCACTTGGTCTGGATGCGTGCCAAGCGGTACGGCTGGCGTGACATCTGCACGCGCTTTGCCATTGGACGCTCGACTGCTTGGCGGCATTGGAATCAGGCCATGGCTTTGATGGCAGAAAAGCTCAATGACAGCAGCAAAAAGTGACCCGGCGAGCCCCAATAGCCCGACAAATCATCCGAGCTATTGGGTCACGTAGGGTAATGCTTTGGCACTCTGTCCTTTGATTTGGAGTTTGTCCCTTTTGCCTGCAAATTGGTGTGAAACAACCAGAGCGTTTTTCGGTATATTTACGGCTATGGATGGAGAAAACCGCTGACGATCAGTTGGAAATTAGCTACTCTGCCCCAGGTAAAAGGGGTCCTTCTTTCAGAAAATCCTATGCGGGGGGCAACAGCGCAAGACTCGCCAACCGACAGACTGCAAACCAGAGTTTGCAGGGGTTTGCACCAGCAGCAGGTTTGCACCCTGGCACCAAAGGGGGGGGAATTCAATTCACACCCTTTGCCGATCTGACATCCAAGTTTTCGTCTCCTGACTTTTTCTGAACCCGCCCTCGGAGCTTTCTGACGGCGGGTTCTCTCGTTCAACTCCAGCGCTTGTGATCTCAAGCGACCTCGCGGCCCGTCACTGGTTTTTATAGACCCGTGCGGGCCGCACTTTTTTGGAAAGCTCCAAACCCTTGAATCCCCTCAACGTCGAGTACCGCAAGGTTGACGCGCTGATCCCGTTTGCCCGTAACCCACGTACCCACAGCGAGGAGCAGGTGGCCAAGATCGCAGCCAGCATCGCCGAGTTTGGCTGGACAAATCCGGTGCTGGTCGACGGTGTCTGCGGCGTGATCGCCGGGCACGGTCGTCTGGCTGCTGCCCGCAAGTTGGGCTTGACGGAGGTTCCGGTCATTGAACTGGGGCACCTGTCGCCCACCCAAAAGCGCGCCTATGTGATCGCTGACAACCGCCTGTCACTCGATGCCGGGTGGGACGAAGAGATGCTGGCCCTTGAACTCACTGAGCTGTGTGAGTCCGGTTACGACCTGGCGCTCACTGGTTTTGAGGATGCCGAGATCGAAGCCATGATGGCCGAACACATTGATGGCGAGACCGGCGACGACCCGGCAGGCGATGACAAATCCGACGATGCCCCAGACGCAGGTGACGAAGTTCCAGACGCGCCAGTCAATCCGGTATCGCGAACTGGTGATGTCTGGCAGCTTGGCGCACACCGTCTGATCTGTGGTGATGCCGGTGACCCGGCGGTGATCGCTGCTTTGATGCAATCTGAAAAGGCTGCGCTGTGTTTCACCTCGCCGCCCTATGGTACCCAGCGCGACTACACCGACACCATTGTTGATTGGGACGCGCTGATGCGTTCGGTCTTCGCGAACCTGCCCATGGCTGCAACCGGCCAAGTGCTGGTCAACTTGGGGCTGATCCACCGCGAGCAGGAAGTTGTCCCGTACTGGGATGGCTGGCTGTCCTGGATGCGCCAGCAGGGTTGGCGGCGCTTTGGCTGGTACGTTTGGGACCAAGGCCCGGGCCTGCCGGGTGACTGGAGTGGTCGCTTTGCGCCAGCGTTCGAGTTCGTGTTTCACTTCAATCGCAAGGACTCCGAGGTGCGCAGACCCAACAAGAACGTTCCCTGCATCTACGCTGGACGTGACACCCATCTGCGTGGTGACGGCACCAGCGCCGGTGGCATGCGCAACAAAGATGGCAGCAAAACCTCGTGGAACCACGTTGGCACGCTCACCCAAGACACCAAAATTGCTGACTCGGTGATTCGCATCATGCGCCACAAGGGCAAGATCGGGCAGGACATCGATCACCCGGCCGTGTTTCCGGTGGCACTGCCCCAGTTCGTGCTGGAAGCGTATTCGGACGCCGGTGACATTGTGTTCGAACCCTTTTGCGGCAGCGGCACAACCATGCTGGCAGCGCAGCGCAGTGGTCGCCAGTGCCGACTGGTGGAGATCGCGCCGCAGTATGTGGACGTGGCCGTCATTCGCTTCCAGCAAAACTTCCCCGATGTGCCGGTGACGCTCGCAGCGACCGGCCAGACCTTCAAGGCGGTCGCCGCAGAGCGACTCGCGCCAGCAACCCAATCAAACGAATCCGCAGAGGTAAATCCATGACCGCATCCTGGCTGGCCAACAAAATCGAGCAGTGGCCAACCGGCAAACTGCTGCCATACGCCAGAAATGCGCGCACCCATTCGGAAGATCAAGTCGCTCAAATCGCTGCGTCCATCGTTGAGTTTGGCTTTACCAACCCTATTCTGGCTGGCAGTGACGGCATCATCGTGGCGGGCCACGGCAGACTGACGGCGGCACAGAAACTCGGACTGGAAGTCGTGCCGGTGGTCGTGCTCGACCATCTGACGCCCACCCAGCGCCGAGCCCTGATCATTGCAGACAACCGCATTGCTGAAAACGCAGGCTGGGACGATGCAATGCTGCGGGTAGAACTTGATGCACTGCGCGATGACGATTTCGATTTGTCGCTCACCGGCTTTGATGCGGACGCACTGGCCGACCTGTTCGAGGGCGACGAAGGCGACACGGGCCAAACCGGTGACGATGAGGTACCCGAGTCGCAGGAGTCAGTTATCTCGCGCCCAGGCGACGTGTGGCTGCTCGGTGGCCACCGCGTTCTGTGTGGTGATGCCACCGATGTCAAGTGCTACGAGCAGTTGCTGCAAGGCAAAGAGGTGGACATGACGGTCACCGACCCGCCGTACAACGTCAACTATGCCAACAGCGCCAAGGACAAGATGCGCGGTAAAGACCGCGCCATCCTCAACGACAACCTGGGCGACGGGTTTTATGACTTCCTGCTGGCGGCCCTCACACCCATCATGGCCAACTGTACGGGCGCGGTCTACGTGGCCATGTCGTCAAGTGAACTCGACGTGCTGCAAGCGGCGTTTCGCGAGGCCGGTGGCAAGTGGTCGACCTTCATCATCTGGGCCAAGAACACCTTCACCATGGGTCGCTCAGACTACCAGCGCCAGTACGAACCCATTATGTACGGCTGGCCGGAAGGCGGCAAGCACCACTGGTGTGGCGACCGGGACCAGAGTGACGTATGGCAGATCAAAAAGCCCCACAAGAATGATTTGCACCCGACCATGAAGCCGGTCGAGCTGGTGGAGCGTGCGATTCGTAACTCCAGCAAGCCCGGTGACGTGGTGCTCGACCCCTTTGGCGGATCCGGCACGACCCTGATCGCCGCAGAAAAGTCAGGCCGCACGGCGCGCCTGATGGAACTCGATCCGAAGTATGTCGACGTGATTGTCCGGCGCTGGCAAGACTGGACCGAGAAACTCGCCAGTCGCGAGTGCGATGGCGTTGGCTTCAACAATTTGGCCGGAGTTGTCGTCGGGGATACTGGCGACGATAGCCAAAATGATCAGGGTCAATCATGATGCAGTCGCGCTGGATGTCCCTGGTGGAGTCGGTGGCCAACGTGCTGGTGGGCTACATCGTGGCTGTCACTACTCAGTATTTGGTGTTCCCGCTGTTTGGACTGCATGCGACCTTGTCGCAGAACCTGATGATCGGATTGATCTTTACGGGTGTGTCGCTGGCGCGCAGCTACTTGCTGCGCCGGGCGTTTGAGGCCCGGCGAGTGCGTCAGGCAAAAAGCTCGTCGTCGATGGCGGCTTGCACCACAAACCCGGTCAAGTAAGCCATGCCGCGAGGGATGCCAGTTTCCTTGGCGGTGATGCGGCCAATCGTCCAGCCCATCCATTTGGCAGTTGCTTTGTCAATCGCGTCCTTAAGGTTGCAACCCACAAAAAGTCCGTTTTGGACATCGTCTGCAAAGTGGCGTCCGTGGCGGCTGTCCAAGAAGGCTCTGACTTGTTCAGGTTCGCACCCTGTGGCTGTGGCAATCGCTGTGGAGGCGATGGGCCAAGCGGCGGTGGCGTGTTCGTTCATGGTGCCCCAAAAGCCCAAATCAAGGTTCTGTGTGGCGAGGGTTTGTGTTGCGTTGGTCATTTCAATTCTTCCGTTTGGTGTGTTGCGATGCCTCTAGTAACGCGCTGTTTGATTGAGAAGCCAAGTTAATTCTGATCATTTTTGAATCTATTTATCGAGCCAGTTTGCTGGCCCGTTGGTGTCAGGTTTTTGCCTTGTCCCAATCAGAGTGAGATGTAATTTGGACCCAATCGTGCGGCTGCTTTTCAAGCTTTTCCTTAAAGTCCATCGCATCGCAAACATCGGTGCAGGTCAGCAAATACTCGTCGTTGACAAAGATTTGGTAGCCAACAGTGCGTTGGGTGACAAGTTCTTCGGTGGTGGAGATGCGTTTAACGGTGACTTGGCTCATGATGTTTGTCCTCTCAGTGTGGTTGTTGCGACACCCGTAGTAACGCGCTGTTTGATGGAGAAGCCAAGTCAATTTGGCTTCCTTTTTCAATCAATTTTCTTATCCGAGACGCGCCACGTACCGGGCGTAATCGCCGCCTTCGGGGTTGATGTAAAGGTAGGGGCGACCCGGTGCGCAGACCTCGACGCAAAGGGTGCCTTCACGTGTGGTGCCTCCCCGACCGTTTAGCCAGGGGCGTGAACGAAGCAAGTTGGCGGCGAACTCGTCAAATTCTGTGGTGGTCATCTCGCGGGTTTCGGTGACCAGCACTTTGGAAGGTGTCCCGCCGCCGAGTTCGCTTAGGTCGCAAGGCTTGCGGGCAAAGGGCAAGGAGACACTCAACTCCTCGGTTTGGAGGGTGGCGGTGCCAAGTTGGACGGTGCGCGGTGTGCGCTCGATGGTGATGGTCATGGTTGTCATTGCGTTTTTCCTAAAGGTTCGTCGTCAATCGCGACACCTCTATGAAGACGCTGTTCGCTTGAGAAGCCAAGTCAATTCGCATCATTTTTTTGAATCAATCTGGGTGCGCAAATTTGCGCACCCAGTCCATACATCCGATCAAGCCAGCAATTCATCTGTCGATGCCACAACGCGGTAGCTGCGCTCGCCACCCTGTGGCTTGACCGATGTAATGGTGAGCCCCAGCTTCTTTTTGAAGGCTCCGGCAAAGGTGCCGCGCACCGTGTGCGCCTGCCAGCCAGTTGCCTCGCAGATCTGGGCGATGGTGGCACCCTCGACGCGTTGGAGCATCCCGATGATGGTGGCCTGCTTGCTGTGCTCTCGGGTGCGGATGGCCTTCGTAATGGGCTGTTCGGCTGGCGCTGCCGCTGGCAAGGGCTGGCCCTGTGTCGCGTCGATTTCAGTTGCTGGTGCATCAGTGCCAGCCGGGCGTTCTTCGCAGCCTGTGGCGTTGTCGTGCTGGTCGACTTGTGTTTCGGTTCCGGTTTCGATGGCGACTTCGCCTGATTCGGCTTGAGCTGCTGGCGCTGACTCGTTGGTATCCACACCTTGCGCCCACGTTGCCTCAGCCTGCGCCACGGCTGCGTCAAGATCTGGGTCTGGTGCGATGCTGCAAGCAGTGGGTCTGGCGCACCCCAGCGCGTCGTAGCCCTCGGCGGCGACCAGCCAGTCTGATCCATGTGGCGTGATCAAGGCGCGATTGAAAAGTCCTTGCAACACTTTCTGGCGTGCGCCGCCTTTGATGTTTTCTGGAAACCAGTCGATGCGGCCTTCAGTGTGATGGATGGCATGGGCCAGCATGCTCTGCTGGGTGGCGGTCAATGAAATGGTGCTCATTTGAGGCTCCTTCGTGGTGGTTGTTAAGACGATGTAATGAACGCGCTGTTTGCAAGACAAGCCAAGCTTTTTCTGCTTGGCTTGTCGTGATTTGTTTATGTGTTGCCAATCTCCGACTCAGTCGGTTTTGGCATGGATGCACCCAACTCAACCCCTGCTTTAAAGGCTGCTTCCAGGGCGCTGCGCACACCCCAGACTGACACGTCATGGAAGTCAAGGCTGTCTGAGTTGCGTGTTTCCAGGGTTTCGATAAAGAGGTGCTTCTCAGCAATCAGGGCAAAAATCTGGTCGATGGTGCTTTTCATTTCAAACTCCGTTTGGTTGGTTGCGATGCATGTAGTAAGACGCTGTGTGCTTGAGAAGCCAAGTCAATTTGCATCTTTTTTTGAATCATTTTTTTCTTTGATTGGCTTCAAACCAACACCCCACCAGAGATGCAAATTTGCATCTCTGCCGGACGCACCTGATGCATCACTTTTGAGATGAAAAGAACAAAACACACCCATGGGACTATCGATTCGCGCCTACGCCCGTCATCGCGGGGTCACCGACACCGCTGTACACAAGGCCATCCGTAGCGGTCGCATCAATGCGCTCTCCGACGGCACGATTGATCCTGATCAGGCCGATGCCCAGTGGGAACGCAACACCAGCTCGCCCAAGACCGGCACGCAACGACCCGCCGTCAAGGTCAAAGTGCCGGAGGTCGATGGCGAGGGTGGTGGTGACAGAGTTGGTGCGAGCGCTGCAACCAACACTGGTTCTGGCGGTGGTGGTGCAGGCGGCGCTGGTGGAACCTCGCTCTTACAAGCCCGAACCGTCAACGAGGTAGTCAAGGCGCAGACCAACAAGGTGCGACTGGCCAGGCTCAAGGGCGAACTCATTGATCGGCCGCAGGCCATTGCCCATGTGTTCAAACTGGCCCGAAGTGAACGTGATGCCTGGCTGAACTGGCCCGCACGGGTCTCAGCCCAGATGGCCGCCAAATTGGAAATTGATGCGCACACCATGCACGTGGCGCTGGAGAACGCGGTGCGCGAGCACTTGCAGGAATTGGGTAACTTACAGGCAAGCGTTGACTGATGAGCACCGAAATCGAAACCGATCACTACGATGGCGCAAGCGAAATAGAGCGAGCCTGGCGCGATGGCCTCACGCCTGACCCTCTGCTGTCGGTGTCCGAGTGGTCCGATCAGCACCGCATGCTCTCCAGCAAAGCCTCTGCCGAGCCCGGTCGCTGGCGAACCAGCCGCACGCCGTACCTGAAAGAGATCATGGATTGCCTCTCACCATCGTCGCCAGTGGAGCGTGTGGTATTCATGAAGGCAGCGCAACTGGGCGCAACTGAAATGGGCAGCAACTGGATTGGCTACGTGATCCACCATGCGCCCGGGCCCATGATGGCGGTCTGGCCGACTGTGGACATGGCCAAGCGCAACTCCAAGCAGCGGATCGACCCCTTGATTGAGGAGTCAGCGGCGCTGCGCGAATTGATATCACCGGCCAGGTCACGAGACTCCGGGAACACCATTCTGGCCAAGGAGTTCAGGGGTGGCGTGCTGGTGATGACCGGTGCCAACAGTGCAGTGGGACTGCGCTCAATGCCGGTGCGCTATTTGTTCCTGGACGAGGTCGATGGTTACCCGCTCGACGTGGAAGGCGAAGGTGATGCGATTTCACTGGCCGAAGCACGCACGCGCACCTTCACCCGGCGCAAAATATTTATTGTGTCGACCCCGACGATCTCGGGTGTATCGGCCATCGAGCGCGAGTACGAGGCAAGTGACCAGCGGCGCTACTTTGTGCCCTGTCCGCACTGCGACCACCGCCAGTGGCTGCGTTTTGAGAATCTGCGCTGGGAAAAAGCCAAACCCGAGACCGCCGCTTACGTGTGCGAGTCCTGTGAGCAACCGATTGCCGAGCACCACAAGACGCGCATGCTGGAGCTGGGCCAATGGCGCAGCATGATCGCGCAAGAGTCTGCAAAGAGCAGCAAAGGTCGCAAAAAGACTGCCGGATTTCACCTCTCCAGCCTATACAGCCCGGTCGGCTGGCGTAGCTGGCGCGATGTGGCCGCAGCCTGGGAGAGCGCGGTCAGCAAGGAATCTGGTTCTGCTGCTGCCATCAAGACCTTCAAAAACACCGAACTGGGTGAAACCTGGCTCGAAGAAGGCGAAGCACCGGATTGGCAGCGCCTGATTGAGCGCCGCGAAGATTACCGAATCGGAAGCGTTGCACTGGGTGGCTTGCTGTTGGTGGCCGGTGCCGACGTGCAGAAAGACCGGATCGAGGTGTCGATCTGGGCATTCGGACGCGGCAAGGAGTCCTGGCTGGTGGAGCACCGCGTGCTGATGGGTGACACTGCACGCGATGCCGTCTGGAAACGCTTGTCAGAGTTACTGGCCGAGCGCTGGACGCACGCCAGTGGTGTGTTGATGCCTTTGACCCGGCTGGCGCTCGATACCGGCTTTGCCACCCAGGAGACCTATGCGTTCGCCCGCAGTTGCCATGACCCGCGACTCATGCCAGTCAAAGGTGTGCGCAGCGGTGCGATGGGCGGCGCGGCCTTGATTGGCACGCCCACTGCGGTCGATGTGACCCAGGGTGGAAAGAAGCTGCGCCGAGGCATCAAGCTGTATTCGGTGGCGGTGGGCATGGCCAAGATGGAGCTTTACAACAACCTGCGCAAAGCGGCTGATGTGGGCTCTGACGGCAGCACGCCACTTTACCCAGCCGGATTTGTCCACCTGCCCAAGGTGGACGCTGAATACGTGCAGCAGTTGTGCGCCGAGAGTTTGATCACCCGCCACGACCGAAATGGCTTTGCACACCGTGAGTGGCAAAAGATGCGCGAGCGCAACGAGGCTCTGGACTGCTATGTGTACGCCCGGGCTGCTGCATCGAGTGTCGGTCTGGACCGCTTTGAGGAGCGCCACTGGCGCGAATTGGAAAAACAACTCGGGCTGGCGCGGCCACCCGACCCCGAGGTGAATGTCACCTCATCAGATTTGTCCACAGATTCCATTGATGCCAGCCCAACTGATCCCAGTCGCGCTGGCATCAGTGCTTCTGGACAGCCCAAATTCAGTCGCCGCGTGATCCGCAGTCCCTGGCTCAAACGCTAAGGCTGCGGCGCACTGGGCGACTGTTTAACCGGAGCGTTTTGGCGCTCCATTCCTGACGGCACTTCGGTGCCTTTTTTATTGCCTTTTTTGGAGTTCTCCCCATGAGTTTGCAAACACGCCTTGAATCCCTGGTTCTACGCCTTGCCGCCGAGTTCAAGACCATTTACGGTCAGGTCGGTACGCTGGCCAACCTCTCGACCACTGACAAGACCAACCTGGTCAGTTCCATCAATGAGCTGCGCAGCCAGATTTCCACTTTGGCGGGCGTCACCATCATTGACGATGCCAACGCGGCTGGTACGGCAACCACGTTCTCGGCTTCCAAGATCACCTCCTTGCTTGATGCTCTCAAGGCTGACTTGCTGGGTGGTGCTGATGCGGCCTTCGACACGCTCAAAGAGTTGCAAACGGCCATTCTGGATGACCAGACAGGCATTGCTGCACTGCTTGCCGCTGTCGACAAGCGGGTGCGCTTTGATGCGGCGCAATCCCTGACTGCCCTTGAGCAGGAACAGGCTCGCCAGAACATCGGTGCGGTCTCTGTGCTGGACATCGGCAATGCGGATACCGATTTTGTGGCGGCGTTTGAAGCTGCTCTTTTGGCCTGATCGTTCATGAACCTGGCCCAACACATCACCGAATTGGCGCAGCGCCTGGCTCTTGAACTCAAGACCCGCATCACCGCCGATCACCCCGGGGTTGCAAAAGCCTGGGTCTCCTTTGGTGTCAGTGGCTCTGGTGACGAGGCCACGGTGGTGGTTCGGGCTGGGTTCAATGTTCATAGCGTCACCCGCACAAGCACTGGCAAGTTCCGGGTGACGTTTTTGAGCCCCATGCCAGATGCCAGTTACTGCTGGCATGCGTTCGCACGCAATGCGGGCAACCAATCCGCCATGAAACACGCTGGCGCACGCGCCACCGCAGAAGCCAAGACCGCCCAGTTTGTGGAGGTCGTCTGCACCACCTCAAACGGATCCTTGTCTGACACCACTGAGATGAACCTGACCGTCTGGCGCTGATGCGTTAACAGAAAACAAACACCATGTCCTTCTCACAAACCCAACTCGAAGCCTTGCAGACCGCACTCACTCAAGGCGAGCGTCGTGTCTCCTTTGGCGACAAGACGGTCGAATACCGCTCCGTTGACGAACTACGCCAAGCCATTCGTGAGGTCAAACGAGGTCTGTCTGAGCAGGCTGCATCCACTGGCATGTGGCCCGGCGCGCCGCGCCAGATCCGCATGACCACATCCAAAGGCTTCTGATGGCTTGGTACACAAAAATCAGAAGTCTGTTTGGCCAGGTGGGTCAGGGACCGATACATGAAGCAGCAGGCCGTGGCAGGCGTGCACAAGCCTGGATGCCCGGCAACCCGGGCGCTGTGTCGGCGCTGCTTGCCACAAATTCCGAACTGCGCACCAAAAGTCGTGATCTGGTGCGCCGCAACGCCTGGGCGCAGTCCGGCATCGAGGCTTTTGTGGCCAATGCAGTCGGTACCGGCATCAAGCCACAAAGTCTGGCCGGTGACGACACGTTCAAGGCGGCAGTGCAGACGCTATGGCGTGACTGGGTTGAAGAAGCCGATGCGGCAGGCCAAACCGACTTCTATGGATTGCAAGCGCTGGCCTGTCGGGCGATGCTGGAAGGTGGTGAATGCCTGATCCGGCTGCGGCCGCGCCGACCCTAAGATGGGCTGAGTGTGCCGCTGCAACTCCAGCTGATTGAGCCAGAGCACTTGCCACTGAATCTCAACATTGATCTCGATTCTGGCAATGTGGTTCGTTCCGGCATCGAATTTGATGGCGTTGGCAAGCGCGTGGCGTACCACTTGTACCGATCTCACCCCGAGGATGGCAGGCTGGCACCCATGTCCGGCCAGGGTGGTCTGGAGACGGTGCGCATCGATGCCAGTGAAATCATCCACCTCTACAAGGTGTTGCGCCCGGGACAGATACGGGGCGAGCCGTGGCTTTCACGCGCCCTGGTCAAGCTCAATGAACTCGACCAGTACGACGACGCGGAACTGGTGCGCAAGAAGACCGCCGCCATGTTCGCAGGCTTTGTCACCCGGCAAAGCGTGGAGGACAACCTGCTGGGCGAAGGCCTGCCGGATGGAAACGGTGTGTCACTGGCTGGTTTGGAGCCCGGCACCATGCAGATTCTTGAGCCCGGTGAAGACATCAAGTTCTCTGACCCGGCCGATGTGGGTGGCTCCTATGGCGAATTCCTGCGCGCCCAGTTTCGGGCAGTGGCAGCGGCCATTGGTATCACCTATGAACAACTGACCGGTGACCTCTCTGGCGTCAACTATTCCAGCATTCGCGCCGGGATGCTTGAGTTCCGCAGGCGATGCGAGATGGTGCAGCACGGCGTGCTGGTGCATCAGATGTGTCGCCCGGTGTGGGCCGCATGGATGAAGCAGGCCGTGCTCAGTGGCGCATTGCAGGCTCCAGGCTTTGCCCGGGGCGGCAACGCAAAGCGGCGGCAATACCTCACAGCCAAGTGGATTCCGCAGGGCTGGCAGTGGGTGGACCCCGAGAAAGAGTTCAAAGCCATGCTGCTTGCGATTCGCTCCGGTCTGATGAGTCGGTCTGAGGCCATTTCGGCTTCTGGCTATGACGCAGAGGACGTCGACCGGGAAATCGCGGCTGACAACCAGCGCGCCGATGACCTGGGTCTGATTTTTGACTCCGACCCTCGGCGTACCTCCAAAGACGGTGGCAGCGCAGAGCCCAACAAGCATGCAGCTCAAGCCGCCGACACCCAAGCCAGCGATCCCGTCACCACTGACACGTAGAGGATTTCCATGAACCTGTTACCGCATTTGGCGGCACGCCTATTTGGTGCGCCGCTGCTCATCCATCGCCCAAAACTTGATGTCATCTTGTCGGTGCTGGGCACGCGCGTCGGACTGCCTGACTTGTCGGCACCGACTGGCTTTGTCCAGCCTGATCGAAGCGCTGCCCATGCAGATACCGGCGCTGCTCGGTCAAGCATTGCTGTGATTCCCATTTATGGCACGTTAGTGCGGCGCACCCAGGGGCTTGAAGCCCAGTCTGGCCTGACCAGTTACGCCGGAATTGCCCAGTCGCTGGAAACTGCACTGGCCGACCCGAGCGTTGCTGCCATCCTGCTCGACATCGACTCGCCCGGTGGTGAATCCTCTGGCGTATTCGATCTGGCTGACCGAATTCGCGCCGCCACGACCATCAAACCGGTCTGGGCGGTTGCCAACGACATGGCGTTCTCCGCTGCCTATGCGCTGGGCAGTGCTGCCAGCCGCCTGATCGTCTCGCGCACCGGTGGCGTGGGCTCGATTGGCGTGATTGCCATGCACGTTGACCAGTCGGTCAAAGACCAGCAAGACGGTATTGCCTACACCGCAGTCTTTGCCGGTGATCGAAAAAACGATCTCAACCCGCACGCACCCATCTCGGGTGAAGCACACAGCTTTTTGCAGGGTGAGGTCAACCGCATTTATGACCTGTTTGCAACCACGGTGGCCAAACACCGGCACATGGGCGTGAACACCATCAAAAGCACCCAAGCCGCCCTTTACTTCGGCGCAGATGCGGTTGCTTCTGGTCTGGCTGATGACGTGGGAACGCTCGATGACGCGATCAGGCAGATCAATTCCATGCTGACCCCACCAGTTCCCTCGCTCTCCCGGCTGCTTGCCAGTCAAACCCTCCCTGAAACCTCACCTGAAAAGGAAATTCCCATGACGCAATCCGTCCAACCCACTCCTGTGCTCGCCCAAACTGGTATCAATACCACCACATCTGCCGCCACGGCGGCCGCCACTTCACCCGCCGACTCCGTGTTTGCGGTTTCTGATGCGATTGAAGTCGCGCAAAGTTGCACGCTGGCTGGACGCACCGACCTGATCGCTGGCTTTCTGGAAGCCAAAGTGGCACCCAGTCAGGTGCGCAGCCAGTTGCTCACGGCAATGGCGCAGCAATCCACGGAAATCGTCAGCCGCATTGACCCGAATGCTGCCGTGCGCCAGGAAATGGCCACTTCCAACCCGGCTTCGCCTGACAACCCGCTAATTGCCGCCGTCAAAGCCCGAATCGGTGCTCGCTAAATCCCACCTGACCCCCTCACCAATAGGAGAACTCCATGGCTGAAATCAAACAAACCCTCAATCTGGGCGACTTGCTCAAGTACGAAGACGAAGGCTTTTACTCGCGCGACCGCGCCACACTGACTGCTGGCCAAACCCTGGTACTTGGCACCGTACTTGGGCTGGTGACCGCCACCGGCAAGGTCAAACAACTTGATCCAAGTGCCACCGATGGCAGCCAACTCGCCTGTGGTGTGTTGTTGCAGGACTGCGATGCCTACTTGGTGGACCGGGACGACGCACTGATGCTGGCGCGCCATGGCGCGGTGGCCCAGCACGCACTCACCTGGCCTGCGGCCATCACCGTGGCAGAGCGCGATGCAGCAGTGGCCCAGCTCAAGACCGTGGGCATTCTGGTGCGCCAAAGCGCCTGATATCCGCTTTGATCTGCAAGCCAATTCGCCCCACTCATCCCACTTTTTGAAGGAAAGCCATCATGGCCATCAACAACCCGTTTCTCAATCCTGCTTTTTCAATGGCATCGCTGACAGCCGCGATCAACCTGCTGCCCAACCGCTACGACCGACTCGACCAGTTGGGTCTTTTTGCCGCCAAGCCGGTGCGCACCCGCACCATCGTGCTGGAGGAAAAGGCCGGTGTGCTCAATTTGCTGCCCAGCCTGCCTGTGGGCTCACCTGGCACGGTCGGCATTCGTGGAAAACGCACGCTGCGCAGCTTTGTGATTCCGCACATCCCGCACGATGACGTGGTGCTGCCCGAAGAAGTCTCTGGCCTGCGCTCGTTTGGCACCGAGAACGAATTTGCCTCCATTGCGGCGGTACTGGCCGAGCACCTGGACAACATGCGCACCAAGCATGCGGCCACCCTGGAGTACCTGCGCATGGGCGCTTTGAAAGGCATCGTGCTCGACGCGGATGGTCGGGTTCTGGTCAATCTGTACGACGAATTCAAGATCACGCCCAAAACCATCAGCTTCAAACTCAACGTCGACACCACCAACGTGCTGGAAAAATGTCTCGATCTCAAGCGCTACCTTGGCAAAAGCCTGATGGGTGAACGCATGAGCAGCGTGCAGTGCTTGGTCTCGCCCGAGTTCTTCACCAAGTTGGTGACCCACCCCAGCGTGGTCGATGCGTATCGGCTGTTCAACGAGAGCCAGATTCTGCGCTCCGACATGCGCTCAGGCTTCCCGTTTGCAGGGGTCACCTTTGAGGAATATGCCGGTGAAGCCAGCGTACCCGATGGTTCCGGTGGTTGGGTGACCAAACCGTACATCGAAGCGGGCGAAGCGCATGCGTTCCCGCTGGGCACGATTGACACCTTTGCCACCTACTTTGCACCGGCTGACTTCAACGAGACGGTCAACACGCTGGGGCAACCCATCTATGCCAAGCAGGCACCGCGACATTTTGAGCGTGGCACTGACCTGCACACCCAGAGCAACCCGCTGCCCCTGTGCCAGCGTCCAGCCCTGTTGGTGCGCCTGACCGCGACGTGATCGGGTTAAACCCATGACCACACTGGTCGAAAAAATCTATCTGGCTGCTGCCAATGTCGGGTTTCTCAAGACCTGCGACTGGCAACCCACCGATAGCGGTGCAGCGCAGACGCATTCTGTCGGATTTTCTGCACCTGACAAGGAAATGCTCGCAGGGCTTGGTGTCAGCACTGAATACGAGATGACCTACCCGAACTCCTGCTTTGTGGGGCTCAAATCCCGCGAATCAGTGCAGATCGAGGGTGTCGCGTATCAGGTGCGAGAAGTCACGGCCGTGGGCGACGGGTCCGAAGTGCGCGCCAAACTGATGCGGGTGTAAATCCCATGGCAGCGAACTCCATTCGTGAACGGATTTTGCAGACGCTGGTGGCGCGGTTGACCCCGGTCGCCACGGATCAGGCAGCCACTGTGTGGCGCACGCCCAGCGTGTCGATCACGCGCGACCAGTGCCCATCGTTGGTGGTGTTTCCTGAGACTGAGTCACTGGCTGATCGCGCCAACGACCGGGTCACTCGCGAGTTGACAGTGCGTATCACCGCACTGGCGCGCGCGGTTCCACCCGACGTTGCCGAAACCCAAGCGGATGCCTTGCTCTGCGCGGCGCATGCCGCCCTGATGAGTGACGTCAACCTGGGCGGTCTGGCTCTCGGTGTAAGGGAAGTCGAGTCCGAATGGGAAGTGGATGACGCGGACGGGGTTGCTGCCAGTACATCTGCTCGCTACCAGATCACCTACCGCACCCTGATTGCTGACATTTCCATTCAAGCCTGAATCACTTTTCCATTTTTCTGTTTATTTATTTCAACTTTTAAGGATCCCAAACCATGAGTACCTATGCATCATTCCAGGGCCGTGTTTACCTTGGCAAACGTGACGTTGAAGGCAACCCCATCGAGGTTCGCTCACCCGGCAACGTGGCCGAGTTGAAACTCTCGCTCAAAACCGACGTGCTGGAGCATTACGAGAGCCAAACCGGTCAGCGCACGCTCGATCACCGCATGGTCAAACAAAAGTCCGCCACAGTAAATCTGACCATCGAAGAGTTCACCAAAGAGAACCTTGCGCTGGCCCTGTACGGCAACTATGTGGTCGGCACGCCCGGCACTGTGACCAATGAGCCATTGGCGGGCGCTTCTCCCTTGGTCGGCGAGCGCTATTTCCTGGCTCACCCCAAGGTAGCCAGCCTGGTGATTCTGGACAGCAGCGCCACACCCGCAACGCTTGTCGAAGGGGTGGACTACACGGTCGATAAAGACTTTGGGGCGATCCAGTTGCTGCGTCTGAACGATGGAGGCACACCTGCCGTGGCCTACGCCGCACCCTTGAAGGCCAGCTACGCCTTCGGTGTCACTACTGAGATTGGCATCTTCACCCAGCCCCTGCCAGAGCGTTTCCTTCGGCTGGAGGGCATCAACACCGCCGACGGTAATGCAAAGGTCTTGGTGGAGTTGTACCGGGTGGCGTTTGATCCCTTGAAGGAAATCTCGTTCATCTCCAACGAATACAACAAGTTCGAAATGGAAGGCTCCTTGCTGGCCGATTCCAGCAAGCCTTTCGATGCAACGCTGGGCCAGTTCGGCCGCATTGTCCAAATCTGAAAGGCGCGTCATGACTGATTTGGAAAAACTCATTCCCCAGGACACCCTGGTGCAGGTGGCAGGCGAAACCATTGCGATATCCCCCCTCAAAGTGGGCCAGTTGCCTGCTTTCCTGCGGGTGATCGCACCCGTGATGGCGCAATTGAGCCAGCCGCAAATCAACTGGCTGGCGCTGTTTGGCGAGCGTGGTGACGATTTGTTGAACGCCATCGGCATTGCAGTCAAAAAACCGCGCGAGTGGGTGGATGACCTGGCTGCGGACGACGCGTTGCTGTTGGCAGCCAAGGTGATGGAGGTCAACGCTGATTTTTTTACCCGAACGGTGATTCCCAAACTCGACGGTCTGTTCAGTCTGGGCCAGGGCATTCGGGCAGCCAACACTGGTTCGACCTCACCCAGCGCCTGATCGGGCACGGCCACCGGCTGCCCGACATCTTGGACTACACGCTGGCGCAGTTGAGAGGTTTTGCAGAGGCCGTTGTGCGTATGGACAGCGCGCGTGATGCCCAACTCTTGTCCCTGATTGCCATTGGCAGCAGGGGCGACTCCAAAAACCTCGATCAATCGCTTGAACGTCTGACCACTGCATCAAACCCATCATGAAAATCTCCATCCGAATCGACAGCGCTGCCGCGCAAGCCCAGCTACGCCGTTGGGGCGGGGAGTTTCGTGACAAGGTCAAAAAGGCGGTGGCCAAGGCCATGGCGAAAGAGGCAGTTGAGATTAAGACGGACGTGCGCGACCAGGTGGCCAGTCAACTGACGGTGGTCAAAAAGACCTTCCTCAAGGGGTTTTCTGCCTACGTGATAGACAAAGACCCCAGTCGCTTACCAGCGCTGTACGTGGGCTCGCGCATTCCATGGGTTGGCATGCATGAAAAAGGCGGGACCATTTCGGCCAAGATGCTGATTCCCCTGCATGGCCGGGTTGGCCGCAAGCGCTTCAAGGCACAGATCGCTGAACTGATGCGGGGCGGCAACGCTTACTTCATCAAAAACGCCAAGGGCAACGTGGTGCTGATGGCCGAGAACATCAAAGAGCACGACCGCCCCTTGGCTGGATTCAAACGCCGGTACCGAAAAGCTGAAGGAATCAAACGCTTGAAGCGTGGTGCTGATATTCCGATTGCGGTACTCGTTCCGCGCGTCATGCTCAAAAAGCGACTTGATATCGAGCGACTGGTGGTACGGCGCATCCCACGACTGGCAGCAAGCATCGAACAACAAATCCGCACGGTCGGATGACTTTCAAACATTGAACTGACCCATGGCCAACAACCGTATCGCCGTTTTAGTCGCCCTTGAAGGTGCCGATGACGGGCTCAAACGCGCCCTCAATTCCGCCCAGCAAAGCCTGGGTGAGTTGGCATCGACGGCCAAGACCGCTGGCGACAAGGCAGCGCGCGGTATGGCCGAGGTCAAGGCAGGCATGTCAGCGTTTGGCGATCAGGTGGCGACCGCAAAGACGCAACTGTTGGCATTCCTGTCGATCAACTGGGCGGCGGGCAAAGTGCAGGAGATCGTCCAGATTGCCGATGCCTGGAATATGATGGGCGCACGCTTGAAACTGGCAACCGCCGGTCAGAATGAATTTGTCATCGCACAAAAGGCGCTGTTCGACATCGCTCAGCGCATTGGCGTGCCCATTCAGGAAGTCTCTACTCTGTACGGCAAGTTGCAGCAAGCGGTGCGCATGCTCGGTGGTGAACAGAAAGATGCTTTGACCATCACGGAGAGCATCTCGCAGGCCTTGCGACTGTCCGGTGCGTCGGCCACAGAAGCCCAGTCGTCCCTGTTGCAGTTCGGCCAGGCCTTGGCATCTGGTGTGCTGCGCGGCGAAGAATTCAACTCCGTGGTCGAGAACAGTCCGCGTCTGGCCCAAGCCCTGGCCGATGGCTTGAACGTGCCCATTGGTCGGCTGCGCAAGCTGGCTGAAGAGGGGCGACTCACCGCTGACGTGGTGGTCAACGCCTTGATGAGCCAAAAGGACAAGCTTGCCGCTGAATATTCTCAGTTGCCTGCAACGGTCAGTCAGGCCTTTCAGCGCCTGCAAAACGCCTTCGGGCAGTGGGTAGCGCAGGTGGATGCGGCCACAGGCATCACCAAGAAACTCGCCGATGGCCTGACTTGGCTCGCCACCAATCTGGATACGGTCATGCAGTGGCTCAAAAAAATTGCCGAGGTGGGCTTGGCGGTGCTCATTTACCGGTTGCTGCCAGCGTTGGTCACAGCCTGGCAGACCGCCGGGGCCGCAGCCATCACGGCTGCCACCGCCACCTCTGCGGCCTGGGCCACCGCCAATTTGTCGGTGACGGCTGCAATTGCCAGCGTCGGTCTGCTCAAGACAGCCTTTGCCGTGCTCGGTGCGTTCGCCGTGGGCTGGGAAATCGGAACCTGGTTGTCCAAGAAATTCGAGATCGTGCGCAAGGCTGGCATCTTCATGGTCGAAATTCTGGTCAAAGCGGTTGAGCAGTTGCAGTACCGATGGGAGGCGTTTGCTGCGATCTTTACCAGTGACACCATTGATGCGGCCACCAAGCGCCACGAAGCCCGGCTGGCCGAGATGAATGTGATTTTTGCCCAGATGTATGCGGATGCCACCAAGGGCTCCGACACCGCCAAGGCAGCAATGACCACTGCGGCCACCACGGCAGAAGAGATTGCCAAAAAGCTGGAAGCTGTGCGTCAGGGCACCCAAGAAGCGGTCGGTCGTGGCGTTGAGGCTGTTCACTCGGCCGTGGAAAAGCTTAAATCCCGGCTGGGTGAGGTCGAACAGGCGGTCACCAAGGCTAACGGCGTGGTGACCGATGCGACAGCAAAAATGGCTGAGGCGTACAAAGGCTTGACTGCCATGGTCGAGGCCAACCTGCAAAAACAGGTTGATGCTGTGAAAACACGGTACCAGCAGGAGCAGACGGCATTGGAGTTATCGTCTGCCTCGCAAGCGACCCAGATCAGCAAATCAACCCTGCTGCTCACCGATGCACTGACTCAGCAGACCACCTTGCGTCAAAAGGCCACCACAGACACACTGAGACTCATCGATGACGAGTCCAGCGCCAGGGTGGCAGCAGCGGCCAAGCAAGGCGCAACAGAAGCCGAGCGCAGCGCTAACGTGACACGGGTCGAAAATGAGATTCTGGCAACCAAACGCCAGTCGATGGTCACAGCCGCCACGGAATACCGCGCTCACATCGATACCTTGAACGCTGAAGCCAACCGGCATTTGGCGGAAATCCAGCGCATTGAAGAAGCCAAACGTCAACTGACGATGACCACGGAGGAAAAAATCCGTGAGCTGCGCCGTCAAGGCATGACAGAGTTTGAAGCCACGGAAGACCGCAAACGCCAGATTGTCGAGTTGCAGAGCAAGGCGCGTGATGCGCTGGCCGCAGGTGAATTTGAGCAGGCCAAACAACTGGCGCAGAAGGCCATGGATTTGGCGGTTCAAGTGGGCAGCACCCAGACCGCAGAGGCAAAGAAGGCGGAAGAAGCCAAGAAACAATCTGAGCAGGCGCACACCCAGGTCGTGACACTGGAGTCGCAGGCGCGTGAGGCATCGCGCAAACAGGAGTACGACAAGGCTGCCGACCTGATGCGCCAGGCTGATGCCCTGCGCGCAGAACTGGCGCAAAAGACCAAGGAGTCCGATGCGGCGATCACTCAGGGCAAGGACGGTGTCAACCGATCCATTCAAGCCATTCGGGAATCCGAGGACATCCTGAATAAGTCACTGGACGCTCAAGCACAGGCGCACAAACAGGCAGCCCAAGCGGCAGTAGCAGCGCGGGAGCAGATCAAGCAGACCCTCACGGACACGGAAACACAGATAGACCAGATTACCGCCAAGCTCAAAGATGGCTTGAAAGTGACGCTGGACGCTGACACCAGCCGGTTTGACAAAGCCATGGCTGATCTTGATAAGGCAATGGCCGAGAAGGAAAGGCTGCTGATCATCAAGGCCGATCTGGAACAGGCCCAGAAAAAGCTCCAGGAATATGAAGCTTTGCTCAAAGAGGGCAAGACGCTGCCTGTCGACGCAGATGTCAGTCAGGCCAAAGCGGCGCTGGACAAACTGACCGTCTATGCCAAGCAAAACTCGCTGATCGAGTTACAGGTCACCTCTGAAAAAGCTCAAGCCTCGATCAACAATGTGGAAGGCATGATCAATGCACTGGGTCGCATCCGGACCGAGTCGCAGCACAGTGTGAACACCAATGCCGACGCGGCACGCTCGCAAATCTCCAGCCTCAACGGCATGAACACGTCGAGCACGCACACGATCTATGTGACCAAGGTCGAGACCAATGCCACGGGTGGTCTGGTGGGTGCCGGTGTGCCGCATTTTGCGGTCGGCGGTTCTGTGGCATCACCAGTTGCCCAGGCATTTGCCCGTATGACCGGTGGCTCCGTGCCGGGCTCGGGCGATCAGGACACAGTGCCGCGCACGCTGGACGCGGGTGCATTTGTGCTGCGCAAGGCAGCGGTTCGCAAGTACGGCGGTGGTGTTCTGTCCAAACTGGCCAACGGTGTCTCAAGCTTTGGCATCGCACACTTTGCGACCGGCGGCGCAGTGACGCCAACCGGACCCACTTCCATCAAACGCAATCGGGATGCCTTTGAGGCGCAAAAAATGATCGATATGGGATTGGGTGCGATGCGGGAGTACACCAATTGGCTTCGAGCCCACTATGGCGCGGCGCTGAGCATCGACATGGAGTGGCAGACCATGAAGAGTTATGGCCAGCAGGCTGCAACTGACCGTCAAACGCTGGAGTCCATTCCCAATCGGTCCCAACTCACTGCCAACGAGAAGCAAAAGATTGATGCCATCAAAGGCACTTGGCGGCAAGCCATGGCGCAGCCACTGGTCTATGGTAAAGATCTTGAGCGAGAACTCATGGATTACATGGAGTTGCATCAGGGCGAATTCTTTCGCGGCGGCGGCATTTCCAGGTCCGACACGGTTCCTGCCATGCTCACTCCGGGCGAGTACGTGGTCAACCGGTCGGCCGTATCTCGGTTTGGCACCGGCTTTTTTGAGTCACTCAACAACCTGAGCCTACCAGCGCAAGCCTTGGCCGCGCGTGTTCAGGGCCAGATCCAAGGTTTTTCCAGTGGGGGGCTGGTGCAGTCACTGGCTTCATCTATGGCTGCGCCAAGACCTGCATTTGCAGGTGACGCTGCACCGGTGCGCACTGTGCGGGTTGAACTGGCAGCGGGAAACCGCAGTGTGTCGGCCACGGTCGATGCCAGGGATGAGTCGCGCCTGCTCGACATCTTGAAACAAGCCAAAGCTCGGGCTTTTTAAGGGCGAATCCTCATGGAACTTAAAAACCTCTTCAGTGGGGCCACGTTGACCCTGCCTGACGATTTGCTGTGGAGCGATGAACACGGCTGGAGTCCAGTGGTCTCCAGCGTGTCTTACCTGATCACTGGTTCCCTCTTGGTGCAGTCGGCCACACGGCAAGCGGGGCGGGCCATCACCCTGGTGGGTGCCGCCGACATGGCATGGGTCGCGAGATCTGTTGTCAATGTTCTGCGCGACTGGGTGGCACTGCCACTTGACTCGGTCAGTGGCCGCTTTGAGTTGACGCTCACCGATGCCCGAGTTTTCACTGTGGCATTTCGTCATGCCGACGGGGCCCTTGAAGCCGAGCCCGTTACCGGGTTTCCAGCACGGTCAGAGGCGGACTTCTACCGCATCACTTTGAAGCTGATGCAAATCTGATTTTTATTTGGAGTTGACATGCCCATTCTCACTGGCGACATCAAACTGGTCGCATCCCAAGTCATGGACGACGTGCCCGAGGGCGGTGGCGCACCCACAGCCACAGTCATCACGGACGGAACATCAAACGCCATCTTTCCCGATATCTCTGAACTCGACCGTGCTGGTGGTCGGGTGAACCTGCGCAAACTCCATGTCTCTGTGCAGACGATGGACACCGACACCTACATGGGCTCGAACATCATCGTCTCAGAGCCGCCAGCGGATCCGAATGTGAGTGTCACGCTGTTCAGCACCCGCGATACCTTTGATCGGCGTGACGCCGCATCGGCCAGGGTGGAGAGCTATCTCACCAAAGGGCCGATGTGGGGCGGCATGCTGCTGGAAAACCATATCGCTGGCCAGCGTGCCGTGCAAATTTTGCAGGGTGTGGATGCTGAACTGCCTCGAATCGGCCAGACCATGGTTTTTTTTTTTAATGATACGGCGACCACCGAGAGAAACCAGTACATCCGAACCACTGAGGTCAGCGCCGTCAAGCGCAAGTTCGAGGACAGCCAAGGCAAGATGGTCGACATGAACGTGGTGACCTGTTCTATCAGCGATGCACTGCGCACGGATTTTCAGGGTTCGGAAGGCAACGCCAAGGCGGCTCCGGCAGCGGGCGCGACCAAAGTTAGAGACACGACGGTGGCAGATGCTGGCTCCTATGTGGGCGTGGTGCCGCTGGCCGCTGCCGCCAATCTTGGGACATTCAGCATTCGCGCCAGCAGCGTCTATACGCAGTTGGTGCCGAGTGCCCAGACTGAAACACCACTGGTTGATCTGAAACCCAACGGTGAACAGGTGGTTTTGTCTGCTGCGGGCGGGCCGTTAACGATCACGACATCGGTGGCACTCAACACCTCTCACACCATCAGCGTGGGTCAGGCCATCATGCCCAATACGCTCAAACTGACCACAGGCAGCTTGACATTGGTCGACGATGGCGGCCTGTTGTCTGCTGCGGGCAGCGCAGTAGGTGCGGTGGATTACGCCAATGGGCTGATTTCAATCACCGATCCCGCAGTGAGCTACGCCGGGGCTAAAACGATCATCTACACACCGGCTGCAACACCGGTGCGTTCACTTCACACCGCCAGTTGGGCGGTCACAGCCGAATCGCGCTCCAGCACCTTGGTGGCGATCTTTGATCCTGCGCCAAAACCGGGCAGTTTTGCACTGAGTTATCGCGCCCAGGGCCGTTGGTACACCCTGCGTGATGCGGGTAACGGCCAGTTGCGCAGTGCCTTTGGCTCGGTGGGCGCTGGCACGCTCAATTTCAATACCGGATCGATGATGGTCACCCTTGCTGCCTTGCCCGATGCGGGTACCCAGGTGCTCGCCACCTATGGGCTGGCCACTGCCGACACGGCTGTTTATGGTGTTGCCATTGCCGCCCAATCCGTATTCACTCTGGCCCACCCTGGCGTGGCGCCAAGCACGGTCACGCTGACCTGGGTGACAGGTGGCGTGAATAAAACCGCCACTGACAACGGACAGGGGCTGCTCACTGGGGACGCCACTGGAAAAGTGGATTATCTGGATGGCGTGATCACCTTCAAACCATTGATCCTGCCCAGCTCTGGCGCACAGGTCGGCATTGAATACTCGTGGGGAGCGCCGATTGAAGAGAGTTTCCAGGCACCCGAGCGTTTCGCGCCCGACGGTCACATCGAGATCGTTCTGGCCAACCCCAACGTGCTGGCGCGCACCGTCAAGGTTGAGTGGAACACGGTGTATGACGAGAAAGACCTGACCATTGAGGGCCAGATTTCGACCCGCTGGCTCTCGCTGACCTACAAACCCCGCGTCGACCCCATCGTCATCGTCCATGACAACGGTGCTGGCGGATTTCAAACGCGTCCTGAGTGCGCAGGTGTGATCAATTACGCCGCTGGCACTTTGAGTTTCAAGCCAGATACTGTGATTGCACTGCCCAAGCCCAACTGGACAAAGGTGGTCATCGGCACCCAAGTGATTGACAACGCTTGGTACACCGGCACCCTGGCTACTGAGAAAACGGTCTTTGGCGGCTTCATCTACCAGACCATCGGGGCCATCATGCCCACCGACATGTCCGGGTATGTCAAGGTCACTTACCGCACCAGCGCTGCTGGCAACACCAACACCGAGGTGTTTCCGGTGAAGCTTGCGGTCGATCTGACGCAAAGCTCAAGTGAGCCCATTGTGGGCGGGTCGTGCAGCTTCACACTGGGTGGTACACGTTTTATTGATCGTCAGGGCTCGCTGATTACCAACATCGATCCGGCGACCGGTTCAGGGTTGACCTCGGGCAGCATCAACTACTCGACCGGCATGGCAAGTCTGACCGTGCTGCCAGTGGGTGCGACGAATTCGGGGGTAATCACCAGCATGGTGACCAGTCAGAGTCCGATGCCGGTGACTGACGTGCAATTCAGAACCAGCACGGCACCCATTCGTCCGTCCAGTCTGGCGGTGCAGTTTGTGCTGGCTGACGACGACGCTCAGGTCTCGCACATCGTCACATCGGATGCCAACGGCAAGATTGAGTCGGCCAACGTCACAGGCAAGGTGGACTATGAGACCGGCATTGTGTCGCTGGCCTTTGGCAAATGGGAGTTAGCCGCTGGCAATGAGACCAAGTCCTGGTATGACGCGTCCAAAATCATCGGTGGGCATATCTTTGTGGCTTCCGCCGTCATGGCCGACTCCATTCGTTATGCAGCCGTGGCCTACAGCTATCTGCCACTGGATGCCAATATCCTCGGCATTGACCCGGTACGCTTGCCCAGCGACGGGCGCGTGCCGATCTTTCGGCCGGGCGGTTTTGCGGTGGTGGGCAATACCCAATCCATCACGGCGACTGTCGCCAACGGTCAGACCATCAACTGCGCACGCGTGCGTTTGAGTAGGGTTCGGGTGGTCGGGTTTGATGGCAATGTCATCAACGCCGGTTACTCAGTTGATTTGGAAGCCGGAATGGTGACCTTCACAGCGGTGGCTGGTTACAGCCAGCCCGTGCGAATAGAGCACCGGGTGGAAGACATGGCGGTGGTCAGTGATGTGCAGATCAGTGGCGAGTTGACCTTCACGCGGCCACTGACGCATGACTATCCCGTCACCAGTCCACCCAGCAGCTTTGTCTCGAGCGCGTTGGTCGCTGGCGACCTCAAAGCACGGGTGTCTGTGCTGTTCGATCAGGCGACCTGGAACGGCACCACCTGGCTTGACGGTGTCAGCGGCACGGCGGCCACGGGTACGTTCAACGACGTGCTGGCACCGATTGTGGTGACCAACAAGGGCGCAGTCAGTGAACGCTGGGCACTGGTGTTCACCAACACCACGAGTTTTAACGTCATTGGTGAGCACGTCGGGGTCATTGCCATTGGCAGCACCAACACCGATTTGAGCCCCAACAACCCTGCTACCAACACACCGTACTTCAAGGTTCCTGCATTGGGCTGGGGCATCGGCTGGGCGGCGGGAAACATGCTGCGCTTTAACACCGTCGGTGCAATGACACCGGTGTGGGTGGTGCGAACCATCCAGCAAGGACCCAACACAGGCATCCAGCACTCCTTCACTTTGCTGTCGCGTGGCGATGTGGATCGCCCCTGAACCCGAATTTTTTCAATAACGTTTAAGGACTGATTTTCATGACACTGCCCGTCAAATACTACGCCAACACCATGCAAGGTGCCCCTCAACTGACCAACGACTGGGGCTGCATGACGGCGCTGCTTGATGCGGTGCTGGTCACTGGTTTCAACCTCAAAACCATCGAAACGCTGACCAGCGTCGCCGGTGTCGCCACAGCCAGCATTCCCGCAGGGCATTTGTACTGGGTGGGTCAGGTCTTGACCATTTCTGGCGCAGACCAGAACGAGTACAACGGCGAGGTGCGTGTGGTGGCTGTGACGACCAGCACCTTCACCTACGCCATCACTGGCACGCCTGTGAGCCCGGCCACTGGAGCGAGCATCACCTCCAAGGTGGCACCCCTGGGCTGGGAGATTGCGTTTACCGCCACCAACAAGCGCGCTTACCGCAGCAGAAATGTCCTCTCCAATCGTCCCTACCTGCGGGTGGACGACGGTTGTGATCCTGCCTACACCACCACTTACGCCAAAAAGGCTAAGGTGACCATGGCCCAAGGCATGAGTGATATTGACACTTTCGTCGGTGCCCGGGCTCCATTTGACAGCGCTTACCCCACACGAAACGAAATCGCGACCGGTTCCGGTGCCGGTGTGTATGACGGTTGGTACAAGTGGTACTACGCCAGGTCAGATGGCAACGCCTACGACCACTACGGCGCGTCCGTTTTCAACCGCCCGTGGACTTTGGTGGGTGATGATCGTGGCTTTTACATCTTCAATGACACCTGGAGTTCGGGCGGCTTGGGCGGCAAGTGCTTCACCGACTTCGAGAGTTACCGCAGTGCCGACGGTTTCAACACCTTGCTGTGCGCGCAGGAGGCCTATAACTATGCGTCCATACCGAACAGCAGTTTTGATGGCGAAGGCTATCAATCCTCCGACTGGCGCTCACGATTTCCGCGAACCCTGGACGGCACAGGCAAGATTCTGATGCGCAGCTATCTGCAAATCGGCAACAACGTCAGTGCTTCGTTCACCAGCCTGAACACCAACAACGGCCAAACCACCTCAGGTTACAGCACGGGCATCAGTTGGCCCAATGGGCCGGACTACAGCATGATCCTGCACCCGACCTTGCTGCGTGAAAGCTCCCACTTGCGCGGCAGGATGCCAGGCATGTTCTGGGTGCATAACGACAGCCCTAGTTTCAACCACCTAGACACCATCTCGGGCGTGGCGGGTTACCCAGGGCGCACTTTTCTACTGCTCAAAGTCGCGCATGGTGTCAGCAGTGGCAATTACACCGCGACACTGGCCTATGACATCACCGGGCCCTGGTGGTAAGCCATGAACTGGTGGACAAGTGCTCCGGGGTTGACCCCGATTATTGCGTATGACTCCTCACATTTCGAGTCGAACTCGGTTTTGACCGATTTGACAGGTGGCGGTAACCATGCGGACATGGCGGGCCAGTCAGCCAGTCTGGTGGTGGTAGGAACCAACCCCATTCAATCCATCACCTGCGTCAAAGGGGTGGGTGCTGGCTGGATCTACCAACGGGTGACTCGTCCGACTTCTGGCGTGCTGATGGCGCTGGTGAGTCACGTCAATCCACGGGTGATGCTGTTTTCTGATTACGGGGTGGCTGGCAACTTCCATGCACTGCTGATTGAGACAGATGTCACGACACTGAGCCCACATGGGCAAATTCGCTGCGAAGGCTCGGCAAACTCGGTCGGACTGCCCACAGGGGCAGCGGTCAAGTTCGTCGCCATCGCTTTTGATGCCAGTGGCTACCAGTATTACTGCAACGGAACTTGGGTGGGAGCGAAGTTCTCCGTGCCACTGAGCTTGCTCTCCAGTGTTGGCTCCAATTGGCCCTCATCCTGGGGCATGTATGCAAATTTATCGGCACTGGGCATGTTCGACGGAGTTGCCAGCCTGACCGATCTGCAAGACCTGGAAGCTCAGGTTCGCCTGGCTGTGGTGGGGCCACCTGTGGTTTTTCATGGGTACGGCACTGACCTGAGTCGGGTGAACACCATTCCAACGGTCAATCTGGCAACACAAGGTCTGGGTGACAACACTGGGCGCATCAACACCGCACCAATGCAGGCGCTCGATGGACTGGGAGTTCGCAATAAAGCGCTGGTTCCGATCTTGGGCCACCACGACATCTACTTCGGTGGTGTCGGCCAGGTGGTGGGCACCGTCAAAAACACACCAGCCACACCAGTGCGGCGGCGTGTTCTGCTGATCGAGGAATCCACTCGTGCCGTTATCCGTGAGACATGGAGCGAAGCGGCTACCGGTGCATATTCGTTTGGCAGGGTTTCCACGTACACCACCTACACCGTGGTGAGCTACGACCACACGCAAGCTTTTCGGGCGGTGGTGGCTGATCGGGTGGTGCCTGAGTTGATGACGGAGCAGTCGCCATGACGCTGGCCATTTCTCCTGCGCACAAGCTGGCGCGGCTAACCGGAACACTGACGTTTGCGGATGCTGGCCCGCAAAACAGCCGCATTCGACTGTACGCAACGACCCAGCCAGCAACCGGCGGTGATCCAGGTGGTGGGCTGCTGGTGGAGATCCTGCTGGCCAAGCCGTGCGGTGAGATAAATGCCAGCGTGCTGGCACTCAAGCAGTCAGAGCCTTCGGGTGACCTGATTCTGGAGACTGGCACTGCGCTTTGGGCACGCTGGATCAATGGGCGGGATGAAGTGGTGGCCGATGGTTCGGTGTCGGACGCTGCTGGTACCGGAGATTTCAAACTCTCGGGCACCAGTGGCACGGTGCTTTACGCCGGTGCGCGTGCGCTGTTGGGGCAATGCACTTTGACTTGATGTTCTTTGATTTGTGAGGGTTCACGCGGTGCCAGAAAACTTGGTCTTTGCTGGTACACCGCTCCTTGACGCGCTGGATCTGGTGTTTGGTGAGGGTGTTGCTGATTCGAACGCCAAAATCACCGATCTGGTGTTTGCCCAGCCGCCCAGGGTGCATCCGACCCGCTTTGTGTTTGGTGACAGTGACACCAGCACGCACCCGGACTCATTGCTCGAAGTCTCAGGTGCGCTGCCAGAGCTGGTCACCCAATTGCGACTGGTCATTGGTGTGCCGGTGGCGTGGCAAGCGGTATTGCCTGATCTGGTCGGTACGGTCGCTGTGAAGTACCAGAGCCAGACGCAACGGCCGATGGTGGCGCAGGTGCAGACCTGGTCGCAGGTGTCGCTGGTCAATGAGTCCGGCCTGACCCAACCACAGCAGCACGCCCAAGCGACCAATGCTGGCGCGACGGATCAAGCGCATAACGCTGCCTCGATCCGCCAGGGCGTGAGCCCGAGTTATGTTGAGGCAATTCGTTCCAGCCGAGAAGTTGGATCGCAGTTTCAGGATGGATGCGCGACGCGGTCACGCCTGCATGCCAATTGGTCGGACGGGCTGGCTGATCGACGAGTGAACAGCACCAGTCCCTTCCAGGAAGGCCACCGTGGGCCAACCGTTCGCGCCGTGGGCCGTTTTCAGGACGGGTTGCATGACAGGCGCGCATGGCTCGAGAACTTTTGGGCTGGTGCGATCCCTCGCAACAAGGGGTACACGGGCCATGCTGGCGCTGCCGTTCCACTGAAGAGGTTTCTGCCATCGGCCTTTCAGGAGGCTTGGGTACCGCGACCCGGTGTGCATTTGATCCCGGCGACCCCACCCATTAAGCCGACGTGCTGGGGCACAGCCTTGCTGTTTGCCTGTCCGCCACTGGCGGCACCCATGCTGATGTTTGGGGCTCGTCAGTGTGAATTTCCTTCAACCCCGCCAATCGGCGTTGTGACCGTAGCGGTCAGAAAGGTGTACTTTGTGATCAACGATGTCAGTCTGCGCCGGGCATCCAACGGGGTGGAGGTGCCGGTCAACAGTTTGTCCCTGTCTCTTGATGCGTCCTCCTGGGCTTGGGGATTTGATGCCGTGTTACCGCACAGTGCGCAAAGTCTGATCGAGCCAAACGGCGCTGGCGTGGTGGAACTGCTGGCCACAGTCAACGGCACCACTTATGCAGTCCTTGCTGAAAACATCAGCCGTGAACGCAGCTTTGGGCAAACCAGCATTCGTTTGACCGGTCGCGGCAAGAATGCCGTGCTGGCAGCACCCTATGCGCCGGTGATGACGTTCACCAACTCACAGGCGCGAACGGCACGCCAGTTGATGGACGATGTGCTGACCATCAATGGTGCCTCCATGGGCTGGAGCGTGGACTGGGGACTAACCGACTGGAACGTACCAGCCGGGGTGTTTTCGCACCAAGGGACATGGATTGAGTCCTTGAGTGTCATTGCTGGGGCAGCCGGTGGTTATCTGCTGCCACACCCCAGAGACCAGACGATTCGCGTGCGACACCGATTTCCAGTCGCGCCCTGGGAATGGGCCACTGTGACCCCCAACTTTGTTCTGCCAGTCGATGTCGTGGAAAAGGAATCCCTGCGCTGGCTGGAAAAGCCGTCCTACAACCGGGTGTTTATCTCAGGCCAGGAAGCCGGAGTGCTGGCGCAGGTGACCCGGGCGGGCACCGCTGGCGATTCTCTGGCACCGATGGTGGTGGATGCCCTGATTTCTGAGGCTGCTGTTGCCCGCCAGCGCGGATTGGCAGTTTTGAGTGACACCGGTCGGCAGATTGAGGTCAGTTTGAATATGCCGGTGCTGGCTGAGACCGGAATCATTGAGCCCGGTGCCTTTGTCCAGTACCGAGATGGCGGTATTGACCGCATCGGACTGGTGCGATCCACCCAAGTGCAGGCCGGGTTTCCAGAGGTCTGGCAAACCTTGGGAGTGCAGACCTATGCATAACGTTTACGAGCAGTTCAGGCAATTGCTGTCTGACCCACCGCTACAGGTCGGCACCGTGTCAGAAATTGGCACCGGTGTTGTCACCGTCCAGTTGCCGGGTGGTGGCACCGTCAAGGCCAGGGGCAGCGCAAGCATGGGAGCGCGCGTTTTTGTGCGCGATGGCGTTCTGGAAGCCGTTGCACCCAATCTGAGTCTGGAAATCATTGAAATCTGACCCCGACAGAAAACAATTTTTAACCTGAAGCCCGCTTCGATGTGCATCACGCGCATCTGGCGGGTTTCGCATTTTTGGAGTATGAAAAATGGAAGCGAATCAAACTGAACGACGCAAGATGGTGACGATGCCGCACGACGACTTTGAGCAGATGCTTGAGCGTGCGGCTGAGAGGGGTGCGCGTCACGCCCTGCATGAGGTGGGTCTCGATGGTGAGGACGCGGCCCACGACATCCGCGAACTGCGCAATCTGCTCGATGCCTTCAATGAAGCCAAGAAGACTGCTGGCCTGACCATCATCAAGATGGTGGTCACCGGGCTGGTGATGGCAATCCTGACCGGCACTCTGATCAAACTCAAACTGTTCGGAGGTGCCCAATGATCGAAACACTTCTGGGTGGATTGTTGGGTGGGGCCTTTCGACTGGCTCCTGAATTTCTGAAATGGCTGGACCGCAAGGGCGAGCGAGGCCACGAACTGGCGATGCAGGACAAGGCGTTGGAATTTGAGAAGATTCGTGGTGCGCAGCGCATGGCTGAAATCGGCTCACAAGCTGACGCGGCATGGAACACGGGTGCAATCGAGGCACTGCGTGACGCTGTACGCACCCAGGGCGAGAAAACAGGTGTCTGGTGGGCTGATGCCTTGTCATCAAGCGTGCGGCCAATCATCACCTACTGGCTGATGGCGTTGTACTGTGCGGCCAAGACGGTGGCGTTCGTTGCGGCCCTGAACGCTGGGGCTGGCTGGGGTGCTGCCGTGCTGGCCGCTTGGTCGGAGGCAGATCAGGCGCTTTGGGCTGGTGTGCTGAACTTCTGGTTCCTTGGCCGAGTGTTTGATCGAGGTCGGTCGTGATTGGCGCACCCCAAGCAGCCGTGGACTTGGCCAAGCGGTTTGAGGGGTTCCATCGGGTGGCAAGGGCTGATCCCTTGCTCGCACATCCTTACATCTGTCCGGCCGGGTACTGGACTATTGGATATGGCCACCTCTGCGACCCCAAACACCCGCTGATCACCGAAGGTGAGGCAGAGGTTTATCTGGCGAGCGATCTGCAAACGGCACTAGCTGCGACGCTGCGCTACTGCCCGGTGCTGGTCACCGAGCCCGAAGAGCGGCTCGCGGCCATCGTGGATTTCACGTTCAACCTTGGGGCTGGGCGGCTGCAGACGTCTACGCTGCGGCGGCGAGTCACCCAACGGGACTGGATCGCGGCTAGTCAGGAACTGCGCAGGTGGATCTACGGCGGCGGGAAAGTTCTACCGGGACTTGTCACTCGCCGGGAAGCAGAGGCCACTTTGCTGATTCGCAACACCTGAACCAGAAATGTCCGGAACAGCTTGGCTTCATCCCCGAACAGCGCGTTCATGTCATCCACGCCAACAAGGAGCATTAGCCATGAGCAACCGATTCAAGCGCGCCGTCATCGACGACGTGACCTCGCGCAACATCGACGACGTCTTGGAGGCGAGCCTGCTGGATTTATTCGAATCCGCCATGAAAACGGTCGCGACGACGCTTGTGCGCGAAGCGAAATTTGACATTAGTGATTTCGCCTCTGCCAAAGAGAGAGGCTGCGAGGGTTTTGCATTACTCGTGAGCCGGGCCCGCGCCGACTCACGCAATGAATGGTTTGGCGCGTTTCAGCGGGGCGAGCAACGCCTTGATGTCATCGGCCATCTCGAGTAGTCTTCCTCAGTCGGTCGCCTCGGGCACATCCCAATCGGCCAGCCTTGCTTCGCCGGTTTGGTAGAACTGCTTCACCAGCTTCACGTAATCGAGAAAATCCCGGTTTTCCGTTGCCAGCCGGTTGGCCATGTCCCAATCAATCTCGTCTCGTTCGCGGGCAGGAATCAACACCTGACTGTCTGCCGGGTTGTCGGCATCCAGTTTAATCAGGCCGATGCCGTGAGCCGCAAACAGCATCCGCAATTCCTTGAGCGTATCCTGGCCCTCGATCTCCGCTGCGACCAGATAGCCGAAATTGGCCCATGACGAGTTGGATACCGCCTGGAAGTAGCATTCACGCACGTTCGACCGGTTGATCAGCAACTTCGCCTCGAACGACCACAGCTTGGTGCGTTTGTCGGAGTACTGATTCACGCAGTCCCGAACCTCCTGGTGCCATTCAGCGCCCAAATCCTCCATCCCGACTACGTCCGGGTACAGCCAACGGTTTCCGTTTGGCCCTCGCTTGTTGGATGAGCGCTTCTCGTCGATTCGCTTCGAATAGACCCCGAACTCTTCCCACAGATACAGCGAGAGCAGCGGGTACATCGCGTGTTCCCCGAGCTTGGCATCGCTACTGTCTGCCATAGGAGCGGCAACCACGCCCTCAGCCGCCGCAACTTCGGCGACGTCAGATTTCTCCGAGTGGTAATACTTGCGTGGCCGACCCTCGGTGGTCTTCAACTCTGGGTGACGTTTCTGCAAGCGCGGGCGCTGCGAGCTGATTTCCGCGACAAGCTGCTGCACCAGCTCAGCGTCCGTGCTCACGTACTGGCTGCTCTGCTTCTTCGCTTGGCATTCATCAGGGAACGTGACGAAGATCCATTCGGCAATCTGCCGCGCAGTCAGCTTCTCATCAGGCCGCTCCTTCAAGTAACCAAGTACGGCCTTCGCCAGATTTAATGCCATAGAAATTCCCCTCAGAGCCTGAACAACTTCTTGATCTCGTTCTCAGCCGTTACCGGCAACTCATCCTTCTCGTACTGCCTGACTTTGGCTACGATATTCTTTGCACGCGTGATCTCGTTATTCACCCGCTGTGAGTACGACGTGCTGGTATTGAGGTTTTCGATGACCGCAAGGAAGTAGTCCTTCTGATTTGCCAGGAACCAAAAGCTCAGGCCGCAGACCCATTTCTCCATCTCGTAGGATTGAAACGGGAATCCAGCGGTTGCATTCCAGTACTTGAACAGACGTACGGTGGGCTTGATCAGCGATTTGTGTTCCTTGTTTTTTGCATCAAGGGTCGCGTTGAAATCGTTCGGGTTCGTGGTCATCCAGCCACCCGCCCCGTTGGGAATCTGAAGCTCTCCAAGCCACGTTTTCGTCGCGGGCACCAAGTCGAACTTGATGTGGTTCAGTTCGAGAACGATGGTCGGGTTGGACTGGTAGATCTCCGATGAGCCATACCGCTTTTCAACGAAGGCTTTCAATCGATTCAGGTAAGTCTGCGGGGTGGCGCTGCCATCGCTGAAGACCACCATGTAGTCAATGTCGGACTGCTCATCCATCGAGCGAGGCAGAATCGTGCCCCGCGTCGACGAACCAAATCGGAAATGCTGCGTTATTGCACTGCTGTCGAAGTGCAGCGCCATCCGGGATTGAAGCGTTGTGATCGAGGTCGTAATGGATGACTGCTCGGTTGCAGAAAGCACAGCACTGCTGGCCGTGTTCGTCAGAAAACTCAATACAGACATCCTGTCATTCCTCCTTGTCCACTTTGTGGGTGGCTTCGCCTTCTTCGATTCCTTTTCGCGCAGCAACAAATGCTCGACGCGGAATACTTGGGCTCTTCAAGTTCAACTCATTGCGCGCTGCCGAAAGCGCCTTAAGCCGTTCCGGAAGCTCGTCTAGTCGATCTGACTGAAGCAGTTCGATCTCCCGGAAAAACCGTGCCTCGTTCCGAAGGGCAAGGAACTGGCCAGCGGCAGCCCGGTGCAATGCCGCGCGCTCGTTGGGCTTGAGAAAAGTCATCAACCCAGTGAGCAACGATGCCAGAAGGGTGAACGCTGTGGCCCATTCAGGTTGGCTCTTGATCAGCGTCGCACCTGCGACGGCTCCGAGCACCGTTGCCGGAACACCCAACCAGTAGTTGCGCCGCACCCATGTGTCTTCGGCGTTGAAATGTCCCTTGCTCGAATAGAGGGTGTCTTCTTCCAGTCGCTCCGCCTCTCTGCGAAGTGCGGAAGTCTTGCCCTGGTCGGCTGTAGCTGTTCGTGTCATTGCGTCCTCTCCCATTTGCCCCTCCTCACGCCGACGCGCCCGTCTGTGGCGGGGTCTTTGGCGGTATTGCACCCGGGTGGTAGGTCGAGTCGAAGACCATATCGGTCAGCCAGCGTTTGAAACTGGGGTTATCGCTGAACTGTTTGAACAGCTCGGTGTGGTCGGAGATTAGTTCCAGCACTACGCGATTCAGCGCCTTGTCGTGCTCCAGCTTGGCGTTCTGCTTGTCGGAGTTGGCCTGCGCGTTTTGGTAGGCCTTGTCCTGAGCCACGCGCGCCGGAATTTCCTCGGTAATGACCTTGCGAATCTTGTCGCCGTCCTTCCATTCGATGTTGCCGAACATGTCGTTGAAGGCTCTGATGATGTTCGACAACTTGTCGATTTCCGGCGTACCGCCACCACCGCCGCCGCCGGGCGGGGGCGGTTCGATGAAGGCGTCGGTATCGTCCATCGACATCTTCAATGACGCCTGCGCTTCTACCCGATAGCTGTCCATGTCGATGGCTTCCAGCACGCCCTTGGAGAGGTCTTCCTCCTTCGGGGCCGGTAGCTTCGGGATCAGGAAGTTCAGGAAGATCGACAGCTTTTCCCAGGCCGGGTGGCCGTAGGTCAGGATCGCAGCAAGAAAGCCGTAGCTGCGCACGAAAGCCTTGGCATTGCCCTTGAACTCGACTTGACCCTCTTCGTCCAGGTTGTCGATGTACTCGGCCACACAGGTATCGAGAATGGGGTCGAGCTTGTCGCGGTCTGCGCCGGTGACATAGAGCGCAACCAAATCTTCAACCTGCTGCCAGCTGTACACCTGCTTGGCATCGAGGTCATTCTTCAAGTCGTGCAGCTTATTGGGGTCGGTTTCGCCGACCTGCACCGTCGCGCGGTAATAGTCCTGAAATGCGGCTTTCACGGCCTCGGCGTTGTCGGCAAAGTCCAGCACGAAGGTATCGCGCTTTTGCGGGTGAGCTCGGTTCAGTCGAGACAGCGTTTGCACCGCCATCACGCCACCCAGTGGTTTGTCCACGTACATCGTGTGCAGCAGCGGCTCGTCGAAGCCTGTGACGAACTTGTTGGCGACGATCAGAAAGCGATACGGGTCTTGCTTGAGCTTGGACGGGATGTCCTTACTCGGGAATGAGTTGAGATCGGCTTCGGTCTTTCTTACCCCGCCAATTTCAAAGTCGCCCGAGTACGCCACGATGGCCTTAAACGGGCTCTTGATCGAGGTGAGGTAATCCGACACCTCGCGGTAGTAGTCGATGGCCCGTGCGATGCCATTGCAGACGATCATTGCCCGTGCCTTGCCACCGATCTTCTGCTTACCCGCCACCTGCGCCACGAAGTGATCGATCATGATCTCGGCCTTCTTGCGGATGGCTTTGTCGTGGGATTCGACGTAATGACGAATCTTCTTCAGCGCCTTCACCTTGTCGAAGTCTGGATCGTCCTCGACTGTCTTGGCGACGTGATAGAAGCTGTCCACCGACGTGTAGTTCGCAATTACGTCGAGGATGAAACCCTCTTGAATCGCCTGCTTGGTGGTGTAGGTCAGTTCCTCCGGCGAGCGGTATCGCGCCTCACCGCCCTCGATGAACCGCTCCCCGAACAACTCCAGTGTTCGGTTCTTCGGCGTGGCCGTGAACGCGAAGTAGCTGGCGTTCGACAGCATCTTGCGCGACTCGATCAATTTGTTGACGGCGTCCTCGACGGATTCTTCGTCGTCTTCGTCGTCACTAGGAGCGCCTGACAAGGCCATGTGCATCTTGGCCGTCGTCTTGCCGCCCTGGCTGGAATGCGCTTCGTCGATCAGCAGCGCGAACTTCTTGCCACCAAGGTCGCCCAGTTCATCGAGGATGAACGGGAACTTCTGCACCGTCGTCACAATGATCTTCTTGCCTTTGCGCAGGAAGGTGCGCAGTTCGGCCGCATCTTCGGAATGCCCGAAGATCGATGCAACGTGGTCGTAGCTTTTGATGGTGCGCGCGATCTGGGTATCCAGCGCACGTCGGTCGGTGATGACGATCACCGAGTCGAACTGAGCCAACATCGCATCGGCGGCGGTCTTGAGTTCGACCAACTGGTGAGCCAACCAGGCGATGGTGTTGCTCTTGCCGCTGCCTGCCGAATGCTGGATGAGATAACGCTTGCCAACCCCATCCTCGCGGGAGCGGTGCAGCAAGGCACGGACGGTACGCAATTGATGAAAACGAGGGAACACCTGCTTGCGCCGCTTCTTGCCCTTTTCGTCTTCCTCTTCCACCACCTGAGTGAAGTTCTCGATGATGTTGGCCAGCGAGTCCTTGACCATCACCTGCTTCCACAAATAGTCGGTTTTCAGGCCATGCGGGTTGGGCGGATTGCCCGCACCGCTGTTCCAGCCCTGGTTGAACGGCAGGAACCACGAGGTCTTGCCGGTGAGATGCGGGCAGAACCGCACCTCGGCATCATCCACCGCCATGTGCGCCACGCATCGCCCCAACTGGAACAGCAGCTCGCCCGGGTTGCGGTCGGTCTGGTACTGAGTGATGGCGTCAGCGACAGTTTGCTTGGTCAGCGAGTTTTTCAACTCGAAGGTCATCACCGGAAGACCATTGATGAAGATGGCGACGTCCAGCGAGCGCTGCGACTCGTCATTGCTGTAGCGCAACTGGCGGGTGACGCTGAAGATGTTCTTGCCGAAGTTCTCAGCAGCACTGGCGTTGCCCGGTGTCGGTAGCAGCTTGTACAGATCAACGTGAACCGGGCCGTGGCCCACGCCCTTGCGCAGCACATCCACCACGCCCCGCTTGGCGATCTCGCCCTGGATGCGGTGCAAGAACTGGGTGCGCTTGATACCGTCGCTTGCCAGTTCCAGTGTTTCGACCGTCTTAGGCTGGGTGGTCTGCAGAAACGCCAGCAACTGCACCACGTCCACTGCCACGTCGCGGTTGTAGTCGCTGGGGTTGCCCTGCACGTAACCTCCGCCGGTGCAGAGGTCGCGCACGATCAAGGCCTCCAGGCCTTTTTCGCTGGTGTCAGTTGTCGCCATCGTCTTCCTCCCCATCGGTATCCAATTCTTCGTCGCCGCCGAGCACTGCCAATTCTTCGTCGGCCACAATGTCATCCGGGCCCGGCACCCAACCTCGCACGTCCACCTGGCCAGTGACCACGTCTGCAATTTGCCGGTCGCGATACTCGCGGATCAGTTTGATTTCTGTCAGTGCCTGCTCGATGGCTTGATCCAGAGGTGCACTTTCGGCCTTGATGTGAGCAAGAATCGATTGCTGTTCTTCCAAAGTCGAAGGCATCACAACAGGGAACCGACCGAGCACAGTCTCTGCAATCGCTGGGTAGGCAATGCCGATTGAATTGGCAGTGACGCGATTGACGAAGCCGGTGCTTTGAATTACATAGCCGAGGTATTCGGACTCAACATCCTTTCCGGGCGTCATAACCGCGAAACCAGTGGAAGCGATCAAATCGTCGGCTTCTTCGTTGACGTACCAGATGGCTTTCAGGTACGTGCGAACGGTCGAGATGATCGTGTCACCGCGCTGCAATACCCGGCGTGCCCGCGACGGTGCATTTTCAAAACGGAGTCGTTCAAGTTCCTTCGCCAATCGCCCGGTCTTCACAGACCCGATGTCGAGGTAGCGAAACTCAAAATCCGGATCGGTCTTTTCTCCCAAGGTGCTCGCATTCAAGTGAACCCATCGCTTGAGAGGCTTGACCGACCAATGCTCAGGTACATCCCCCATCCACTCGATACCGGAAGGCTTGAACGCGACCGACGCATCGAGCCCGCGCGTGACGTTGTGGTCGATGATGCGCAACTTTTGCTCGTTCAGCACCGCGATGAGGTCGCGCTTGGCCTTGATGAACCGTGCAATGCGGGCATCCTGCGTACGCAGGTAGGCGACGATCTGGTCTTGCTCGGGGCGCGGCGGTTGCAGCAGCGCGATGTCGAGGAACTGGTTCGGGTACAGGCGCAGACGCGAGGATCGGATGCCGGTTGAGCGCCCAATGTATTCAGCAACGTAGGCCCGGGTGCGCAACAGGTAATCGAGATACGCAGGGTTGTAGCTGTCGACACTGTGCGGCCGATACACGCCGTAGGCCGGACTGACGATACCCACGTGCCTGCTCGCACCAAGCGCCGCCATCCACGCCCAAAGCGTGTTGATCACGATGTCTCCTGGACGGCACAACTTGGAGCCGACATAGCTCGCGGACTTGAACATCGTCACTTTTTTCTGGCTGCGGGGCGTAACCCCGGTCAGGTGCGATACCGACAGCAGCTCCTCTTCGCCAGTACGCGAGCGCTCATCCACCTCACGAAAAAACACCTTGGCGCGCTGCTCGTCCCAGTGCTTCGGCACGGGCGGCAGCCAACGCATTCGCGCCGTGCGGTAGGTTTCGTAAGCAGCCTTGTGTGATTGAGCCGCAGCCGGAGCATCCGGAGGAGCTGTAGCCTCGATGGTGACGGTAGCATCCGTCCCAAAGAGGGCGCCTTGTTCCTGATCGGCGGCGGCCTGCGGCGGCGGCGAATCCGATGCGACTTCAATCGGCCGCCCCAGCAGCAGGAACTGAGGAAGGTCAGGGGGCGCAATATCAAGGGCTGCGTCGCGCCCTTGCTGCTTCACCTGTTCGCGCAGTTCCATCAGCAGCCTGCCCAAGACATTCATGCCAACGAGGGTCTCACCATTGTCAACGACTTTTGCTCCCCAAAAATCGTCCTTGCGCGACTCCTCGACGATGGGCCGCTCGCCCGTTCTCAACAGCAGCGCGCTGAAGGTGTTCCAGTTGTTGGCCAGCTTCATGCGCAGGCTCCAGCGCATGATGCGAACTCGTACCTGATCCCAATCGAGGCGCGAATCCTTGCGGTAGGGCTTGCTCCGCATCTTGGCTGTCATCGGGCTGATTTGGCCGATGATCATCTTCTGCACATCGGGAAGATGCGGGAAGCGGCAGACCTGATACAACGCCTCTGAGGTTAGTATCCGCAGCCCGTTCACATGGATCGGGTAGCCACCGGCCATGTTGGAGAGTCCGCCAAACGGTTCGTTCGTCTTGAGAAAGACGACGCTCTCCTTACGGATGTAGGTTCGAGTCTTATCTCTATCGCCCATCACAGATCGCCTCCGGTCAGGTCGGCGAACATTCTTCTCACAGCAGTCTGCGTGTTCGTGGTGCGCGGGAACAGCGGGTACCACGGCGCATCCACCCAAAAAACCAGCGGAGCGTTGTTGGGGCAGTTGCGATAGGTAACGATGAGCGAGCCGAAGCCCAGTGTCTCCAGCGTCATGTGGCCCAGTGGTCGCTGCGTGGCACCGAGGTTGGGGCACATTTGCCGGATGCGGACACCTGCTTTCAGGAACTCCTGCTCCAGAAGAATCTTGGCCGCATCGCTGGAGAACAGACCCGCAGCGCCGGGGCTGCCAGGAGTTCTAAGCATTGGCTGATACTGCATGGCAGCCACGTAGGCTTGCACCGCCGGATCGTTCGGAATCGCCGTCGGGCGCAACACGTCCGACGTTGCGCTGTAGGTTCGTCTGTCCTCCAACTCGATGGCACGCCACCAAGTGATGTCAATCTTCTTTCCAGCAGCCTTGATGACTGCCTGAATCTTTCCATTCGCGTAATACTGCCCGCCACTGTGCTGGGCGATACAGACCACATGCAGCTTCGCCTGAGCGGGAGCATGGTCATGGACCCATCCTTCCAGATCGCGCCGTACCCGGTTGCCAGTGAAGATGCCGTCATCCAGATAGATGAAGACGTCACCGCCTTTCCCGCAACCATCGATGCCAAATCCAAATTCCTCCGTCAGTTGTTCGGAGAACAGGGCCAGCATGTCGGTCTGGCTGTCGCCGCCGCCTTGGATATCGAGAAAGTTAGCGTTGAGCCAGAACTGCTTGGCGTTATCGCCAGTGAGCTTTTGGGTGCGAATCGCGCCACGGATGAATTTGGCCACCTTCTCATTCGAGAAGTAGATGTTCTTCAGGACGTGGTCTATCTCCTGCAGGATAGGCAACTGCACGGCATCGTCGAACTGCTGGACCCAGTGCTCAACGTGGTCGGTGATGGGCTGAGGGAGCGAGCCACCTCGGTAGTCCTGAATCGTCTGGGCGATGGACGCCAGAAGGTTGTTCCGTTGGCTCATGCTGGAATTTCTCCCACGATCTTGTGCAGCAAGCCTTCAGTCTGCTGCTCCAGCTTCAGGATGTCGTCACGGATCTGATCCAGCGTCCGTAGAGGCGTCGGCTTGTAGAAATAGCGGGCAAACGAAATCTCGTAGCCGATCTTGGTGGCGTCCATTGAGATCCAGGAATCGGGCGCGTGGGGTAGCACTTCTCGGGCGAAAAACGCCTCTATGCCGCCCGGTTCCTTGAGCGGAACCTGCTCGGTGTCGCGCAGGTCGGTATCGGCCTCGTACTCGACCAAGAAGCGATCCTTGCCCACGGTTTCCAGGTAGGCACCGTCGTGGCCGGGCTCGAAATGATCACCCGCCTTGAGCTTGCTGCGCTTGGCGATAACGGGCGGTGCCGTTTCGTCGCGCCAGCTCACCGCCTTGTAGATGGCCTTTTTCTCGGGCGCACCCAGCTTCTTGCTGTGCGCCTTCATCGTGGCATCAAATCGCGTGCGGAACTCGTTGTGGTCGTCGAACACGCCTTCGCCAAGTTCCTGCTGCGCCAGCTTGGCCAGTTCCACCAGCGTCTTGTCACGCAACCACGTCGCGGGGTCGAGTAGCTTCTTGCGCCGTTTTTCCGGCACCGCTTTCTTGGTGGTCTTGACGTCGTCGTCGTCCGACTCCTCGTCACCATCTTCGTCGCCATCGTCACCCTTCAGCCACGCTTCGATTTCGGGCTTGAGCTTGGCGAATTCCGTATACAGCTTGTCGCTGTACTTGGTGTAGATTTCGCTGCGCAGGGTTTCGTCGCCGGTGGCAAAGCGCAGGCTTTCAATGGCGTTGCGTTTGAGCTGACTTTTGAGGCGTAGCGGGCGTTCGACCGTGATCTTCCAGTAGCCGAAGTCGGCGTTGTCGAACCACTTGCTTTCGGGTACTGCCTTTGCGGCTTCTGCATCGGCGGGTGGTTGGTCGAGGTAATGCTTCAGGATGCGTTCAATGTCCGCGTCCGCCAGCTCGCAGTTTTTCTTGCCGAGGTTGCGCCGCATCGGAAGGAACCACTGCGAGGCGTCGATCAGTTGTACCTTGCCGCGCCGGTGCGCGGGTTTCTTGTTGGCCAGCACCCAAATGTAGGTCGCGATACCGGTGTTGTAGAAGATGTTGAGTGGCAGGGCGATGATGGCTTCGAGCCAGTCGTTCTCCAGCACCCAGCGGCGCACATTGCTTTCGCCCTGGCCCGCGTCGCCAGTGAACAATGCTGAACCGTTATGCACCAGAGCAATGCGGCTGCCCAGTGGCGTGTTGTGCTTCATCTTCTGCAGCTTGTTCACCAGGAACATCAGCTGCCCGTCGCTGGAACGGGTGATGAGCTTGAACTCGGCATCGCCGCCGTGATTGACGATGAAGCGCGAGTCGCTGAATTCCTTCTTGCCGCCCATCCGGTCAAGGTCGGTCTTCCAACTCTTGCCGTAAGGCGGGTTGGAGATCATGAAATCGAACTCGCGCGACCGGAACTGGTCGGCTGAAAGCGTGGACTTGTCCGCGCCGCCGACGATGTTCTCGGCCTCGTCGCCTTCGCCCTTGAGCAGTAAGTCGGCCTTACAGATGGCGTAGGTCTCGGGGTTGATTTCCTGCCCGAACAGGTGGATCGAGACTTCCTTGTCGTGGCTGGCGGCCAGCTCGTGCAGCGCCTCTTCGGCCACGGTCAGCATGCCGCCCGTGCCGCAACTGCCGTCGTACAGCAGGTAGGTGCCAGACTGAATTTGGTCGGCCACCGGCATGAACAGCAACTTAGCCATCAGCTTGACGACATCACGCGGGGTGAAGTGCTCACCAGCCTCTTCGTTGTTCTCTTCGTTGAAGCGGCGGATCAGTTCCTCGAACACCGTGCCCATGCCGTGGTTGTCCAGCGCGGGCAGTTTGATCCGGCCGTCTGCATCCTTAACAGGAAGCGGCGCGAGGTTGATCTCCGGGTCGAGGAAGTCGTTGATCAAGTGACCGAGGATGTCGGCCTCGACCATCGTTTGGATCTGGTCTCGAAATTTGAACTTTGCCAATATGTCCTGAACGTTCGGCGAGAAACCGTCCAGGTAATCGACGAAATTGTCGCGAAGGCGCTGTCCCTGCCCACTGGCGGTGAGAGTGGCCAGGGTGAATTCTGACGTGTTGTAGAACGCTTGCCCGGCAGCCATCCGCAGCGCGCCGTCCTGCTCTGCCACCTTGTGAGTGTCGAGGAACCTCTTGCGCTCCAGCACCGCCTGCTTGGTTGACTCCAGCACGGCATCAAGCCGCCTCAAAACGGTGAAGGGAAGGATCACGTCACGGTACTTGCCGCGCACGTAGACGTCGCGCAGGCGGTCGTCAGCGATATTCCAGATGAAGTCAGCAACCCACTTTAGGTTGTTTTGATCTTGTTGTTTTACGGGTTTCATTAAGCCAGCCCTTGCGATGCTGTTGTTGTGTCAGGCGCTTTGCTGACTGATCCGGTTGGCGCTACTTCAAGTGCCCAGTGTTTCTTGAGCACGCCGACGAGGCGCTTTTGCCGATCAGTCAGCATCGCCGGTGTCCATTTGTCTTCCGAGCGGACTTCCTGAGTCAGGACGAAGGGTGATGCGGTACCCTTGCCCTTGAAGTACACATTCTTCTTCTTGGCGAAGTCGTAGTTGCTGGCGGACGAGTTCTTGTTCCGGTCAAGCGGAACCAAGTTGGCCAGGCGGTGTGTCCACGATTCCCGCTCGCTCTCATCGGGGAACCACTGGAGCCAGTCCGAGCCATTCGGCGGTGTTTGCGGCAGTACGTGCTCCAACGACACCGCGTTCTGCAGTTGTACTCCGGGGGCCCGCACCAATGATTCAAGGCGCAAGACCAGCGCCATCCGTGCTTTGGGCAGATCGTCGTAAACGTCGCCATCGAGTGCCGCGACGAACTTACGCTTTTGCACGTCAGTCAGAACCAGCGTGGTGAGCTCGGCCAGATCTCCTTTGAAGGTATCCGGTTCGATTTCCTTGGTGAGCGCGGCGTAGGTTTCGATGCGCTCGTTGATGCCCACCTTAGTGACCAGCAAGAAATAGGTCAGCCGTTCCAGTGATTCGAAGAATTCCGCGAGCAGTTTGGGTTTTTGCCGGAAACTCTTGAAATACACCAGTGCCGGGGGCACCCAGTCTTTAAAGTCCACGCGGTTGAGCCAGGACAGGTGCTCGTTGATCGTCTCGGCATGCTCGGTGGCCTCGAAGTCGGCGTCGCGCACGAAGTCCCACACTTCGGCGTAGGGCTTGACAACCTTGTCGATCAGGTCGATGGGGGCCTTGTATTCAGTAACGTGCTCCTGGAACTCCTTGACCAGTGTGTACTTCTGCTTTTTCTTGGCGTAGATGCTGCGGATGTGGCCGAACAGGTCTCCGAATGCGTCTCGGCCCAGTGCGTTTTCAATCTGGCTCCACTCTTTGGCGTAGGCACGGCTCTTAACGTCGCCTGCCGTGGTGCGGATCAGGCCCAGCACTTGCGCCTTGATGATGTCAATGGGCGCGAGGTCGAGCCCCCGGTTGTTGAGCACGGAGAAGATACGGTACGCGGCTTCGAGGTCAGGCGTAGAGATGACAACCAGCGAACAGTCGTTGGCGAGGAACTGCCACAGCGCGATCAGGTCGGCGGGCGGTAGAGCCTTGGCCTTGCTCAGCAGCAGCGTGGCGTTTTCGCGGTAACGCAGACGGCTGTCTTCCAGCTTGTCGGTGCTGGCGACCAACTGCGCAATGCCACCCGGCTCCTGAATGTTGGTGCGGAAGAAGTTGGCGTCTTCCTCGCGGGCGGTCAGGCGGTACTCGTTCTTCTCGCCAAGACTGACCTTACCCTTCTTATATAGGAAGTCGGTAATGTCGTCAGCGGCATCCGGCATCACGGTGCGCAGCACGGCGAACAGCATCGTGAGTGTGGATAGGCGCTGCTGGCCATCGACCACCGATGACTTCGGGTCCCGGTCGTTTTTGATCAGAACGATGCTGCCGAGGAAGTATTGGCTGCTGGCACCCGAGACTCGCGCATCTTTCATCGCCGAGTACAGATCATCGAACAGCTCTGTAGCCTGCTCGGTTGTCCAGGCGTAGGGGCGCTGGTAGTCCGGAATTTCGAACTGGTAGCTGCCCTCGAAAATTTCGCGGATCAGCTTGTCGTGGGCTTCAAGTGTCTTTGCCATCGTTTTCTGTCTTTCCGATCATTTTTTTGTTTGCATCACCGGAAGGCGATACCCTGGTGCCAGCTTTGCGTTTTCCACGCCGTACAAGGCCAGCGGGTCGCTGAGCCATAGGCGGTACTGTTCTTCCTTGAGGCTGTGATCGGGCGAAGCGTCAACGCTCCAGCGCAGCAGCATGTAGCCTGCGACCGCAGCGCGAACCCGCATTCGTATTGAGCCATCCGTCATCCCGTAGTCCATCTGAATGATCTCGGGGCGGCTCAGACGAGGGTGAGGGACAAAGTCCAGCTCCACGATCCGCGTCCACTGGATGTCGTTGTCCTGGCGTTCGTTCGGCTTTGGCTCCTCGTCGAGCAAGGTTGGTGCTTCAATTCGCGTGATGACGAAATCGCGAAATGTACCGCTCTTGCGATCAAAGGCACGGACGTGCCAGCGCAGTCCGGTGTCGACCAAGGCAAAGGGCACGATGACTCGGTCGGACTCACCGCTGCTCATTGAGTGGTAGCGGATGGCCACCGGGCGATTGGCGTGGATGGCGCGGCAAATCGGAGCCAAGACTTCCATTTGAGGGTTACTCAAGGGTGCAGGGGATTCACAGGGAAGCAAAGGTTTGGTCTCGCCGTTCACCCCATCGCCAAACCCAAGCGACAACGCCGACAGGACGCGCTGAGGCGAGTGCTGAAAAATTGGGCGGAACACTTTGCCGATGCGGTAAACCTTGTTGCTACCGTCGAATTCGATGTTCTGAGGTGCGATCTCCCGGTAGAGCGCCAAATCCCGGGTTGCGCCAGCCGGGGCAATTCCAAATCGGTTAGCCAAGTCAGGCCGTCCGATCTCACCCATAAAGTACAGGCGAAATTCAACGTAGGCCAGGCGCTCCCGTTGGGCGTGACTCAAACTCTCAACACGTTGAGGGCGCTCAGGGAGCTGATCTTCAATCATAGACACCGACCAATAGACACAAAGAAGATGGTTTCATGCTCTTTATCAAATTTATAATCTGATCAATGTGATTAGATTATGCGTCAATAATTTGGCATCAATAAGCATTTGGATGAATTGAAACACTATTTGCAGTGGTGCGGCCGCCAGTGTGATGCCTTCTTCACGGACTTGCCAAGAAAAAACCCAGCGAATTAGGCTGGGTTGAACCCTTGCGGGCTCCGTTCAGGGAGGAGAAACGGAGGGGCAGTAAGCCCGCTCGAAATGTAGCACGCACCTGGGACCCGTTTGGACGGACTTAACTTCGATTGAGACGATTGAAATGCGAGTAAACTGCAGTTTGGAGAACCTATGCCCAGAGCCGACCTAGTAGTCAATCTTGTGCGAGCGGGCAGCCAAGGCGATCAAAGTCTGTTTCGGTCGACTGTGGAAGCCATGGCCGCAGAAGAACGCGCAAAACAGCACAACCAGTTAGCAGACCGGTTGGAAGCTAACCTGCGCGCTGCAAACACCCGTCCAAAAGCCGTTGAGGTCGTTCGCAGCTTTGATGGTGGTCACGGTGGACTACTTTATGAAATAGATCCTCGGCGCACATTGGAATCAATGTTGCTACCTGACGATGTTCTCAAAGCCACTTCTGAACTCATTGAAGAGCAGCAACGCCGCGATCTTTTACGATCTTATGGATTGGAGCCAAGGCACCGGGTTCTTGTGTCTGGGCCGCCTGGAAACGGCAAAACCACTCTGGCCGAGGCAGTTGCACATGCGTTGATGGTGCCCCTGTTTGTCGTTCGATACGAGGCGGTTATCGGCAGCTTTCTTGGTGAAACCAGCGGTCGCCTAAAAAGACTCTTTGATTTTGTTCGCACCCATCAATGTGTTCTATTTTTTGATGAGTTTGATACGCTCGGAAAAGAGCGAGGCGACACCCATGAAACTGGTGAAATAAAGCGGGTAGTTAGCTCGTTGCTGCTACAGATAGACGCTTTACCAAGCCATGTGGTGGTGGTGACCGCCACTAATCATGCAGAACTTTTGGATCGTGCAGTATGGCGGCGTTTCCAATTGCGTATGAACCTGCCTGGGCCTACCACAAATCAAAGAACTGCTTGGTTTGATCGATTTGAAGAACGAATTGGAACTCCGCTTGGGATTTCATCTAAAGTACTTGCAAGTCGGTTGAAGGCGACCAGTTTTTCTGACCTTGAGCAATTTTGTGAAGATGTGCATCGCCGATACGTTCTTTCATTGCCAAATTCTGATTTGCGTGCAGTGATAACTGACCGTTTAGAACAGTGGAAAAATCGAGTCTCGTCTGTGACTAGTCCGACGCAACAGTAGATGTCGGATGAGCGATACCCAACGGCCACTTCTCCTCTTCCCGCAACCAACTTCGTCTGAACGAGAGAAACGCGCTCCTGGCTGGCCGAAAATCCATCTGCCGGATGCTCAACGTCAGGCCGAGCGCATCTCCCCGAAATTTGGCGCTCTTCGATCTGCATTTAACGCGCGCCGCGTGCAGCTCGAAGCTGCGTCCCCAAATGATGATCCCGAATTGGTGGTGGTTTTTGAGACGGTTGGATCGATTGATAAGTTTTTGGGCGCAATAAAACACACTCCTGGTCTGGAGTGGCTGATGGAGTCGGACGAAGTTGGTATAGAACCAGACTCGGATTTTTTTGATACGAAAGAGCACGCAAAACCCCTTCCAGGGCGACTTTTCCTGCTTGGAAGTAATCAGCAGGCACTTACCGAGGTCATCAGCCTTTGGAATCGATACCAGGCGGATCCGAACGTCAAGCTCGAGCGTGGACTTGCCTTGTGGAAGAACATTTTTAAGCACCTAAGGGACGTTCGATTTTGGGGAGTGCAAGACCGTATCGGCCAAGATATTCGGGAGTTTTTGGAGTACCGGCTCTCACTCGGGATTGAAAATATCCGATTTGAAATTGAGGCATGGTGCTATGCCTCAGCTGATAAAAACGGACGCGCCGCCATAGAACTCGAAAAACTCATCTCGGATCAAGGCGGCAGAGTGCTGAGTCGTGCTCATATTCAAGATATTGCCTATCATGGTTTCCTTGTGGAAATGCCTGCTGACGGTGTTCGTCGATTGTTGAGTAATCAGCCTCCGGAAATCGTGAATTCAGAAAGGGTAATGTTTTTTAGACCTCGTGGGCAAGCGTTGTCGCATCCAGAAGATGTCAATCTTCGGTCACCCAGTGTCGCTGGCTCTGCTCGAACCACCTCTGGCCAACCAGTTATTGCTTTGCTTGATGGTTTGCCACTTCAGAATCACCCACTTCTCAGAGGACGGCTAATTGTTGATGACCCTGATGGATGGGAGTCTGCATACGAAGCTGGTGATCGTATTCATGGTACTTCCATGGCTTCGCTCATACTTTATGGTGAGTTGGATGGATCGCGAATCCCTCTTGCGAGGCCGATTTACGCTAGACCGATCATGCGTCCAGATTTGGCAGACACGCGTACGCCGCGACAGGAGTCAACACCAGATGATGTGTTGCTGATCGATTTGGTACATCGAGCCGTAAAGCGAATGTTTGACGGCGAAGGGGGAAGTCCTGCGTCTGCGCCTTCGGTAAAGGTCGTGAATCTATCAGTGGGAGATTCGATTCGGCCGTTTGATAGTGAGCTATCTCCATGGGCGAGGCTCTTAGATTGGTTGTCTGCCAAGTATCAAATTCTGTTTGTAGTTAGCGCTGGCAATATGTCAGCAGATCTTGAACTCAATGTGCCGCGATACTCCCTTTCCGCTATGGCACATCCAGACCGTCAGAGTGTGGCTTTGTCTGCATTTATGCGAGATACGACTGGCCGTAGATTGTTGACACCAGCTGAGTCTCTCAATGCCATTACAGTAGGTGCCGTACATTCAGATAGTGCGAGTTTTGTCAATGCAAGTGATCGCTATGATCTGTTCAAAGACAGGGGAATATCCCCGTATTCCTGCATAGGGCATGGATTTCGCCGTGCAGTCAAGCCGGACATCGTCATGCCGGGTGGGCGGGCGCTTCATCGCGAGCAGTACACATCTGCACTTGAAGTAACACGGCTGCAAATGATTACGGGCTCAGCATCACCTGGACATCTGGTTGCTGCGCCACCGAATGCCAGCGGGCAGAATACGATTTATACCCGAGGAACCAGTAACGCTACAGCTCTCGCTAGTCGTGGGGCTGCACAGGCGCATTCGGTAATTGAGGTTTTACGAGCAGCTAGTCCAACGAGTCTTCCTGAGCGTTTTGATGCTGTAACACTGAAGGCTTTGCTGATTCATGGTGCGGAATGGGGCGACCTAGAAAATCAAATCAGCGGGGCACGGCCAGAACTCACTGGAAGAGATATACAGAATCTGATAACGAGATACGTTGGATATGGGTTATCCGATATTGACCGTGCCATCAGCTGTACTGAGCAGCGAGCGACGTTGATAGGTGCCGGAGCATTGAAAGATGGTGAAGCACTCGAATTCAGAGCCCCACTGCCGCCAAGTCTGGTCGCACAAAAAGTCAAACGCCGCTTGACAATCACTTTGGCTTGGATGACTCCAGTAAACGCTCGTAATGCGAAATATCGTTCAGCGCGGCTTTGGATCAAGCCACCTCACGATAGTCTTCGCGTATCCCGTATGAACGCTGATTGGCAACATGTACAGCGTGGCACCGTTCAGCATGAGATTCTCGAAGGCAACGATGCTATCGTCTTTTCTGATGGAGATGAGTTAGTCTTCAAAGTCAACTGTGCTGAAGATGGTGGCAAATTGCTGACGGCTGTGCCATTTGCCCTTTGCGTAACGCTTGAAACCGGCGAAGGGATCGACCTCCCGATATATCAGGAAATTCAGGAAAGAGTTAGGCCACGTGTTGGTATCACTACCTGAGGCATACCAAATTGACCAGTGTGGCTCACGCCGATTGTTGCGAGAATTTGTGAGTAAATCGACGAATCGTTTTTCACAATCCGAAACGGACAGTCTCCAAAAGCGGGGACAAGCACCCTATACTTGCCCAACGGTCTTGGAGAACGGATTTGAACCGGCGTCCGCACTCCACCACCATATAAGAAGGCCCGGAAAGTCCCCGGGCCTTTCCTTTTGCCCGCGGGCCTGAAATTCAAAGCATGGAAAACCAGCAACTCACCCATCGCCGCGACTGGCTCATCCCCCTGCTGATGAACGGCCAGGTTACGGTGGCGTAAATGAGCAAGAAAGAGCTTTGGCAACCCTCCAAGAAAACCGAGGTCTCCATCGTCCGCTCCTCAGCAGCCGAATACCTGACCTTTGTTGCCGCCACGGGTGGTGGCAGCGACACGGTGGAAATGCGCTACGAGGATGAAAACCTCTGGCTCACGCAGAAAATGATGGCTACGCTCTACGATGTGTCGGTGCCCGCCATCAGCCAGCATTTAAAACGCATCTATGCCGACAACGAGTTGGAGCGCGAGACAACTGTTAAGCAGTACTTAATGGTTCAAACCGAGGGCGAGCGGGAGGTGCAGCGCAAGGTCGAGCACTATAGCCTGCAGGCCACCCCCGGCCGTTGCTGTTGCTGTTGAGCATGCACGACTGACGACCCTGGAGAAAATGACACTGTTTCGCCGCCTGTTTCATGGGCGAACGTGTACTGCATCATGGCGGCCTTGACGACGACCTCAATGCCATCCTGCAGCGCCTTGCGCGGCATCTCAGGCGCCACCTGGGTTGGGCAGGCCATGCTAATGCTAGTGCCCGTGGGTCCGGCGATCTGTCAATCAATTAATTCGTCTATTTATTTTTTCGGCTGTTGCAGGTCCAAGGCCCGCAGTTGTCTGAGCTTCTCGGCAATCCGGATCTCCAGTCCGCGCTCGACTGGGCGGTAAAAGCCCGGTTGCGCCATGCCATCCGGCAGGTAACGCTCCCCGGCGGCAAAAGCGCCCTCTTCGTCATGCGCATAGCGATAGCCTTTGCCGTAGTCCAGCTCTTTCATCAACTTGGTCGGCGCATTGCGCAGGTGCATCGGCACCGGGCGTGTACCGTCCTGCTTGACATAGGCTTTGGCCGCGTTGAAGGCGGTGTAGACCGCATTTGATTTAGGGGCCACGGCCAGATAGATGACGCATTCGGCCAGCGCCAGCTCACCCTCGGGGCTACCGAGGCGTTCATAGACATCAGCGGCATCGAGTGCCAGGCGCAAGGCGCGCGGGTCAGCCAGACCAATGTCTTCGCTCGCCATGCGAATCAGGCGGCGGGCCAGATAACGTGGCTCAGCGCCCCCGTCGAGCATGCGCACAAACCAATAGAGCGCCGCATCCGGGTCGGAGCCACGCACCGATTTATGCAGCGCGCTGATGGTATCGTAGAACTGCTCGCCGCCTTTGTCATAGCGGCGCATGCGTTCGCCCAGCACCTTGAGCAGCCAGTCCATGGTGATCTCGGCGCGCTTCTCCTGGGTGGCGGCCACCGCCAGGGTTTCGAGTGTGTTGAGCAAGCGCCGGGCATCGCCATCGGCATAGGCGATCAAATGCTCAGTCGCTACTTTTTCTATAGCTGGTAGCACACGGATTGCCTGGGCTCTGGTTATTATTTGCTCTAGATCATCGGCTGAGAGCGGCTGCAGCACATAGACCGTGGCACGCGACAGCAAAGCCGAGTTGAGTTCAAACGACGGGTTCTCGGTGGTGGCCCCGATGAAGGTGAACAAGCCGCTCTCTACATGCGGCAAGAAAGCGTCTTGCTGACTTTTGTTGAAGCGGTGGACTTCGTCCACGAATACGATGGTGCGACGCGGCGCCAAGGCATCGAGTGCTTCCTGCGCCTGCAGCACCGCCTCGCGAATCTCCTTGACACCCCCGAGCACGGCGCTGATGGTGATGAACTGGGCATCAAAAGCATCGGCCATCAGCCGCGCAATCGTGGTCTTGCCGGTGCCCGGTGGCCCCCACAAAATGCAGCTGTGGGGCTGGCCGGACTCGAACGCGATGCGCAGTGCCATGCCCTCGCCCAGCAGCTGTTGCTGGCCAATGACTTCGCTTAAAAGCCGGGGGCGCAGGCGCTCGGCCAGTGGCGGATGGGTGGATGCGGGGGCTGTCAATGAATGGGCCCTTCGGCATCGGGCCATGGGCGATCAGACCTGCGCAAATTGCGACCTTGAGCGAGCCGAGCTTGCTTCGGACAATGGTTCACTGCCGGATCACGTCCGCCCCGGCCGGGGTTTTGAACTGAAAGCTACTCCCCGGCAACGCCGGGTTGGCTTGAAATTGCTTGAAGGTCAAGACCGAGCGCTGGCCGAAACTGTCCAGAATTTCCAGCACCTCCAGCGTGCTGCCTGGCGCTGCGGCAGCATCCCTGAAGCCCACGCGAACGCTCTGCAACTGGCCGTCCTTTGACTTGGGCGTGGCAGTCACCCACTGCAAACCATCCTGCTCAGGCGCGTCGACCAGCGTGAAATCAGTCTGCAAAGCGCGCAAATCGGGCGCAGCCGCAATCAGCGCCGCGGGTGTGGAGCCCAGCACCTTGGACTGCTGGCGCGCCGTCACCTGGTTCAGATCCACGTCGTACAGCCACAGGGTCTGGCCGTCCGCGACGATGGATTGCTCGAACGGCTTTTTGTAGACGAACTTGAATCGGTCGGGCCGGGCAAACTCAAAGGTGCCACTCGATGTTTTGGCGCGCGGTGCCTGCCCGTCTTTGGCTGGCGCCGTCACCACCTGGGTGAAGTCGGCGCGGCCTGTATTCACGGTTTTCACAAAATTTTCAAGGCTATTTAAGCCTCCGGCCCCCGCCAATCCTGCGTAAGAAGCTATGCAAATAGTAGCAATATATTTCATCGAAACCTTTTTAAAAATTCACAGTTGGGTCATGGCGAACTGGCAAAGTTCCTTAGGGCCTGTCCATGAATAAGCTTTGCATTTGGCCGCCGGATTTGGGATGCAATGCTAGGCGCAAAGCGTGCCGTGCAGCTCTGCTGCACAAGCGATTTGCAACGACGCAGTGCGCCCAAAGGTGGTGAGCCAAATGTGCATGTTATTTGTGGACAGGTCCTTAGCGTCAATCTGCCCGCACCGGCACCAGAATTTCGCGCTGACCGCTACCGCTCATGGAACTCACCAAGCCGGCGTGTTCCATGTCTTCGACCAGCCGGGCCGCGCGGTTGTAGCCAATCTTGAGGTGGCGCTGCACCAGCGAGATGCTGGCCTTGCGGTTCTTCATGACCACCTCGACCGCCTGGTCGTACATGGGGTCTTTTTCGCCGCCGTTAGCGCCGCCCTCACCCATCAGATCACCCAGGCTGTCGTCGGTGCCGCCCTCTAACACGCCCTCAATGTAGTTGGGCTCGCCCTGCGATTTCAGGTAGCTCACCACCCGGTGCACTTCTTCGTCACTGACAAAGGCACCGTGCACGCGCGTTGGCAGGCCGCTGCCGGGCATGTACAGCATATCGCCCAAGCCTAAGAGCGCCTCGGCGCCCATTTGATCCAGAATGGTGCGGCTGTCAATTTTGCTGCTGACCTTGAACGAAATACGGGTCGGAATGTTGGCCTTGATCAGGCCGGTGATCACGTCCACGCTCGGGCGTTGCGTCGCCAAAATCAGGTGGATGCCGGCAGCGCGCGCTTTCTGCGCCAGCCGGGCAATGAGTTCTTCAATCTTCTTGCCGATCACCATCATCAAATCGGCCAATTCATCGATGACCACCACGATGTGCGGCAGACGCTCCAGCGGCTCGGGTTGCTCAGGGGTCAGGCTGAACGGGTTGCCAATGTGCTCGCCGCGCGCGCTGGCCTCGTCAATCTTGGCGTTGTAACCGGCCAGATTGCGCACGCCCATTTTGCTCAGCAGCTTGTAGCGGCGCTCCATCTCGCCCACGCACCAGGTCAAGCCGTAGGCGGCCTGCTTCATGTCGGTCACCACCGGGCACAGCAAATGCGGAATGCCTTCATAAACCGACATTTCCAGCATCTTGGGGTCGATCATCAAGAGCCGCACATCGCGCGCTTCGGCCTTGTACAGCAGGCTCAGAATCATGGCATTGATGCCGACCGACTTGCCCGAGCCCGTGGTGCCGGCCACCAGTACATGCGGCATCTTGGCCAGATCCACCACCACCGGGTTGCCGATGATGTCTTTGCCCAGGCCCATGGTGAGCATGGACTTGGCCTCGTGGTAGACCTGCGAGCCCAAAATCTCGGATAGTTTGATCGACTGGCGTTTGGCGTTGGGCAACTCCAGCGCCATGTAGTTCTTGCCTGGGATCGTCTCGACCACGCGAATCGACACCAAGCTCAAGGAGCGGGCCAGGTCTTTGGCCAGTCCGACGATCTGCGAGCCCTTGACGCCAGTGGCGGGCTCGATCTCATAACGTGTAATGACCGGGCCAGGCTGCGCCAGCACCACCCGCACTTCGACGCCAAAGTCTTTGAGCTTTTTCTCGATCATGCGGCTGGTCATCTCCAGCGTCTCGGGCGCCACGGTCTCTTGGCGCACCAGCGCGTCATCGAGCAAGTCCACCTGCGGCAGCTTGCTGTCAGGCAACTCGACAAACAAGGTTTTTTGCCGCTCTTTAACTACCCGAGCGCTTTTGGGGACATCCACCAGCACCGGTTCAATCAGGACCGGGCGCGGGTGCTGCACGGTACTGTCTTGGCGCTCCTCAATCACGACTTCTTCACGCGCCCGCGCCGCCTGCTGCCCCAGCGCCTTGTCCTGCGCCACTTCGCGCTGCTCGCGCCGGGCCTCCAGATGAAAGAATAGCCAGGCGCCCAGGCGCTCCGCCACCTGCGCCCATGAAAAATTGAACACGCGCGCTGACCCCAACACACCGAGCGCAATCGCCATCAAAGCCGAGCCGTCAAAACCCAGCCACTGGACACCTAAGGGCCCAACAAAATAACCCAGAATGCCCCCGCCGTGCCCGGGCAAACGGGCCTCCAGGCTGTACAGGTGCGACCACTCCAGGCTGGCACTGGCGCATAGCAACAGGGCCAGCGCGCACCAGAAGGCCGCGCGGCTGGACGCCAAGCGGGGGATCAGCGTGGCGGGCGCTGGAGCCGACTCAGCCTGGGTGCTGAGCACATCACGCCCGCGCAACCAGCGCGCCAGGCCGGTCAGCCAGGTGCGCAGCGCCGCCGCCACGCACCACCAGACTGAAAACCCGAACACGTAATAGCTGGCGTCGGCAAGCCAGGCCCCCGGCGGCCCGGCGCGGTTCAGCACCTGGGCGCCACTGCCAGAGGTCGACCAGGCTGCGTCCTGCGCGGAATAAGTGACTAACGCGACCAACCACAGCAGCAACAAAATAAAACCGAGCAGCAGGCCCAGTTCGTCAGTGAAACGGCGCCAGCCGGAAGCCAAGGGCGCAGCCGCAGGGCGCCCAGAAGTCAGGGTATTGAGAGAATAAGTCATACTATCCCGCACTGTACACGGCACATTCGCTACTTCTAAAAAGGTTTACACAATGTCAACGACTACCCATGCAAAAGTCCTGATTCTGGGCTCCGGCCCTGCTGGCTATAGCGCCGCCATTTACGCGGCACGCGCCAACCTGAAGCCCGTGCTGATCACCGGCATCGCGCAGGGTGGCCAACTGATGACCACCACCGAGGTCGACAACTGGCCCGCTGACGTGGACGGTGTGCAGGGGCCCGACCTGATGCAGCGCTTTCTGGCGCACGCCGAGCGCTTCAAGACCGAGATTGTGTTTGACCACATCAACGCGGTTGACTTCTCCAAGCGCCCCTTCACGCTTAAAGGCGACAGTGGCGAGTACACCTGCGACTCGCTGGTGCTGGCCACCGGTGCCTCGGCCCAATACCTGGGCCTGCCCTCAGAGACCGCGTTCATGGGACGCGGCGTGTCGGGCTGCGCCACCTGCGACGGATTCTTCTACCGCGAGCAGGTCGTTTGCGTGGTGGGGGGCGGCAACACCGCGGTTGAAGAGGCGCTGTACCTGTCCAATATTGCCAGCAAGGTCTATTTGGTTCACCGCCGCGACAAGTTCCGCGCCGAGCCGATCATGATCGACAAGCTGATGGAAAAGGTCAAGAGCGGCAAGATTGTGCTCAAGACCTCCAACACGCTCGATGAAGTGCTGGGCGACGCCAGTGGCGTGACCGGTGTGCGCTTGAAGGACGTGAACACCGGCAGCACTGAAGAGCTGGCCTTGCAGGGCTGTTTCATTGCGATTGGTCACAGCCCCAACACCGAGATTTTCAAAGGCCAACTCGACATGGAGGGAGGCTACATCATCACCCAGGGCGGCAACAAGGGCTTCGCCACCCAGACCAGCGTCCCCGGCATTTTTGCCGCGGGCGACGTGCAGGACCACATTTACCGGCAGGCGATCACTAGCGCCGGCACTGGCTGCATGGCGGCGCTGGATGCGCAGCGCTTTCTGGAACAGGAATAAAGCAAGACGCGCAAGGCCAGCGCCCGAGTGGCAGCGCCAGAGCCCGCTATAATCGCAGGCTTTGCTGAACTTGGCCTGTGAAGGCTTGACTGCAGCAATCGGGTTACCGCCACCCTTTTTCTTGGCGAGGTGAGGCTTGAGCGAGATCGGACGTTGTTGTCAAAGCTTTTGTTTTAACAATGATAGTTTGATCGACAGTGAAAGCCGTTTTAAGTATCGGAGTGTCCACATGGCACGCGTATGTGAAGTCACGGGCAAAGGCCCGATGGTGGGAAACAAGGTTTCCCACGCCAACAATAGAACCAAGCGCCGGTTCCTGCCGAACCTGCAATACCGCCGTTTCTGGGTCGAGACCGAAAACCGCTGGATTCGTCTGCGGATTTCCAACGCAGGTCTGCGTTTGATCGACAAAAACGGTATTGATGTTGTGCTCGCAGATTTGCGCGCACGTGGTCAGGCATAAGGAGCAACACCATGGCAACCAAAGGCGGACGCGAAAAAATCAAGCTGGAATCTACAGCGGGTACTGGTCACTTTTACACCACCAGCAAGAACAAGAAAACCATGCCCGAGAAAATGCTGATCAAGAAATTTGATCCTAAAGCTCGCAAGCATGTGGACTACAAGGAAATGAAGCTGAAGTAATTCAGTTTCTCTGACCAGCAAAAAAGCCCGCTCCTGGCGGGCTTTTTAACGTCCGCGCCGCCTACTCAGAGCATCTTTTCGAGAAACGCCCGGGTGCGCGGATGCTTGGGATCGGCAAACAGCTCGCGCGCGGGCCGCGCCTCGACGATGACGCCAGCGTCCATGAAGACGGCGCGGCCCGCCACTTCACGCGCAAATGCCATCTCATGCGTAACGACAATCATCGTCATGTGCTCCTCGGCCAGGGCGCGCATGGTGCTCAGCACTTCGCCCGTAAGCTCCGGATCCAGCGCCGAGGTGGGCTCGTCAAACAGCATGATGTCGGGCTCCATCGCCAGGGCACGCGCAATGGCGACGCGCTGCTTCTGGCCGCCCGACAAGCGCGACGGATAGCTGTCACGCTTGTCAAACAACCCGACCTTGCGCAACAGGGCCTCGGCCTTGGGTACGATTTCGTCCAGACGCGCTGCTTTGACCGTCAGCGGCGCCTCAATCAGGTTCTGCAAGACGGTCAGGTGCGGGAACAGGTTGAAGTGTTGAAAGACCATGCCCATCTTGCGGCAGACGCGCCGGATATCAGCCTCTGGCACGTAGTGGCAATGGCCCTGGTCATCGGTGGACACCAGCGCCTCGCCTTCGATAGCTATGCTGCCGCGATGGATGGTCTCCAGGTGAATCAGACAGCGCAGGAAGGTGCTCTTGCCCGATCCCGAGGGGCCGATGACGGCCAGCACCTCGCCTTGGCTGACATCCAGCGAAACGCCCTTGAGCACCTCCACCACGCCAAAACGCTTGTGCACATCAACAGCCCTGATCATCAAGCCATTCGTCAAAGCAGTCATCGGGCTATTCATCATAGACGGCGTATTTCTTTTCCAATCGCTGGAACCCATAGGTCAGCACCAACGTCATGATCAGATAAAAGGCAGCTGCCACCACGAAGGGCATCGTCGTGAAATCGCGCTGAACAATGCCACGCGCCGCGCGCAGCAGGTCATTCATGGCCAGCACATAGATCAGCGAGGTGTCCTTGACCAGCGTGATGGTCTCGTTGCTCATCGGCGGCAGGATGCGTTTGAGCACTTGCGGCAGCACGATGCGGCGCATGGTTTGGGGATAGCTCAGGCCCAGCACCTTGGCGCCTTCGTACTGGCCGCGGTCAATCGACTGGATGCCAGCGCGAAAGATTTCCGCAAAATAGGCGGAATAGTTCAGCACAAAGGCGACGATCGCCGACGGAAAATCGGGCAAACTCACGCCAATGATCGGAATGAAGGGCAAGGCAAAGTAGATGAACAGCATCTGCAGCATCAGCGGCGTGCCGCGCATCAGCCAGATGTAGCCGTTGACCAGCCCACTGAGAAAGCGAAAACGCGAGATTCGGAGCAAAGCCAGGCCCAGACCGAGCGGCACAGCGAGCACCAGCGTGATCAGGAAGACCTGAAGCGTGACGCTGCTGCCCTGCAACAGGGGGGGCAGGATGTCGACAAGGTAGTTCATGAGGGAGTCTCAAGACCCGAAAATAAAAATCCGGCCGGGCAGACGCACAGCGCGCCCACCAGACGGCCGGGTGACTGCGGGCAGTCCCGGAATTTGACCGGTTTATTTCTTGACGATGTCCTTGCCAAACCACTGGGTCGAAATCTTGGCGGCGGTGCCGTCGGCCTTCATGTCATCGAGCGCCTTGTCCAACTTGGCTGCCAGTTCGGTGTCGCTCTTGCGCGTGCCGACGCCGTAATCTTCGGTGCCGAAATTCTCTTCCAGCACACGGTACTCGCCCGGTTTCTTGCCGGTGTAGTAGCGGCCGACGATTTCATCGACCACCAGCGCATCAAGCCGCCCGGCCGACAGGTCCATCAGCGCCGTGACGTTGTCGCCAAACTTCTTGAGTTCCTTGATCGACTTGGCGACAGCTTCGTCCTTTTGAATCGCTTCAACCGAGCTGCTGCCATCCTGTACACCCACTACCTTGCCACTGAGTTCCGCTTTGGTCTTGATCGGCGACTTCTCGGTCACCACAATGATCTGGCGGTTTTCAAGGTAGGGCTTGGTGAACAGGATATTGGCCTTGCGCTCTTCGGTAATCGTCAGGCCGTTCCACAGCACGTCAATGCGATTGCCATTGAGCTCGGCCTCCTTGGCGCTCCAGTCGATCGGCTTGAAGCTCACCACCGCACCGAGGCGCTTGCCCGCCTCTTTGGCCAAATCGATGTCAAAGCCGACCAACTCATTCTTGTCATCGCGAAAACCCATCGGCGGAAAATTGTCATCCAGGCCAATGACAATCGCCTTGGCCGGCGCTGCCACCGGGGCCACGGCCACCGGCTCGTCCTTCTTACCGCAAGCCGTTAACACCAGCGAAGCCAGCAGGCCCGCCATCAAGCACAAAACGCGTTTTTTCATTTCTTTTCCCAGTTGTAAAACAGTGATGTATTCGCACGGTGCATGGGGCTGCCAGCTGTTGCAGCGGGCAGTCCGTGCATTCCATGCACAAGCGCACCTATTTTAGCGGCTGAAAAGTGCGGTCTTTCAGGCTAAGTCGCTTGTTGACGCAAGCCGGCCAGCCCGTCCTGCGGCCCCTGAAAAAGCTCAAGTGACTATAAAATAAATAGCTACATATCCAATATACACGAGGGCTACAGCCCGAAAACACTAAAATCAGGCCTGAGCCGCCCGCAAGCGCAGCGAGAACGCCTGCAGCGCTGCAATGCCGCTGGCCTCGGCCCGCTGGCACCAGGCCTGCAGGTCAGCGGCCAACTGCTCGCGGCTGTGTGAGCGGTTCAGCCACATCTGGCGCAGCTCTTCGCGCATCAGCACCATTTTGTCCAAGACCGGCGATGCCGCCCGGGCCAGCGCCAATTGGGGCACGGCAGCAGTGGGCACTTTGTCTGCATCCCGGTGCAGCCAGCGTTTGGCCGATCTGATGACCGTTGCATCGGCATGGCGCGCCTGCAGCGCGTGCAACTCGTTTTTGAAGGCACTGCGCATATCTTTGGCGTAAGCCGCCATGATTTCATAGCGGTTGGAGATCAGCGCTTCCAGGGTTTTCTCATCGGCCACCGCCCGCACGGCACCCAGAGCCAGCTTAGGCGGTGTTTTCTTGACAGTCGCCAAACCAAGGCGCTGCATCAGACTGATGTAGACCCAGCCAATGTCAAACTCGTAAGGCTTGACCGACAGCTTGGCCGAGGTGGGGTAGGTGTGGTGATTGTTGTGCAGCTCTTCGCCGGCGATCAAAATCCCCCAGGGCGAAATGTTGGTGCTGGCGTCAGACACTTCAAAATTGCGGTAGCCCCAGTAATGCGCCGCGCCGTTCACAATGCCGGCCGCCATCACCGGCGTCCAGGCCATTTGCACTGCCCATACCGCCAGGCCAGCAGCACCAAACAGGGCCAGATCAATCAGCAGCATCAGGCCCACACCCAGCGTGGAAAAGCGGCTGTACAGATTGCGCTCGAGCCAGTCCTTGGGTGTGCCATGGCCATAGCGCGTCATGGTTTCCGGGTTGGCGGCCTCTTTGCGGTACAGCTCATAGCCCTGCAAGAGCACGGTTTTGATGCCGTAAACATGCGGGCTGTGCGGGTCCTCAAGCTGCTCGCACTTGGCGTGGTGTTTGCGGTGAATCGAGGTCCACTCTTTGGTGACTTGGCCCGTGGTGAGCCACAGCCAAAATCGGAAAAAATGGGAAGCCACCGGGTGCAGATCGAGCGCGCGGTGGGCCTGATGCCGATGCAAAAACACCGTCACGCTGACCATGGTGACATGGGTCATGGCCAGAGTGAAGAGCACCAATTGCCACCAACTCAATGACCATAATCCGTTTGCCAGCCAGTCAAACCCGGCGTTCAATGCAGCCCAATCAGCTAACAACATAGTCAAAAATTTCTCAAGTGGGTTTGATAGATATCAGGTTCAACTTGCGGTTACCTGTCAACGGCTGATTTTATGACGCCCACCGCTCCAAGCCGCTATTGCAGCCGCAATTGGGGCGGCAGCGCATAAGGTCAAGTTTTTTGCCAAACCGCCGCAAAGAACCCATCGGTCTGGTGCCGGTGCGGCCAAAGGCGCAGGTAACGCTGGCCGGTTTCGCCGCCGCTGCACAGTTTGGCCGCGTCTGCCACTTTCAAAGCCGTCAGCACTTCACCCGCCTCCAGCGGCGCAAATTCGGGATTGGCGGCAGAAAAGGCCTGCGCAACAGCTTCGTTTTCTTGCACCAGCATGCTGCAGGTGGCGTACACCAAGCGGCCGCCGGGCTTGAGCAGCCGCGCTGCGCTTTGCAAAATCGAGGCCTGGGTGACTGCCAGATCAGCCACCAGGCCCACGTTTTGACGCCATTTCAGATCAGGGTTGCGCCGCAAGGTGCCCAGCCCCGAACACGGCGCATCGACCAGCACGCGGTCAATCTTGCCAGCCAGGCGCTTGACACGGTCATCGCGCTCATGCGCAATCGCGGCCGGGTGCACGTTGGACAAGCCGCTGCGCGCCAGCCGGGGCTTGAGGGCATCGAGCCGGTGCGGCGAGGTGTCAAAAGCGTACAACCGCCCGGTGCTTCGCATGCAGGCACCAATGGCCAGCGTTTTGCCGCCCGCGCCCGCACAAAAATCGACGACCATCTCGCCGCGCTTGGCGTCCAGCAGCAGGGCCAGCAATTGCGAGCCCTCGTCCTGCACCTCAAAGGCGCCTTTGATGAAGCCCTCAAACTTGTTCAGCGTCGGCTTGCCGGCAATGCGCAGGCCCCAGGGTGAATAAGGTGTGTTGACAGCCTTGATGCCGGCTTGTGCCAGCTCTTTTTGCACGTCGGCACGCTTGGCATTGAGCGCATTGACGCGCAAATCCAGCCCCGCGCCCAGGTTCAGGCTCTCGGCCAGGGGCCAGAATTCATCGCCCAACTGTTCTTTGAGCGGTTGCACCAACCATTCGGGCAAGTTGTGGCGATGGCGTTCCATCAAATCGGCGACGTTGATCTCTTCGCACTGGTCAAGCCAGTTCTTCTCTTGGTCGGTCAAGGCGCTGCGCAGGAAGTCGCCGGGGCCATAGAAGCCCAGAATCGCCAGCCGGCGCTCTTTGGGGCCGCTGCCGGAAGGTGCAAAGTGGTCGAACAGAAGTTTTTTGCGCAAAACGGTGTAGACCGTGCCGGACAAAGTGGCACGTTCGCGCGGACCGAGACCCCGGTTGTCGCGAAAAAACTTCGCCACAATGGCGTCGGTGGGGTGGTCGAATTTAAGACTGAGCCGAACCAGTTCGGAGCAGACGTCAAGGAGGGCTTTTGGATGCATAGCGCCGGATTGTCCCATGCTTGATCGAAATTGCCTGAGCGCCCGGGCTCACGGCGCGCCGATTCAGGTCACCCCCGCAGCGTGTAGGATAAAGGCGGTTTTACACGTCTTCACTCCTGCGAAACAAATATGCTGCCGGCTTCCAGCACAATTGTCGTTTACACCGCGCCCTTGGTCAAAGCACCTATGACATCAAAAATAAATGAAGCTTCAGGGCTTGACTTGGCCTGCGTGCGGCCCCTCGCGCTTGCCGCATTCGCCGCATTCGCCCTGAGCGGCTGTGCAAGCTGGTCCGACAAGAGCGCGGCCACATCGGCTGTTGAGGTGCCCACGCAGTGGTCCACCACCGTATCCTCCGACAAGGGGCCCGTCGCCGCCAGCTCGCTGGCACAGTGGTGGCAGCGCTTCAACGACCCGGTACTCAGCGCGCTCGTCACGCAAGCACTGCAGGCCAACACCAGCATCCGCTCGGCGCAGGCCACGCTACAGCAGGCGCGCGCCCTGCGCGATGTCAAAACCGCCGGCATGTTGCCCGGTGTGGGCGCATCCGGCTCAGCCGGGCGCAGCAAGTCGGGCGATAACGATGCCAGCAACAGTTTCAGGGTTGGGCTGGACGCCAGTTGGGAACCCGACATTTTTGGCGGCAAGCGCAGCACCCTGAATGCTTCTGAGGCAGACGCCCAGGCCGCCCAAACCACCTTGGCCGATGTGCAGGTGTCTATCGCCGCCGAAGTGGCGCTGGCCTACATCCAGTTGCGCGGCCAGCAGGCGCAGTTGCTGATCGCCCAGAGCAACTTCACCAGCCAGTCCGAGACCCTGCAGATCACCGACTGGCGCGCGCAGGCCGGCTTGATTACCTCGCTTGAAGTGGAGCAAGCACGCGCCGCCACCGAGCAAACCCGCGCCCAAGTGCCGGCGCTGCAAGCCAGCATCGCCAAAACCCGGCACAGTCTGGCGGTGCTGACCGGTCAGCCACCGGACTCGCTGCAAACGCTGATCAGCTCGCCGACTCCCGTGCCGCAAGCGGCGCCCGACCTGGCTTTGAGTATTCCGGCGCAAACGCTGCGCCAACGCCCCGATGTGCGGACGGCGGAACACCGCATCAGTGCCGCGCTGGCGCGGGTTTCTGCCGCTGACGCGGCGCGTTACCCCAGCTTTTCGATCGGCGGCAAGTTGACTCTAGGAGCCTCGACCCTCGCCCTTCTCACCAGTGCTTCCAGTTTGACCAGCAGCTTGGTCGGCAACATGTTGTCTATTCCCCTGTTTGACGGCGGCGCCGCACGCGCGCAAGTGCTGGCGCAAGAAGCGGCGCTGGAGCAGGCCCGGGTGAACTACCAGGCCGTGGTACTGACCGCCCTGAAAGACGTGGAGGACGCACTGGTCGCCTTGCAGGGTGACCGCACCCGGCGGGTTCACCTGCAAAACGCAGCCACCGCCGCAGACAACGCCGCGCTGATGGCGCAGCAACGCTTCAGCAGCGGCCTTATTGACTTCCAGACCGTGCTGCAAACCCAGCGCACCCTGCTTAGCGCGCAGGACAGTGTGGCCAACAACCAGGCCGACATCAGCTTGGGCCATGTGCGCCTGTACAAGGCGCTCGGTGGTGGCTGGAACTAAGGACCTGTCCACAAATGACATGCACATTTGTGGACAGGCCCTAAGGCGCCATTCAAGACGCGCGCACCGCAGACTTCAAACGCTTGCATTTTTTGAATAAAAAAACGAATTGCCCCACTCCACCATGACCACCCCAAGCCCCCCTACCCCTTCTGACACCCCGGCAACTCAGGGCGAAGCCCTCTCGCGCATGGACCTGCAAACCCTGCTCAAAGAAAGTCCCAAACCAGTCTGGTGGCGCCGCACCACGCTCTGGCTGGTGCTGGGCTCGCTGGTGTTGTACGGCGTCGTCTACTATTTTTGGCAATCCAGCGCCGCACGCAAAGCCGCACCCGTCTATGTGACGGAACCTGCCGCCAAGGGTGACCTCACCTTGACCGTTTCCGCCAACGGCACCCTTCAACCCACCCGCTCGGTGAGCATCGGCAGCGAGCTCTCTGGCACCGTGCTGCGCGTGCTGGTGGACGTAAATGACCGCGTCAAGAAAGGCCAGGTACTGGTCGAGCTTGACACCGCCAAGCTCAATGACCAGGTCACACGCTCGCGTGCCGCCCTAGGCGCAGCGCAGGCCCAGGTGGCGCAGGCACAAGCCACCGTCAGCGAGGCTCAAGGCAACCTGGGCCGCCTGGAAGAAGTGGCGCGCTTGTCCGGCGGCAAGGTGCCGTCCAAGGCCGAACTCGATACCGGCCGTGCCACTTTGGCGCGTGCCAAGGCTGCAGAATTGAGCGCCCGGGCCAGCGTGGTGCAAGCCCAGGCGACAGTATCCACCGACGAGACCAACCAGTCCAAGGCGTCGATCCGCTCACCCACCGACGGTGTGGTGCTGACGCGCACGGTGGACCCCGGCAACGCGGTGGCCGCCTCGCTGCAAGCCGTCACCTTGTTCACCGTGGCCGAAGACCTGAGCAAACTGCGGCTGCAAGTCAATGTAGACGAAGCCGATGTCGGCACCGTCAAGGTCGGACAAAAGGCGCGCTTTACCGTCAGCGCCTATCCGGCGCGCAAATACCCGGCCACCATCACGCGCGTGGCCTTTGGCTCCACCATCACCGAAAACGTGGTGACCTACATCACCTATATGGAGGTGGACAACAAAGACTTGAGCTTGCGCCCCGGCATGACCGCATCGAGCACCATCACCTCGACCGAACTCAAGGATGTGCTGCTGGTGCCCAACACCGCACTGCGCTTCTCGCCGTCCGTCAACGGCGACGCCGCAGGCGCAGCCAAAGGCGGCGGCATCATGTCAAGCCTGATGCCGCGCATGCCGCGCGGGGGCGGGCGCAAAGCGGCTGGGGGCAGCGGGCCATCCAAACAAGTGTGGGTGCTGCAGGGCGGCGCGGCCGTGGCCGTCGCCGTCAAGCCAGGCATCAGCGACGGCCGCATGACGGAGATCACTGGCGGCGATTTGCAACCCGGTATGCTGGTGATCACCGACCAGCGCACTGCCGGTACCACGCCATGAGCGAGGGCCCGCTGATCCAGCTCAAAGGGGTCACCAAGGTTTATGGCCAGGGCGCGACCGCCCTGCAAGCCCTCAAGGGCGTTGACCTGAGCATCACGGCGGGTGATTTTGTCGCCATCATGGGCCCGAGCGGCTCGGGTAAGTCCACTGCCATGAATATGCTCGGCTGCCTGGACTCCCCCACCACGGGCGAGTATTTGTTCAACGGCGTGCACGTCGAAACCCTGTCGCGTGACCAGCGCGCGCTATTGCGCCGGCGTTTTTTGGGTTTTGTGTTTCAAGGTTTCAACCTGCTTGCGCGCACCTCAGCGCAAGAAAATGTGGAACTGCCGCTCTTGTACCGGGGCGAGTCTGCCAAGGCGCGCCATGCGGCTGCCACCAAGGCGCTGGCCTCCGTCGGACTGCAAGGCTGGGAGCACCACACGCCGGCCGAGTTGTCGGGCGGCCAACAGCAGCGCGTGGCCATTGCCCGTGCCATCGTGACTGAACCGGCCGTGCTGCTGGCTGACGAACCCACCGGCAACTTGGACACCCAACGCAGCCGGGAAATCATGGAGTTGCTCTGGGGCCTGAATGTGGACCATGGCATCACCGTGCTGATGGTCACGCACGAGGCCGATATGGCAGCCTACGCCAAGCGCATCGTGCATTTTATTGACGGCGTGGTTGACAGCGACACGCGCAACCCGCATCCGGCCGGGTTGCATGAAGCCGCCGGCGCGCCGGTCGCGCCAGCAAAACTGGAAACCGCCTGATGCTGCTCAACACCCTGCTACTGGCCCTGCGTTCGATTCGGCGCAACCTGTTGCGCTCGTTCCTCACGATTCTGGGCATCGTGATTGGCGTCAGTGCCGTCATCACCATGGTCACCCTGGGCAACGGCGCCACACTGGCGATCCAGAATCAGATTTCGGGCCTGGGCACCAACTTGCTGCAAGTGCGCCCCGGTCAGCGCATGATGGGCGGCGGCGGCGGTGGTGCCCCGGCCTTCAAGGAAGCGGACGCCCAGGCCATTGCCACCCAGATCGGCGGCATTGCCGCTGTGGCACCCGAGGCTCGTTCTGGTGGCACTCTGGTGGCCAACGGTCGTAACTGGAACAGCAGCTTCATCGGCAGCAGCAACAACTGGCTGATCACCGGCAACTGGAAGATCGCGCAGGGGCGCGAGTTTTCTAACGATGAACTAACAGCTGGCGCCGCCGTCTGCCTGATTGGCGAGACTGTGCGCCGTGAGCTCTTTGGCAGCCGAGCGGCGCTGGGCGAGCAGTTACGCGTGAAACAGATGTCCTGCACCATCGTCGGCCTGCTGGCCTCCAAAGGCCAGGGCGCCTTTGGCAACGACCAGGACGACGTGGTGCTGCTGCCCATCAATACCCTGCAGCGCCGCATCACCGGCAACACCCGCGTCAACACCTTGCTGGTGTCCATGATGGACGGCAGCGACCCCGAGCGCGTCAAGGCCGGTATCACGCAGCTGCTGCGCGAGCGGCGCAAACTGGCGCAAGGTGAGGACGACAACTTCAACGTGCTCGACACCAAGCAACTGGCCGACACCCTGTCGGGCACCACCAAGGTGCTAACCACGCTCTTGGGCGCCGTGGCCGCAGTGAGTCTGTTGGTGGGCGGCATTGGCATTATGAACATCATGCTGGTGAGCGTGACCGAGCGCACCCGCGAGATTGGCCTGCGCCTGGCCATCGGCGCCATGGAGCGCGAGGTGCTGCTGCAATTTCTGATTGAAGCCGTGGTGCTGGCCGCGCTGGGTGGCGTGATTGGCATCGTGCTGGCCACTGGCGCGTCAATTTTGCTGTCGGGCGTGATGGATGTGCCCTACGTCTTTAACCCGATGGTCAACCTGGTGTCCTTCCTGTTCTCAGCCGGCATTGGTGTGCTGTTTGGCTACTTCCCGGCAAGGCGGGCGGCCCAGCTGGATCCGATTGAGGCGCTGCGGCATGAATGATAGACCTGATTCCGTTTCCAGATCGATACGACACTAGGCGCGAAGCCGCAGACAGTACTGACGTACGGCAAGGCAAAGCAACAACGTGTCGGATTGATATGGAAATGGAATGAGAC
>VMTC01000015.1 GCA_013791765.1 Rhodoferax sp.
GCCCCCTCGGGGGGCAGCGACGTACACGTAGTGACAAGCGTGGGGGCCATATTGATTACTTACATCCTGAAGTGCTCGCCGAGATACACCCGGCGCACTTCGGCGTCGTTGACGATCTCGGCCGGGGTCCCCTGGGCCAGCACACTGCCATCGCTGATGATGTAGGCGTGGTCGCAAATGCCCAGCGTTTCGCGTACGTTGTGGTCGGTGATCAGCACCCCAATGCCCCGACTTTTGAGAAAACTGATGATGCGTTGAATTTCGATCACCGCAATCGGGTCGATCCCCGCAAAGGGCTCATCAAGCAGAATGAATCGCGGTTGCGTGGCCAGTGCGCGCGCAATCTCGACCCGCCGGCGTTCACCGCCCGACAGCGCCAGCGCCGGGGTCTCCCGCAGGTGCTCCACGCGCAAGTCCTGCAACAGGGCGGTCAGTCGTATTTCAATCTCAGCCTTGCGCAGCGGCTGGCCTGCTTCGTCAAGCTGCAACTCCAGCACCGCGCGCACGTTGTCCTCTACATTGAGCTTACGAAAGATGGAGGCTTCTTGCGGCAGATAACTCAGACCGAGCCGGGCCCGCCGGTGAATCGGCAGATGCTCCACCGACTGACCATCGATCTTGATGTCACCGGCGCTGGCCGGCACCAGGCCCACGATCATGTAGAACGATGTCGTTTTACCGGCGCCGTTGGGCCCTAGCAAGCCGACCACCTCGCCCTTGCAGACCACCAGTGACACGTCTTTGACCACCTTGCGGCTGCCATAGGACTTCTGCAGATGACTGGCCTCAAGTCGGCTCTCACACTGGGCACCGTCGCTGCGCAGAGAAGCCGGACGCACACCGCTGGCCGGCATCACTTTGCTTCCCCGCCCAGCGCAGGGGTGGCGCGCAGCGCAGCAGGAGGCGCTGGCGCTTCGGTGGCGGGAGCAGTGGCGGGACCAGTAACCGCCCGGGGTGTCAGCATGGCACGCACCCGCCCGCCGGCGGCGCTGGGCGCGCCTTGGGCGACCCCGCCATCAATGCTGAACACATCCGTGCTGTTGTTGTAAACGATCACGCCGCCGCTCATCTCGTCGTTCACCGTTGCGCCAAGGTAACGGCGCAACTGCGCCTGCTTGACGAATTTCACCGTGTTGGCGCGGCTGTCGTATTCAATTCTCTCGCCCTGGCCTTCAATGAATTCATCGAGTCCCTCACGCTTCTGGCGAAAAAACGCGAGTTTGCCGGGCTCGGCCGTGACCACGCCATACTGGTAGCCCTCGGGGTCCTGGCGTACTTCAATGCGGGCGCCGCGAATCAAAATTGTGCCTTTGGTCAAGACCACACGGCCGCTAAACACACTGGTCTTCTTGATGTCGTCGTAGTGCAAGGCATCGGCTTCCACATTCATGGGCTTGTTGCGGTCGGCCTGTTCAGCGCATGCCCATCCAGCGGGCAAAGCCAGGGTCGCGAGCAACAACAAAGTGGAGAGTGGTGATTTCATAAAGGCATGAATCTTGCGTTGAATTCTTGTCTTTTTATTGTAACGACCCAAGGCCACACCTGACCTGGCTGTGCCACCCATTGGCCGAAGTAATCAAGTCGACCAGAAATGCACCGGGTCTGGCGGGACTTCGCCGGAGCACATGATGCTGTGCGCTGGCCAGCTGCGCTTGCGTTAACGCAAGCGCAGGGCCCACGCGACGGCCGAACCAACGGGCCAGGGCCTTATTGACCGCTGCGCACTTGCCCGATCAAGAATTCCACCACTTGCAGTGAACGTTCCATGCTTTTGGCGAGGGAGCCGTCGGTGTAAAAGCGACCCGCCACGCCCAATGCGGGCACCCCTTCAACCCTGTAAGCGTTCTGCAACTGGGTGGCGCGGCTGGTTTTGGTCGAGACCGAGAACGAGTTGTACTGCTCCAGGAATTTAGCTTTATCAACGCCCTGTTTGGCGACCCAATCGGCAATCGCGTCGCCCTTGGCCAGGTTTTGTTTTTCCCCGTGGATGGCGGCGAAGACCTTGCGGTGCAGTTGCTCGAGCAAGCCCATCGCCTCCAGGGCGTAGAACAGACGCTGCTGCGGCGCAAAGTCGTCGCGAAACGCAATCGGCACGCGCCGCACCACCACATCCTTGGGCACGCGCTTGCTCCAGGCATCAAAGGTCGGCTCAAAGACACTGCAATGGGGGCAGCTGTACCAGAAAAACTCGACAACTTCGATTTTTCCGGCAGGCGCCTCCACCTGCGCGCGCTGCTCCAATTTCAGGTAGTCCGCGCCGAGTTCGGGCTTCTTGCCCTGCACCTGGGCCGGGACGGTGGTTTGGGCCTGTGCGTTTGGCAGTACCAACGCGCTGGCGGCCAGCGCGGCGCCACAGCTAAGGGAAAAATCACGACGCTTCATAGGAAAACACTCCAAAAAAGTAGTGGGACCGGGTGAATCAACAATAGTTCAACGAATCAAGGGCGATAGCGTTAACGCTGTACCCGCACCAATGCCGTTTCGTAACCGGCGGCATCGAGCTTTTCTTTGATGCTGTCGGCCTCTTCCTTCTTGTTGAGGGGCCCCACGCGCACCCTGAATACCGCCCGGCCAGCCTGCTCACGCTCGCTCACTTTGGCCTGGACGCCCCCGAGAGACAGGCGTGCGCGCTGGCTCTCTGCATCTTGCGCCGTGCGAAAGGCCCCAATTTGTACAAAATAGGTAAATGGTTCAGCCGCTGCGCCGGAGGCACTGGCCTGCGCCAGATCTCCCAAGGGATCGGCCGACACGGCGGGCTTGAGTTCAGACCCCTTGGCGGCTGGCATCGCGGGAACATCCTCATCCACGCCCGCGCCACTGCCCATCTGCGCAGGGGCTACCGGTTTGGCCGGGGTTTTGCCATACAGGGGCGCGTTGGGGTCCCAGTTCTTGTTGCGTTCGGACTCGATCACATCCTGATTCACCGAGCGATTTTGACCCTTGTTGATAAATGGAATCGGCACCTTGGTCACATAGACCGCCACCGCCAGCGCGGCCCCGAGACCGACCACGACGCCTAGGATGAAGCCCAAGATGGTGCCTCCGCGTTGTTGTTTCATGCATTGCTCTTTCTAGTAGCTGGGGACAGAGCGCAAGGCCGGTCCCGCAAGTTTATGGTTTCAGTTGCCGACAGGGCTCAAACGCCGTCCACAAGGCGGTTGAATTACATTTTTTGCGGAGCGCTCACGCCCAGCACCGCCAGGCCATTGTGCAGCACCTGCGCAGTGGCCGCGACCAAGGCCAGACGGGCGCACTTAACAGCCTCGTCGTCCACCAGAATGCGCTCGGCATCATAGTAGCTGTGGTAGCAGGCTGCGAGTTCGCGCAGGTAAAACGTGACGTCGTGCGGGGCAAAGTCAAGCGCCGCTGCGGTGAGCATCTCGGGGTATTTGGCCAGCAGCAGCAGCAGCAGCAGCGCCTGCGGGCTTTGCAGCGGGCTCAGGTCGGCTTGTTGCAAGCTGGCCACATCGCCGCCCCAGGCCGTCAGCACCGAGCAAATCCGGGCATGGGCGTATTGCACGTAATACACCGGGTTGTCGTTGTTCTTGGCCACGGCCAAGTCGACATCGAAGGTGTACTCGGTGTCGGGCTTGCGGCTGAGCAAAAAGAAGCGCACCGCATCTTTGCTGGTCCACTCGATCAGGTCGCGCAGCGTCACGTAGCTGCCGGCGCGTTTGGATATTTTGACCTCTTCGCCGCCCTTGACCACACGCACCATGGTGTGCAACACGTAGTCGGGGTAGCCTTCGGGGATGCCCACGTTGGCCGCTTGCAGACCGGCGCGCACGCGGGCAATGGTGCCGTGGTGGTCAGTGCCCTGGATGTTGACCACCTTCTCGAAACCGCGTTCCCACTTGGTGATGTGGTAGGCCACATCGGGCACAAAGTAGGTGTAGCTGCCGTCGCCCTTGCGCATGACGCGGTCCTTGTCGTCGCCGTACTCGGTGGTTTTGAGCCACAGGGCGCCATCGTGCTCAAAGGTCCTGCCGGCCTGCATCAATCTTTTGACGACCGCATCGACCCGGCCACTGAGATACAGGCTCGATTCCAGGTAATAGTTGTCAAACTGGACGCCAAAGGCTTTGAGGTCCAAGTCTTGCTCGCGGCGCAGATAGGCCACCGCAAACAGCCGCATGTCGTCCAGCGCCTCAATATCGCCCGAGGCGGTGAATTCGCGGTCGTCCGACTGCACCGTCTTTTTCGCCAGGTAATCAAAGGCGATGTCCGCGATGTAGTCGCCGTTGTAGGCAGCGGCATTCTCGCCGCTCGGCCATTCGGGATCGCCCGGTTTGAAGCCGCGGGCCCGCAGCTGGGTGCTGCTGGCCAGGGTGCCGATCTGCACGCCGGCGTCGTTGTAATAGAACTCGCGGTACACCTCCCAGCCCTGCGTCTGGTTCAGGTTGCAGATGGCGTCGCCCAGGGCGGCCTGACGGCCGTGGCCCACATGCAGCGGGCCGGTCGGGTTGGCCGAAACAAACTCCACCAACATGCGTTTGCCCATGGCGGGCTGGCTGCCAAACTGCTGGCCCTGCGACAACACCGCGCGCACGGTTTGCTGTTTGGCCTCGGGCTTGAGTTTGATGTTGATGAAACCGGGGCCGGCAATGTCAACCGCGTCGACCCAGCGTGCAAACGGCGCCGTCGCCAGCAACGCGGTGCGCAAGGTTTCCGCCAGCTGACGCGGATTGAGCTTGAGCGGCTTGGCCAACTGCATGGCAGCGGTGGTGGCCAGGTCGCCATGGGCGGCGACTTTGGGCGATTCAAAGACGGCTTTGGACCCCGCGCCGGGGGATAAATTTTCCAGCGTCTGGCGCAGGACTTCGAGTAATTCAATTTTTACAGAGAGCATGGCTTCATTTTAGGGGGGGGACAAGGACCTATCTGCGCGGCTGCGCCGGCCGACGCAAGGATAGCCACACGCGGCACAAAAAACCCCGCCAGTTTGACTCCTAGCCATTAGCTTAAAGTGTTGATTTTGGCGGCGAAACCGTCTGAAACCCTCATGGCGCTTAGCGTCTGTACCATTCCCTGTGCCGAAGATTTCTCCGGACGCAAAAGAGGCCGCGAACCCAAGCTGGGCGCGGCCTTCAGTCAATCCGTCAACACGTTAATGTAATGGCTAGGTTTGACTCAAGCGGGGTTTTCTTTTTGCTCACTTGTCCCAATCGAGTCGTGCTTTCAGGAAGCCACCGGTGCCGTAACGTGTGACCCGGCTGTAAAAGCGTGCAGTCAAACGCTTGACCATGGCGGAGTAGGCGTCCACCAAAGTGGGCAGAATCGTGAAGCTGTCGTAATTGACCACCACCACCACGCGCTCGGCCGGGCAGCTCACCACCGGGGCCAATAACTCGGTCACCATGCGCTCGACCTCGGCAATGTCGGACAGTGCGTCGATGGCGAGCCCTTCGCAGTTGATGAAGAGCACGCGGCGCGCCCGGTCCAACTCAAAACGTTGCGCCAGCGGGGTTGCGAGCAGACGCTCACGCAGACCGAATGGGCCCTGGGCAAACAAGGCCGTGTCCATCAACTTGAGACGGGGGCTGATGATCGGCATGAAATCCATCTGCGCCAGCACGTCGCGCTCGAGGTCGATGCCGGGCGCAATCTCGATCAGTTCCAGCGCCCCGCCCTGCGCGTCGCCCGTCAATTGAAAAACACAACGCTCCGTCACATACAGCACGCGCTGGCCGCGCCGGCGCGCTTCACGCCCACTGAAGGTGCGATGCTCTACCGCTTGCACAAACTTGCGCGTGCTGCCCTCAGCCACCACGCGCAAGCGCCCACTCTCCACGCGCACGTCCAGATCGCCGGCGGTGAAGGTGCCGACAAACACCACCGTCTTGGCGTTCTGGCTGATGTTGATGAAGCCACCGGCACCGGCCAACCGGGGCCCGAACTTGCTGACATTCAGATTGCCCTGGGCGTCGGCTTGTGCCAGGCCCAGCACCGCGATGTCGAGGCCGCCACCATCGTAAAAATCAAACTGGTTGGGCTGGTCAATCACTGCCTGGGTGTTGACAGCCGCGCCAAAGCTCATGCCGCTGGCCGGAATGCCGCCGATGACACCGGGTTCGGCCGTGAGCGTCATCAGGTCGATCACTTTTTCTTCAGCCGCCACGCTGGCCACGCCTTCGGGCATGCCAATGCCCAGGTTCACCACATTGTTGGGCCGCAGTTCCAGCGCGGCGCGGCGGGCAATCACCTTGCGCACGCTCATGGGTAGCGTTGCCAGCGTGTCCATCGGCACGCGGATCTCACCGGAATAGGCCGGGTTGTACTGTTCAGAAAAAGTTTGCATGTGGTGCGCCGGGTCGGTCGCCACCACCACCGCATCGACCAGCACGCCGGGCACCCGCACCTGGCGCGGATGCAGGGTGCCGCGCTCGGCGATACGCTCTACCTGTGCGATGACAATGCCACCCGAATTGCGCGCCGCCATCGCAATCGCCAGCGCTTCAAGCGTGAGCGCCTCGCGCTCCATGCTGAGGTTGCCGTCGGGGTCGGCGGTGGTGGCGCGGATGATGCCCACCGAGATCGGAAAGGCCTTGTAAAAAAGATACTCGCGGCCATCAATTTCCATCAGACGCACCAGTTCTTCGGTGGTGCGGGCGTTGATTTTTCCGCCGCCAAAGCGCGGATCAACAAAGGTGTCGAGCCCCACATGGGTCAGCGTGCCGGGCTTGCCCGCGGCAATGTCGCGAAACAGATGAGAAATCACGCCTTGCGGCAGGTTGTAGGCCTCAATCGCGTTGTCCACCGCCAGTTTTTGCAAGGCCGGCACCAGGCCCCAGTGACCGCCGACCACGCGGCGCACCATACCGACATGGCCGAAATGGTTCAGGCCGCGGCTCTGGCCATCGCCCTGACCGGCGGCATAGACCAACGTCAACTGGCCCGGCACGCCGACACCGGTTTCACGCTGATGCTCCAGAAAACGCGCCTCCAGCGCCACCGCAATTTCCTCGGCAAAACCGATGCCGACGAAACCGCTGGTGGCCACGGTGTCACCATCATGAATCAGCCGCACCGCCTCTTGTGCCGTGACCACTTTGTTGCGCCGCGTGCCCGGCCCCACGTGTTCGTCGAGATTGAAATTGGTATGCAAAATGTCTCCTCGTCTGTGGCAATTTCAAGCTTGGCGTGTCTCACTGCGCTTAAACTGCGCCCATGTGCCAATTGCTTGGAATGAACAGCCATCTGCCCGCCAGTCTAACGCTGAGTTTCACCGGTTTTTCACAACGCGGCGGCTCCACCGCCCACCACAGCGACGGCTGGGGCATTGCCTTCTTTGAAAGCGAGCCCGCCACACCGGATCAACCCGGCAAGGGGGTGCGCTTTTTTGTCGACAAAGAGGGCGCGGCCACCTCTGCGATTGCCAAGATGCTGCGCAGCTACCCGATCAAGAGCCACAACGTCATCGCCCATGTGCGCAAGGCCACCGTGGGCGCCGTGGCACTGGAGAATTGCCACCCGTTTGTGCGCGAACTGTGGGGTCGCTACTGGGTCTTTGCGCACAATGGCGACCTCAAAGACTATGCACCCAGCCTGCACGGCAGCTTTCGCCCGGTCGGCAATACAGACAGCGAACTGGCGTTTTGCTGGCTCTTGCAGGAGCTGGCCAAGTCGCATGTTGGCGTACCCAGTATTGAAGAGCAAGGTCGCACGCTGGCCGAGCTGGTGCCGCAGATTGCCAGGCATGGCACTTTCAATTTTTTGCTGAGCAACGGCCAAGCCCTGTGGGCGCATGCCAGCACCCAGTTGCATTACGTGTTGCGCCAGCACCCGTTCAAGCCCGTCCACCTGAAAGACGACGATGTGAGCGTGGACCTGGCCAGCCTCAACAGCGCGCTGGACCGCCTGGCCATTGTGGTGACCGAGCCTTTGACGACCGACGAGGACTGGGTCGCCATGACGCCGGGCGAACTGCTGGTGTTCGTCGATGGCGAAATCGCGCAGTGCAGTGGCTCAAACTGCAAGCCGGCGTGTCAGCTGCTCGCGGCCTGCTCCAAGGCATCGATGAACATGGCCGCCACGTCAAAGCCGGTCTGGTCAAAAATCTCCTGAAAGCAGGTCGGGCTGGTGACGTTGATCTCGGTCAGGCTGTCGCCAATCACGTCCAGCCCGATCAGCAGCAAGCCGCGATCAAACAGAATCGGCCCGAGTGACTCGGCAATGAAACGGTCACGCGTGCTCAAAGGCTGCGCCACCCCTTTGCCGCCTGCGGCCAGGTTGCCACGCACCTCGCCGCCTTGTGGAATGCGCGCCAGGCAGTAGGGCACCGGTTTGCCGCCAATGACGAGCACGCGCTTGTCGCCGTCCACGATCTCGGGCAGAAACTTCTGCACCATAAGGCTCTGCGCGCCATGGCGGTTCAGCGTCTCGGTAATCGAGCCCAGGTTCAGGCCATCCGGTCCGACGCGGAAGATGCCCATGCCGCCCATGCCGTCGAGCGGCTTCAAGATGATGTCCTGGTGCTCGGCGTGAAAACGTTTAATGTCGGCCTCGTCGCGCGTGACCAGGGTCGGCCCGATGAACTGCGGGAATTCCATGATGGCGAGCTTTTCCGGGTGGTCGCGCAGCGCGCCCGGCTTGTTGAAGACGCGGGCGCCTTCCCGTTCGGCTTGTTCTAGCAGGTGCGTGGCGTAGAAAAACTCGGAATCAAAAGGCGGGTCTTTGCGCATCAGAATGGCATCGAAGTCTTTCAAAGCCACGGCGCGCGACTTTCGCACCTCAAACCACGCATCAGCTTGCCCGCTCAAGACAATATCGCGCACGTGCGCGGTGACCAATGCGCCGCGCTGCCACATCACATCTTGCGGCTCACAGGCTGCCACAAGGTGGCCGCGCTTTTGCGCCTCGCGCATCATGGCAAAGGTGCTGTCCTTGTAGATCTTGAAAGATTCAAGAGGATCGGTGATGAAAAGAAGGTTCATATTTCAATCTTGGAGCCGAGCTCGACCACGGCGTTATTGGGTAGGCGCAAAAAGTCGGCTGCGCCGCTGGCATTGTGGTGCATCTGCGCAAACAGCTTTTCGCGCCACTGCGACATGCCACTGTTAATGGTCGGCACGATGGTGTCGCGCGACAAGAAATAGCTGGTGCTCATGGGATTGAGATCGCAACCCCGGCCTTTCATGTGTTGCAGTGCCCAGGGAATGTTGGGATCATTCTTGAAACCGTAGTTGATGATGACCTGCCAGCAGTCGTGCCCCAGGGATTCGATCTCGAGTCGTTTGGCCAAGCCGATCCAGGGCACTTCATGGTTGCGCACCGTGACAAACAAGTTATTAGCGTGCAACACCTTGTTGTGCTTGAGGTTGTGTAGCATGGCATTGGGCACCGTGCCAGCCTCGGCGGTCAGGAATACGGCCGTGCCTTCCACCCGTACGGGCGGACTGACAAACACCGCCTCCAAAAAACTGTTCAGGTCAATCGCGTCCGCGCGCAATTTGTCGTTGAGCAGGCGCCTGCCGTCTTTCCAGGTGATCATGAGGATGAAAATGGCGCCGCCAATGAGCAGCGGGAACCAGCCGCCGTCAAACAGTTTGAGCAGGTTGGAGGCCCAGAACGCAAAATCGACCACGAAAAAGAAGCTGGTCGCGCCAATGCACAGCGCCAGGGGCAGCTTCCAGTTGTAGCGAATGACAAAAAAGGTCAGTATGGTGGTGATCAGCATGTCAGTGGTGACCGCAATGCCATAAGCCCCCGCCAGATTGCTCGAGGACTTGAAGATCATCACCGCCAGCACGATGGTCACAAACAGACCCCAGTTGACAAACGGCAGGTAGATCTGCCCGGTTTCTTTGACGCTGGTGTGCATGATCTTCAGGCGTGGCAGATAACCGAGCTGAATCACCTGCTTGGTGATCGAGAAGGCGCCGGAGATCAACGCCTGCGACGCAATCACGGTTGCCAGCGTAGCCAGGCCAACCAGCGGCAACAGGGCCCATTCGGGCGCCATCAGAAAAAATGGGTTGGTCACGGCGGCCGGGTTATTCAGCAACAGGGCGCCCTGGCCAAAGTAGTTGAGTACCAGCGCGGGCATGACGACGGCAAACCAGGCCAATCGGATCGGCTTCTTGCCGAAATGCCCGAGATCGGCATAAAGCGCCTCGGCCCCGGTCACGCACAACACCACCGCGCCCAGGATGATGAAGGTGATACCGGGCTGGCGCCAGATGAAGCCCAGCGCGTAGTGCGGACTGATGGCCCACAATATGCTTGGGTGGCTGGCAATCTGCACCACGCCCAACACGGCAATGCAGGCAAACCAGACCACGGTCAGCGGCCCAAAAAACTTGCCAATGCCCGCGGTGCCGCGTTTTTGCACCCAAAACAGACCAAACAGAATCAGCAAGGTGAGCGGAATCACGTATTTCTTGAAGGCGGGCGACACCACCTCGAGTCCTTCCACCGCCGACAGCACCGAAATTGCGGGTGTAATGACACCATCACCATAAAACAGACAGGTGCCAAAAATACCCACCAACAACAAGACCTTGCGCAGTGCAGGCTTGTCTTTGACCGATTGCGAGGCCAGCGCCAGCATCGCAACCAGGCCACCCTCACCGTTGTTGTCGGCCCGCAGCACCAGCGTGACGTACTTGAGCGAGACGATCACGGTCAAGGTCCAAAAGAAGATGGACAAAACGCCATGCACATTGTCTGTGGTGAACGGCACATGGCCGGCGCCAAACACCTCTTTCATGGCATACAGCACACTGGTGCCGATGTCGCCATAGACGACGCCGATGGCGCCCAGCGTCAACGCCGAAAGAGACGATTTGGTAACTGCCACGGTTACGCTTAGTCGTAAACCTCGGCCTCGGGATTTGTCGCTTCAAGCTCATAGCTGGCGGCCAGCATCGCCAGACGCCCCACCACGCCATACATGTAAAAGCGGTTCGGGGCGCTGGCCCCGGGGCGCACGCCGGGCTGCGGCATATGGGTACTGTGCTCAAACGCCAGGGGAACGAAATCCGCGCCCGGTGCGCTCAGGTCTTCATCGATGCCACGGCCGGCATGGATGCGGTAAAACCCGCCGACCACGTAGCGATCCATCATGTAGACCACTGGCTCGGCGACCGCGTCGTTCATGCGCTCCTTGGTCAGCACCCCTTCCTGGACTAGGATGTCGTGCGGCTGCGCAGCGCGTGTGCCGCCGCCCTGCTGTTGCGCCTGCAAACTCAGCGCCTGCAATTCCTTGGCGTCGCGCACGGTGACGATGCCCATGGCGTGGGCGGAGTTGTCTGCCTTGAGCACTACATAGGGCCTTTCCTTGATGCCGTACTCTTTGTACTTACGCCGAATTTTGGTGAGCAAGGCATCGACCTGGGTGCTCAAGCATTCCAGGCCGACGCCCTGGGCCAAATTGGCGTCATCACATTTTTCAAACAGAGGGTTAATCAGCCAGGAATCAATCCCCAGCAACTTGCCCATGCGCTTGGCCACCTCTTCATAACATTTAAAGTGGGTGCTCTTGCGCCGAGTGCTCCAACCTGCATGCAAGGGCGGCAGAACGTATTGCTCGTAAATCTCTTCCAGAATGCCGGGAACGCCCGCGCTGAGGTCGTTGTTGAGCAAAATCGTGCACGGGTCAAAGTCTTTCACGCCCAGTCGGCGCTTGCCACGAATGACGGGCTCCAAGGTGATCGACTCGCCATTGGCCATGGCCAGCGTCGTTGTTTTCTTGATGGCAGGGTCAATCGAACCCAGGCGCACATTCAGGCCGGCCATTTGGAAAATGCGCTGCAACTGGGCCAGACTGGCCAGGTAACCAGCATGCGTGGCGTGGTTTTCGGGAATCACCAGCAGGTTGCGCGCCTCCGGGCAGATCTTCTCGATCGCGGCCATGGCGGCCTGCACCGCCAGCGGCAGCATCTCAGCCGTCAGGTGGTGCCAGCCGCAGGGGAACAGATTGGTGTCGACCGGTGCGAGCTTGAAGCCGGCGTTGCGTACATCGACCGAACTGTAGAACGGCGGCGTGTGCTCCATCCATTCCAGCCGGAACCAGCGCTCAATGGCCGGCATGGAGTCGAGCACGCGTTGCTCCAGTTCGTTGATCGGGCCGGTGAGGGCAGTGACGAGATTTGGAACCATACGGTCTTTTTTTAATACTTTAGAGTCACAATTTTAACGCTTGAGTTTGACTCAACAACTCAAAATTCGAAACCGATGCAAGCGCCGCCCGCAAGTCGCGAGTTTAAGCGCGCAATTCACCGTCGCCCAGCACCACGTACTTTAGTGAGGTCAGGCCTTCGATGCCGACCGGGCCACGGGCGTGAAATTTGTCGGTCGAAATACCGATTTCGGCCCCCAGGCCGTACTCAAAGCCATCGGCAAAGCGCGTGCTGGTGTTGACCATGACGCTGGCGGAATCGACCTCGCGCAAGAACTGCTGGGCATGCATGTGATCGCGCGTCAAGATGGCATCGGTATGGTGGCTCGAATACTGGTTGATGTGGGCAATAGCCTCATCCACGCCGGCCACCACCTTGATGCTGATGATCGGCGCCAGGTATTCCTCAGACCAGTCAGACTCCTGGGCTGACAGCAGCACCGGTCTGGTCTTTAATTCTGAATCAATAGCAATACATGCAGTATCCACGAGGGCTAGAGCCTGATTTGATTCAAATATAGCAAGCGTTTCCGGGTCGCACCGCATCTCGACCCCCTTGGCGGCGAAGACCTGCCCAATCAGGGGCAAAAACTCCGCTGCCACGGCGCGCGCCACCAGCAGGCTCTCGGTGGCGTTGCATGGACTGTATTTGTTGGTTTTGGCGTTGTCGGCCACCCGCACCGCCATGGCGATGTCGCAGGGGTCGTCCACGTAGGTGTGGCAGTTGCCGTCCAGGTGCTTGATGACCGGCACTTTCGCATCACGACTGATGCGCTCGATCAAGCCCTTGCCACCGCGCGGGATGATCACATCCACATACTGCGCCATGGTGATCAACTGGCCCACCACGGCGCGGTCGGTGGTTTGCACCAGTTGCACCGCCTCCAGCGGCAACCCGCTCTCCGAGAGTGCTTGCTGCACCAGTCTGGCCAGCGCCTTGTTGGACTCAATCGCTTCCGAGCCGCCGCGCAAGATGCAGGCATTGCCGCTCTTGATCGACAGGCTGGCCGCTTCGATCGTCACGTTCGGGCGGCTCTCGAAAATCATGCCAAACACGCCGATCGGCACCCGCATTTGCCCCACGCGAATGCCGCTGGGCTGCTGGCGCAGCGCCGTGATCTCGCCAATGATGTCCGCCATGCCAGCGAGCTGCTCGCAGCCCTGGGCGCAGGTCTCGATCACCTTGGGCGTCAATTTCAGCCGGTCCACCAGCGGCGCGGCCAGGCCCGCAGCTAGCGCGCGCTCAATGTCCCGGGCGTTGTCGATCTGCAGCGCCTGCACATTGGCACGCAGCAGCTTGGCCAGTTTGCGCAGTGCTTCATTTTTAGTAGCTGTCTGCGCCCTTGCCATAAGGGCTGAGGCCTGTTTTGCTTTAAAACCAAGGGCGTTGGTGTAGTCGTTGATGTTGAGGGGATTCATATACGCTTCACTCAAATTCCACAATGGACAGGGTGCGCCCAAGGGGTGCGCGCCGCATCGCTGCATTTTGGCAGAGTTGCTACACGCCCCGCGGGCCCGAAGCAGCCGGTCACGGCTTCCTGAAACAGGCATTCAGTGTTCGCAGCTGGCGATGCGGGAATTTCATCCACTGCAACCGGCTATCCGGCGGCAACTTGAAATGCTCGGCGTCATTGGGAGAATTCAACCGAGATTGTTCACCGGTGCGGCCCATGGGCGAATTAACTCATGGCGCTGCTGCCAAAGCCGCACGCACTACTTCAATGCGTTTACGGTTCGCACCAAGGTCGCTTTTGCCTAAACGTGAGGCCGAGCGCACTTGGATGACGTTGGCGGTAGGGTCAAACCAAAATTCTACGTCGTCAACATATTTCATCAGCGCGGTGGTGTATTGGGCATACAAGTAGTCGGGAGCGTTGGTTATGAGCTTAGCGCCATCCATGCCTTCCACAATACCTTTTAGTTTTGCAATGGTGCTTGGGCCGTCGCCGGGCAGTGCGAGTGGCGCAATGCTGGAATACGTGCGTTGAGGGTGGTCTGGGTAGAGGTCGGCCTGGCTGCTGACGCTGTTGTCGGTGGAGGAGAGTCCTTTGAGTTTGCCTTGCTGTAGCCCTAAATCTGTGGGAGCCTTGCCATGCAGCAGACCCATCTGTCCAGCAACGATGGCACTCACTACCAGAGCCAAAGCCACGATAACTATCCACTTCATAATCAACAATGCGTTTTCTCCCATGTTTTGCGACCCTGTTGCAGCCACCCATTTTCAATTCTAGGGGGCGACTGTTTGGCGGGGGCTTGGGATGGACACGATGGAGGTGCTGGTTGTCGGGTCATGGACAATGATCGGCATTTTCCATCAACTGCCTGACCGGTGGCGCTGCCTGCAAGTTCCATAATCACGCTCCAAAACACCGCCCATCATGCCAACACCCTGCCTGCCCCCCGATATCCGCATTTTTGAGCGCGGCTGGCTCTCGTCCAACAACATTCTGATTTGTGGGCGTGATGCCTGCGCGCTGATTGACAGCGGCTACGTCAGCCATGCGCCCCAAACCCTGGCGCTGGTGCAAGCGGCGCTGCAAGGGCGAACCCTCGATGTGCTGGTCAGCACCCACCTGCACAGCGACCACTGCGGCGGCAACGCGGCACTGCAAAGCGCGTACCCGGCGCTGGTCACCCATATTCCGCCTGGGCAGGCCGGCCACGTCGAGAGCTGGGACCCGCAGGCACTGACCTACACGCCGACCGGGCAGAGTTGCCCCCAGTTCCGCTTCGATGCGCTGCTGGCCCCGGGCAGTGAGCTGCGGCTCGGCGACGAGCTGTGGCAAGTGCACGCCGCACCGGGACACGACCCGCACTCGGTGATCTTGTTTGAGCCGACCTCGCGCACCCTGATTTCGGCCGATGCCTTGTGGCAACGCGGCTTTGGCGTGGTGTTTCCGGAGCTGGAAGGGCTGGACGCGTTTGAGGCCGTCGGCCAGACCATTGATCTGATCGAGTCGCTGGCGCCCAAGCTGGTGATACCCGGGCACGGCAGCGCCTTTGAGGGCGTCACACAAGCCATTGCCGTGGCGCGCGCGCGCCTGGACAGCTTTGTCTCACAACCGGCCAAACACATCAGCTACGCGGCGAAAGTGCTGCTCAAATTCAAGCTGCTCGAAGTGCAAGCCATCGCGTTGGAGGAACTCATCACTTGGGCCAGCGCCACGCCCTATTTTTCGATGATTTTCGAGCAGCACTTCCCGCAGCAGGATTTTCGGCAGTGGATCGAACAGCTGATTGGCGACTTGATCCGCTCGGGCGCGGCGTCGCGCGCCGGACTGATGCTGCGCAATGCCGGATGAAAGACGGCACCCGAAGGTGCCGTTTCGATGGAATTGCTTGTTTTATAAGCCAAATCAGCCTCCAGCCCTCGTGTCTATTGCCTAAGCAGCTATCTATTTCATAAGCACCTTAGACGGCCAAAGCCATCACCGCCGCCGCCTTCACCTTCAGCCGCCATGCGTGCAGCAAGGGCTCGGTGTAGCCACTGGGTTGCGCCAAGCCCTTGAACACCAGATCACACGCGGCCATGTAGGCCATGCTGGTGTCAAAGTGCCCCGCCATCGGCTGGTACAGCGGGTCACCGGCGTTCTGCTGATCCACCACCGCCGCCATGCGCTCAAAGGTTTCCTTCACTTGGCGCTGGGTCACGACGCCATGGTGCAGCCCGCGCACCCTGTCACAAGGATGCAGGTTTTGTGAAGGCACAATGGGCTGATCGAGAAACCCGTCTTAAATTACACAATGGCTCGCATATTTGACAATATTGTCCAGGACTGGCTGGGCGCTTTGCGCGCCACCCTGCAAGTTTCCAAACGCTCCTATTTTTGCGTGGGTTATCTGAACCTTCGGGGTTGGCAAGCCATTGACGACTTGATTGCACCTGGGGACCCTGCCAAGGGCCAAGTTTCTCGTGTCCTGGCCGGCATGCAGCGTCCACCCCACGAAGAAATTCGCAAACTGTACCGACAGTCTCAAGAAGTTGGTCTGATCGACAACGCCACGGCCAGCCGTCTCAAACCCCAGTGCGCTGCGCACCTGCGTGAGCAAATCACCTTGGGCATTCCTACCGGGCAAGACGAAGCCAGTTTGCGCCGCTTGGCCCGCCAAGGTTCCAGCGATGATTGAGCTCTCCCCCGCCCAAGCCGCCGAACGCATCCCCGCGCTGCTGGCCGCTTCTGAGAGCCGCACGCTCGACTTCAAACGCATCAGCGGCAAGCAAGGCCGCATGTACGAGGCTGTCTGCGCCTTTGCCAATACCGAGGGCGGTTTGCTGGTGCTCGGCATTGGCGACGCCAAAGCCATGAAGCCGGGCGACAAGCCGCAGAGCCGCTTGTTTGGCATTGAAGAAAACGCAGAAGGCTTTGATGACTTTCGGCGCGAACTGCTCAACCGCTTTACCCCCGCCATCACCAAACTGCACTGGATTCGCGTGCCCTGCACGCTGAACAACGGGCAGCCGGGGAGTGTGGTGCTGTTGCGCGTCGAGAAGAGTGATCAGGTGCACTCCATTGTGGGCAACGGCACCTGGACGCGCATGGATGCCAGCAACCGTGAGCTGAGCGCGGCGGAGATTGCCGACTTGGCCTACCAGCGTGGCGTGAAAAGTGCCGAAACGTTGCCGATGCCGGTGGCACTGAACCTGCTGGATTCCGGCGCGTGGCGCAGCTACTGCACTACGCGCGGTTTAGCTAATGCTGATTTGGCAGTGCGCTTGCCACGGTTGGGCCTTGCTGTGTCTGTGGATGGCGGCTTGCAGCCACTGCTGGCAGCGTTGCTGCTGTTTGCCGATGAGCCGGGGGCGCTGCTGGCTGGGCAAGGCATGCGGGCGGATATTCGGGTGTTCCATTACCAAGGCAAGGCGGTGCAGCGTGGCGAGGTGCCTAACCTGGTACTACCGCCAAAAACTATCACCGGCCCGGTGATAGAGCAGATTGCCAAGGCGCAAGCCTACGTGCTGGACCGGGTGGCGCAGGGGTTGGTGATGGAGGGTTCGGGCTTCAAGACGCGCTACCGTTTCCCGGAACGGGTGATTAAAGAGGCCATTACCAACGCTGTGTTGCACCGCGACTACCGGCTCAACCGCGACATCCACATCCGCATTTTTGATGACCGGGTGGAGGTGAAAAGCCCGGGGCGGCTGCCCGGCAATCTGACGCCTGCCACCGTCGACAAAGCAGGCTCTGTGCCGCGCAACAGTTTGCTCGCGCGACACTTGCGCGAGTTTCCCAATCCGCCCAATGTGGATGCGGGCGAGGGGGTGCCCATGATGTTTGCGCAAATGGAACAGGCCAAACTGTACGAGCCGCTGTACCGCTAGCAACTGGATGGGGCGGTGCCTACGCTGCTGGTGACGTTGCTGAACGAAGAGCGCCCACCGCCGTGGGTGCAGGTGAGTGACTGGATTGACCGCAATGGCCCGATTGCCAACAGCAAACTGCGGGAGATTTCGGGGCTGGATACGTTGGCAGCCTCCAAGCAGTTGCGGCAGTGGGTCGTGCAAGGCGTGTTGGTGGCGCTGCCCGCCGCTTCACGCCAACAGGCCAGTTACACCAAACCTGAGCTGGCCGAGCTGGCGGATTTGTCTCTTTCATTATCTTTTGGCTTGGATAATGAAATTTGAAGTGCAATAAAACCTATATGTATCAATAGGTTATGTCATTGTTCATTATCCAAAGCTGTATCTTTATCCATGAAAACCTGGCACGCCACCCACCAAAGTCTGGCCCTGACTGGCGTGGGTGGGCAAGCCTTGCTGACGCAACCCATGATGGCCTTCTTCGCCTCCCGCCAGTGCCCCGGCACGGCCATTCGAGCGGCCATTGACTGGGCTTTGCAGCAGGCCCAGGCTCGGCAGGTCGTGATTAGTGGCTTTCATGCACCGCTGGAGCAGTCGGTGTTGACGGTGCTGCTGCAAGCGCGCAGCCCTGTGGTGGTTGTATTGGCCCGGCCAGTCGACGGTGCCAAGCTGCCGTCCGCGTGGGTTGAACCCATGGCGCAGGGTCGTGTGGCAGTGGTTAGCAGCGTTGCCACAGCCAAGCGACTCACTGTTGAGAGGGCTACCTTGCGTAATGCGCAGGTAGCACAACTGGCTACCAACATCGTGGTGGCGTACGCGAGTTCGGGTGGAAGTCTGGCGGATTTGTTGGCGAAGTGGCGGCACACAATGCTTATCGAGATGTTCAAAAAGGACTGATTCAATGATTACCCAACTGACGCTGCGTAACTTCAAAAGTATTGGCGAGCAAAGCTACCAGACGCGCCACGTCATCACGCGCATGCCACCAAGCCGGATACGTTAGAAAAGTAGGCAGTTCATTATCTTTGGGCTCGGATAATGAAATCAAAGATCACGAAAACATGTTTATTTTCAATGAGGTATCGATTTTGTCATTATCTTTTTTTGGATAAATGAACAGTTCTCAGAAGCCAAATCTTCGTCGCCTGAATTGAAAACGGCACCCGAAGGTGCCGTTTTATGAGCTTAAGAGGAAAATTAGGCTCTGGCCCTCGTATCCATTGCGTATATAGCTACCAAATCAATAGCAAACTGCCGCAATGTCATCAAACCGCGGGAGCAACCGGTTGCGTCATCTGTGCTGCCGCCGCCTTCACCTTTAACCTCCAGGCGTGCAGCAGCGGCTCGGTGTAGCCACTCGGTTGCGCCATTCCCTTGAACACCAGATCGCAGGCGGCCATATAGGCCATGCTGGTGTCAAAGTTCCCGGCCATCGGCTGGTACAGCGGGTCGCCGGCATTCTGCTGGTCCACCACGGCGGCCATGCGCTCGAACGTCTCCTTGATCTGCGCGGCGCTCGCGACGCCATGGTGCAGCCAGTTCGCCATGTGCTGGCTGCTGATGCGCAGCGTGGCGCGGTCTTCCATCAGGCCAACATTGTGGATGTCAGGCACCTTGGAGCAGCCCACGCCCTGGTCGATCCAGCGCACCACGTAGCCCAGAATGCCCTGCGCGTTGTTGTCGAGCTCCTGCTGAATCTCGGCGGCGCTCCAGTTGGTGCTGGTCGCCAGCGGCACTTGCAGCAGGCCGCTCAGCAAGTTGTCGCGCTCCTTGTCGGCGTTGACCTTTTCCATTTGCTTTTGAATGTCGCTCACCAGCACCTGGTGGTAATGCAGCGCGTGCAGCGTGGCGCCGGTCGGGCTGGGCACCCAAGCGGTGTTGGCACCGGCCAGCGGGTGCGCAATCTTTTGCTTGAGCATGTCTTTCATCAGGTCCGGCATGGCCCACATGCCTTTACCGATCTGCGCCCGGCCGCGCAGGCCGCAGGACAGGCCGACCAGCACGTTGTTGCGCTCGTAGGCGGCAATCCAGGCGCTGGTTTTCATGTCGCCCTTGCGGATCATGGCGCCGCCCTGCATGGCGCTGTGCATCTCGTCGCCGGTGCGGTCCAGGAAGCCGGTGTTGATAAAGGCCACGCGGCTGGCCGCAGCGCCAATGCAGGCCTTGAGGTTGACGCTGGTGCGGCGCTCTTCGTCCATGATGCCGAGCTTGACGGTGCTCTCAGAAAGGCCGAGCATTTTTTCGACCCGGCCAAACAGCTCATTGGCAAAAGCCACTTCTTGCGGGCCGTGCATTTTGGGTTTGACGATGTAAACCGAGCCCTTGCGCGAGTTGCGGATGGCGTCCTTGGCGCTGCGCTTGAGGTCATGCATGGCGATGGTGGTGGTGACGATGGCGTCCAGGATGCCTTCGGGGATTTCGCGCGTCTCGCCGGCCTTGTCGGTGTACAGAATGGCCGGATTGGTCATCAGGTGGCCAACGTTGCGCACAAACATGAGTGAGCGCCCGTGCAGCACGACTTGTTTGCCTTTGCCAGCAGGCGGGGTGTAGAGGCGGTCGGCGTTGAGGCCGCGGGTGAAGGTCTTGTCGCCCTTGGTGACGCTCTCGGTCAGCGTGCCTTGCAGGATGCCGAGCCAGTTGCTGTAGGCCAGCACCTTGTCATCGGCATCGACGGCAGCAATGGAGTCTTCCAGGTCCAGGATGGTCGAGAGTGCGGCTTCGAGCACCAGGTCGCAGACGCCGGCCGGGTCGCTCGCGCCAATCAGGGTAGCGCGGTCGATGATGATGTCCAGGTGCAGGCCGTTGTGCTGCAGCAGCACCGAACTCGGGGCCTTGGCGTCGCCCTGGTAGCCAACCAGTTGCGCCGGGGTCACCAGGCTGGTGTTCGAGCCATCCGCCAGCTTGACGGCGAGCTTGCCGTCCTTGATGCGGTAGCCGACGGAGTCGACGTGCGAGCCCTTGCGCAGCGGCGCGGTACGGTCCAGCACATGGCGCGCGTAGGCGATGACCTTGGCACCGCGCTTGGGGTTGTAGCCGCCTTTTTTTCCGACCCTTTCACAGCCTTTGGTCTCGTCAAGCACATCGGTGCCATAGAGCGCGTCATACAAGCTGCCCCAGCGTGAGTTGGCGGCGTTCAGGGCATAGCGTGCGTTCAGGATCGGCACCACCAGCTGCGGGCCGGCTTGCACGGCCAATTCAGCGTCGACCTTGGTGGTGGTGATGCGGGCTTTCTTGGGCGGCTCCACCAGGTAGCCGATTCTCTCCAGAAAGGCGCGGTAGGCGCTCATGCTGTTCGGGGCAGTGCTGTCGCTCATGTTGATCGGGCCGGGATGGGCTGCATGCCAGGCGTCGAGCTCGGTTTGCAGGCGATCACGCTCGGCCAGCAAGGCGATGTTCTTTGGCGCAAGATCAGCCACGATGGCGTCAACGCCCTTCCAGAATTTGGCAGGGGTGACGCCTGTTCCGGGCAGTACCTGGGTGTCGATAAATTGTTGCAGCACAGTGGCAATTTGCAGGCGATGCTTCGGTGTACGTTCGGTCATGGTGCGGTGGCTTCCAAAAAAAGGTTGCTGAAAAAAGGTGACGCCAACGGGTGGGCGATGGGGTGATGATACAAAAATGCCTTCAAGCCGTTAATATTTGCAGCACATCGCGCACGCTGGCGTCCACGCGTGTGGGCTGCGTGCCAAGCTCTTCAAACGGCAACTCGCAGCGGCTGACCCACAAGGTCTGGCAGGGGCGCGCCGTAGGCGTCGAACAAGGCTGCGGGGTAGACGGAGCGTGGACACTGCTGTTGTGGCTCATGTCTTGCGCTGGTCCTTAGTCCAATTAGGAGCCCTGACCAACAAATAGCGCCCGCATCGATGGCTCCATCGTTCACAATGTGCCGCCTTCACATTAGACCCTCACCCAACCCGCTCAAAAATTCTTGCATGAATCAACTCAAGCCACTGCCCCCTGCAAGCCAGGCACTGCCGCTGACCGGTCTGCGCGTGGTCGAATTCACCCATATGGTGATGGGCCCGACCTGCGGCATGGTGCTGGCCGATATGGGGGCGGATGTGATCAAGGTCGAGCCGATCGAGGGCGACCGCACCCGGCACTTGCTGGGCGCTGGGGCGGGCTTCTTCCCCATGTTCAACCGCAACAAGAAAAGCATTGCGATTGATCTGCACCAGCCAGAAGGCGCTGTCGTGGCGCGCCAACTGGCTACCAGCGCCGACGTAGTGTTGGAAAATTTCAAGCCTGGAACCATGGCCAAATACGCGCTGGACTACCCGGCGCTGTCGCGCGAGAACGAGCGCCTGATCTATGTCAGCCACAAGGGATTCTTGCCCGGCCCCTACGAGCACCGCACTGCGCTCGACGAAGTGGTGCAGATGATGGGCGGCCTGGCCTACATGACCGGACGCCCCGGCGACCCGCTGCGCGCGGGCAGCAGCGTCAATGACATCATGGGTGGCCTGTTTGGCGCCATTGGCACTTTGGGCGCCCTGATCCAGCGCGGCATCACCGGCAAAGGGCAAGAGGTGCAAAGTGCGCTGTTCGAAAACAACGTGTTTCTGGTCGGCCAGCACATGCTGCAGTACGCCATGACAGGCCAGCCGGCCGCACCCATGCCCGCGCGCATCTCGCCCTGGGCGGTATACGACGTGTTCACGGTCAAGAATGGCGAGCAGATATTTCTGGCCGCCGTGAGCGACGCGCAATGGCTGGCGTTTTGCGATGCCCTGGGCTTCGATGACCTGAAACTGGACCCGCGCTTCGCCAGCAACAACGATCGGGTGCGCGCGCGCCCTGCCCTGCTGGCGATCCTGCGCGCGCGCCTGGCCGATCGAACGGCGGGCGAATTGGCAGCCCTGCTCGAAGCCCGTGAGCTGCCGTTTGCGCCGATCCGCCGGCCCGAAGAGCTGTTCGACGATGAGCATCTGCTGGCCACCGGGGGCCTGGCGGACATCACCCTGCCTGATGGCGCGCGCGCCGGGCAAGCGACCAAGGCCCCGCTGTTCCCGTTCACCCTGGGTGGCCAGCGCCTGGGCGTGCGCCTGCAGCCGCCAAGGCTCGGCCAGCACACGGCCGAGCTGCTGATTGAACTCGGATACAGTAGCGGCCAAATGGAGACGCTGCGCGTAAATCACGCCATCGCATAAGAAAATCAATCAATCGTGCGGAATAGCTGTTTGAAACACAAGACAAAAATCGTGGGAATCGCCTTGCTGTGCCTAGCCCTGGGCAGCCAGGCGCTGACACTGGGTCGCATCCGCGGCGTCGTGCTGGTAGGTAAACCACTGGATGTGGCGGTGCAGGTTCAGCTCGATGCCAGCGAGAGTGCCGCGTCCCTGTGTTTTGATGCCGATGTGTTTCATGGCGATACGCGCCAGGAGGCCAGTCGCGTGCGCGTGCGCGTGGAGCCCACCGCGCAGCCCCAAAGCGCTCAGGTGCGCATCCTTTCGTCGGCCATCATCGATGAGCCCGTCGTTACCGTCTATTTGCGCAGCGGCTGCGTGCAAAAAGTCACGCGCACCTACGTGCTGCTGGCCGAACTAACCAGTGAGTTGGCGCCGCCGCTGCCGGCCTTGTTGGGCGCTCCTTCAGCCACGGCCAGGGCATTGACACCAACGCCCTGGGCTGAGCCCGCTGCCACGGCACAAACTGCCAAGCCAGCGCTGCGCGCAGAACGCCCGATCCAGCCGCGGGCTGAAAATTCCGCCCCGGCCAAACCCAGGAGCGTGATGAGCGGCGCAACCCGCAAAGCGGCGCCAGCCTCAGGGCAAGCCCGCTTGACGCTCGACTTGCTGGAGTTGATGGAGGATCGCGAGCCAACGCTCAATTTCTCGACCGAGATGTTGACCCAGCCCAGCGCCGACCCGCTGCGCCGCGCCGAAGCAGCCGCCCTTTGGCGCGCACTGAATGCATCGCCCGAAGAAATTTTGCGGCAAAGCGCCCAGGCGCTCGCCCTGGAGGCCGACGTCTCGTCCCTGAAGACCCTGACCGCCAAGAACCAGGCCGGCTTGAGCGATCTAGGCACACGCTTGCACAAAGCCGAGTCGGAGCGCTTTTCAGCCTGGGTGGTCTATGCACTGCTCGGCGCTTTGCTGGCCTGTCTGGCGGCACTGGCTCTTGTCTGGAATCGTCAGCGCCGCCTGCAGGAGCATGACAAAGACTGGTGGGACCGGGCAAACACCGGGCAGCCAGCTGTCGTCGACACGAGTGAACCCAAGTGGCAACCTGAGCCCCAGGCAGCGCCCGTCCCGCCACCGCGTGGCCCGACGGCGACTGCGGCAACAGCCCCCCCCTCTGGTAATGCCGGCTTATGGAAAGATTCTTCACCGGCCTCTAATATGGATGTCAGCATGGTCGAGGTAAGCCATTCTATTTTTGATGAGCTTATGCAGGCAGACGCCGCCGCCATCGCAACGCCGGGGGTGGCAGCCGCAAGCGGCAACGCAGCACCGACACGCAGCCTGAACGCCTTGACGAGCCTCAGTCAGCAGCAGGTGAACCTCTTGGTCGCACAGGGTCGACCGGAGCAGGCCATCGGCCTTCTCAAGCAACATCTGCATGACGGTGGCAACCCCAATCCGGCGCTGTATCTGGAGTTGCTCGGTCTGTTGCACAACTTGGGTTTGAAAGCCGATTTCGGGCATTACCGAGAGGAATTCGGTCGCTTCTTTACCGCCAAAATTCCGGAATTTTCGGTGTTCAAGAATGAAGGCCGCAGCCTGGAGGCCTACGCGCAGTTGTTGTCCCGCATCGCCGAACTATGGCCCACGCCCCAAGCGCTGGAGGTGCTGCAAGCCTGCATTTTTCAGGATCATTACGAGGCCACGCATCAACCCTTTGATTTGGCGGCCTTTCGTGAGCTGCTGCTGCTGTATGCCGTGGCGCAACGTCTAGCGCTCATGCCCCCAGCGCTCAACAGCGAAGCAACTCAGGCCTACCTGCCCCCGCCTGCGCCGCTGGACCTGGTGGACCTGGATCTGGACCTGGACCTGGACTTGTCTGAACCGCAGCAGGCGCCTGCAGGCTTGGCGCCAATGGCCGGTCTGGCTGTCGATATTGCGCTCCCGATCGGCGATGCGTCAACCTCAGAGGCGCCCAGCCAGCGCGGCAACATGATTGACTTCGACCCGCCCGAAAAGCGCAAGCACGCGCCGCCCCGCCGCAGTTAACCGGGTGCCCCGGGCTACGCCACCAACAGCGTGCCCGGGCATTCCAGGTAGCCACGCATCTTCTGGATGAATTGCGCCGCGTACATGCCGTCGACCACCCGGTGGTCAAACGATGAAGACAGGTTCATCATCTTGCGCGCCACCACCAGAGAGCCTTTGATCATGGGCCGCTCGACAATGCGGTTGGTGCCCACAATGCCCACTTCAGGGTGATTGATGACCGGGGTGCTGACAATGCCACCCAGGGCGCCCAGGCTGGTCAGGGTGATGGTGGAACCGCTCAAATCCTCGCGCGCGGCCTTGCCGCTGCGAGCGGCTTCGCTGGCGCGCAGCACGGCGCTGGCTGTGGCCCACAGGTCCAGCGTTTCGGCGTGGCGGATCACCGGCACCATCAAGCCGTTGGTGGTTTGGGTCGCCATACCCAGATGCACGGCGCCGTAGCGGGTGACCACACCGGCATCGTCGTCATAACGGGCGTTCACCTCGGGGTGATCGCGCAGCGCCAGCACCATGGCGCGGATCAAAAACGGCAGCAGCGTCAGGCGCCCACGCGTGGCGCCGTACTGGGCGTTCAAGCGCGCGCGCAGGTCTTCAAGTTCGGTGACGTCGATTTCTTCGACATAGGTGAAGTGTGGAATGCGGCGTTTGGCATCCTGCATTTTTTGTGCGATCTTGCGGCGCAGGCCAATCACCGGGATGACTTCTTCGGCGTCGCGCTGCGCGTAACGCGGGTCAAAGCCCGCGCTGGTGCGCGCATGCCCGCCCGGTTTGGCGCAGGCGTCCAGGTCCTCTTGCGTGATGCGTCCAGCCGTGCCGGTGCCCGTGACCGTGGCCAGGTCGATGCCCAGCTCCCAAGCCTGGCGCCGTATCGCCGGGGAAGCGATCGGCAGATCACCCACAGGACGGGCTGGAGGCACGGCCTTTGTCGCGGCCGGGGCCGCCTCGGGCGCAGGCACCTCTGCAACCGCTGCTGACGCCGTGGAAACTGTGGCGGCGGGCGCGGCTGCTGCCACGGCGGCAGCAACCGCAGGAGCGGCAGAAATTGCAGCAGCTGCAGGCGCCGGCACGACTGTCGCGCCGACGCCAGCCTGGGCCGATCCCAGCACCTCAATGTGAATAATTTCCGTGCCCACCGCCACCACTTGCCCGGCGGTCACGTTGAGCGACACCACGGTGCCCGCCACCGAGGACGGGATTTCAACCGTGGCTTTGTCGGTCATGACGTCGGCCAGAATCTGGTCTTCAGCGACCACATCGCCCACCTTTACATGCCAGGCCACCAGCTCGACCTCGGCAATGCCTTCGCCAATATCGGGCATCTTGATTGTTTGAATGCTCATCTCAAGCCTCCATCACACGTTTGAACGCCGCTGCCACCCGCGCTGACCCAGGGAAATAAGCCCACTCCTGCGCGTGCGGGTAAGGCGTGTCCCAACCCGCCACGCGCTCAATCGGCGCTTGCAGGTGGTAGAAGCAATGTTCCTGAATCAGGCTTGAGAGTTCAGCGCCCAGGCCGTTGGTGCGGGTGGCCTCGTGCACGATCACGCAGCGCCCGGTCTTTTTGACGGATGCCACCAAGGTGTCAAGGTCAAGCGGCCACAGACTGCGCAGGTCGATGATTTCGGCATCCACCCCACTCTCGTTCGCCGCCGCTTGCGCCACATAAACCATGGTGCCGTAAGCGATCACGGTCACGGCCGACCCCGGCCGCACCACTGCCGCAGAGTCCAGCGGCACGGTGTAGTAGCCCTCGGGCACCAGGCCCAGCGGATGCTTGGACCAGGGCACCACCGGCTTCTCGTGGTGGCCGTCAAAGGGGCCGTTGTAGAGCCGCTTGGGCTCCAGAAAAATGACCGGGTCGTCGTTCTCGATCGAAGCAATCAGCAGCCCCTTGGCGTCATAGGGGTTGGACGGCATCACGGTGCGCAGACCGCAGACCTGGGTGAACATGGCTTCGGGACTCTGGCTGTGGGTTTGGCCGCCGTAGATGCCGCCGCCACACGGCATGCGAATCGTCACGGGGCAGGTAAAGTCACCGGCCGAGCGGTAACGCAGCCGCGCCGCTTCCGAGACGATCTGGTCGGTGGCGGGGTAAACATAGTCCGCAAACTGGATCTCGACCACCGGGCGCAGCCCGTAAGCGGCCATGCCGACCGCCGTGCCGACAATGCCGCCCTCGGAAATCGGGGCATCAAACACGCGCTGGTTGCCATACTTCTGTTGCAGCCCTTCGGTGCAGCGAAACACGCCGCCGAAGTAACCGACGTCCTGGCCGTACACGACCACATTGGGGTCACGCGCCAGCATCACATCCATGGCCGAGCGCAGCGCCTGGATCATGGTCATCGGGGTCTTGTTGAGCGTCATGTCGGGAGTGGTGATATCGCTCATGATCAAGCTCCCAGTTCCTGACGCTGCGCGCGCAAGTGTGCGGGCATGTCCTTGTAAACGTCCTCAAACATCGCCTCCAGGCGCTGCGGGCGGCCGTCGGCGAGCGTGCCGTAGCGCTCGGCCTCCTTTTGCGCCGCTGCGACCTGCGCTTCGAGCTCTGCTTTGGCGGCTTCGTGCTCGGCGTCCGACCAGGCACCCAGCTTGATCAAATGCTGCTTCAGGCGGGCAATCGGATCGCCCAGCGGAAATCGCGCCGCGTCATTGGCCGGGCGGTATTTGCTGGGGTCGTCCGAGGTGGAGTGCGGCCCGGCGCGGTAAGTGACCCACTCGATCAGCGTCGGCCCGAAGTTGCTGCGCGCGCGTTCCAGCGCCCAGCGCGAGGCGGCGTAAGCGGCCAGAAAATCATTGCCGTCAACCCGCAGCGAGGCAATGCCATTGCCAACGCCACGCGCCGCAAAGGTGGTGCCCTCGCCCCCGGCAATGGCTTGAAAGGTGGAAATCGCCCACTGGTTGTTGACCACATTGAAGATCACCGGCGCGCGGTACACGTGGGCAAAAGTCAGGCCGGTGTGAAAGTCAGCCTCGGCGGTAGCGCCGTCGCCAATCCAGGCCGAAGCGACCTTGTCATCGCCCTTGATGGCCGAGGCCATAGCCCAGCCCACGCCTTGAATCACTTGCGTCGCCAGGTTGCCCGAGATGGAGAAAAAGCCTTGCTTCTTGCTCGAATACATCACCGGCAATTGCCGCCCCTTCATCGGGTCGCGCTCGTTGGAATAGAGCTGGCAGATCATGCTCACCAGGTCGTTGTCTTCGCGTGCCAGCAGCAGGCCTTGCTGGCGGTAGGTCGGGAAGCACATGTCGCCCTCGCCCAACGCCAGCGCGTGGGCGGTGGCAATAGCTTCTTCACCCAGACATTGCATGTAAAAAGACATTTTCTTCTGCCGCTGCGCGATCAGCATGCGGGCGTCGAAAGCGCGCGTGAGCAACATGGCGCGCATACCCCGACGCAAAAGCGCCACGTCCATTTTCGGGTCCCAGGGACCGAGCGCCTCACCGGCGTCGTTGAGCACGCGAATCAGCGCGAACGCCAGGTCATTGGTTTGCGCGGCGGGCACGTCCACCGGGGGGCGGCGCTTGGCGCCGGCAGCGGACAGGGGAAGGTATGAAAAGTCGGTGTCATGGCCAGGTCGCCCGGTGGGCTCTGGCACATGCAGATGAAGGGTTTCGCGCTTGGGCATCAAGTTGTCTCCTTGCAAGATTTTGTCTTGTCTCAGATGGTCTGTAAATTCAGGAATCAGCCTGTGCGCCGGATAGTCGCACAGGCTGAGCCAACCATTCAGCAAAGCCTGCGGGATCACCGCGGGCATTGCTTGGGATTCGAAGCATAACGGATTTACTTCACTGCCCTTTGCACCTTCACATTATTTTTCCTGCGTCTGGATTGATCGCCCTCAGCCGCGAAAGCGTTTGCGCGTGAGCGCCAGCGCGACCCAGAAACCAGCCACCGTATAGGCCACCAGCACCAGCGTATGCCGCAACCAATGCGTCGGCCACTGGTCCATGAACAGCGGGCGCACCAGTTCCACCGCGTTGGTCAGCGGCAGCCAGCTTGAAATCAGACGTACCATCTGCGGCAATTGCTCCAGCGGAAAAAAGATGCCGCTGAGGAACATCATGGGCGTCAGAAACAACGTGAAGTAATAGGTAAAAAAGTCGTAGCCCTTGGCCAGCGCGTTGAAGATCAGCGCCAGGCAACTGAAGGTGATGCCAACGCCCAGCAGCACCGGCCAGGCCACCAGCAATTTGGGTGAGTGGCTGATGCCCAGGGCCAGCATCACGCCCAGAATGGCCGTCACGGTGAACAGCGCCTTGAACGCCGCCCACAGCATTTCGGCCAGCACGATGTCGTCCAGGTTCACTGGCGCGTTCATGATGCCGTCCCAGGTTTTCTGCACATGCATGCGCGAAAAGGCCGAGTACAGCGCCTCAAAACTGGCCGCCTGCATGGCGCTCATGCAGATCGAGCCGCTGGCCAGAAACAGGATGTAGGGCACCGGCGTGCCATCGACACTGACCTTGCCGACCAGCGCGCCCATGCCATAGCCAAAGGCGACCAGCCACATCAGGGGTTCGGCAATGTTGCCCACCAGACTCGGGATCGCCAGCTTTTTCCAGACCAGCAGGTTGCGCAAGAACACGGGCCACCAGCGCATGGAGAGTTCGGGTGCGCGCCATATTGAGGCATCTTTTTGGCCTCTAGCCCCCGTGGATAAAGCGCCGTTAGCTCGTTTATTCATAGTAGTCATGGTGCTCAGGCATCCTCGCGAATTTGTCGACCAGTGAGTTTCAGGAACAAGTCCTCCAGATTGGCCGGACGGTGCAGCGTGCGCAGCCGCGGGTAGGCGGCCAGGGCTTGCATCAGCGGCTTGGCATCGACCGTGTAGAAAAAAACCGTCTCGCCACTGACTTCAACCCGTGCTGCCATCGCTTTGAGGGGCGACTCCACCAGCCCCAGTGCGCCGGCGCCAAATACTTCGACCACATCGGGCTCCAGATGCTGGGCGATCAAATCACGCGGCGAGCCTTCGGCAATCTTCTTGCCATGGTCGACCACCAGCAGCCGGTTGCACAGGCGTTCGGCCTCGTCCATGAAGTGCGTGGTCAGCAAGATCGATTTACCCTCGGCCAGCAGCATCTGCAGGCGCTCCCACATGAGGTGGCGTGCCTGCGGGTCCAGCCCGGTGGTGGGCTCATCGAGCAGCAACAGGCGCGGGTTGTTGACCAGCGCGCGCGCCAGGCTCAAGCGCCGCTTCATGCCGCCCGAGAGCTCGCCTGGCTTGGCGTCGGCCTTGTGGGTCAGTGATGCAAACTGCAGCAGCGCCGGGATGCGCTCCTTGATCTGCGCCGCTCTCATGCCGAAGTAGCGACCATAAACCAACAGATTTTCCGCACACGAAAAATCGGGGTCGAGCGTGTCCATCTGGCTCACCACGCCCAGCTGCGCCTTGATGGCGAGCGCGTCACGCGGCATCTGCAGGCCAAACGCCGTGACCAGCCCGCCATCGGGCACGGTCAGGCCCAGGCACATGCGAATGGTGGTGGTTTTGCCCGCGCCGTTGGGGCCGATCACGCCCAGGCACTCGCCCGGTGCGATCTCAAAAGACATGTCGCTCACTACTGTGGCATCACCGTAGCGTTTGACCAGATGTTGGACGGATAGGATGGATTCAGTCATGAGTGGAATTGTGGCTGAGCGATTTCATGAAATTTTTCTACACGAGTGTGTCATTGCCGCACAAGTCTGGCGAACGTGGGCTTGAAGCTGTCGATGCAGCTGCGGTCTTCAGATGGCAGGCGAGATGACATTTAACGATGCAAAGTAATTGCGAAAGAATCCAGCCTCATTGGTCAGTAGCGCATCGGCTTGCACAATGGCGTGGGCCCCGATCAAGAAGTCGGGGGCGACGCGCTCACGTGGCCCCTTGTTGCGCGCATAGCTGCGCATGATGCGAGCAGCTACCAGCGCGGCCTCCATGGACAACGGGTCGTGGTCAATTTGGCACGCCTGTAAAAAGTCTCGCAAATCCTGCTCGTCAGAAAAATACCGCCCCAGCTCAGCCACCACCACCGCGCAGACACACAGACTGCCGTGGGCCAGTGCCTGTTCTAACGCAGTCTGAGCGGCAGGCGCGCCGGGCGCACCCTTGACAATATCAAACAAGACGCTTGAATCCACAGCGGTTTTCATGCTTTGACATTCTCATCTTGCCAAGGCACGGGTCGGCCTCGCAGTTCTGTCAGGGCTTCGTTGGTGGTCAAGCCGTCATCCAAGGCCTTGCCAACCCAGCGACTCAGGTCAAGTGCCACCTTTTTCTGGATCAATAGCTGCCCATCGACAACGCGAATTTGCAGCTTGGCGCCAGGTTTGAGGCCAAGCTCGTCACGTGCTTCTTTAGGAATCACAATCTGGCCACGTTCCGCCAGTGTGACGTCGATTACATCCATTGCGTACTCCTTAAGTTGAGAAAATTAGTATGCATTAATTAGTATGAATACTCAAGTACGAAATCATATTCAGCAATTTGGCACTGAGTTTCACTCTGGCGGGCACCCCACAGAAGGCGCCAAGGCAATGTGCGCCGTCCCTGCCTAAAATTGGTTCACCTTTTAACCACGGATGCCCCCACGCGCTACACCCATGACCACACTCGGCACGCCCCTGTCCCACCACGCCACCAAAGTCATGCTGCTGGGAAGCGGCGAACTGGGCAAAGAAGTGATCATTGCGCTGCAGCGGCTGGGCGTGGAAACCATTGCGGTAGACCGCTACAACCACGCACCCGGCCAGCAGGTGGCGCACCACGCCCGCACCCTCGTCATGAGCGATCCGGCGCTGCTCAAAGCGCTCATCGAACACGAAAAACCAGACCTGGTGGTGCCCGAGATCGAGGCCATTGCCACCCCGATGCTCGAAGTGCTGGAAGCCACCGGCGTGGTACGCGTCATCCCGACCGCGCGCGCCGCCCGCCTGACCATGGACCGCGAAGGCATTCGCCGCCTGGCCGCTGAAACGCTCGGTTTGCCGACCAGCCCGTACCAGTTCTGCGACTCGCTGGCCGAACTGCAAGCAGCGATTGACGGCCAAAACGGACAAGCTGGCATTGGTTACCCCTGCATCGTCAAGCCGGTGATGAGCTCATCTGGCAAGGGGCAAAGCAAAATCAGTGAGCCAGCCGACGTACCGAAGGCCTGGGATCACGCCATGGCCGGCGGCCGCGTCAGCCATGGCCGCGTCATTGTCGAAGGCTTCATTGACTTTGACTACGAGATCACCCTGCTCACGGTACGCGCCAAAAGTGCCGATGGCCAGATCGAAACCCACTTTTGCGAGCCCATCGGCCACCTTCAGGTCAACGGCGACTATGTGGAGAGCTGGCAGCCCCACCCGATGAACGCCAACGCCCTGGCAAAGGCCCAACAGATTGCCAAGACCATCACCGATGACTTGGGCCTGGGTGTGGACGGACAGCCCTCAGGCCTGGGGATATTTGGCGTGGAACTGTTCGTCAAGGGCGATCAGGTGTGGTTCAGCGAAGTGTCGCCGCGCCCGCATGACACCGGCCTGGTCACGCTCAGCACCCAGTGGCAAAGCGAATTTGAGCTGCACGCCCGCGCCATTCTGGGCTTGCCGGTGAACACCGCGCTGCGCAACCCCGGCGCCAGCGCCGTGATTTATGGCGGCGTCGATGCCAAAGGGATTGTGTTTGACGGTGTCGACGAAGCGCTGCGTGTGCCTGGCACGGACCTGCGCCTGTTTGGCAAGCCCGAGAGCTTTGTGAAGCGCCGCATGGGCGTGGCGCTGGCCGCGCATGCGGACGTGGAACAGGCCCGGGTCAATGCAAAGCTGGCAGCCTCAATGGTGAAGCCTCGCGCAGCGTAAGCTTTATGCTTTCATATTTATAGCTAGTCGCGCTTATTTGACGAGGGCTAGAGCCTGGTTTCTTATAAATTGAAAGAGCTAATCCCCCGGCTTTGCCAGGGAGAAATTACTTGCTGGGCTGTAGGTCTGTGACGATCATCTGCCCATTTTCGTGAATGACCATGAAGCGCACCTTGTCGCCTGCCTTGACTTTGTCGAGCATGGACTTGTCCTTGGCCACAAAAACCATGGTCATTGGCGGCATCTCCAGGTGTTTGATCTCGCCATGCCGGATGGTGAGCTTGCCCGCTTCTTTGTCGATTTTTCGAACTTCTCCGTCGGTCAAGCCGGGCTTGGCAGACATCGCCATGGCGTCTTGATCTGGGGACGTTTGTGCGAGCACTGCCCCTGAAAACAGCGATGACAGGGCGATGGCGGTTGCCAACAGCAAGGGTTTGGTTTGTTTCATGATGGATGTCCTGAGAAAAGTGATGGCCCCGGCAAGGCGCAGTGATCGGAAGCTACTTGGCGGCGACGATGACCTGGCCCTTCATGCCGGCGTCGAAGTGACCCGGGTGCAGACAGGCGAAGTCGACAGCGGTGGTTTTTGTAAATTGCCAGATCACTTCGCCCTGCTTGCCGGGTGCCAGACTGATCTTGTTGGGCTCGTCGTGCTCCATGTCGGGGAACTTCTTCATGACTTCATAGTGTTCCAGCAATTCCTGTTGAGTTCCCAGGCTGAATTCATGTTTGACGCTGTCGGTGTTTTTCAGGACGAAGCGGATCGTCTCGCCCTTTTTCACCTTGATTTCAGAGGGTTTGAAGCGCATGCCGCTGGCCATTTCCACATGGACCGTGCGGCTGACCTTGGACGCGACGCCGGGCTTGCCAATGGGCGAGTCGCCATGCCCGCCACCATGTCCGCCACCATGCGCGCCTGCGGCTAATGCCGCAGAAGCCGCTGCAAGCAAGGCGATGGCAACCAATGTGGAAGACTTAGAGGGGAGAAGTTTTGAAAATTTCATGTTTACTTTTTCATTAAAGGTTGATAACGCGGGAGTGAATGGATTCAAGACGGCTGCAACGGTTTTCAGTTCAATGCGACATGCCCGACATACCCGACATGCCTTTGCTGCCGGGCTTGATGGCGCTTGCTGCGGCCGGTGCCGCCTCGGTGCTGCCGCTTGGGCGAGCGGCCTGTGGCGTGGCGCCATTCCACTCATACGCCACGGTGCCGGCTGGAAAGTTATAGGGTCCAGGGTCGCTGTAGTCCCCCGGTTTCTGGTCTTTGCGCACCTTGAATACCGTGAACATGCCGCCCATTTCCAGCGGACCAAACTGACCCGTGCCAGTCATCATGGGGGCTGTGTTGTCGGGGATGGGCATCTGCATCTCACCCATGTCGGCCATGCCGCGTTCGCCCATCAGCATGTAGTCGGGCGCGACCTTCTGAATCTTGCCGACCAGGCCACGGTGGTCCACGCCAATCATGGTCGGTACCGCGTGGCCCATGGCGTTCATGGTGTGGTGGCTCTTGTGGCAGTGCATGGCCCAGTCGCCTTCTTCATCGGCAACCAGCTCAATCTGGCGCATCTGCCCCACCGCCACATCCGTGGTGACTTCGTACCAGCGCGTGCTGGGCGGGGTCGGGCCGCCGTCGGTGCCGGTCACCAGAAACTCGTGGCCATGCAAGTGGATCGGGTGGTTGGTCATGGTGAGGTTGCCCACCCGTATACGCACGCGGTCGTTCAGCCGCACATTCAGGGTGTCGATGGCCGGGAAAACGCGGCTGTTCCAGCACCAGATGTTGAAGTCCGTCATGGTGTTGATCTTGGGCGTCTTGCTGCCGGGTTCCACGTCAAACGCGTTGAGCAAAAAGCAAAAATCGCGGTCCACCTCGCTGATGTGGGGGTGTTTGGCCTTGGGGTGGGTCACCCACATGCCCATCATGCCCATGGCCATTTGCACCATTTCATCCGCGTGGGGGTGGTACATGAAGGTGCCCGGGCGACGCGCCTCGAACTCGTAGACAAAGGTTTTGCCCACAGGAATGGCGCGTTGCGTGAGCCCGCCGACACCATCCATGCCGCTGGGCAGGCGCTGGCCGTGCCAGTGGATGGTGGTGTGCTCGGGCAACTTGTTGGTGACAAAAATGCGCACGCGGTCGCCTTCAACCACCTCGATGGTCGGGCCCGGGCTCTGGCCGTTGTAGCCCCACATGTTGACCTTGAATCCCGGGGACACCTCGCGCACCACCGGTTCGGCCACCAGGTGGAATTCCTTGACGCCGCTGTTCATGCGCCAGGGCAAGGTCCAGCCGTTCAGGGTGACCACCGGGTTGTAGGGTCGGCCGGTGGTCGGGACCAGCGGAGGTGCGGTTGCCACCGAGGTCTGGATCACCGGCTCGGGCAGGCCGGCCAGCGCCGAACGCGCCACGGCCAGGCCAGCCACCGAGGCGGCGGCCCCTGCAAAAAATTGTCGACGTGAGTTGAGGTTCATGTGCATGGTTTCCTGTTAGGGATGCGGAAATTGCCTATGTCCCGTTTATGGCAAGCGCTGGCGGGAAGCAGTGCTAGGCGCTGGGAGCGCCGTGTGGCTATGCCACACAAGCGAGTAGCAACGACGCAATGCGCCCGCCAGTGCTGCCAGAAAGGGGATATTTGGCATTTCCGCATCCCTTAGTGCGCAGCGGGTGCGGCAGCGTCACTGCCACCGCCTAAAGATACAAAACTGTCGGGTTCGCCGCCTTGCAGCACCCATTGCAGGTCGGTCTCGGCGAGCCAGAAGTCACGCTGCGCACCGATGGCATCAATGGCGGCCTGTGATTGGTTGCGTGCTTCACCTAGCAGATCCCAGACACTGCTCAACATGCCGTTGTAGTGCAGCGTTGTTTCCTCGCTGATGAATTCGCGCGTCTTCATCTCATCCCGGCTGCCTTTGGCCAGCGCGTGGCTGGCCTGATAGGCCGCCAACGCCATGTCGATGTTGGCCCGGTTGCGCAGGCGCTCTGCCTCTGGCAGTTGCGCCTGGATCGCCAGCGCCTTTTTTTGCCATGCATCAAGTGGCACAAGCTGTGGGGGCACCTCTGGCAGGGTTTCGGCCAGCGTCACGCTGGCGACTGTGCCGGTTAAGCCCAGTGTCTTGACCAGACTGGCCAGGGTCTGGGTCGCCGCATAGTGCGCGCGCGTCAGCTTCATTTTGGCGGATGACTGCACCAGTTGCACGCGGGCTTGTTGCAGCGCGCTCCAGTTGCCCACCTTCACCATGCGTTGGCCGAGTTCGCTCGCTGCGTCGGCCGCGTCCATAATGGCTTGGTAGGCTGGCACCGCCTGGCGCGCGGCAAGCGCCTGCAACCAGGCTTTTCTGGCTTGCACGGCCACGTGCAACACCTCGTCCATGTCATCCACCTTGCGCTGCAGGCCTGGATCAACTTCGGTCCAATGACCCGAAGCGACAAGTTCCACATTGGCCGCGCCGAGACGAGCCAGCGAAGGCGCCAAATCGCGATGATTACGCCAGGCCTGACGAGTGACATCCTCGACCGTCAACAGCTTGAGCCCCTCTGCGACCGGGCTCTGAACCGCCTGAGGCGGCACATTCGCTTGCTCCCATTTCAGTACGTCCGCGTGGCCCCGTTTGAGTGAGCCAACCGTGTCGTTGGCATTTCGCCAGGTTTGCTCAACGCCAGATGAGCTGGTCTGTGCTGACAATGTCAATGGGGTCGACAGGAGGCCAAAAAGCATGAGCGGCCACACATGACTTGGTTTAAATTTGAAAGTCACTATTTAACTTCCTTTTGATATGGATCAAACATTTCTCATTGTGCGGGTTGACGAGTGTCATTTGCATGTCTAGAAAATTACAAAACCGTAATCTTCATCAATGATGTGCTGGGGCGCCACCAGAATTCTTGCCAAGATAGGGCGCTTTTTGCACGAACCGTTGCCACGACCGCTATCCGACGGAATACTTTGCAGAAAATTGCCGCGTCAGATTTGACCGGCGAGCGGCAGTCGTTCGTAACCGACAGCAACCGGCGCTGCATTGCGGGTAGAAAACGCCTGCGTCAACGCCAAGTTGACAGTGTCGATAGGTGAAGTCGCACGCAGCGTGATTTTAGTGCTCATAAATACGTAGCTATATGCGCTTATTCGACGTGGGCTAGAGCCTGTTTTTTCATAAATTTTGGTGAGTTCAGGGCCTTTGTCCGGGTTTCAATCTACTGATGCGCCAACCCGATACCGGCCATTGAATTCACGACCAAATATTCACCAGAGTGACGGCTTTGTAAGCTGGGGATGCTCTGCATAACGATCAGCGATCATCAGCACGAGGCCTCGCATCTTCTATGCGGTAAGGGTTGTGCCAGGACCGATTGGAAAGATGCCGCAGCGGGCGCAACACGGGTCAATGCCACCGGCCAGAATTTGATTTTGTATCGACTATTTGGTGGAAATCCAAAGGTTCTGCTGCTTCCCGGTCACAGCGCCTCTAGCGCCACGAAGCGCGCCATCTGGCTCGAACTGCCCCGCACCGGGTCGGGTGGACCCAGGTCGGTGTAACTCACGCTGTAGCCGTGGCGCAGGGCCACGCCAGCGGCCCAATGCTGAAACTGCGCGCGGCTCCACTCAAAGTGGTGGCCGGGATGGCGTTTGCGCCCGGCCTGCATGCCATGCAGCAGGTTGTATTCCTGATTCGGGGTGGTCACCAGCACCAGGCCCGGGTGCATGCTGGCGAACACGGCGCGCTCCACTCGGGGCAGGTGGCCGGGCTCGATGTGCTCGATGGTTTCGAGCAGCACAGCGGCATCGAAACCCGTCAATTCCCGATCCACCTCTGCAAACGAGCCCAGGCGAACCGCCAGCCGAGGTTCGGGTCGCAGCCAGTCCAGGCCCAGCGCCAAGCGCGCGTCCGCCAGCGCCCGTTCATCAATGTCGATGCCAAGCAGCCGCACAAACTGCGGATGCAGGCGCAGGCGCAGCAGCAGTTCGCCCGGTCCGCAACCCAAATCCAGCACACTGTTGGCGCCGCTGGCCAGCAGCGTGCTCACCACCGTGTCCAGTCGCTCGTGGTGCAATGAGGTCGCCAAGGGTCAGTCCGCAGGGTGGGGTTCTTCGCTCTGGGCCTCTTCCAGCAGCCAGGTTCGAAATGCCTGGACCGCCGGGCGGGCGGCGATGGCCTGCGGTACAACCACATAGTAAGCAAAGTTCTGCGCTACAGCGATATCGAAAGGGGCCACCAGTCTGCCTTGGGCGATGGCCGTCGCCACCAGGGGTTTTGACGCCAGCGCAACGCCCAAACCATCAAGCGCCGCCACGTAGACCAACCCCGAGTCGCTGAAGTGCGGCCCGCGCTGGCTGTCAACATCGGTCACGCCCGCGAGCCGGAACCAGTCATCCCAGCTCGGTCCGCCGTGCTCGCCGGCGCCCACCTTGTCATGCAAAAGAACTTGGTAGCGCATGTCGGACGGCACCCGCAAGGGCGCATTGGCTTGAAGCAGCTTGGGGCTGCAAACGGCGATGTAATCCGAGCCAAACATTCGATCCACCTGAAAGCCGGGGTAAGACCCGACACCAAAGCGGATCACCACCACGGCGTCTTCCTGGCGCAAGTCCATGTTGTCCAGCGCGGTCGTGTCGAGCGCCTGGGAGCCATCGATGGTACTCAGAGAACGAATCACATGCAGGCTCGCCGACGGCTCAGCCAGGGCAAAGCGGCGCAGCCGGGGCACCAGCCATCGGGTTGCAAACGAGGGCGGCAACACGACGATCAAGCGCCCCTGGCTGACGCGCTCATGGGCGCTCTCTACCGCAGCGCAAAAGCATACCAGCCCCTCGCGCACCTTGGGCAGCATCGCCTCCCCCTGCGGCGTAAGTTCCAAAGCTCGCGTGAGCCTATGAAACAAGGGGAAGTCAAGAAACTCTTCCAGCAACTTAATCTGGTGGCTCACGGCAGTCGGTGTGACCGACAGCTCCAGCGCTGCATTCTTAAAGCTCAGGTGCCGCGCAGCTGCCTCAAAGGCACGCAAGGCATTCAGGGGCGGCAGACGGTAAGACATAGCTGAGTTTTTGTTATCTGTCGCATGAGAATTGATCGCTTGTTGCATTGCAGCATTGAAACTATCGTAGCACTGTGTCCCCAAAAAGGACGTTTATTAAGGAAAGGATCCAACATCATGGAACAAAAACACATCGACATCGAAGCCCACATCCGTCAGGCCCAAAAACAGCGCGCTCAAGCGCAGGCTGAGCTTCTTGCCGCCGGCTGGAATAAATGCGTTCAGATGGTCAGCAGTCTGGCGCAACGCCGGCTGAAGGCCCATATTGTTGCCGCCAGGTCGCACGCCAGCGCTATCTATTGATGGCATCAGGCCGTGGCCGACCTTGGCTGCGACACGCAGAACATGTGCATCAAGGGCGATCCCATTGGGGCAAAATCTGGCGCTCATCCTGGTGGTACGGGCGCTGGAACAATCCTAATTCGATGACAGCGACCAAAACGTATCTGGGGCAACTTGGTCGTTTGCTGAGGTGGCTTGATAATCCATAGGTTCAAGCATTTCTCGCGCTGAACCAACGCAGGGGGAGGAACGTGAACCGGTACGAAGCTTTTGACACTCGCGCGCAGAGCTTGCCGGTGAGGCGCAACATGTCCAAGTTTTTTTCAATGCCGGGATTGTCGATCAAAAAAGTGTGAGCCCAGCATGCCCCGCTTTGCCGCCAACCTGAGCTTCTTGTACCCCGAACTGCCGTTTCTGGCGCGCTTTGAGGCAGCCGCGCGGGATGGCTTTCAAGCTGTGGAATTCCTGTTTCCTTACGCTTGGCCACAGCGCGAGCTGGCAGAACGACTCAAAGACAACGCCCTGCAGCAGGTTTTGTTCAATGCGCCGCCCGCAGGTGGCGATCTCGCTGCGGTGAATGCGGCCTGGGACGCGGGCGAGCGCGGGCTGCTTTGCCTGACCGGGCGTCAGTCCGAGTTCCGTTTCGGGCTGCAACTGGCACTGGAGTACGCTGGCGCGCTGCAGTGCCCGCGCCTGCATGTCATGGCCGGGCGGGTGCCGCAGGGTGTGGCGCGTGAATCGCTATTCGATGATGTGGCTGACAACCTGCGCTGGGCCTGCGCGCAAGCAGCCAAACAAGGCGTGACGCTGATGATCGAGCCGATCAACCAGCGCGATATGCCGGGCTATTTTTTGCATCAGCAAGCCCAGGCGCATGCATTGCTGGACGCCGTGGATGCCCCCAACCTGCGGGTGCAGATGGACCTCTACCACTGCCAGATCAGTGAGGGCGATATAGACACCAAGCTGCGCCGTTACTTGGTCGGCGCTCGCGTCGGCCACATCCAGATCGCAGGAGTGCCCGAACGCCATGAGCCCGACAGCGGCGAGCTGAACTACCCCTATTTGCTGGCGCTGATTGACGAACTCGGCTACAGCGGCTGGGTCGGCTGCGAGTACCACCCGCGCTTGGGCGCACAGGTGGGCGCCACCACAGCAGGACTGGCCTGGCGCACGCCCTGGCTGGCGCGCTGACGCCAGGAGCACCAGCGCCATGGCATGATCAGATCCATCGCCCGCAAACCTCATAAGGAATTTTGTATGAATGCACGCCTTCCCGCAGCAAGGCTGAACGCCAGCCAAGTGCTCAACGAGGTCAGTCAAGCCTGGGACAATGATCTCGTGGCCCAGCTCAGCGATTACATCGCCATTCCCGCCAAGTCACCCATGTTCGATCCGGACTGGGCGCAACACGGTTTTATTGACACGGTGGTGCGCAACGCAGCGCAATGGGTCGAGGCGCAAAAGGTGGCCGGTTTGAAGCTCGAAGTCATCCGCCTGCCCGGTCGCACGCCGGTGCTGTTTTTTGAAGTGGCAGCATCCACTGGCAGCGCCAACCAGGCCGCGTCCAGCCAGACCGTGCTGATGTACGGCCACCTGGACAAACAGCCCGAGTTCACCGGCTGGCGCAGCGACCTGGGACCGTGGACGCCCAAGTATGAAGACGGCAAGCTCTATGGCCGCGGTGGCGCCGACGATGGGTACGCCATCTATGCCGCCATCACCGCGATCCAGGCGCTCAAGAGTCAGGGCGCGGCGCACCCGCGCATCGTGGGGCTGGTGGAAACCTGCGAAGAAAGCGGCTCCTATGACCTGCTGCCCTACATTGACGCGCTGCGCCCGCGGCTGGGCGATGTGGCGCTGGTGATCTGCCTGGACTCGGGCGCGGGCAATTACGACCAGCTTTGGCTGACCAGCAGCCTGCGCGGCATGGCCAGCGGCACGCTCAGGGTCGATGTGCTGACCGAGGGCGTGCATTCGGGCGATGCCAGCGGGCTGGTGCCGTCGAGCTTTCGAGTTCTGCGCCACCTGCTCGACCGGCTCGAGGACAGTGCCACCGGCCGCCTGCTGCCCGCAGCCTTTCATTGCGAAGTACCCGCGGATCGGCTGCGCCAGGCCCAAGCCACCGCCGCGATTCTGGGTGAAGAACTGTACAAGCGCTTCCCCTGGGCTCACGCTGACTGTGGCGGCGCCAATCAGACCATGCTGCCCACCAGCTCCGACCCGCTGCAAGCCCTGCTGAACCGCACCTGGGCGCCCACGCTCAGCGTCACTGGCGCTGAGGGCTTGCCCGATCTGAAGAATGCGGGCAATGTGCTGCGACCCTTTACCGCCTTCAAGCTCAGCCTGCGCCTGCCACCGCTGGTGGAGGCGGGCGCTGCGGTGCAACAACTCAAGGCGCTGCTGGAAGACAATGCACCCTACAACGCCAAAGTGAGCTTTGGAGGCGGCGCCGGCGCCACCGGCTGGAACGCGCCCAGCACCGCACCGTGGTTTGAGCAGGCCTTGAACGCGGCCTCGCAAGATTACTTTGGTGCACCCTGCGGCTACATCGGCCAGGGCGGCACAATTCCACTCATGAACATGCTTTCCACTGGATTTCCCAATGCACAAATGATGGTCTGCGGCGTGCTCGGCCCCAAGAGCAACGCGCACGGCCCCAACGAGTTCTTGCATGTGCCCTATGCCAAGAAGCTGACCGCCGCTGTGGCACAAATAATCACGCAGGTGCCCTGATGACTGATAGCACTCTCTCTACCTTTGTGGCGCTGGACGGCGACAACCTAGCAGTGCAGGACTGGCCGCTGGCGCCAGGTGTAGCGCTGCGTGGTGTGGTCTTGCTGGTGCATGGTCTGGGCGAGCACGTCGGGCGCTATGACAAGCTGGCCGGCCAGCTCAATGACTGGGGCTTTGCGGTGCGAGGCTACGACCAATACGGCCACGGCGAGTCGGGCGGACCGCGCGGCGGCTTGAGCAGTGACACCCGTTTGCTAGATGATCTGGCCGACATCGTGGACAGTACGCGTGCGCGCATGGCGCCTCACACGCCGCTGATCCTGCTCGGGCACAGCATGGGCGGCCTGGTGGCGGCGCGCTTTGTGGCCTTGGGTGTGCGGCCGGTGCAGGCGCTGGTTTTGTCCTCGCCATCGCTGGACCCCGGCCTGAATGCGGTGCAGAAACTGCTACTGGCCGTGCTGCCCAAGATGGCGCCCAATTTTCGCATCGGCAACGGGCTCAATTCGTCGCTGATCTCGCACGATCCGGCGGTCGTGGCCGCTTATGGCGCCGACAAACTGGTGCACGACCGCATATCGGCGCGCCTGGCGCGGTTTATTGCCGATGGCGGACCAGCGACCGTGGCGCAAGCGCCCACTTGGTCTATCCCCACGCTGCTGCTTTATGCCGGGGCCGACCGCCTGGTCAACCCGGCCGGCAGTCGCGCCTTTGCCGCAGCAGCACCCAAGGCGGTGCTCGAATCCCATTGCTTTGAGGGGCTCTACCATGAGATATTCAACGAATCCGAACTTGAAGCCAAAGCCGTTTTTGCGGCACTGAAACAGTGGCTCGATGTCCGGTTTTAGCGGTAATTCGGGGGCAGTTTTTAATTTCCCCCATCCTCGCGGCTTGTTGATATTGGACAGCTGAGCGGCCCCGCCCTTGGGTACACTCGGCTCGATTGCTTACCCCAAGGAGTCCCCGCATGAAGATTCTTCTCGCCGTTGACGGCAGCCCCTACACCAAGAAAATGCTGGCTTACCTGACCACGCATGATGAGTTGTTCAGCCCGGGCAACGAGTACATCGTGTTCACGGTCCAACCCTTGATCCCCGCGCGAGCGCGCGCTGCCGTGGGCAAGCAGATCATGGACAAGTACTATGTGGACGAGGCCGAAAAGGTGCTGGCACCGGTCACCAAGTTCTTGCTGCGCCACGGCATTGATGCCAAGAGCGAATGGAAGGTCGGCCACGCGGGCGAAAGCATTGCCCAGTTCGCAGAAAGCGCCGAGTTCGACATGATCATTATGGGCTCACACGGCCACGGCACGCTAGTCAACCTGGTGATGGGCTCGGTGGCCACCGAAGTGCTGGCGCACTGCAAGGTGCCGGTGCTTCTGGTGCGATAAGCGGCTCGGTAGATGCCGGCAATAAAATATTAATTTAGTAGCATCACAAGCTTATTCCACCTGGGCTAGCGGGCATTTAGACCCTCAAAGCAGGTGCTGAGCACCATCGTCACGATTTGCTCGTCCTGGTACAGACCGCCCATCTTCAGAAACTCCAGCACCGGGTCGCAGGCGCGGGCAAAGAAGGTGTACAAAATGGCAATCGCCGGTAGCGCCGGGTTGAGCGCCCCGCCAGCTTGCGCGGCCTCGATCCACGCGCCCAGCCGATCGCTCACCTCCATCAAACCATCCATGTAGTCTTTGTTGCCGATCAGTGTCGCGCGCAGCGTTGAGTTCTGGCTGGGCAAGGACGGCATGTCACCGGCCAGCTTGACTTGCAGCGTCCAGCGCACCACGTCGCGCAGGTTCTGCAGCGGCGGCGCCTGCTCAGGCAAGGCGCTGATGAAATCCTGCGCCCGGCGCATGACGCGCACCATGGCGGCTGCGGCCAGCTCCTCCTTGCTGGCGAAGTGTTTGTACAGACTGGCTTTGGCGATGCCCACTTGAAGCGCCACCTCGTCGACCGTCATCGCTTCAAAGCCCTTCTCAGCGAGCAGCCGGTTCACGGTCTGGATGATGGCCTCTTCGCGGGCCTTGAGCATTTGCTGTTTGAATGAAGTTTTAACGACGGCGGCAGATTTCATACCCGGATTTTATCCAGATGCGTCGAAATCCGGATGCACTGACTTTTATATTACCAATCAGTATAGAAGGGTGACTCGGGCCACGGAAGGCTCACTGCAAGGCCACGGCCGCAGCCTTTGTCAAGGCCGCTGTCAGCGCATCGAGCACCACCGAGTCCAGATTCCAGCAATGCCAGTACAAGTCGACCGGCAGCACATGCCCTGGTGCCACCTCCACCAGAGCGCCACTGTGCAAATGCTCGCGCACCTGCAACTCGGGCAGCACGCTCACGCCCCAGCCCGCCAGCACTGCGCTGACCTGGCCTTGCGAACTGGGCACATACAACTGGCTCAGCGCCACGTGCTTGAGATGAAAAGCGTGCGAGATGAACTCGCCCTGCAAATCGTCCTTGCGGTTAAAGGCAATGAACGGTACTTGGCGAAAGTTGTGCGGCGACAGGCCATTCGGGCAATGCGCTGCGGCATAGCCCGCCTCGGCCACGGCCACGTAGCGCATGGCACCCAGCGGCACCATCTTGCAACTTCGCAATGCCTGCTTGAGCGTGGTGACGCAACCGAGCACCCGGCCCTCGCGCAGCCATTCAATGGTGAAGTCCTGGTCATCGGTGATGATCTCCAGCCCGAGGCCGCGGCGCGCCAAGTCTCCCAAAGCCCCCAGCGCCCAGGTGGCAATGCTGTCGGCGTTGATGGCAATCGAGACGCGCTCAACATCGCCCCCGCCGCCGCCCGCGCCCGGCGTCAGTTCTTGCAGGTCGCGCGCCAGGTCGGCCCGTAGCAGCCGCGTCTGCAGGGCGTGTTTGAGCAACAGGCGCCCGGCCGACGTGGGCTTCAAGGGCCGACTGCGCACAATCAGCACAGTGCCCACCTGGACCTCCAGCGAGCGCAAACGCTGCGACACCGCCGACTGGGTGATCGACAAGCGCACGGCGGCACGCTCAAAGCCACCCTCTTCCACAATGGCGGCAATACATTCCAGGGCATCCGGGTCAAAAGTACTCATATCAGTTAGTCTAATGCCAGATTACATACGCCACTGGACTGCGGCGCTGACCGATACTGAAATCTGCTGGCTCTGACTTGATAAACCACAAATCAGCCTGCCATAGCTGCGTTTAAGCTTTGCCGAAAACGGAGATCACTACATGGATACTGTGCGGCCCCCCGCTGTTGCGGGTGCTTTCTATCCCGGAGAGGCGTCGGTATTGAGGCACGACGTCACGGCCCTGCTGGGCCAGGCGCGGCCCGAAGCAGAGGCACGCACCGCGACACCGAAGGCGCTGATCGTGCCCCATGCCGGCTACGTCTACTCCGGCGCCATCGCCGCACAGGCCTATGCGCGACTTGCCCCTTTGCGCACCAGCATCCGCCGCGTGATCCTGCTGGGGCCGGTGCACCGCGTGCCGGTGCGGGGCTTGGCCTTGCCGGGGGTTGCCGCCTTTGACACGCCACTGGGTCGCATCGCCATCGACCAGGAGGCCGTGGCCATCATTGCACACCTGCCGCAAGTGGTGGTCAGCCGCGCCGCCCACGCCCAGGAACACTCGCTGGAGGTGCAACTGCCGTTCTTGCAGGTGGTACTCGTTGATTTCAAACTGGTGCCGCTGGCGGTGGGCGACGCCACACCCGCGCAAGTGGCCGAGGTGTTGGAGGCGCTCTGGGGCGGGCCTGAGACCTTGATCGTCATCAGCTCCGACTTGTCGCACTTCTTGCCTTACGACAGCGCGCAAGCGCTGGACCAGGGCACGGTGCAAAACATGATGCAGCTCAACAGCAGCATCACGCACCACCAGGCCTGTGGCGCCGCGCCGGTCAACGGCCTGCTGCAGGCGGCGCGCCAGCACCACCTGCAGCCCGAATTGCTCGGGCTGTGCAACTCCGGTGACACGGCGGGCGACAAGAGCCGGGTGGTGGGCTACGCCGCGCTGGCGTTCAGACCGGAGCCGGGCAATGTCCAAGTCGCACACTAAGCCCGACACTGCGGTGCACAGCGGCCCGCATCAGGGCGCGATCAGCAAGGGCCACACCTTGCTGCCGATAGCCCGCGCCAGCATTTCGACGGCCTTGGGGCGCCCATTGCAAGCGCAGGAACACGAGTCTTGGCTGCAGGCGTCAGGCGCGTGCTTTGTCACCTTGAGCCAACACGGTCAGTTGCGCGGCTGCATCGGCACGCTTGAGGCGCGGCGCAGCCTGCTGGCCGATGTCAAGGCCAATGCCCTGGCGGCGGCATTTTCTGACCCGCGCTTTGCACCGCTGGCCGCAGTCGAACTGGCGCACACCGAGATTGAGGTCTCTCTGCTGTCGGCCATGCAGGCTATGGAGTTTGAGAATGAAGCCCACGCCTTGGCCCAGTTGCAACCCGGCATAGATGGCGTGGTTTTTGAGTACGCGCATTACCGCAGCACCTTCTTGCCGCAGGTCTGGGAGCATCTTCCCAGCATACCCGAGTTCATGGCGCATCTGAAACACAAGGCCGGCCTGCCGAGCGACTTCTGGGCTACGGGTGTGCGCCTGCAACGCTACAGCGTGAGCAAATTCAAGGAAAGCGAACTCGAGCCCGCTAGCGCCAAGACCGCCACAAAGGAGAAGCCCTAATGCAGGAATCCGCCTATCCCGGGCGTTACTGGCACTGGCTCGATGACGGTCGCATGCAGTGCGACCTGTGCCCGCGCGATTGCCGCCTGCATGAGGGCCAGCGCGGCGCCTGCTTTGTGCGCATGCGCCAGGGCGAGCAGATGATTCTGACCACCTATGGTCGTTCCTCAGGCTTTTGCATCGACCCAATCGAGAAAAAGCCTTTGAACCAGTTTTACCCCGGCTCAAGCGTGCTGTCATTCGGCACTGCGGGCTGCAATCTGGCCTGCAAGTTCTGTCAGAACTGGGACATCAGCAAGTCGCGCGACATGGACCGGCTGATGGACCAAGCCTCGCCCGAGGCCATCGCCCGGGCGGCCTTTGACAACGAATGCAAGAGCGTGGCCTTCACCTACAACGACCCGGTGATTTTTGCCGAGTACGCCATGGACGTGGCCGATGCCTGCCACGCACGAGGCATCCAGACCGTGGCGGTGACAGCGGGCTACATCCACGACCAGCCCCGGCGTGATTTTTTCGCCAAGATGGATGCGGCCAATGTCGATCTGAAGGCTTTCACCGACGAGTTCTATTTCAAGCTCACGGGCTCGCACCTGCAACCCGTGCTCGACACGCTGCTCTACCTCAAGCACGAAACCCAGGTCTGGCTAGAGATCACCACCCTCCTGATTCCAGGGCACAACGACTCAGATCAGGAAATCAGCGCCATGAGCCGCTGGATCATGCAAGAGCTCGGGCCCGATGTGCCGCTGCATTTTTCGGCCTTTCATCCGGATCACAAGATGCCGGACGTGGCCGCCACACCACCGGTCACGCTGGTGCGGGCCCGCCACATCGCGCTCAAAGAGGGCTTGCACTACGTCTACACCGGCAATGTGCACAACATCGAAGGGGACACGACATTCTGCCCGGGCTGCCAGGCGCCGTTGATCGTGCGCGATTGGTACCTGATCAAGAAGTACCGGCTGGACGACAAGGGCCACTGCCCGGACTGCGGCACAGCCATCGCCGGACGCTTTGATGCCAAGGCGAGCCACTTCGGTCGCCAGCGCATTCCGGTTGCTATCGGCGTCTGAACAGTGCAAAGGACTTGCGATGGTTGCAACACACGCACAACTGGTTCATGTCCCGGTAGATGGCGTTCACATCGAAGGCTTGTTGGAACTGCCGCCCGAGCCCCAGGGCATCGTGCTATTTGCCCACGGCAGCGGCAGCAGCCGACACAGCCCGCGCAACAACTACGTCGCACACGTCTTGCACGACAAAGGTATCGGCACGCTCTTGATGGACTTGCTCACGCCGGTGGAAGACCTCGACTTCCAGACCCGCTTCGACATTGCCTTGCTGACCCGCCGCCTGCTGGCGGCCACGCACTGGGTCAAGCGGTTTGAGAGCACCCGGCAACTGCCGATGGGCTACTTTGGCGCCAGCACCGGCGCCGCAGCCGCCTTGCAGGCTGCAGTGGCATTGGGTCGTGACATCCGGGCGGTCGTTTCGCGCGGCGGGCGCCCTGACCTGGCGGGCCATGAAGCGCTGGTCAAAATCAAATCGCCCGCCTTGCTGCTGGTGGGCGGCCACGATCCCGTTGTGATTGAACTCAACCGCGAAGCCTATGCCCGCCTGCCCGCCACCAAGGAGCTGAGCATCATCCCCGGGGCCACCCATTTGTTTGAAGAGCCAGGCACCCTGGAGGAGGTGGCGCGCCAGGCTGCTGTGTGGTTCGGCCAGTACCTGAAAAGCTGAAATCGATAGGCCCAGAGGCTGCTCAGCTCAGCTTCAAAACTCTTTCAACAGTTCAATCACCTCGTCATCTTCCACCTGCGGGAAGTGTTGGTAGAACTGCCCCACCGCCTGGAAGGACGCGGGGGTTTCCAGGCATAGAACTTCGTCCGCCAGATCAGCCACTTTGGTCAGCGTATCGGGTGGAGATACAGGAATGGCGCAAATCAATTTGGCCGGTTTCATGGCGCGCAAACCATGTAACGCCGAGATCATGGTGGCACCGGTGGCCAAGCCGTCGTCAATCACGATGACGATGCGCCCATCCGGACTAATGGGAGGGCGGATTGGCGTGTACTGGGCGCGGCGCTGGCGAATGGTCTGCGTCTGGGTCCGCTTCTCGGCTTCCAGGTAGGCCGCACTGCCGCCATAGAGCTGGGCGAAATCGGCCAAATACGTCCAGCCGCTTTCATTGATTGAACCAATGGCCAGTTCCGATTGGCTCGGCGCGCGCAGCTTGCGCACCAGCACCACATCGAGTTCACCACCGAGTTTGTCGGCGATGATCTTGCCCATCGGCACCGCGCCGCGCGGGATCGCCAGGATCAGCGGATTCTTGCCGCGATAGGCCTTGAGCCGCTCGGCCAGCCGGTTAGCAGCGTCAGTGCGATCACGAAACATGACTCAGCTGCACCTGTGCGCTATTTCACCTGACTGCGCGGCCAATAGCCCGGCTGTCTTTTCCATCATGTCGCTCCTTGATATCGAAAATACCCGATTTCCGGTAAGGGCGAGTTTCATATGCCGGTGCGATCAACGCTTGATTATTCGCAAGCGGGCATGACAAGGCGCCGCTATGCTGAGATAAAAATTTTGTGTTGCTGCGCTTGTCAAGAGGCGCCATCAAGACGCCTGGCGAGTCATGAACTGAACAAAAGCATGCTGCTCTTCTCACTCGACCCGAATCCGACTTTGGCCCAGGCTCTGGCGGTCAATCTGGGCGTGCCGCTAGCGCCGCACGAGGAACGACGCTTTGAAGATGGTGAGTACAAGCTCAGGCCGTTACTGGACCCACGTGGCAGTGACGCTTACGTCCTGCACAGCCTTTACGGGGATGCACAAAACAGCCCGCAAGACAAATTGTGCCGACTACTGATGTTCATCGCCACCTTGCGCGAGCATGGGGCGGCGCGGGTGACGGCGGTCGTGCCCTACCTGGCCTACGCCCGCAAGGACCGGCAAACCAAAGCCTTCGATCCCGTAAGTCTGCGCTACGTGGCGCAGCTGTTTGAGGCCGTCGGAACCCAGCAACTGATTGTGCTGGAGGCCCACAACGTGGCAGCTTTTCAGAACGCCTGTCGTTGCCCGAGCGTCCACTTGGAAGCCCAGCATGCATTTACTGCCAAGGCTGCCGAATTGGCCGGAGGCGACCCGCTGGCGGTGGCTTCGCCGGACCCCGGTGGCGTCAAGCGGGCTCAACTCTGGCGTGAATTATTGGAGACGGTGCTGCGCCGTCCCGTGGGTTTTGCGATGGTGGACAAGCGCCGCAGTGCCGGCGTTGTTAGCAGCGACAACCTGGTTGCCGGCGAGGTCGACGGGATGCGTGTTTTCCTGATTGATGACCTAGTGGCCAGCGGCGAGACCCTGCGGCGCGCGGCGCTGGCCTTGCGACGAGCCGGCGCCCGCGAAGTGGTGGCATGTGTGGCACACGGACTATTCACGGGCTCGGCGACGCAGGCGCTGGCCGACGACAGCATTGCACGCATCATCATCACTGACAGCGTTCCACCATTGCGTGTGCCGCTGGCGTGCGCGTTACGGGCCAAGCTGAGCATCGCCTCGGCCGCACCCTTGTTGGCACAGGCCATCAAAGCGTGTCTGGGTGCAAGGTCTGATTGAAAGACTTCAACGCCAACAGGGCACACGCGACATAGCGTTGCGCCAGCGCAGGCCAGAGCTCAGGCGAGCGCGGCCTGGCGTCAAGCAGGTGAGCCATCGTCAGGCGCGCGCGCAGCATGGCACGGTAGGCGGTATAAAAATACAGCAAGCCCGGTCCCGGGTGATCTTCCAAGGCCTCGGCAATAGCGGCAATCAGCCGCGAGCCGATCCAGGGCGCACCGGCCATGTCGCACTCCAGCCCGAGATAGGCAATTTCGTCAAAAGGGTCTACTTGCCGCAATTGCGCACTGAACTCCAGGCAGTCAATCACCACCGGGGGATCGAGCAGACAGACATGATCAGGTCGCAAGTCCCCGTGCCCGTCCAGCACACGCCCCTGCGCTGCGCGGGCCCGCAATAAGTCGGCACACTGCGACAGTGCCGCATCCAGCCCGTCCAGGGCAAGCTCCACATCCGCCAGCGCCAACTCCGGACGCAGCAGCAGCTCGCGGCTCAAGAGCTGTTCATGCTCGAAGCGCTGCAGATACTCGTTCGCGCTGACGGGCGCCGTTGGCGCCGCCCGGTAGAACGCGCTGAGCAAGGCAAGCAGTGCATCAATATCTTTTTTTGTAACCATATGGCCGGCAATCAATTCGCGCAGCATCTGATGCTGGGGCAGGCGGCGCATCACCACCAGCCAGTCGACGGTTTCTCCGGGCGCGGGCAGCTGTGCCTGCGGCACCAGCGCAAAGTCGCCCGCCCGCCACTGCAAGGCTGCCACGCCGAGATAGACCGCCGGCGCCAAGCGCGCGTTCAACCGCACCTCTTCGCGGCAATAGAACGCGCGCGCCTGCAGGGTGCTGAAGTCCAGAAATGGGAAGCGCACCGGCTTCTTGAGTTTGAAGACCTGCTGCTCCAGCAGGAAGACCCATGACATATGGGTTTCTATGAGGTCGACCTGCTGACACGAACATCCATAGCTGGCCGGCGACTGCAGAAACTTCAGCTTGGCCTGAGTGTCGGGCATGGTGTACGGCCTTGAAAAAGTGAGCGTGGTCGGCACCGCCAACCAACCCGTCGAAGTCTGATTCACGGCTCAAGCGGGCACTTGATTTTTCGCAACGCCGCGCAGCAGAGCCTGGCTATTCTGAAGGAATAGATTCTTGTCCCGTCGCAAGGCCCACCAGGAGATGCCATGAAAACAGATTCAGAACTCAAGAAGGACGTGCTGGCAGAAATGCTCTGGGATCCTTTGATTCCAGAAGCACGGGTGGGCGTTTCAGTCACCGACGGCGTCGTTACCTTGACCGGGCACATCGACACCTATGCGGAAAAAGTAGCGGCCAAGCGCGCGGTTGAGCGCGTCAGCGGCGTGAAGGCCATTGCAATGGAACTTGACGTCATCCCGGCGGGTGTACACCAGCGCAGCGACACCGAGATCGCTGCCGCCGTGGAGCACGCACTCAGCTGGAACACCTCGGTGCCGCAAGGCCGGATCATGGTGTCAGTAGAAAAAGGCTGGGTCACCCTGAGCGGCGAGCTGGACTGGAATTTCCAGCGCCGTGCCGTGGAACGCATGATTCGCCCACTCAAAGGGGTGGCGGGCATCATTGACAATATTCTGCTCAGGGCACTTCCGATTCCGGTGAACCTGTCAACCCGTATCCAGGAGGCACTGACGCGTCAGGCGCAGCGTGAAGCCCGGCGCATCGAGATTTCAATGGACGGCAGTGTGGTGACCTTGCGCGGCCACGTGCATTCCTGGGCCGAACGCAACGCGGCCGAGGGTGCCACCTGGTCGGCGCCGGGCGTCAGCCGAGTCAACAACCAGTTGACAGTCGAGGCCTAGCGCGACCATGGCCAGCCAGTTGAAGGACTTCGCGACGTCAAAGGTCGCCGTGGTGGAGCCAGAGACACCCACCGTGGTGGTGGCGCAACTCATGCGAAAGCACCACATCGGCGCCCTGGTGGTGGTCGACGCCCACGAGAAGACGCACCCGATCGGTATCGTGACCGACCGCGACCTGGTGCTCGAGTTGATGGCCGAGGGATTGGACCCGGCGGTCTTTACCGCGGGCGACATCATGTCGGTTGATCTGGTCACCGCGACACCGGAGATGGACACGCTGGAGGCGGTGCAACTCATGAAGACGCATCGGCTGCGTCGTCTGGTCATTAACGATGACGAGGGCCGTCTGGTGGGCATCGTCACGATGGAAGACGTCCTGGAGCTCCTTGCCGGTGAATTGGCCAACCTGGCTGCCGGGCTTTCGGGAGCGCGTGACCGAGAAATCAGCGAACGCGAATAAGCGGGCCGAGCTGACCCGGCTGATTCAGCCAAGGGAGACACATGGAACGACCCATCGTCATCCACAAAGTGGCGTCGAGCATGCATCCAGCACCGAACTGGGTGAACTACGAGGCCGAGCGCCGCCTTGACGTGTGGACACAGGCCCGGTGCGCCTTGCAGGGCCTGCCCGGTGGCGGCCTGAACCTGGGCTTTGAAGCGGTAGACCGCCACGGCACCGGTGCGCTGCGTGACCATATCGCACTGCGCTTTGTGGCGCGCAACGCGCCCGCGCTGGACTTGAGCTACGGTGAACTGGTGCAGCAAAGCAATCGTTTTGCCAACGTCTTGCAAGGCCTGGGCGTGGGCAAGGGCGATCACCTGTTTGTGCTGGCCGGGCGCATTCCCGAGCTCTACATTGCCGTGCTGGGCGCGCTGAAGAACGGCAGCGTGGTGACCCCGCTTTTCTCGGCCTTTGGCCCCGAGCCGATTGCCGCGCGAATCAAGCTGGGCGCCGGTCAGGTGCTGGTGACCACCGACACGCTCTACCAACGCAAGGTCAGGCAAATTCGCGCGCAGACGCCCACCTTGCAGCATGTGCTGCTGGTGGCCCAGGACGACGGCCTCACCCATGAGCCGGGCACCCTGGACCTGGGCACACTGATGGCCGCGGCCTCCAGCACCTTTCAAACGGTAGAGACGCAGCCGAACGACCCGGCCCTGCTCCATTTCACCAGCGGCACCACCGGCACGCCCAAGGGCGCGCTGCATGTGCACGAGGCCGTGCTGACCCACTTTGCGACCGGGCGCTACGCACTTGATTTGCATCCGCAAGATCGCTACTGGTGCACCGCTGATCCGGGCTGGGTCACCGGCACCTCCTACGGCATCATCGCGCCACTGTTGCAGGGCGTCACCTCGCTGATCGACCGCGAGGAATTTGATGCCCAGCGCTGGTACACGCTGCTGGCGCAGGAGCGCATCAGCGTTTGGTACACCGCCCCGACAGCGATCCGCATGCTGATGAAGGCCGGCACGGAGCTGGCGCAGCGCCATAGTTATCCGGACCTGCGCTTCATCGCCAGCGTGGGTGAACCGTTGAACCCCGAGGCGGTCTGGTGGGGCCAGGAGGCGCTGGGCTTGCCGATTCACGACAACTGGTGGCAGACCGAGACCGGCGGCATCATGATCGCCAACACGCCGGCCTTTGACATCAAGCCCGGCTCCATGGGTCGCCCCTTGCCCGGCGTCGAGGCCTTCATCGTCGAGCATCTGGAGGCCGAGGGTGAGCCGCCGCAGGTGCGCATCGTTGAGGAGCCCAATGTGGAGGGCGAGCTCGCGCTCAAAATAGGCTGGCCGTCCATGTTTCGCGGCTACCTCAACAACGAAGCACGCTACCGCCAGTGCTTTGCCGGAGACCTGTACCTGAGCGGCGATCTCGCCAAACGTGACACGGACGGCTACTACTGGTTCATCGGCCGGGCTGACGATGTCATCAAGTCAGCCGGGCACCTGATCGGGCCTTTCGAGGTCGAGAGCGTGTTGATGGAGCACCCGGCAGTAGCGGAAGCCGGGGTTATCGGCAAGCCGGATCCGGTCGTCGGTGAGGTGGTCAAGGCCTTTGTCTCGCTCAAGAACGGCTACCAGCCCGGCGAGACGCTGCGCATGGACATCTCGGCCCACGCGCGCCGACGCCTGGGCGCCGCTGTGGCGCCCAAGGAAATCGCTTTCTTGCCCACGCTGCCGCGTACGCGCAGCGGAAAAATCATGCGCCGACTGCTCAAGGCGCGGGAACTCGGGCTGCCCGAAGGCGACATCTCGACCCTGGAAGCGGGCGCATGAACAAGATGAAGGTGCCGGCCCCGCCCCATGGTCCGGTGCCATGGCAAAAGGAATTTGCATTGAGCATGCTGGCCGACATGCTGCGCATCCGCCGCATGGAAGAGCGCGCGGCGGAACTCTACGGCCAGCAAAAAATCCGCGGCTTCCTGCACCTGTACATCGGCGAGGAAGCGGTGGCCGCTGGTGCCCTGCGTGCCCTGCTGGCTGATGACAACGTGGTGGCCACTTACCGCGAGCACGGTCACGCGTTGCTGCGCGGCCTCAAGATGGACACCATCATGGCCGAAATGTTTGGCCGCCAGGACGGTTGCTCACGCGGGCGCGGGGGCTCCATGCATTTGTTTGACCGGGAGCACCGATTCTTTGGCGGTCAAGGTATTGTGGGCGGGGGCTTGCCCCTGGCAACCGGTTTGGCGCTGGCTGACAAATTGTCAAAGCGCCACGCGCTGAGCGCCTGCTTCTTCGGCGAAGGCGCCATGGCCGAGGGCGCCTTCCACGAAGCCATGAACCTGGCCGCGCTGTGGCAGCTGCCGGTGCTATTTTGCTGCGAGAACAACCTCTATGCCATGGGCACCGCGCTGGCGCGCTCGGAGTCCCAGACCGATCTGTGCGTCAAGGCTGCGTCCTACGGCGTGGAGGTCATGACGGTCGATGGCATGGACGTGGTGGCGGTGCATGAGGCAGTGCGCGTTGCCGCGCAAAAGGTGCGCGACGGGAGCAGCCCGTTGTTTGTCGAGCTGCGCACCTACCGCTTTCGCGCACATTCCATGTTTGACCCCGACCTGTACCGTGCCAAGGCGGAAATTGAAGCCTGGAAAACGCGCGGGCCGATCCATACCTACACCGCCCGCCTCAAGGCGCAAGGACTCCTTTCGGAAGACGAGTTTCTGGCGCTCGACGCTGCGGCTGTTGCCGAGGTCGAGGCGGCCGTGGCTTTTGCGGAAGGCTCAAACTGGGAGTCGGTGGAAGATTTGCTGCGCGACGTGCATAGCTCGGCAGAGTCGGCTGCGGCCGGGGCTGCCGCTGCGGGAGCCGCATGATGGGGCGGCGCATCAGCTACCGCGAAGCCCTGCGCGAGGCGCTACGGGCGGCGTTGCAAGCCGACCCACGCGTTTTCCTGATGGGTGAGGACGTGGGTTGCTACGGCGGCACCTATGCGGTGTCCAAGGGCTTGCTGGAAGAATTCGGTCCCGAGCGCATCCGTGACACGCCGCTGTCTGAGCTGGGTTTTGTGGGCGCTGGCGTGGGTGCGGCCCTGGGCGGCATGCGCCCGATAGTGGAAATCATGACCGTCAACTTCAGCCTGCTCGCGCTCGACC
>VMTC01000090.1 GCA_013791765.1 Rhodoferax sp.
AGACCGGCCTTATCGCCGGTGACCACAATCTCCAGACTGTCGCCCGGGCTGCCCAAGATGTCGCCGACCAGGAACTTGCCCCGCTTGACCTTGCCAGCGGGAAACATGTCCTTCAGCACCGACTCAAGCCGCAGCAGCAAGCTGGCGCGAATTTCTTCGCGGTTGCCATCGCTGGACGGTGATGGTGCCGGTGTCACATCGTTAAAGTCCATCATGGCTGGCACCCTCCGACTCTTGGGGCTCGGCGTCGGAATCGCCAGCGGCGCTGCTGTTGGCAGCCCAGGTGCTCAGTTCATTCATACGAAAACGAACCAAACCACCCAGCAGGTAGTGCGGAATGCGGTGTTTGGCGCGCATCTTGGGGTCGCCAAACCAGTACAGGGGCAGCCGCAGCGCGCACGCAGCCTGCTTGGCATCGATCATGGGCTCGGCATCCATTTGGAATTCTTGTTTTGGTGTGTTCATGGGGTTGTCCTCCAGCAGCGGTCTTGCCACGCGCAAAACTTGCATTCAAAGTGGGTGGCATCAAGGTAGGCGCGAGGTAGCAACTCACCTGCTTCGGTGGCTGCAATCACCTTCACACCCCGGTCAGACATGCGCTGGGCCAGCGCCGCATCGAACGGCACCAACTCGGCGTAGATGTCCATCGTGTCTGCGTTGACCGCCGTGAAGATGGCCGGGTTTTCATGCAACTCCAGGTAAGCCTGGTAAATGGCCACTTGGGCGGCGTAGACCGGCTTGGAGACCGCGAGCTTGTTTTTCTCGAGATCGCGCCAGGACTTGGAGCCCAGGCACTTGTTCTCCCAAAGCGCCGGGTACGTGAATCCATCAGGCCCACCTACAAAGACACCGTCGATGTGTCCCTGCAAGCGACCGTCTGCCGTTGAAAACCCAAACTGATCGCCGTTCGGTTTGTGCGTGCGCAGATCGAACCCGGCTGCACGCAGCCACGCGACCATGCTGTCCTCGTTGACGTGGCCACGCTCAAAAATGCGCAGAATCCGCCCCTGCGTCTCGCGCCCCGGGTCCACCGGCGCTTGGGCATACTCGTATTGCAGGGCGCGCTCGCACGACACCCCCAGACGAGATGCGCCCAGGTACTGGCGGGATTTCTCCTTGGAGCGGGTCTTTTGCAGACCCAGATCGATCAACGAGCTGATCTGACCACTGACGCTCGATGATGAGTTGAAGTCCATCATTTGGCATCCTCCCAGGGCAGGTCGTTTTCCATGTCGGCAAACGGATTGGCCATCGGATCCGGAACTTCAGGCAGACCACGCACTGGTGGGTACTTGGACTTCTCGTGGTGCTCCACCATGGCCTGCGTAAAGCAGGTCACGATGGCGTCGATCACCGCCAAGGCTTCTGATTCGGAGTAGTCACCCAGTGGCTTTTTGAACCCAATGGCCCCGGCTGAATCGCCGAAGGCCTTGAGGCACTTGACCATGGCGTTTTGCTCGACTTCAGAGAGATTGACCATGGTCACCCCCTTGGAGTCGACGAGGTCGTCCTTCAATCTGACCCAGTTGCCATACATGGCGTGAAACGCTTTTTGACAGCGTTCGGAACAAAAGACCCAGTCCAGCGGATACCGCTGGGCCTGTCCTGTGCGGTGCCGGTTGTCGGTATGACCGTACCCCCGGGCTTGACGTGAGCAGACCCAGCATTTCATCGCCTGCCTTTCTTCTTGCAATTGACAAGACGTTCACTGACCGGGCGACGACCCTCGGTGTAACCGTCGCAGTCAACAAAGAAGCGGGTTTTGGCGTGCAGGCAGCGGCACTGCTTGATCATCTGGTGCTGGTAGGCACGGGTGCAATCAGTGCAGTAGTCGCTGTCACCAGCTCGGGTCTTGATGGCATAGGTGCGCCACTGCTGGTACTGCGACGCGTCACTGAAGCAGCCCGGGTGGTAGGCCTGCGCCGTGGGTAAAGAGGCATTCATGGCTGGCGCTCCTTACTGAGCCCATGCGGGTTTGCCGGAGACTGGCGCGCGCTGCGGCCCTGGCGCTTGGTGTGCTGGTGGTGTTCCTGCACTTTGGGCCGCAGGGGCTTGTGGTACTGAATTGACTGTCGCTTGCGCGCTGGGTGCCAATTTCGACGGCACACCAAACGTGCGGGCGTAATCCGGGTGGTCGGGCTCGACAGCCATCTTGACCACGTTGCGGTCGTCACCCCGGTCGTCCTTTTCGATGTCCACGCGCACCACAAACTCCAACCCGTCGAGATCAACAAAGCCTTGGATGCGCCGGGCAGCGGCAGCCTGTGGGCCGTTGTCCTGCGGCAGGAAGTTTCTGGCGCTGTTCAGTGCGGCGCGTACGAAGGTTCTGCCCATCTGCGTCCAGGTTGGCCCCTTGGGTGAATACAAGCCGATGTTCGACCACATCTTGCGCTTGGCATATTCGCCTCCGGTGATGACAAACTCGGCCGCCAGATAGACCGCACCCGTCTTGGATGACTGGGTGGGATAGCCGTCGGTCCAGCCCTGACTTGCGTCATAGTGGCCACCGGGTTTGAGTGTCATCAGCACCGGCACAAGCGCACCCTTGGGGATCAGGTTAAAACCCGACTGCTGTGCTTCTGCGTCGTTAAAGTCTGACCAGACATTGGTGTTGTTGTCGTTCATTTGAATTACTCCTTGGAATCAGTGGGGGTTGGGGCTTGTGGGTGCTGTGCAGGGGTGCCGGTGCCAGCGCACTTGGCGATAAGCGCACCCAGGTCGGGCGGCTCCAGCAGGTCAAGACGACCGCTGCGGTCTTTTGCGGGAAACGAATACGGGTTGATCGTCTGGGTGACAAATGCCCGGTACGAGGTACCGTCATCAGCCTTAATTTCAGCCAGCGTCACCACCTCGTCCACGATGCCGGGCAGTTGCAGGGCAGTGGCGCTGCCCTCGATCTGAGGAACAAACACCTTGCGGCCGAAGTCGTCCGTCTTGCAGTCCAGGATGGCCACGAAAACCACGTTTTTTCCGCGAGCGTGTTGCAAGTGGGTCAAGGCCGTGACCATTTCCTGACCCAAAAGACCATACGCGCCGCGTGAATCCGGCTTGCCTGTGCGGTCAGAAAATGCGGCTGGCTGGCTCTTGGCCCAGTTAAAGCACAGCCGCGAGAGTGCCGTGATCGAGTCGCAGAAGTAGGTTTGGTACTTGTCCAGGCTGGCCGGGTCACCATAGACCGAGCAGACATGGTCAAAGTGCGCCTGCGAAAACGGTGACTGTTCGGGCAGCGCCGGGTTGGGCCCTGCCAGATAGACCACCAAATCCCGAAACTCAGGCCAGGTGCGCGGTCGCAGGCAATCGCCATCCCACGTGGAAACCGACAGGTCACCCGCCTCCAAGTCAATGAACAACGTTGAGTGGGTGTCGAGCGATTTCAGCTGGGTCGTTTTACCGATGCCACTGACGCCCAAAATGACGATCTTGACGCCACGGCGCTGCGCGCGGCGTTGGTCAGCAGTGATGATGGGGAGTGCCATTTAAGCCACCTCCGCTTCAACGTGCTCTGATGCACCAAGGACATCAAAAACACAACTGTCGCCAATTGCACCCATGGCCAGCGCCATGTCATGGAGTTCGGTCAGAGCCCGGTGGCGACTGATGTCGGCCCGAATCTGGCTTGTCAGCATGTCCAAGTGCGCGCCCAGCTCGCCAAAGGTGACCTTGGCCAGAGGCTTGTAGACGACACCCTCGTCGTTTGAGTCGTCCTCGCTGGGGATGCTGATGGCCGGTGGCAGCAGGCGTGCCATCACTTCGGGCACACCTGGGAGCAGCATTTGCATGCTTGACTCACAGCTTTTGGTGCTGTTTTTGAGTTCACGGCGCGCCACATCGGTGATGGCGTTTTCTGCCAACTGAGCACCAATGGCGGCAATGCTGTCGGGATTGGCTGTGCAGACCAGTTTTGCGATGTCACGCGGTTTGGCAAAACCAAAACAATCAAAGGACTGTGTGATTTCATTGCGCACCGCTTCGCGCAGGTGGGTGAGGGTTGGATTACGCATGGGCTTGGCTCCAAAGTGAATTGAGTTGATTGAGGTAAGGCACGGCGCTGGAAAGCCAGTCGGTGACGTTTTTCTGCTGGTACGGAGGAATGGACGCAAATGCCTCGTCTGCTGAAAACTTCAGCTTGGCCAGAGGCTCCAACCCCTCGCGCAAGTTCAGCCACTGCTGCATACGAGCGTTTTCATCGGGGTCGCCGGGTGCTGTGTGGTAGCAGCCATCACTGCCGAGAACCAGCAGACCTTTGGCACCCTCGGACGCGATGCGCTTTGCCTCCACCGGTGTTGGCAGCGGAGTTGCCTGATCCTTGAGGACTTGGACGACGGCGAGTCGCTGCGCGCCGTCGAGTCCAGCCTCCTGGGCAACCTCATCGAAGATGCGCACAGCAGACTGGCCGACCACGCCAGCGCTCTGGATGCGGTTGCCCACATCTTGTGCAATGGCGCGAATCTCCTGGGGCGTGCGAGATAGCACTGCCTGCTGTGCGTCCACGGTATGACGGCTCAAAGCCGCTGCGCTGGAGACCGCAATGACACCAGTGTCAACAGCTGTTGCAAGCTCTGGCGCGCCATGCTCAAGGACAGCACGGGCGTGTTGCACCGTGCGTCGACTCACATTGAGCATTTCTGCGGCACTGTCCTGCGAGGGTGCGCAAATTTGCGCATGCTGATTTGAACCAAGTGGTAAATTGGCTAAGCGTGCAGCCACCATTGCGCGCTGGCTCTCATCGAGGTGCCGCCGACGCAGGTTCAGGCTGATGACCAAGGCGTTCAGGTCAGTTCCATCCGGCACCACGACGAACTGTGGCTCAACACCTGCTTGTAAGCAGGCGCGGTACCGGTGACGACCATCAACGACGCTGTCTCCCATGATGTGGATCGGCTCGCGCAGACCATTGGCCGTAATGTCGCCGACCAACGCGTCGAACTCTGCAGGTGGCATGCTCGGGAAAATCTCACTGACAGGGTGAAATTTCAACTGCTCCATCACAGCACCTCCTGGTCAAGGGTCAACGTGAAGGACGGTTTTCCAGCGTCCACGGTGCGGGCAGCGGCAAACTGCTGCTGCAACGCCGGTGGCCAGTTGGTGTAACGGGACTCAGACACCGACAACTTGATGTCGATGTAGCTTTTGACCTGGTCACCAGATGCAGCCACACGCTCAGCGATGTCGCCGAGTTGCTTTTGATCCCATGTGACTTTTTTTGGAAGGTCAAACTTGATGCGCAATGGACCGTCATTGATGTGAGCGGTGCCAAAATCACGACCGGACTCCAGTAATGCAGATTTCGCCTTTGCTGCATATTCCTGCTCTAAGGCGGCATCCAGCTTGGCCAGTTGCTTTTTGAGAAATGCGCTTGCTTCGATCAGGTTTTTACTGATCTCATGCTTTTGCAGTGGTGAAAGTCGGGCGATTTGTGACACGGACATCTCGGCGATGTCTGCGGGGTAGAGAGTGAGATTGGTCATGGTCACGTCCCCCTTCATTGGTAAACCGAAGTGAAGGTGGAGTGGCGCGAAACACGGCGCTCGTATGCTTCGATCTCAGAGATGAGGTACGTGACCCGGGCACCCATCTTGCAAAAAATGGGTCCGAGTTTTTCTTGCCGCCATCGGCGCAGGGTTTTGACTGAAAGACCCCAGCGCTGGGACAACTCGCGTTCGTCAAGGGCAAGCCGCAAGACAGCGGCGTAGTGTGATTTGACGGGGGGCTGTCCCGTCTGATCGGTGGTGAAGTGGCGTTGCATAAGAAGTGCTCCATTGGTTGAAAAGCCACTTCTTATTGTTCGCACCGACCTCCGGATGACCTCCGGATGGACTTCCGGATAAACCTCCGGAAAAGCTGTATATCAGCTCACGCGGAGGCGATATTTCCCAAACGCCACGCGCTCAATCCATGCCTGCCATTCACCTTTTCCAAAAACAGAATCTGGATCCTTGCCGCAGTCCGTGCTTGATCGAACCTCCGACCATTTGAGGCTGAGTTGATGACGCTCTCGCCAAAACAGTGCAATCACTGATTTTTGGTATTCGCCTGTGAAAGTCTTTTCAGTCGCCATGCACCGCAGCTTGAGCACGCCGGTCAACTCGTTGTACCGGTCACGGTCATCAGTGGCATCAGCTGGCACGCCGCGCAGCATGCGATCCAGCACGTCGCTTTTGAGAGTGACCACGTTGGTTACATCCGTTAGCAAGGCATCCAGCTCGCGCACCTGGTGATGATTTGGCAGATTTGTGCTTGTTTTGGAATCAGTCACCAGCACTATGCCGTGACTAGACCTCTCAAGATCACGAAGATTTTGATCCCACTCCATGGGGCACATTTTTGAACGGCGAGAAACGTACAGCGGGACAAAACGACTTGAGCCACTGACGCGCAGGTCACCCAGATGCCACAGATGGCCCTGGATCAGCTCGCGACGCCAGGCAACTTTGGATGGCTCAATGCAAAACAGGGTAGATATTTCGTCCAGCCATGCATCAACGTTGATGGTAAAAATCGTGATTTCAGCGAGAGGGCGAGTAACAATTGTTGTCAGTCCGCCCAAACGGCAGTAGCTGTAAGTTTTAGTTTTTTCGTCAACTTCAACATCAGCTTCGTCTTCGCCATCGAGAACTTGAACCGGTATGGTTGACAAATATCCGTCTTCAAGAATCCAGCGACGACTCAGGAATTGTTTAGTTTGCCCCATCAGCTGGTTTGACATGACAGGCTTATCAAGCTGACTGACTCGCTCCAGCGTGCGCAAATAATCGGAGTGCAGGGTCATGTTGCACCTCAGTACTGGCGCGCACAGCCAAGACTCATCAACTGGGCAAAAACCAATTCCGTGTCTGCTTTGGTCTTGCCGGAATCGTTGAAGCCGTTTGGGGCAGTGATTTGCGCAGAGACGTTGTGCGCCCTGCGTTGCGAAGATTTCGAGACGACCATGCGCAGCTTGACCTGGGTAATGACATATGCCGTGAGGTCTTCTGACAGATCATCTTTGGCCCGGGCGTAGATGTCGCGGTCTTCCCAGCGATGCAGACGAATGACCAGAGAATTTTCAACCAATCGCTGGACTGACTTACCCTTGAACTGAACCATTTTCATTTCCGGCCGTGTCACCACCAAGTGCTGGATCGAGATTTCATCAATGCCAGCGATCCTGTTTTTTTTGAAGCGATCCAGCATGGCCGGAGTGGAAAAACCCATCAAGTCAAATTCGCGAACCGGCATCGATTCAATGGAACCATTGCCGCCTAGCACAACATCTCGAAATATGGCTGCCAACTGCGGGCGAATGGGTATGTCATCACAGAACACAGACAACGTTCCCTTGACCGGCTGCCATGAATATTTCACGTTTGTGATCACGGGAATTTCGGAATCAATCACCTGTCCCGTTCCCATCCGGACCCAGTTATATCTGCCTCCATCGAAATTTATGCTCAACAAGTACTGAACTATGGGCTGCTCAGGCTGACTAAAGTCACGTTGTTCAAAGTGCTCGACCAACATATCCTCAGCATTGACGTTGCCAAACAGATCTGCCAGTCGTTGCTTCAGTGAGACTTCAAGCGAATCATCCAATTTCGGGGTCACACCTTTTGGGCCAAGATAATGGCTTGACTGATTTTCACTTTTCGAGCGCTGAATTATTTCCTTGCGTTCTTCGGCATGATCGAAGCGACCAGGCTGACTGGTCTTGGCTTGCCAATACTCCTGCTGGAGAAACAGATACAGCGCTTTGCTGAATTTGTCAGTTGACGTTTGAAGCAGAGATGGCTCTTTGAAGTCATCGTCCACCAGCAACTCTCCGACGGCCAGTGCACCGTATTCGTCACACATGAGGCCAACTCGTTCTGACGCGTCCTCAATCTCGTTTTGGGTGGGCACTGGCATTGCCGCGACTTCTGCGAAAACTGCGTTTCGCGATGCAATGGGCATGGAGCCTGCTGCTCCGTTTATCAGTGCCGCAGTGATGGGCACTGGACTTTTGCTGGCACTCTCGAGCAGCGAGCGAATCAACTCGGTGGAGTGGACCTTGCGCACCAGCTGGATAAAGTGCTCCATGGTCGGTAATGTTTGCGGGCCCATGTCGACTTGCCGTGGCTTTGTCGATCTTGTTTTCGGCTGCTTCTCCGCAACTGGTGGTGATTGTTTTTTAACGACGTTCTGCTCGACTGCTGACATGGGCTTGCTCCTTGGTTTGATAGATGCGCGATTGCGTGACAGGTTAATAGATGTTTTCAAAAAAACCGACACAAGGTCGGCGGCTCCATACTGATCTCAACGATCAGTAATTCTTGACTCCAGGCTTGAGGAGTCCATATCGATCCATGCGAACACGGATAAATCTCGGTGTCACGCCGAAGCGCGTAGCCAGTGCCTTTAGCAACGGATCCATACCGTCAAAACCAAAGATGCTCTTGGCTGACAGGGTCATGCCCATGCCTGGAAAATCTAGATCGAGAGATGGACTACGCGTGATCGTCACGCTGTATTGCTCGGCCAAATCTTCGACTGCACGCATCAGGTGCTGGCGCGGCACCAGCAGTGAACCCATGAATTCATTGGCACGAAACTCCGCAAAACGAACGCTTGCCTCGTGCGCAGTGTTGCCTACATTGGGAGATTTGGCCAAATGCTCAGCATTTGGTGTCGAGGTGCGATAGGCTTTATGCGCGGTGAGTGCGGGCTCATCGAACAGTCCCGCACCTTGGGCTGCTTCATAAATCCAACCTGGTGCTTCAAAAACTGCATGCCCAAGTTCGTGGGCAAAAGTGCTCAAAACCAATTCAATCGAAGCAATTTCGCAAACTGGTGTGACCAAGAGCAGCGCAGCATCCTTTGACCCTTCGGGGTCAAACTCACAAACGCCCAAAACCGCGCAGCCCGACTCATCTTTAACTGGGTGATCGGTATCGACCCATAACTCGTATGGGATGCCATTGACCTTCATGTTGTCAATGGCACCCAGTATTTCGAGCGTTAAAGCATCGGTGTCATCACTGATCAATTGCTGGCGCGCTTGCAGTGCAATATTGGCAACTTGGGTGTGCTTGACGTAGGCAGGAAAATAGCGGTCGCAGTGCTGGTAGCTGAGCGTTAGTAACGACATTCACTTCTCCGCCTGCGACTGCTTGCGGTACATCCGCACGACGTTGCCAACCTCTGTCTGCAAGTCCGGCGGCAAGCGGCTTGCTTCAATGAATGCATCATCAACGCTCACGCCTAAAATTTCAGCGGCCTTGATGATCAGTTCGTCTTTGGGGGCATTTTCTCTGTCGCGCTCAATGCGTGACCAGTAGGCAGGCGAAATCTCGAGCAGACGGGCAAAGTCGTTCATTTGCATGCCCTTTGCCTCTCGATGATTTCGTATGAATGCTCCGAAGCTCATGGTGTTATTTAAGTTGCGCGATTAGTTAATTTGACAACTATACCGCAAACGTCTGTCTTTTTGTGCAGACTGGGAAAATTTAACGTCAGTGAATTTTTGGCAGGTCTGCGCGCAAGCGATCCCGAAAAGCACGCATGATGACCATGCTCGCCTCATCGGGCTCGGTCTCACCCGTGGCCTTGAGCAACTGGTCGTTGCCAGCATAAAAGCCCATGTGGTTGCGAATCCAAACGCCCAATCCAAAGTGCAGCGCGTAAATGTCTTCGCTGTCCATGGCCGCGATCTTGGTCTGCTCGGATTCCTCCACCATGCTCAGGAGCAGGCGCACCGCAGCATCCACCGTGGTTGGAAATTCATTCGCCATGGTCACCCTTTCGCCAGTCCCAAGGCGCAATGGGTGACTTGTCTCCCCAAAGACCCTGGTGGCGCGACTGTGCGCCCAGTTCCGCCTTTTCATACTTGGGTAGGTCATCTGCAGGCTGTTCCTTGGCGTACTTGCGGTACCACCAAGCCAGACCGGCGCTCACCTGACTCAAGCCTGCATCGAACGTCCTGGAACAAGCACTTGAGCAGTTGGGCGACGCCACCAGCACTTTGCCAACGATACGTTTGTACCGATCAAGCTTTGTCCACTCAATGTCGACCTCTTTGTCGAAAACCAGTCGTGACAGGTTTTCCTTCGACACCTGACCGAATGCCTGCTTTTTTTCGGGCGCATCAATTCCGGCGACCCGAATCTTGTGCTGTACCTTTGCGGCATCAAGCACTGTGATGGTGTCGCCATCAGTGACGCCGACAACATGGCCGGTCAGCACCTCAGCATTGACTGGGCAAAAGGCCACGCTCAGCGCCAGCGCAAATCCAAAAATCCTCATCCGATTACCCTCTGTTGCCCTACGTTACCCATCGTCTTGGAGGATTTGATTCATGATTTCTGGGTCTTTCAAATGCCCTTTGCAAACCATGAAACCTATCAAACTCACTCTCCCAGAACAGATGTCAGCGCGCCAGCGAGCAGCCGAGATCACATCCATCCTGTCGGCAGCCATTATGCGTACTCACGCCAGTGGTCAGTCCGCGACAGACCAAATAGAAAGACAAGTTGGACTTGGCTTTTCTGGTGACCAGCGCGTTCATACGAACCCCTATCAAACAAGGAGTTCCAAATGAGTGACACCACCACCTCAGTGGCTGCCCAAGTGGCCGCACTGTCCAGCCTGCCAACACCAGACTTGTGGGCACTGTGGGATCGGTTTTTCAAACGCCGCCCGGACAACCCGAACCGCAATTACCTCGAGTCGCGAGTAGCCTACAAGCTTCAGGAACAGGCGTTTGGCGGTCTACCCGCAGAGACACAACGCCGACTGATCAACATCGGCATACGCCACTCCAAGATCAAGAGCAGGCAGATTGCCCGCGACATTGAACTGGCACCCGGCACCGTTCTGCTGCGCGAATGGGGCGACCGTGACCACAAGGTGACCGTGACCGCAGAGGGCACCTTTGAATATGAGGGCAAGTTCTTCAAGAGCCTGTCTGCGGTGGCCAGACACATTTCGGGCACGCCATGGTCAGGACCACTGTTTTTTGGCTTGAAGACAAACCGCAAGGAGGCTGCATGAGCGTCACCTCCCAAATTGCATCGCCCAAACCGCGTAAACGGTGCGCCGTGTACTGCCGCGTCTCAAGTGACGAGCGGCTGGAGCAGGAATTCAACTCCATCGATGCGCAGAAAGAGGCAGGCCAATCCTATGTTGCCAGCCAACGCTCGGAGGGCTGGATTCCGGTGGTGGACGACTACGACGACCCCGGGTTTTCTGGCGGTAACACCGAGCGACCTGGACTCAAGCGCCTGATGGCAGACATTGAGCGCGGTCTGGTCGACATTGTGGTGGTCTACAAAATTGACCGGCTTACCCGCAGCCTGGCCGACTTCTCAAAAATGGTCGAGGTGTTCGAGCGCCAGGGGGTGTCATTCGTATCCGTCACCCAGCAGTTCAACACCACCACGTCCATGGGCCGCTTGATGCTCAACGTGCTGCTGTCGTTTGCCCAGTTTGAGCGGGAAGTCACCGGCGAGCGGATCCGCGACAAGATTGCCGCCAGCAAACGCAAGGGACTGTGGATGGGTGGTGTGCCGCCCTTGGGCTACGACGTGGCCAGCCGGTTGCTGGTGGTCAACGAAACTGAAGCCGATCTGGTGCGGCGCATTTTTGGTGAAATGCTCACCATCGGATCGCCGACGCGCATCGCGCAGGGCTTGGCCAGCGAGGGCATCACCACCAAAGCCTGGACGACCCAAGATGGTCAGGTACGCAGTGGCACCCAGATGGACCGGAAATATCTGTACAAGCTGCTGCGCAACCGCATCTATTTGGGCGAGTTGTCACACAAGGGCAGTTGGTTCCCGGGCGCGCACGCACCAATCATCGACCACGGTCTGTGGGGGCAGGTGCATGAAGTGTTGGCGCGCGACTCGCATGTGCGGTCGGTGGACACACAAACCCGCGAGAGCACGGATGCACTGTTGCGCGGCCTGTTGTTTGGCCCCAGTGGCGACCCGATGTACCCGACCTACGCCAGCAAGAACAAACGCAAGTACCGCTATTACGTCTCCAAGGCTGAAATGCGATTTGGTGCAGCGGGTAAAACGCACGAGCGCATTCCGGCCGCCGAGGTGGAAGCGGCAACGGTCAACCAGGTCAAGACCGTGCTCTCCAGCCCCGAAGCCATCACCGCCGTTTGCAAATCACTTGAACTACAAGGTGTCCAGATCAACGAAGACGAAATCGTGATGGGACTTCACCAGCTCGGGGAGGCTTGGGAGCAGCTTTACCCGGCCGAGCGGATCAGGATCGTCAAATTAATGATTGAGCGTGTTGATCTGGTTGCAGGTGGGTTGAAGGTGAAGTGGCACGCCCTGGGCTGGAAGGAACTCATCAAAGAGTTCGCAGCGAAGGGCATTGGTGCGGAACTGGTGGAAATGGAGGCCGTATGAACGCTGACCTCGAATCCTTTGTGCCTCTCACCTATTCTCGACGTGGCGTTCAGCGGCTGGCCACCACCAGCGCGGTCGCGCATGACACGACGTTTTTGGTGGGGCTGAGTCGTGCGTTTTACTGGAAGAGCCTGCTTGACACCGGAGCCATGAAAAGTGGTTCTGAGATAGCCAAGAATGAAGGTCTTCACCACTCGGTGGTCAACGAACTGATGCGTCTGACACTTCTGGCACCCGAGATCATCATGCAGTTGATGTCCGGCACACAACCACGGCGGCTGAACTTGATGTGGTTTCAGCGCAACCGGCTTCCGGTGGACTGGCAGGCCCAGCGCGCCATCATCGACGGCTTCAAATAGGAATCATCATGGCAAGAAATGACAAGGGCATGGTGACTGGTGAACCGGTCACGTACCAAATACCAGCGCCAGCAGGCGGTGTGCAAATGGAGACGTTCATTCCTTGGACGTTGATCAAGCGAGGTGTCCGGCGGCAAGTGATCACGCCAATTGATGCGCCGGAGCAGTTTCACCGGGAAGTTGTCGTGGAGCGAAGCGCGCGCAAAGAGGCCAAAGACAGCCCGCTGATCCGCGCATTGGGGCTGGCCCACTACTGGCAGCGTTTGCTTGATGAAGGGAAATATCGGTCGCTGACTGAAATTGCTGCTGCCGAGGGCATGGATCGGGGGCAAGCGAATCGAATTGCGCTGCTGACTCGACTGGCACCCGAAATCATCCATACATATTTATCCGGGGGTCAAGCCAACTTTGCTTTGGAGCGTCTGAACCCATACGGCATCAATCTCCATTGGGGTGAACAAATCGATCAACTGCAGAATTCAAACTTGCCTAGTGCAACCCAACGTATTTGATACCTGCAGAAGTCATAACGCTAAAGCTACTACAATGTTGCCATGCGTTTATGGCTGATCGTCTTTTTGGCAATTTTGATGCCGTTGCAGCTCTCTTGGGCTGCAACGGGTCGCTATTGCCAGCACGAAAGCGACGTTTCGAGCAAACACGTTGGTCATCACACACACCAGCATCAAGTCACTGAACGCACAGAGTCGGGCGGCGATTTAGCAAAAACAATCTCGGTCGATATGGATTGCAGCACGTGCCATGCTTGCTGCTCGGTGGCTGTCCATGAACCCGATGTCGTCAAAAAAGTTGCTCTGACTTTGATGCTCGCTCCACTGCCCAGCGTGCAGTCAAGTCCTGGCCCCGAAGATCGTCCAGAACGGCCACAGTGGGATGCCCTGGTTTGACCAGGGCATCGATCTACGCTTAAGCTTTAAACGCTTCGAGAAATCGATCCCTGTCAATCGCGTCAGCACTTGAGGCTGATTTGATCAACAGTTTTTGGGATTTCTCTTCATGTTTCTTACCCATTGGCGACAACGCCAGCGCACGCTTTGGGTCATTCTGGTCGTGACACTAATTGGCCTTGATCAACTGACCAAAACTTATTTTGCAAACACGATTGCACTGGGTGAAGCCAATTTTGTGACCGATTGGTTCAATCTCGTTCACGCGCTTAACAAAGGTGCCGCCTTTTCTTTTCTTGCCAACGCTGATGGTTGGCAACGACCATTGTTAATTGGCGTAAGTATTCTCGTGATCGTGCCAGTAACGCTGGTCTGCATGTTCAAAAAAACGGAATCTATAGAGCGGTGGGCCGGTGGCTTGGTAGTGGCGGGCGGCACAAGCAATCTGATTGATCGCATTCAAACTGGTGCGGTGGTGGACTTCCTTGACCTGCATTGGCGTGGATGGCACTGGCCAGCCTTCAACTTAGCTGACAGTTACATTGTTTGTGCGGTATTCGTATGGGTCTTGCTATTTAGAAACACCACACCAGCGCACGTAACGCCAACAAAAACCAAGGCTCAAGCATGAAGCGCAGTTGGAACTTACTTATCCTCGCTTGGCTAATTGCAACCGCTGCGACGGCCAGCGCCCTTTTCATCGGCGAGGTCATGGGAATGACACCCTGTGTGCTGTGCTGGTACCAACGAATTTTTATGTTCCCCCTGGTCATCGTGCTGGGCATTGCCTGTTACAGCGACGACCGACGCGGAGCAATTTACGGGCTACCAATGGCTTTGGGTGGCGTCGTCGTGGCTGGATACCACTCCTTATTGATTGCCGGTCTTGTCTCAAAAACCTGGATTCCCTGCGGCTCAGGCGTTTCCTGCACTGAACAGAAACTGGAGATTCTCAATGGCCTGCAAATTCCCTGGCTCTCGTTGACCGCCTTTTTCATCGTCACTTCATTGCTTTTCGTATATCTCAAGAGGACTTCAAAATGAATTCAAAAAAATTGACTGTCGCAGTTCTGCTGGGCGTTGTGGTTGCGGCATTTTTATTGGGAATGAACTTCTATCAAAAGCGTGTCCAAAATTCGCAAATGGAAAAGGTCAGTAAGGCAGAAAACCGAATGGTTCGCTTTAACTCCACCACTTTAGGGCCAATAGGTGCGCCAGTGACCATCGTCGAGTTCTTTGATCCGGCGTGTGAAACCTGTCGCGATTTCTATCCAATCGTCAAAGATTTGATGAAGAAGTACCCCAATGATGTTCGCCTAGTGCTCAGATACGCGCCTTTCCATGCTGGCTCAGACAAGGTAGTCAAGTTGTTGGAAGCATCGAAAAGACAGGGCAAATACTGGCAAACGCTTGAGGCAATTCTGGCTGCCCAACCGTCCTGGGCTAGTCATGGTTCGCCCAACCTTGATGTAGCTTATCAAGTGGCTGCACAGACAGGTCTGGATGTGAAGAAGGCGTTGGCCGATGCACAAACACCAGAAATCGAGGCAGTATTAAAACAAGACGTTGAGGATTTGACGGCTCTGGAAGTCACGAAAACACCGACTTTTTTCGTCAATGGCAGAGGATTACCCAGTTTTGGTCCTGATCAGCTTGCCTCGTTGGTTGCAGACGAGGTAGCTAAAAACAAGAAATAGTTCTCTATCTTAGATACGCACGTTTCATGCTTTGCGTCATTGCCACCGACACCGATACTGAAGCAATTTAATGGAAGCAGACCTAAATCATTTCCGATTGTGGATTTCCTGCGAACTAAAAGCCGAGTACGAGAGATCGCATTCGGCTGATTTCAACACCAGGAAAAGTGCCAATTTGAGAATCGACCAATTGCGACTGACACTGCAAATGCTGGATGAGTTTTTGAGGCATCAGCCAGCACTCTAGGAGTTTGGGCGCAAGCAGTGTCCATCAAGGAAAAGTTGCGCCAAAAAATATGTCATTCAAAAAAATAAATGGTAGCTTAGGTGTGTTGGCTTTAATAGTCCTATGGGGATTCCATGTTGATTATTCAATCGGTGCCACTCTGGAGTTAAAGCCAAAATCCAAAATCAAGTCGAAAGAAGGCTCTCGTGCTAGAGGTCTTGGTGATGGTGTAGCCGAGGCACGACTGATTGAAATTTATCGAATGATTGGCAGTTCAAATATTCGAGATGCCTTACCAAAGGCTGAGAACTTAGTCGCTGATTATCCGAACTTTCAACTGGCGCAACTCGTGTACGGTGACTTGCTCGCAGCACGTTCACGGCCAATTCAGAGTATTGGGGATGTGCCGCCTGAAATTGCAAAAAATGGGTTGCAAAATTTACTTGATCTGCGCGCTGAGTCGCAGCTGCGTCTCTCAGCGATCAAACAGGTACCACCATCAGAAGCCATACCGTCCCAGTTCGTCTCCCTCTCCCGTCGCAATAAACACGCCATCGCAGTCGACACAGAAAAAGCCCGTCTCTATCTTTTTGAGAACACTGTGACAGGCACACGTCTTCTTGCCAACTACTATATTTCGGTGGGAAAAGCTGGCGTTGGAAAGACCGTTGAGGGTGACCAGCGAACGCCTCTGGGGGTCTATTTCATCACCAGTAACCTAGACCCGAAGAGCCTGAAGGACTTGTACGGATCAGGTGCGTTACCCGTCAATTACCCCAACGTGCTTGATCTGCGACGTGGGAAGACTGGCAGTGGAATCTGGTTACACGGCACACCTTCGAGTCAATTTACCAGAGCACCGCAAGCCACAGACGGATGCGTTGCCGTCGCCAATCCTGATTTGGTGCGAATCATCAGGACAGTGGAAATTCGGACTACCCCCGTGCTCATTGGGAAAAATTTGAACTGGGTTCGGCCCGACAAATTGGCAGGTCAAAAGAAGCAATTTTCAGAAATCTTGCAGACCTGGACCAACGCCAAGAGAAAAGGACGCGAAAACGAACTTTTGCAGTTCTATGCCAATGACTTTAGCGCAGAAGGCAAGGACTTGAAGTCATTCGGCTTGAGTCTGCGTGCTGAACTAAATAAGACGGGCAACAAACCAGTGAGTCTCAAAGACATCTCCCTGATTCGATGGACAGACGAAGCAGAAACCATGGTTGCGACCTTTGGTGAAGTCCTGGACGGCGAAAAGGTAGGGCGCACCGTCCGTCAATATTGGCAGCACCGCCCTGGCGGCTGGAAGATCATCTATGAAGGATTGGTTTGATGACAACGTAGTCTTGGAACACCAGGCAAATTTAACTCCACTTAGAAAGTATGTATATGAAAAATCACCAAATCACCGTTGCACTTTTGGCCGCGTGTTTAACCATGGCAACATCAGTCAGTCACGCTGAAGTTGTCGTCACCGGGGCGTGGGTTCGGGCTACAGTACCCAATCAAAAGGCGACAGGAGCCTTCATGCAACTGGTATCAAAGAAGGACACGACGCTGGTCTCTGCGCGTTCCGACATTGCTGGTGTTGTGGAAGTCCATGAGATGAAAATGGAAAACGATGTCATGCGAATGCGCGCAGTGGGCGGACTAAAGCTACCCGCAAATCAACCAGTTGAACTCAAGTCGGGTGGATACCACTTGATGATGATGGACCTCAAAAAACAACTGAAGGTTGGCAGTGAAGCGCAAATCACATTGGTTTTCAAAGATGCTAAAGGTGAAAGTGAAACCACTTATGTTCACGCGCCTGTCGCATTGACACAACCGAAGTGAGGGTCAACTGAGGGATTTTCGAGTCTTCACACCTGGATGTGCACCATGCACATGACCAGCCATGTCGGTGGAAGTTGTTTGTTTTTGCGACATGACGTTGAGTCCATTGAGAATTCCACAGTGTTCAGCATCCTGCGCGCTACGACACGTCTCACGAAGCGCTTTGAGCTGCATTTCCAACTGCCGCAGCTCTTTGACCCGAAGCGCAACGTGCCCTATGTGTTCATCCAAAAGCGCGTTGACTTCGCCGCAATTTTCGGTGGGGGCATCCCTGAAACGAAGCAAAACACGGATTTCATCAAGGGTCATGTCCAGACTGCGGCAGTGGCGAATGAACGACAAGCGCTGTCCGTGCGATTCGTCGTAGACGCGGTAGTTTCCTTCCGACCGCTTGGTGTGTGGCAACAAGCCCTCGCGCTCGTAGTGGCGAATGGTCTCCACTTGTACACCCGTCAGATTGGCTAATTCACCGATTTTCATAGTTCGAATCATATCCGCTTGACTCTTTAGTGGCTACAGGGTTTCTAATTCAATCTAAATCAGGAACTGTCCATGAACAACACATCTTTAAAGCCAGCAACAACGGGTCCGACATGCGGGTGTTCCAGTGCCTGTGAATCTTCAAAATCGGATTCGCCTCAAGCATTGCCGCAAAGTGTAAAAGCGGGCGTTCCTGTTTTCCGGATTCCAACCATGGATTGCGCCTCCGAGGAGGGGGAAATTCGCCATGCAGTGGCCGATATTCCCGGTGTGCGCAGCCTTCAGTTCCAACTTGCGGCCCGGACGCTTTCGATTGATGCCAAGGCTGAATCATTGCCACTCGTTTTGGCAGCGATTCGCAAAGCAGGATTCAAGCCTACGCCACTAAACAGCAATGCGGCTGACACGAGTGAACATGGTCTCGGACACGAAGGGCATAGTCATGACCACGACGATGCCAATTTTCCCAGCGGAATTCAAAAATATGCACTGGCGCTGCTGCTGGCAGTAGGTGCCGAGTCCATTGCATTCTTTGCCCCCGATACACGCATTTTCCAAGGACTGGGAATGGCGCTTTCTGTGGCGGCGATTGTGCTGGCCGGATTCTCCACCTATGTCAAAGGTTTGGCTGCCCTACGCAATTTTCGGCTCAATATCAACGCCTTGATGACCGTCGCGGTCACCGGTGCATTTTTGATTGGCCAGTGGCCGGAGGCTGCCATGGTCATGGCACTGTATGCCATCGCTGAAATGATTGAAGCGCGTGCAGTAGACAGGGCCAGAGGTGCCATCAAGAGCCTGCTGGATCTGACCCCTGAAACCGCTGAGATTCGTCAGCTTGACGGATCTTGGCAGACTTTCCCTGTCAATAATGTCGTACTGGATGCCGTTGTACGCGTCAAACCGGGTGCGCGCATTCCTGTGGACGGAGTTATTGCCATTGGCAGTACTGCCGTAGACCAAGCGTCGGTGACCGGTGAGAGCATTCCGGTAGACAAGGTTCCAGGTGATGCCGTATTTGCCGGGACGATCAACGCCACAGCCACCATTGAAGTGCGCGTAACCGCCTTGCCAAGTAACTCAGTGCTTTCTCGCATCATCCATGCAGTTGAACAAGCGCAGGGTTCCCGTGCACCCACTCAGCAGTTTGTTGACAAATTTGCCTCCATCTACACACCCGCTGTGTTCGTCCTGGCTCTGGGGGTCGCATTGCTCACGCCATGGCTCATGGATTGGACTTGGGTTCAAGCCATCTACAAAGCGTTGGTTCTGCTGGTGATTGCGTGTCCTTGCGCTTTGGTGATTTCTACGCCAGTCACAGTGGTCAGTGGCCTGGCTGCGGCGGCAAGGCGTGGCATTCTAATTAAGGGTGGTGTTCACCTCGAAGGTGCCCGAAAAATCAAGGCACTTGCTCTGGACAAGACCGGCACAATCACCGCGGGTAAACCAGTTCTGGTGGATACCGAATTTGTCAAATCACCAATACCCGAGTGGCAGGTTTTGCGCTGGGCAGGCGACCTTTCGGCTCATTCTGATCACCCGGTATCAAAAGCCATTGCGCAAAGCCTTGACCCAGGAAATAGCGTGCTTGAGGACTTCAAGGTAGTCGCTGGAAGAGGCGTAGAAGCCCGCGTTGATGGACAGCCGCTGATACTCGGCAATCACCGCTTGATTGAAGAGCGGAAATTATGTAACAGCAGTATCGAAGCGCGATTGGCGGAGCATGAAGCGCTGGGTCGCACCGTCACCATGCTGGCATCGCAAACCCAGGTGTTGGCCATCTTTGCAGTAGCCGACACCATTAAAGAAACTTCGCGAGAGGCACTGGCCCAATTGCACGCCCTGGGTGTCACCACCGTCATGTTGACGGGTGACAACGAAGCCACCGCAAAGGCTATTGCCAAGCAGGCTGGCATTGATGATGCACGTGGGAATTTGCTCCCAGAAGACAAGCTGACTGCAATCGAAGAATTTCAAAAACGCTACGGTATGACTGCAATGAC
>VMTC01000100.1 GCA_013791765.1 Rhodoferax sp.
AAAACGCCCCAGTGGATTGCCGGATCGGCTTGACATCGGGATGCGCTGGTACTGCATGTACAGCCGCAGCAGACAGGCGCCGGCCAGGATACTGGTGGCCACTTCGAGCAGCAGGGAAAATATTTGGTAGAGCATGGTGCCAAGTTTATCGACTCCCTGAACCAGGGCGGGCGAGCTGAGCCACTTAAAATGCGCTGTTTCGCCAAAGAACGCCGCCGACGGCCCTGGCCTTGTCGCCCTAACTACTTTCCACTGCGCCCCATGTCAGACCACTCCAGCACCCCTGCCCCAGCCCCCGTCGACGAAAACCAACTGATCCTGGAGCGCCGCGACAAGCTCAAAGCGCTGCGCCAGTTGCAGGCCGAGGGCAAGGGCGTCGCCTTTCCCAACGACTTCAAGCCAGCCGACCACGCCTTTGATTTGTTTGCAGCCCACGCTGGTCAAACCCCTGAGGGCCTGCTTGAGCAGGGAACCGTCGCCAAAGTCGCGGGACGCATGATGCTCAAGCGCGTCATGGGCAAGGCCAGTTTTGCCACCGTGCAAGACAGCAGCGGGCGCATTCAGCTCTATATCAAGGGCGAAGATGTGGGCCCCGAGGTCTACGCCAGCTTCAAGCACTGGGACCTGGGCGACATCGTGGCGGCCGAGGGCAAGGTCTTCAAGACCAAAACCGGCGAGCTCTCGATTCATGCCACCAGCTTGCGGCTGCTGACCAAGAGCCTGCGCCCGATGCCCGACAAGTTTCACGGCATGAACGACCAGGAAACCAAATACCGCCAGCGCTACGTTGATCTGATGATGGACGAGAGCACGCGCGCACGCTTCACGGCCCGCAGCAAGGCGGTTAGCGGCATCCGCGAATTCATGGTGGCGCACGACTTTCTGGAAGTGGAAACGCCGATGCTGCACCCGATCCCCGGGGGCGCCAACGCCAAGCCTTTCACCACGCACCACAATGCGTTGGACCAGCAGATGTTCTTGCGCATTGCGCCCGAGTTGTACTTGAAGCGCCTGATCGTGGGCGGATTTGAGCGCGTGTTCGAGATTAACCGCAGCTTTCGAAATGAAGGCATTTCGGTGCGCCACAACCCTGAATTCACCATGATGGAGTTCTACGCCGCCTATTGGGACTACCAGGACCTGATGACATTCACCGAAAAGCTGATTCGTGACGCGGCACAGAAAGCCGTTGGCACCTTGCAGTTGAGCTATGGTGGCCGAGCGGTCGACCTGACCCAGCCATTTGAGCGACTGACGATTCACGAAGCCATCTGCAAACACACTGAAGCCGGTCAGGCACTCGATGACGGCTCCGGCTTGAAGGTGGACAACGCGGCCTGGCTCATCAAAGCGCTAGGCAAACTGGGCCTCTCCGAGGGCAAGAACAAACTCTCGACCCGCTCGCTGCCGAGCCTGCAGGTGCTGTACTTTGAAGAAACCGTGGAAGAGCTGCTATGGCAGCCGACCTTCATCTGCGAGCACCCGGTTGAAATTTCACCGCTTGCGCGCGCCAGCGACCACAAACCGGGCGTGACCGAGCGCTTTGAGCTCTACATCACCGGCCGCGAATTCGGCAACGGTTTTTCCGAGCTTAACGACGCTGAAGAACAGGCCGCACGCTTTCACGCCCAAGTAACGGCCAAGGACGATGGTGATGACGAAGCCATGTACTACGATCACGACTTCATCCGCGCTTTGGAATACGGCATGCCCCCCACCGGCGGCTGCGGCGTGGGCCTGGACCGGTTGATGATGCTGCTCACCGACAGCAGCAGCATTCGCGACGTGATCCTGTTCCCGGCGCTACGTCACGAAATTTAAGTCAAATTAGCCTCTAGCCCACGTGAATAGTGACTATGCAGCTATGAATTCAGTAGTTAATCATGCGTCTCCCCAGCGCTTGAAGTTTCTGCAGGGCTACCCGGCTGACACGCTGGCGCAGGTAGCACAACTCATCGCTGACCAGCAGTTGGGCCAGTGGTTGCAGAACAAGTACCCCGACGCGCACGGCGTGCGCACCGACAAGGCGCTGTTTGAGTACCTGCAGGGGCTCAAGGCCAGCTACCTGCGCGGTGCCGAACCGTTAACCAAAGTGATGTTTGACAGCAAACTGCAAGTGGTGCAGCACGCGCTGGGCACGCACACCGCGATCTCGCGCGTGCAGGGCAACAAACTCAAGGCCAAGCGTGAAATCCGGATTGCCGCCTTGTTCAAGGAATCACCGCCCGAGTTCCTGCGCATGATCAGCGTGCATGAACTGGCGCATCTCAAAGCGCGTGCCCATGACAAGGCTTTTTACCAACTGTGCTGCCACATGGAGCCGCGCTACCACCAACTCGAATTTGAGGTACGGGTTTATCTGTGCCATCTGGAGGCATCGGGGGCACGGCTGTGGGGGCTGCAAGCGCAGCCCGGCCTGGAGGCATTGGCCTGACCCGACGAGTCTGCCCCAGTACCTCGAACACAATTGGCTCGCCCGTGCGACTTCGCGGCCACGCGTCACTGCGATTGCTTCACTAACAGGAGCTGTCCGCGTATATTTTTAAAAGGCTGGAAGCCAATTTGATATAAAAATGTGGATCTTTCGGTTTCACGCTTCAAGGATCGCCCCATGACCCAGCTCACCGTCACACCAAGCAACTACCCTGCCCTGCTGCGCAGCCTGTTTGACGCCGCGGTGGCGGCGGCGCAGCCAGCGCTGTGCTTAGCCCAGCATTTGCCGCCACCCCCCAAGGGACGCACCCTCGTGATCGGCGCCGGCAAGGCATCGGCCGCCATGGCGCGCGCGCTCGAAGAGCACTGGCGCGGCCCGCTGCAGGGGTTGGTCGTGACGCGTTACGGCTATGAGGTGCCGTGCGAGCGCATCGAAATTGTGCAGGCCGCGCACCCGGTGCCCGATGCGGCGGGACTGGCCGCCTCCGAGCGCATCGCCCAGTTGGTCACGGGCTTGACGCCTGATGACCTGGTGATTGCATTGATCTCGGGCGGCGGCTCGTCGCTGCTGGTGGCACCGGGCGCGGATCTCACATTGGCCGACAAGCAGGCGGTGAATGCCGCGCTGCTGGCCAGTGGCGCGACCATCTCCGAGATGAACTGCGTGCGCCGCCACCTCTCCAGCCTCAAGGGCGGCCGCCTGGGCGCCCTGTGCCACCCGGCGCAACTGCTCACGCTGCTGATCTCGGACGTGCCGGGCGACGCCCCGATGGACATTGCTTCGGGCCCCACCGTGGCCGACTCAAGCACCTGTTTGCAGGCGCTGGAAATCGTCCAGCGCTACCAGATTGCCATGCCTGAGGCGATGCGCACACTCTTGGAAAGCGGCGCGGGTGAGACCGTCAAGCCGGGCGACCCGCGCCTGCAAAACAGCAGTGTGCGCCTGATCACCACACCCCAAATCGCGCTGGAGGCCGCAGCCATGGTCGCCCGTGCGGCGGGCCTCACGCCCTACATTCTGGGTGACAGCCTGGAAGGTGAAGCGCGCGACGTGGCCAAGACGCTCGCTGGCATCACGCGTCAGGTGGCGCAGCATGGCCAGCCTTTTCAGGCTCCCTGTGTGCTGCTCAGCGGCGGCGAAACCACGGTGACGCTGCGTGGCCATGGCCGGGGTGGGCGCAATGTGGAGTTCTTGCTGGCACTGGCGCTGGCACTGGGTGAGCTGAACGGGGTTTACGCGCTGGCCGGGGACACCGACGGCGTGGACGGTGTCGAAGAAATTGCCGGCGCACTCCTCACCCCCGACACGCTGGCGCGGGCCTGGGCCGCTGGCATGAACCCGCGCACCTACCTGGACAACAACGACACCCACAGCTTCTTCCAGGCCCTGGGTGACTCGGTCGTGACCGGGCCGACGCTGACCAATGTGAATGATTTTCGCGCCATTGTGATCGCCTGAAGCCCACCGGGCGGCATGTCAAGCCACTGACATCGTCGCCACCAGCGTGTGCGCAGCGCCAGGCGCCAGGGTGATCTGATCCGGCCCGGCGTTGCAGGTCTCGACGCACAGCATGTGCCGGTGCTCGCCGGCGGCCATGTCAGTCAAAGCTTGTTCACGCTCGCGCCATGGGTTCCAGACCACGGTCGATGTGCTGCCCTGTTTCGCCACGCGGATGCTGCGGCCCCCTGCTCTGTCTTCGATCAGGCAGTCAAAGCGGGTGCCGGTGTAAATACGGTCAGTCTCGCCCCCGAATTCAACGGCGCCGCTCTGCCTGGCGGGTGCAAAATTTTGCACTTTGTCCAGGTAGTCGCAGCCGTCCAGCCCCAGAACCGAAGTCTGTTCAATATCGCTGACGCAAAGGTAGCTGTGCAGCGCCTGTGTGATCGTGAACGCTGCCGCGCCGGTGTTGCGCGTGCTCAAAGCCAGGCGCAGGGTTGGGCCCACGGTCACGCACAGCTCCAGGTCAAACGCAAAATCCCACAGCGCACGCGTGCTGGCGTCATCACTCAGGCCCAGACGCAACAGCACCTGGCCGTCAGCCTCCGGACTGGCCGAGCGCAGATCCCATAAACGGGTCCGCACGAAACCATGCGCTGGCAGGCCGTCACGGGCGCCAAATCACGGCCAGCACACCGGCACGCCGCCGCGCACGGGCGTGCCCGGCTCATGCACGGCGGCTTTGGAGACCCAGAGCACAGGGCTTTGCCCGGCCGGCTGCCACGCCAGCACCTGCGCGCCTTGCAGCGCCACGCGTGCGCTCGCCTGGGGGGTCGTGATCTGCGCCACCGACAAGCCGCAGCCGCTGTCAGCAAAATGCAGCCTAGTACAACATCCCATAAATATCTTTCAATAATAAAAAAGTTGAGTTAAGCTTCGGCGCATGAGTCGAGGACGTCAAGCGCAGGCGGTAAAGCTGTCCAAACAAGAGCGAGAGTCGCTGCAGGCACTGACCCGTCGAGGAACAGCACCTCACCGGCAAGTGGTCCGAGCGCAGATCGCGCTGATGGCTCACGGGGGTGAGACGACAACGGCAATTGCGCAGGCGGTTGGCCTGTCGGTACAGTGCGTCTCCCATTGGCGCAGCCGCCTGGTCAAGCGTGGCGTTGAGGGTTTGCAAGAAGCAGCGCGTCCGGGTCGGCCCAGGCGAATCGCTCAGGCGCAGCGCCTGGAGTTGCTGGCCTTGGCATGTGAACCCGCCCAAGAGCACGGACGATCAACACCGACGCTGGACGAACTGGTTGAGCGCGCTGTCGAGCGCGGCGTGGTCAAGCAGATCAGCCGCAGCCATCTGCAACGCATCCTGCAAGCTGGCGACATGCGCCCACACCGTGTTCGGCAGTGGCTGCACAGCCCGGACCCGCAGTTCCGGCAAAAAATCAATGAGATATGCGCGTTGTACCGTCAGGCGCCCAAGGGTTCGGTCGTGTTATCGGTTGACGAGAAGACAGGCATCCAGGCCATCGAGCGCAAGCACGCGGATCGCGCACCGACGCCGGGCCGTGCGCGTCGGCGCGAGTTCGAATACATCCGCCACGGTACACAAGCCCTGATCGCCGCCATGGACGTGCACTCGGGGCGCGTCATTGGCGGTTGCACAGATCGGCGCACACAAGCCGACCTTGTGAGTTTCATGGAGCAGGTGGCGCAGTCCTACCCCAAGGGCCGCGTTCACATCGTGTGGGACAACCTGAACACCCACAGGGCGCAGGCCGTCTGGGACGATTTCAATGCCCGCCACGATCAGCGCTTTGTATTTCACTTTACCCCGTTGCATGCCAGCTGGGTCAACCAGATCGAGTTGATGTTTGGCATTTACTCGCGTCGCGTGTTGCGTCATGCCAGTCATTCCTCTATCGAGCAACTGCGCGAGCGCACCCAGGCCTTTGTAGCGCAACGCAATCAGGCGCCCAAGCCTTTCAGGTGGACATTTGCCGGCTTTGAGCTACAAACGGGGGAACCCCTGAGGTTTAAAGACAATGCAAAAGTTCGACGCACAAATAAAAGCCGCTGAGCTGCAGCGCCAGCTTGCAATGCTGACTGGCCACGAGCTGGCCCATGTGAAACCCTATGGAAAGCATCTACTGATCCAGATGCACCGGGGCGACAGTTTGGACACCATTGCGCGTCTCACAGAGACGACTCGCAACACCTACTCATCAGCTTTTCGAAGCCACACCGGCCGCTGGGAGCCATTGCCTGGGACCGGAGATATCGCTACGGCCGCTGAACTGGTCGTGACGCTGCTGGCTCCCCACTTCGACTCTAATAATTAAAGATATTTATGGGATGTTGTACTAG
>VMTC01000106.1 GCA_013791765.1 Rhodoferax sp.
CAAAAAACGGGTCAATGTTGGCGGTGTTGGGGTCGGGCATGAGTTGCATGTCGGAGGCTTCAATGCCTTTCCAGCCAGCGACGGACGAGCCGTCAAAGGCATGGCCTTCGCTGAACTTGTCTTCATTGAAATGTGAAACCGGCACGGTCACGTGCTGTTCCTTGCCCCGGGTATCGGTGAAACGGAAATCAACGAACTTGACTTCGTTTTCTTTCACCATCTTCATGACGTCTGCGACGGTCTTGGCCATCAAATACTCCTGGTTGAATCGTTGTTGAAAAGGATATGCTTCGGTGTCATGCAGGTTTTGTGCCAGTTGCGGCGCGGCGACCTAAATAAGCAACACAACATTTTGCCCTGACTTTTGCGCTACGGCTGAGCTTGAGGTCAGAAACATCCGATTGACGCACCGAATTCAAGCACCAAATAAGTGCGAGTTTGCCGGTATTAGATTGTGTTGATTATTTTTGCACCAATTCAGGGCCAAGTTTGGCATCTAAATGGTGCAAGCCGCTGAGCAAATCGGCATAAGCTGAACTCACGCGTGCGGGCTCGCCTTTGACCCCGAGTTCGATGTGACGGCCATAGGCGGGATGATCCACACTGGGCAGGCTGAACACCTTGACGCCGACGTGCCGGCGCTCAATGTCTTGCATCAGCGGCGTCAGCGTCGCCTCCATGGCGCCAAACACAATGACCGATTGTTCGATCCAGGCCGCCGTTTGGTGCCACTGCGGGTAATGGGTGTCGAGCACCCATTCAATCATTGGCCAGGCCATGACCGGAAACCCCGGCACGAAGTGGACGGACCCATAGCTGAAACCGGCAACGCGGTTGTAGGGGTTGGGAATGAGCTGCGCGCCCACCGGAAACATGGCCATGTTGAGCCGGTGCAGGTTGTCGGGGTGATCGGGCTCAAAGACGCTGCCTTGCTCTTTTGCCAGGTCTTGCATGCGCTGGCGGATCAGCTCGGCCGCCGCGGGGTGCAGCGCCAGAGTCAACCCGAGGGCCTTGGCCGCGCACTGGCGCGTGTGGTCGTCGGGAGTGGCGCCAATGCCGCCGGTTGAAAACACGACATCGCCCGTGGCAAACGCCCGCACCAAAGTGGCCGTGATGCGCTCCGGCGAGTCGCCCACGTACTCGGCGTAGTCCAGCGCAAGGCCGCGCGCCTTGAGCAATTCAATGACTTTGGGCAGATGCTTGTCAGCGCGCTTGCCTGACAAGATTTCATCGCCAATGATGATCAGGCCGAAATGGGGTGCGGCCTTAGCGCAAGGTGTTGTCGTTGGCAGAGGGTTCATGCGCCCATGGTAGCGCCTGCACGTCAATTGTTGTGTCACTTGCGAAGGGCTCAGTAGTCTGCGGGGCCGCCGTCGCCGTCTCGGCGCGCAGGGCTTGCAGCGCTGCCAGGCTGTAATGCGCAAACCAAAGTGAGGACAGCGCAAAGATCAGCGTGTACAGCCAGATCGCCACGGGCACCAGAACGACAAACGCGGCAGCGAACAAGGCGCCTGAGGCCCACAACACACTGGGGGCGGCGCCCAGGTAACCGCAAAAAATACCGATGCCCAGCAACCAGCCGCGATGGCGGTGAAAAATCTCGCGCCGTTCCTCGATACTCGCATGCTCGGCCAGCGCATCAAAGCCCATCACGCGGTAGGTCAGCCAACCCCAGATCAGCGGCGGCAGCACCAGAACCAAGGGCGGAATGAACCACAGCGGCAGCGACACCAGCAAGGCAATGACCGCCAAACCGGTCGAGCCCAGGGACCACAGCAGACTGCGCACAAAGGAGCCGCCGTGCTTGCGCTCCAACTGCGGGAAACGCCGCGCCGCCACCAGCCGGGTCAGCACCGGCGTCATCAACAACGCGACCGTCAGCAAGGACAGCAGCACCAGGATGGGCGTCACGGCAAAAATGACGATCAAAGGCGCCAGCGCCAGCTTGAGGCTACCCAAGCCCACGCTCTGCAACCAGTTCGACACCGTGTTGACCAGGGTAGAGGCTTCCAGCGCTCCGCGCACCCATTCGAGCGTGTTGTCCCAAAAATAGTAACCCAGCCCCCAGGCGAGCGCCACCATCAGCACCAGCGGCAACAGCGACAGCAGCATCACGCGCGGGCGCAGGCAATAGGCCAATGCGCGCCAAAAGGCATCGAGAAACAGGTTCATACTGCCAAGCATACCCGCGCGGGCCGAATCAGTCTTTGAGTCTGGCCAGATCAGCCACACTCAACCAGCGCCATTGGCCCGGTGCCAAATCTTCGGGCAAGCGCAAGCCGCCAATTTGCGAGCGGTGCAAGGCTTCCACCCGGTTGCTGACCGCCGCCACCATGCGCTTGACCTGGTGGTACTTGCCCTCGAGCAGGGTCAGGCGCAGGTGGTGGCTTGAGACCGCCTCGGCCGCCGCTGCGCGCACCGGTTTCGGGTCATCGTCAAGCACCACCCCGGCCAGCAATCGGGCCACTTGCGTCTCATCGAGCGGGTGTTTGAGCGTAACTTCGTAGACCTTGGGCACATGGTGGCGCGGCGAATTCATGCGGTGGATGAACTGGCCATCGTCGGTCAGCAGCAGCAGCCCGGTGGTGTCCTGGTCGAGCCGGCCCACCGCCTGCACGCCTTGCACTGCGCCCTTTTGTGGGCGCAGTCGCAGGGCGGAGGGCAGCAGGGTGTAAATGCTGGGGTAGGTGGAGGGCTTTTGCGAACACTCGGTGGCCGTCGGCTTATTGAGCATGACGTAGGCCTTTTCATGGTAGGGCCAGTCCACGCCTTGAACCCGAAAGCGCAAACCATTTGCTTCAATTTCAATAGCTGCCTGCGCATATGAGACGGGGGCTAGCGACTGATTTGACTCATAAACTTGGACGAGACCCTGCTGGATCAGCCCGGCACACACGCGCCGCGTGCCAAAGCCCTGGGAATAAAGAATGTCTTGTAACTGCATGGCCCGAGTATCGCAAAGCCGGATTGGACCGCCCGACATGGCGGGTCCGCCCCGGTCGCCCCGCGCGCCGCAATGATCAGATCAACCGCACCGCTTCACGCGCCGCCACCAGGCCTTCGTCGGTCGGCACCACCCAGACCTGGACCCGGCTCTCGGGCGCATGGATCGCCAGCACCTCGTTGCCAGTGGCTTGGCTGTTCAGCTGCGGGTCAATCACGACGCCCAGCCACGCCAGGCGCAGGCCCATCTGCGCGCGCAACTCGGTGTCGTGTTCGCCAATGCCGCCACTGAAGGCCAGCACATCAAGGCCTCCCAGACAGGCGACCATCGCGCCCGATTCACGAACCACCCGGTAGGTAAACAGATCAATCGCCGCCTTGGCGGCGGCACTGCCATCGGCGCGCAGACGCCGCATGTCGGCGCTGACCCCGGAGACGCCGAGCAAGCCGCTTTGTTTGTAGAGCAGTGTCTCCAGCCGGTCATGGTCCCAGCCTTGTTCCATCAGGTACAAAAGCACACCGGGGTCGATGGAACCGGTGCGTGTGCCCATCATCAGGCCGTCAAGCGCCGAAAACCCCATGCTGGTGGAGCAGCTCAGGCCGTTCTGCGCCGCGCACAGACTTGCGCCATTGCCCAGATGCGCCATCAGCACACGCCCGCGGGCCAGCTCGCTGCGCTCGAGCAGCACGCCCATGACGTACTGGTAGGACAGGCCGTGAAAGCCGTAGCGGCGCACGCCTTGGCGGGTTAGCGCTTGGGGCAAGGCAAAGGTGTAGTCCACTTCGGGCAGCGTGGCGTGAAAGGCGGTGTCAAAACAGGCGACCTGTGGCAGGCTCGGGAATGCCTTCTGAAACGCCCGGATGCCTTTGAGGTTCTGCGGCTGGTGCAAGGGCGCCAATGAGCTGAGATCGGTCAACTGGCTCAAAATGGCATCGGTCACCAGCACACTGGCCGAAAAATCTTGTCCACCATGCACTACCCGGTGCGCAATGGCCTCGATCACAGGAATGGCGGGGTCGCTCGCCAGCAAATGGCCCAGGCGCTGCAGGGCATGATCAAACGGATCGAGTTCTGTGATCGGCAACTGGCGGCTGTGTGCACGCCCCTGAAAAGTCCAGTCCAGCACCGGCGCACCGCCTGGCTCCAGACCCTGGATGCTGCCGGTCAGCACGCTAGCTTGCACTTGCGCGTCTTGCAGCGGGTGCAGGGAAAACTTGAGCGTGGACGAGCCCGCGTTGACGGAGAGGATGGCCATGGGGAGAGTTCCTTAAGTGATGGAGTTGGATGAGTTGCGCCGCGCGCTGCTGGCTGCCAATTGCGCCAGCAGGCTTGATGCCACCCGGTTCATGGGGCCGTCGGCGCGGCTGGTCAGGGCAATGGGCACACGTGCGCCCAGCACCAGGCCCGAGCCGGAGGCGCCAGCCAGGTATTCGAGCTGCTTGGCCAGCATGTTGCCGCTCTCCAGGTCGGGAACGGCCAGGATGTCGGCGTCTCCCGCCACGCGCGACTCGATGTGCTTGATCTCGGCCGCCTGGGCCGAGATGGCGTTGTCAAAGGCCAGCGGGCCGTCGAGCAGGCCCCCCTTGATCTGGCCACGGTCGGCCATCTTGCACAGCG
>VMTC01000119.1 GCA_013791765.1 Rhodoferax sp.
ACGGTCGGCTCCAGCCAGACCGGCAGCGACAGACCCAGCAAATTGCCCGCCAGCCCCAGCGCGGTGCCGATGATGAGCGGATTGCGCAGCAGCTCGCGCGCCAACCCGCGTTCGGCATGGCGCACCATCGGCCACACGGCGCCCACATTCATCAGCGGCACCGACACGCCAATTAACAAGGCGATCAGCAGCAAGCCCTGCGCCCCGGCCAGACGGTCGGCCAGCGCCAGGCCGATGAACGAGTTGAAGCGAAAAGCGATCTGGGCACTGGCGGCATGCTGGCGCACCGGGATGTAAGGCCGCAACCCCGGCCAATACGGCACTGAATAGGCCAGTGCGATGCCCGCCAGCCCCAAAGCCCAACCGGCGCCAATGAAGTGGGTGGCAGCGCCGATGTTGAGTGGGCTCTTGATGATCGAGTGAAACAGCAGCACCGGAAAGAAGAAAAAGTACACCAACGATTCAACCTGCGCCCACACGGGGCGGTTGAGCGCGGTGTAGCGGCACACCAGGTAGCCGCAAAGAATCAGGGAAAAGTCAGGAAACAGAAGTTGGGCGTAATTCACGGGTTGAGAATAACAGTCAAAAGCGCTCGTCCAGTGGCTGGGCCCATGCCGGGACGGCAGCGGCGAGCCGTCTGTCGACAGTTACCATGCAGCCTGATTCTTCATGCCAACAGGTACTTGACGCACCCCATCACCATGCCAGACCCAACCATGACGCTTGCGGGCGCAGCCGCCATAGACGTGTTCATTGATGCGCTGTGGCTGGAAGAAGGCTTGTCCAAGAACACGCTCGCGGCCTACCGCCGTGATCTGACGCTGTATTGCGCGTGGCTGCAGCCGCGCCGCAAGGCCTTGCCCGAGACGCTGGAGCATGACCTGAATGCCTACTTTGCCGCGGAACACAGTGCCACCAAGGCCAGCACCGCGAACCGGCGGCTGACGGTGTTCAAGCGCTATTTTCGCTGGGCGCTGCGTGAGCGCCTGATCAACACTGACCCGACGCTCAAACTACAGGCCGCCAAGCAAGCGCTGCGCGTGCCCAAGACTTTGAGCGAGTTCCAGGTGGAGGCGTTGCTGGCCGCGCCCGATGAGCAGACGCCGCTGGGCGTGCGCGACCGCACCATGCTGGAGCTGATGTACGCCAGTGGTCTGCGCGTGAGTGAGTTGGTCACGCTCAAGGTGTTCAATGTCAGCTTGTCGGACAACGTGTTGCGTGTCTTTGGCAAAGGCAACAAGGAGCGGCTGGTGCCCTTTGGCGAAGTGGCCAGCCTCTGGATCAAACGCTATCTGGCGCAGGCGCGAACTGAGTTGCTGGCGGGCAAGCAGACCGAAGACCTGTTTGTGACCCAGCGCGGGGCCACGCCCGGCAGCGCCATGAGCCGCGTCATGTTCTGGATGATTGTGAAGAAATATGCCCTCAGTGCGGGCATCACGGCCCCGCTGTCGCCGCACACCCTGCGCCACGCTTTTGCGACGCATTTGCTCAACCATGGGGCCGATCTGCGTGCCGTGCAGATGCTGCTCGGGCACGTCGATATCTCCACCACCACCATCTATACCCATGTGGCGCGCGAACGGCTCAAGGTGCTGCATGCGCAGCACCATCCGCGCGGGTAGGCTACTGAAGCGGGCGGCATCCCTACAATGCCCGCTTTGATGAACAACAGGATGAACGATGGCAATTTATGAAATCGACGGTGTGGCGCCCCGCCTGGCCGACTCAGCCTGGATCGCCGATAGTGCGCAGGTCATCGGAGATGTGGACTTGGCGGACGAGGTCAGCGTCTGGTTCGGCGTGGTGATTCGCGGCGACACGGCGCCTATTCGCATCGGCCGGGGCAGCAACATTCAGGATGCGAGCGTGTTGCATGCGGACGTGGGCAAACCCTTGAGCGTGGGCGAGGGCGTGACGGTGGGGCATCAGGTCACGCTGCATGGCTGCACCGTGGGCGATGATTCCATGATCGGCATGGGCGCGGTGGTACTTAACGGCGCCAAAATCGGCAAGGGCTGCCTGGTGGGTGCGCGCGCACTGGTGACCGAAGGCAAGGAGTTTCCCGCTGGTTCCATGATTCTGGGCAGCCCGGCCAAGGTGGTGCGCCAGCTTGAGGCCCACGAGTTGGAGGGTTTGCGCCTGAGCGCGCAGCATTACATGGCCAACGCACGTCGCTTTCGGCTTGGCTTGAAAAAAACCGGTTGAGCCCAAGCTAGAGGGCTTGTGCGGACCCGGACGGGGTCGAAATGACTTGGACTTGATCGAGAAACCTTGCGTGTCTGAAATTCATAAATTTATATTTGAGGGTCTGCCGGTGCGCGGCGTGCTGGTGCGCCTGAGCGATGCCTGGACCGAGATTCTGCAGCGCCGCGCTGCCAGCAGCGCCGGGGGAAGTTACCCATTACCGGTGCAAAACATGTTGGGCGAAATGGTGGCGGCTGCCACCCTGATGCAGTCCAGCATCAAGTTCAACGGCTCGCTGATCTTGCAGGTGCTCGGTGATGGTCCGGTCAAACTGGCGGTGGTCGAGGTGCAGCCTGACTTTGGCTTGCGTGCCACGGCCACGGTCACGGGCGAGGTGGCGCCAGGGGCGACCCTGAGCCAGATGGTCAACGTGAATAAGCACGGCAAATGCGCCATCACGCTGGACCCACAAGACCGACTTCCCGGTCAGCAACCTTACCAGGGCGTGGTGTCCCTATTGGGTGATGCGCATGAAAAGCTGGAAAAGTTCAGCGATGTGCTGGCGCATTACATGCTTCAAAGCGAACAGTTGGATACCACCCTGGTGCTCGCTGCTGACGACAAGATGGCCACCGGGCTGCTGATTCAGCGCCTGCCGATGGCTGGGTCTGGCAATCTGGCGGGCAGTCAGTTAAGTCAGGCCAATGAAGATGAAATCGGCGTCAATGAACACTACCAGCGCATCGCGCTGCTGGCGTCCACGCTCAAACGCGATGAGCTGCTTGAGCTTGATGCCGACACGATTTTGCGGCGCCTGTTCTGGGAAGAAAAGTTGTCGCGTTTTGCGCCTTTGGCCGAGGACGGCGTGCCGCACTTTTCCTGCACCTGCAGTCGGGAGCGCGTGAGCCGCATGATCCTGGGGCTCGGTGCCCAGGATGCCCACAGCATCATCGACGAACGTGGTGAAATCGAGGTTGGCTGCGAATTTTGCGGCCTGCAGTACCGCTTTGACGCGATCGACGTGGATCGAATTTTCAGGGTCCCCGGCGATCTGCCGCCTGCCAGCGAGACCGTTCAGTAGCAGGCTTAGGGATCAGCGCGCCTTTGCGGGCGCTGGTGCGCGCGCAAACTGCACGAAGATTTCATTGGGCTTGACCATGCCGAGCTCCATGCGGGCCTTTTCTTCGACCATTTCCAGGCCTTCCTGCAGGTCCCGCACTTCGGCGGCGAGCTGGTCGTTGGCCAGCTGCGCCTGCTGGTTCAATTCTTTTTGTGCATTGAGCTGCTGCGTCAATTGGGCCACGTTGGGCAGGCTGCCGCGACCCCACCACAGCTGCGCGTGAAAAATCACGAGCAGTGTGATCAGGATGGCCGGGACAACGCGCTGGCCCATGAACGCGCTTAGCGCAAATTATAGAAAGCCGCACGCCCCGGATAGAACGCGATCTCGCCCAGGTCTTCTTCAATGCGCAGCAACTGGTTGTACTTGGCCATGCGGTCAGAGCGGCTCAAACTGCCGGTCTTGATCTGGCCGGCGTTGGTGCCCACAGCGATGTCGGCAATGGTGGAGTCTTCGGTCTCGCCCGAGCGGTGGCTGATGACGGCGGTATAACCCGCGCGTTTGGCCATTTCGATGCAGGCAAAGGTCTCGGTCAAGGTGCCGATCTGATTGATCTTGATCAGGATCGAGTTGGCAATGCCCTTGTCGATGCCTTCCTTGAAGATTTTGGTGTTGGTGACAAACAGGTCGTCACCCACGATCTGCACCCGCTTGCCCAGGCGGTCGGTCAAAATCTTCCAGCCGTCCCAGTCGTTCTCGGCCATGCCGTCTTCGATGCTGATGATGGGGTACTTGTCGACCCAGGCCGCCAGCATGTCGGTCCATTCCTGCGCGCTCAGGCTGAGGCCCTCGGCTGTCAACTGATACTTGCCGTCTTTGTAGAACTCGCTGGCCGCGCAGTCCAGGCCAATGGCAATCTGCTCACCTGCGGTGTAGCCGGCAGCGTCGATCGCCTGCAGAATTAACTGGATCGCCTCTTCGTGGCTTGCCACGCTGGGGGTGAAGCCGCCTTCGTCACCGACAGCGGTGCTCATGCCCTTGTCGTGGATGATCTTCTTGAGGGCATGAAACACCTCGGCGCCATAGCGCAGGGCTTCGCGAAAGCTCGGTGCGCCCAGCGGGATAATCATGAACTCCTGGATGTCCAGGCTGTTGTTGGCGTGCGCGCCACCGTTGACCACGTTCATCATGGGCACGGGCATCTGCACCGCGTTCATGCCGCCAAAGTAGCGGTACAACGGCAGTCCGGATTCTTCGGCGGCGGCGCGAGCCACGGCCATCGAGACCGCCAGCATCGCGTTCGCACCCAGGCGTGATTTGTTGTCGGTGCCGTCCAGGTCAATCAGGGTCTTGTCCAGAAATGCCTGCTCAGAAGCATCGAGCCCGAGCACGGCTTCGGAGATTTCGGTATTGATGTGTTCGACTGCCTTGAGCACGCCTTTGCCGAGGTAACGGCCTTTGTCGCCGTCTCGCAGTTCGATGGCTTCCCGGCTGCCGGTGGAGGCGCCCGAAGGTACGGCGGCCCGCCCCATGGTGCCGGACTCCAGCAGTACATCACATTCGACGGTGGGGTTGCCGCGCGAATCGAGAATTTCGCGTCCGACGATGTCAACAATTGCACTCATTTTCTTCTTTCCTTTTATTTCAGTTCCGCTCGCCCTGCGCTTGTCGAAGGGGTTTGGCGAATCGGATTATCAACAATTGGCTAGGACAAGCTCAGCCCGAATGAATTTGACTAATTTGACTCAGAGGCAGACCCAGACTCTTTCGCAAAAGCTTAGGCCTGAAAGTTGTTCTCAAGAAAACCATGCTTCTTGGTCACGGTATCGAGCGCCACCAAGGTCTCCAGCAGCGCCCGCATGTGCTTGAGTGGCACGGCGTTGGGGCCATCGCTCATGGCTTTGGAGGGGTCGGGATGCGTTTCCATGAACAATCCGGCCACGCCCACCGCGACGGCCGCGCGTGCCAGCACCGGCACCATCTCGCGTTGACCGCCGCTGCTGGTGCCTTGGCCACCGGGCAATTGCACCGAGTGCGTGGCGTCAAACACCACCGGCGCACCGGTGTCACGCATGATCGCCAGTGAGCGCATGTCGCTCACCAGGTTGTTGTAACCAAAGCTCGCGCCGCGCTCGCAGGCCATGAAGTTGTCTTCATTCAAGCCTTTTTCACGCGCCGCTGCACGCGCCTTGTCGATCACGTTTTTCATGTCGCCCGGCGCTAAAAATTGGCCTTTTTTTATGTTGACCGGCAAGCCCGATTGCGCCACGGCGCGGATGAAATCGGTCTGGCGGCACAAGAAGGCGGGCGTTTGCAGCACGTCCACCACGGACGCGACCTGCGCGATCTGGTCTTCGGAATGAATGTCGGTCAGGATCGGTACGCTGAGCTCGCGCTTGACCTTGGCCAGAATCTCCAGCCCGCGCTCAATGCCGGGGCCGCGAAAGGTGCTGCCGCTGGAGCGGTTGGCTTTGTCAAAGCTGCTCTTGAAGATGAACGGAATGCCCAGAGACGTGGTGATTTCTTTCAACGTGCCTGCGGTGTCCATCTGCAATTGCTCGGACTCAATGACGCAGGGGCCCGCAATCAGAAAAAAGGGCTGGTTCAGGCCCACTTCAAAGCCGCATAATTTCATGTCAGGCCACCGCTTTCAACGCTTTGCCTGCGGCCTGATGCTCCAGCGCCGCCTTGATGAAGGCATTGAACAGCGGGTGCCCAGCCCAGGGGGTTGAGTTGAACTCGGGGTGAAACTGCACGCCCATGAACCAGGGGTGCACGCTCTGCGGCAGTTCCACGATTTCAGTCAAATGCTCGCGCTGGGTGAAGGCGGAAATGACCAGCCCGGCCTGGCGCAACGCGTCCAGAAAATGCACATTGGCCTCGTAGCGGTGGCGATGGCGTTCGGTCACCACGTCGCCGTAGATCTGGTGCGCCAAGGTGCCTTCGACGACGTCGGAACTTTGCGCCCCCAGACGCATCGTGCCGCCCAGGTCGGAGTTTGCATCCCGGGTTTTGATGCTGCCGTCTTCGTCCTTCCACTCAGTGATCAAGGCGATCACCGGGTTCGGGCTGCTGGGGTCAAACTCGGTGCTGTTGGCATCCTTGAGCCCGGCCACATGGCGGGCGAATTCGATGGTGGCGACCTGCATCCCCAGGCAAATGCCCAGATACGGCACCTTGTTTTCACGCGCAAAACGGGCGGCGCAAATCTTGCCCTCGACGCCGCGGACACCAAAACCACCCGGCACCAGGATGGCATCAAACCGGGCGAGCTGCGTCAAGTTGCCCTGGGTGATGGTTTCCGAGTCGATGTAGTCGATCTTGACGCGTACATGGTTCTTCATGCCGGCGTGGCGAATCGCCTCATTGAGCGACTTGTAGCTGTCACTGAGCTCGACATATTTGCCGACCATGACGATGTTGACATCGCCTTGCGGGTGTGCGGTTTCATACACCAGCTCATCCCAGCGCTTCAGGTTGGCCGGTGGCGTGTTCAGGCGCAGTTTGTCGCAGATCAGCCCGTCCAGACCCTGTTCGTGCAGCATGCGCGGCACTTTGTAGATGGTGTCGACGTCCCACATCGAGATCACGGCCCAGTCCGGCACGTTGGTGAAAAGCGATATTTTCTCCCGCTCTTCGCTGGGGATGGGGCGGTCGGCACGGCAGATGAGCGCATCGGCCTGGATGCCGATCTCACGCAACTGCTTGGCGGTGTGCTGGGTCGGCTTGGTCTTGAGCTCACCCGCGGCTGCAATCCAGGGCACGTAGCTCAAGTGCACAAAGGCGCTGTTGTTGGGGCCGAGCTTGAGGCTCATCTGGCGCACGGCCTCCAGGAACGGCAGCGATTCGATGTCGCCCACGGTGCCGCCGATTTCAACGATGGCCACATCCACCGCGTCGGGTGTGCCCCAACCGGCGCCGCGCTTGACGAAATCCTGGATTTCATTGGTCACGTGCGGAATGACCTGCACGGTCTTGCCCAGGTAGTCGCCGCGGCGCTCTTTTTCGAGCACGCTCTTGTAGATCTGACCGGTGGTGAAGTTGTTGGCCTTCTTCATGCGGGTTTCCACAAAACGCTCGTAGTGGCCCAAATCAAGATCGGTTTCTGCGCCGTCGTTGGTGACGAAAACCTCGCCGTGTTGAAACGGCGACATCGTGCCGGGATCCACGTTGAGGTAGGGATCGAGCTTGATCAACGTGACCTTGAGGCCTCGCGACTCCAGGATCGCGGCTAAGGAGGCTGAGGCGATTCCCTTACCCAGGGAAGACACCACACCGCCGGTGACGAAGACAAATTTGGTCATGTCAGAGGGAGCTTGAAAGCTCGGGGAGGTGGGAAAGGAAGATTATAGGTGGCAGCCAGGCGCTGCGCAGCCCCAGCAGGGCCACGCGTGGGGCTCTGTTACATTGCGGCGCATGAATGATCTTGCTGGAAAACACATCGTTTTAGGGCTCACGGGCGGCATTGCCTGCTACAAGGCGGCCGAGTTGTGCCGCGCCCTGATCAAGGAGGGCGCCACCGTGCAGGTGGTGATGACGGCGGCGGCGCAGCAGTTCATCACGCCGGTGACGATGCAGGCGCTCAGTCAGCGCCCGGTCTATGAATCGCAATGGGATGCGCGCGAGCCGAACAACATGGCGCACATCAACCTCAGCCGCGAGGCCGATGCCATCTTGATCGCACCGTGCAGCGCCGATTTCATGGCCAAACTGTTACATGGTGGGGCGGATGAGTTGCTCAGCCTGATGTGCCTGGCGCGTCCAATCGACCAGGTGCCGCTCTTGCTGGCACCGGCCATGAACCGTGAAATGTGGGCCCATCCTGCCACGCAGCGCAACGTGGCGCAGTTGAAGGCGGACGGGGCCACGGTGTTTGATGTTGGCTGCGGTGACCAGGCCTGCGGCGAGACCGGCGACGGCCGTATGCTGGAAGCGCAGGAACTGCTCGATGACCTGGTCAGCTTTTTCCAGCCCAAGCTGCTGCGCGGACAACAGGTGCTGGTGACTGCCGGGCCGACCTATGAGGCGATTGACCCGGTGCGCGGCATCACCAACTTGTCGAGCGGGAAAATGGGTTTTGCCATCGCCCGTGCCGCCCATGAAGCCGGGGCAGAGGTCACGCTGGTGGCCGGGCCGGTGCACCTGGCCACACCGCGCGGCGTGCGGCGCATTAACGTGACTTCAGCACAGGATATGCTGTTGGCCACCGTGGGTCATGCGCAAGCAGCTACTATTTTTATCGCAACGGCGGCCGTCGCCGATTGGCGGCCAAGCAATGCTGCCGAGCAAAAGATCAAGAAAGACGGCTCTGGCGTGGTGCCAACCCTGAGCTTTGTGGAAAACCCGGACATTCTGGCCACGCTGGCGCAGTCGGCCCGGGCGCAATCGGGTGACTTGTTCTGTGTTGGCTTTGCGGCTGAGAGTCAGGACTTGCTGGCCAACGCCCAGGCCAAACGCGAGCGCAAAGGCGTGCCGCTGCTTGTCGGCAATATCGGCCCGGCCACCTTTGGCCAGGATGACAACGCGCTGTTGCTGGTAGAGGCGTCGGGCGTGCAAGAGCTGGCGCGCGATTCAAAAATCAATCTTGCTCGTAAATTAATAGCACACATATCAATAAATACGAGGGCTAGAGGCCTAAATGATCAAAATTGACGTCAAAATCATCGACCCGCGCATGGCGGATCAGCTGCCCGCCTACGCGACACCAGGCAGCGCCGGGCTGGACCTGCGCGCCTGCCTGGATGCGCCGCTCACGCTGCCGCCCAACGCCTGGCAGCTGGTGCCGACCGGCATCGCGATTTACCTGAAAGATCCGAAATTTGCCGCCATGATCCTGCCGCGCTCGGGCCTGGGCCACAAGCACGGCATCGTGCTAGGCAATCTGGTCGGCCTGATCGACAGCGACTACCAGGGGCAACTGATGGTCAGCGCCTGGAACCGCAGCGACGTGGCGTTCACGATCGAGCCGATGGAGCGCATCGCCCAACTGCTGATCGTTCCGGTGCTGCAAGCGCAGTTCAATGTGGTGACTGAATTCCCGGCCAGCGAGCGCGGGGAGGGCGGTTACGGCTCGACGGGCAAGGGCTGAACCCGGATGCGGGCGCGGCCAGCGTTGCACGACCAGCCCACTTCAAGGGTGATTTTCGGCCCTAGCCCTTACTATCGCTGTAAAGTCAGCTATCGAATTTAAAGCAAGCCTCAATGCAGCGTGTCATTGCCCAAGACCTTGGCATGCATGGCCTGAACCTTGAAAAAGCCAGTACCGGCTGAGCCACGACCAATCTCTTCTTCAGTGGCCTCCCGCACCGCCTCGACCTTCAGGCTCAGGCGCAAGGCGATACCGGCCAAGGGGTGGTTGCCATCGAGCACCACATGCTCCGGGTAGAGCTCGGTCACCGTGTACCAGCCGTCTTTGGGCACGTCCGGGTTGCAGCCAGCGGGCAGTGAAGTGCCCTCGAAAGTCATGCCTTCTTCCAGCTCAGGCGGGAACAGTTCACGCGATTCCAGAAACACCAGTTGGTCGTTGAAGTCGCCAAAGCCCTGCTCGGGCTCGATTTGCAGTTCCAGCTTGGCGCCCGTTTTATACCCTTGCAAGGCGTCTTCGACGGTTTGAAACAGATCGTCGCCCCCGACCAGAAACTCGACCGGCTCGCTCAAGACGTCCAGCACTTCGCCCAAGGTGTCTTTTAAGGTCCAGGTCAGCGCGACCACGCATTGTTGATTGATTTCCATAGGAGAATTGTCGCAGTTTGAAATGCGTCAGTGGTGGAACGCAGAAGTGACCGGAGAAACAAATGGATATCTCGAAGCCCTTGCCCTTGCTGGGCGGATTAAACCCGCAATTATTTATGAAGAAGCATTGGCAAAAAAAGCCCTTGCTGATCCGCCAGGCCATTCCCAATTTCAAGCCCTTGCTGGACCGGGTGGAGCTGTTTGAGCTGGCCAGCCGGGAGGACACTCAGTCCCGTTTGGTGCTGCAGCAGCCCGGCCAGACGCCCGGCTGGCAACTCAAATCGGGGCCGTTTGCGCGCCGGGGCTTGCCGCCCTTGAAGCAGCCGGGCTGGACCGTGCTGGTGCAGGGTGTGGATTTGCAGCATGAGGCCGTGCATGCGCTGATGAACCAGTTCCGTTTTGTGCCCGATGCGCGCCTTGATGATGTGATGATCAGCTACGCCAGTGACGGCGGCGGTGTGGGACCGCATTTCGACAGCTACGACGTGTTTCTGCTGCAGGCACAGGGCCGCCGGCGCTGGCGCATCGGGCGCCAAAAAGATCGCAGCCTGCAGCCCGATGTGCCGCTGAAGATTCTGGCCCACTTCGAGCCAGAAGAAGAATTTGTGCTCGAGCCTGGCGACATGCTGTACCTGCCGCTGTTGTACGCCCATGACGGTGTTGCCCTGGGTGAATGCATGACTTATTCGATTGGGTTCAGGTCACCGAGCCGGGCGGAACTGGCGCGCGAACTGCTGGAGCGTCTGGCGGAAGACGCCGAGGACGCCGTTGGTGTGTCGGTGTACCGCGACCCGACGCAGGCGGCCGTCAGCCAGCCGGCCGAAATACCGGCACAGATGGTCGATTTCGCCCGTGACGCCTTGCAACACGCCCTCAAAGACCCGGCTGCGTTGGGGCGCGCCCTGGGCGAATACATGACCGAACCCAAGGCCAATGTGTGGTTTGACGCCGCCGCGCCGGTCACGCATCCGGCGGCTCAGGCGTTGGCCGGGCAGGGCGGGCAAATTCAACTGGATCGGCGCACCAAGATGATGTTTGATGCCAAACACATTTTCATCAACGGCGAGATTTTCCGCGCGGGTGGGCGCGATGCGACCCTGATGCGGCGCTTGGCAGACCAGCGCTATCTGGCCCCAGCCGATGTGGCGCGGCTCAGTAGCGAGGCGCGCTGCTTGCTGCAGGACTGGCAGCAGGCCGGCTGGCTGCATCAACTCTGAGGCGTCACGAAACTCATGACTACTGAACCCCAAGCACTGCCCAGCGGCCGGTTTTCCGGCCCAACTGACTTCGCGCAAGGCGTGCGCGACGCGCTGGCCTGCGCTGCGCGCGAGGGCTGGCCCGAGCTGATCTTGAGCGACGCCACCTTTGGCGATTGGCCCTTGCGCGAGCGCGCGGTGGTTGAATCCCTGCAGGCCTGGTCCAAGGCCGGGCGCCACATGACGTTGCTGGCAACGCGCTATGACGAGGTGGTGCGCCAACAGCCGCGTTTCGTGGCGTGGCGTCAGAGCTGGGGCCACATCGTCGATTGCCGCGTCAGCCGGGATGCGGCACCCGGCGATTGCCCAAGCGCGATCTGGAGCCCACGCTGGTTCATGCAGCGGCTTGACCCGCAGCGCAGCGTCGGCATTTGGGGCGGCGACCCGCAGCGCAGCGTGCTGCTGCGCAAGTTGTTGGATGAAAAAATCCGCGACAGCACACCGGGATTTCCGGCGACGACGCTGGGTTTGTAGCGGCTTTTTTGCGTTTTGATTCTGTTTGGCGGGCCGTGAACCTGTTGTTCCATACAGCCCCGCTTACAATCCGGCCCCTATGGCACTCAAACCCACCCACGAATACTCTGAAGCCTCGATCCGCGTCCTGAAGGGCCTGGAGCCCGTCAAGCAGCGCCCGGGCATGTACACCACCACCGACACGCCGCTGCATGTGATCCAGGAAGCGCTCGACAACGCCGCTGACGAATCACTCGCCGGGCATGGCAAGAAGATCAGGGTGGTGTTGCACCTTGACGGCTCGGTCAGCATTGAGGACGACGGCCGCGGCATCCCCTTTGGCCTGCACCCGACCGAAAACGCGCCGGTGATCGAACTGGTGTTCACACAACTGCACGCCGGTGGCAAGTTTGACAAGGGCAAGGGCGGCGCCTACAGCTTCTCGGGCGGCCTGCATGGTGTGGGTGTCAGCGTGACCAACGCCTTGTCCACGCGGCTGGAGGCCACCACCTACCGCGAAGGCAAGGTCGCCAGCCTCGTGTTTGCGGGTGGCGACGTGATCGAGCCTTTGCGAGTGCGCGACCAGGCCCCTGGCGAGCGCAAGTCCGGCACTACGGTGCGGGTCTGGCCCGACGCCAAATATTTTGAAACATTGGTACTGCCGCTGGCGCAACTGGTGCATCTGCTGCGCAGCAAGGCGGTGTTGATGCCAGGCGTTACCGTGACGCTGATCAACGAGAAGACCAAAGAGACGCAAAACTGGCTCTTCAAGGGCGGTCTGCTGGACTACCTGATGCAGACGCTGGCGGGCGAGCTGGTGATTCCGGTGTTTGAGGGCGATGGTTTTGCCGATGCCCAGCATGACAATTTTGCCGAAGGCGAGGGCGCTTCCTGGTGCGTCGCCTTCACAGAGGATGGCCCGTTGGTGCGTGAAAGCTATGTCAACCTGATTCCCACCACGGCTGGTGGCACGCACGAGTCAGGCTTGCGCGACGGCCTGTTCACGGCCGTCAAGAGCTTTATCGAGCTGCATTCGCTCTTACCCAAAGGCGTGAAGCTGATGCCCGAAGACGTGTTTGCCCGCGCCAGCTACGTGTTGTCTGCCAAGGTGCTGGACCCGCAGTTTCAGGGCCAGATCAAGGAGCGGCTGAACTCGCGCGATGCGCTCAAACTGGTGTCCAGCTTTGTGCGCCCGGCGCTGGAGCTGTGGCTGAACCAGCATGTGGAGTACGGCAAAAAGCTGGCGGAGCTGGCGATCAAGGCGGCGCAGTTCCGCCAAAAAGCGGGCCAGAAGGTCGAGAAGCGCAAAGGTTCCGGCGTGGCCGTATTGCCGGGCAAGCTGACCGATTGCGAAAGCCGCGACCTGGCCTACAACGAGGTCTTTCTGGTTGAGGGCGACTCCGCCGGTGGCAGTGCCAAGATGGGGCGCGACAAGGAGAGCCAGGCGGTGTTACCGCTGCGCGGCAAGGTGCTCAACACCTGGGAGGTCGAGCGCGACCGTCTGTTTGCCAACAATGAAATTCACGATATTTCGGTGGCGATCGGCGTTGACCCGCATGGGCCCAACGATTCGCCCGACCTGAGCGGGCTGCGCTACGGCAAGGTCTGCATTTTGTCGGACGCCGATGTGGACGGCTCGCACATCCAGGTGCTGCTGCTGACGCTGTTCTTCAAGCATTTCCCCAAGCTGATCGAGACCGGCCATATTTTTGTGGCACGCCCGCCGCTGTTTCGCGTTGATGCGCCTGCGCGCGGCAAGAAGCCCGCCTCCAAGTCCTACGCGCTCGATGAGGGCGAGCTGACCGCCATTCTGGACAAGCTGCGCAAGGAAGGCGTGCGTGAAAGCGCCTGGAGCATTAGCCGCTTCAAAGGCCTGGGCGAGATGAACGCCGAGCAGCTGTGGGACACCACCCTGAACCCCGACACCCGGCGCCTTCTGCCGGTCAAGCTGGGTAGCATCGACTTGGCGCAGACGCAAAGCCTGTTTACCCAACTGATGGGCAAGGGCGAAGCGGCTGCGCGGCGCGAGTTGATGGAATTGCATGGGGATACGGTGGAGATTGATATTTAGATTTGTTTAAGCCTTTTAGGGCTCTAGCCCCCGTCCCGTATGCGTGAGCAGCTATTGTTTTTGTATATGCATTCGTAGGTCGGGTTAGCCTGAAAGGCGTAACCCGACATGACCCCATGAACATACAACCCAATTGGCTGAATTGATGGCCTTCGCTGCACAGCAGCCGGATTGGGCGGCCTCCTCATACTGGGGTACCAGAAATCGGTGGCCACCCAATCCGGCCACTGCGCGGGTTCGTTGGATGGTGATACCTTGATGTTCTTGAATACCTGAAACCCGGTTCTTTCTTATTTTGCTATGACTGATCAACTTGTTTTCGATGCTGTTGCCCCTGCGCAGCCCGAGGGTGACGACGCCCTGAACCTGGCCACCTACGCGCAGCGTGCCTACCTGGAGTACGCCTTGAGCGTGGTCAAGGGCCGCGCTTTGCCCGATGTCTGCGACGGCCAGAAGCCGGTGCAGCGGCGCATTTTGTATTCGATGTCGCGCATGGGGCTGGGCTTTGGCGGCCCCAACGGCAATACCGGGGCCAAGCCGGTCAAATCGGCTCGCATCGTGGGTGACGTTCTGGGGCGCTTTCACCCGCATGGGGACTCATCGGTGTATGACGCTGCGGTGCGCATGGCGCAGGACTTTTCACAGCGCTACCCTTTGATTGACGGTCACGGCAACTTTGGCTCGCGCGACGGCGACGGCGCTGCCGCCATGCGTTACACCGAGGCGCGGCTGGCGAAAATTACCAGCCTGCTGCTTGATGAAATCGACGAAGGCACGGTCGATTTCGTTCCCAACTATGACGGCTCAACGCAGGAGCCGAGCCAACTGCCGGCACGCTTGCCCTTCAACCTGCTCAATGGCGCCAGCGGCATTGCAGTCGGGCTGGCCACTGAAATCCCGAGCCACAACCTGCGCGAGGTGGCCGATGCCTGCATCGCCCTGATCAAGTCGCCCCAGCTCAGCGAGGCGGAGTTGCTCGCGCTGATTCCTGGCCCGGACTACCCCGGTGGCGGCCAGATCATCAGCAGCGCCGAGGATATTGCTGACGCCTACCGCAGCGGGCGCGGCTCGCTCAAATGCCGCGCGCGCTGGAAGATTGAAGACCTGGCGCGCGGCCAGTGGCGCCTGGTGCTGACCGAGTTGCCGCCGGGCGTCAGCACGCAGCGCGTGCTCGAAGAGATTGAAGAGCTGAGCAACCCGAAGATCAGGGCCGGCAAAAAAGCGCTTTCGCTGGAGCAAAACCAGCTTAAGGCGACGCTCCTGTCGGTGCTTGACGGCGTGCGCGATGAATCGAGCAAAGACGCCGCGGTGCGGCTGGTGTGCGAGCCCAAGACCAGCAAGATCAGCCAGCAGGAACTCATCACCACGCTGCTGGCGCACACCAGCCTGGAGAGCTCCAGCCCGATCAACCTGACCATGATCGGCTTGGATGGCCGGCCGACGCAAAAGTCCTTGCGCCAGATGCTGACCGAGTGGATCGCCTTTCGCCAGCAAACCATCGAGCGGCGCTCGCAACACCGCCTTGACAAGGTGCTGGAGCGCATCCACATCCTGGAAGGGCGCGCGCTGGTGCTGCTCAACATCGACGAAGTGATCGCCATCATTCGCCAGGCCGACGAGCCCAAGGCGGCGCTGATCGCCCGCTTTCTGTTGTCGGACCGGCAGGCTGAAGACATATTGGAAATTCGCCTGCGCCAACTGGCGCGGCTGGAAGCGATCAAGATCGAGCAGGAACTGGCTGGCTTGCGCGGCGAACAGCAAAAACTCGAAGAAATTCTGGGCAGCCCCGCCACCTTGCGCCGCCTGATGATCAAGGAAATTGAGCTTGATGCCAAAACCTTTGCCGACCCGCGCCGTACGTTGATCCAGGCCGAGAAAAAAGCGGTGCTCGAAGTCCGGGTGGTGGACGAACCGGTGACCGTGGTGGTCAGTCAAAAAGGCTGGGTGCGCGCGCAAAAAGGCTGGGCCAGCGAGCGCGCTGTCAATGGCGGTACGCCTGCCGAATACAACTTCAAGGCGGGTGACACGCTCTACGACACCTTTGAATGCCGCACGGTCGACACGCTGCTGGTGTTTGGCAGCAATGGGCGGGTTTATTCGGTGGCGGTGGCGCTGCTGCCGGGCGCGCGCGGTGACGGTCAGCCCATCACCAGCCTGATTGAGCTGGAGAGTGGCACCCGGCTGCACTATTACTTTGCCGGCCCGGCCGCTGCCACTTTGTTGCTCAGCGCTTCGGGTGGTTACGGCTTCATGGCCTCGGTGGAGAACATGAGCTCGCGCCTGAAGGCGGGCAAGGCCTTTGTCACCTGCAACGCGGGTGAAGCTTTGTGCAAACCGTCGCCGGTGGCCGGCGGCTCGGGGCCAGCGCCTTGGCCCGCTGCCACGCACGTCGCTTGCGCCTCCAGCGGCGGGCGCATTTTGACCTTTGAGATCGACCAGCTCAAAACCATGGCCACCGGCGGGCGCGGGTTGATGCTGATTGCTCTGGAAGACAAGGACACGCTGGCGGGGGCTTGTGCTTATCTGCGCAGCGTCAAGATCGAAGGCATCGGGCGCGGCGGCAAGGCGCGCGAAGAGACACTGGAGATTCGCAGCCTCAACAACGCCCGGTCAGTGCGCGCTCGCAAGGGCAAAGTGGCTGATCTGGGTTTCAAGCCGACGACGGTCACGCGCGTGGCTTGAGGCTGCACGCCAGCCCCCATGCCAACCTTACTGGATGAATTGCACCCGGCTTCAGGTGTCGATGGAGGCGCTCCAGCGCTGGTCCCAGTCGTGGACCTGGCCGTTGCGGGCTTTTTCGGTGTCGCGGCGGTCGCGCTTGGTGGGGCGGCCTTGCGTCAGGCTCAGGGCCGGTTCGGGTGCCAGGCGGCGTTGTTCGGCAGCTAGTGCGCGGCTGGCGATTGACTCGGCGGTTTCCTGGAACAGCAGCGCGGCCACCGGCGCCGGGCCGCGCTTGTCACTGATGGCTTGCACCACCACCGTGCGGGTGATGGCGCTAGCGCGCAGTTGCAGCGTGTCGCCGACCTTGACTTCACGCGCGGGCTTGACCGCCACGCCATTGATGTGCACCCGGCCCTTGTCAATATCTTCGCTGGCCAGACTGCGCGTCTTGTAAAAGCGGGCTGCCCACAGCCATTTGTCGATGCGCAGTCGTTCCATCAGTTGGCGCTCGTGGATTGTGAAATCGATGCCAAAGCGTGGCAGAGCGTCAATTCTCTGTCTTATCGTGCAGGTTGATGAGATGCATGAAAGCTTCCATGATCTCAAGCTTGAAGCCGACTCTGGCCCTGCCTACGCCGTCGCCACCATTGAGAATCAATTGCTGCAGGTATTCAACACAATCCTTGTGGCCCCAAAACATCTCGATGGCGCTGGCAATGCGTGGGTGACGTGCGCGGATTTTTTCCATCTCATGGTCAATCTGGACCTGGCGCGGCAGTTCTTGCAAGGGCATGGGGCGCGTGCTTTCATCTGCTTCGTCGCTGTCGAGTTCCGGAAAAAAACCAGCGTATTTGCTATTGATCATGCCTGATGGTACCCAAGGTGTGGCTGCGTAGTATGTCTGTCGTGCTCACAAAATGCAATATTTGCGGGCTGAAATCCACGGCTGAAAGCCCGAGTCGTGGCTGTGATTGTAGTTTTTGACCCAGGGCCGTGGCAGTTCTTGCCATTGCTTGCCTTTTGGATTTGCTAAAGGGCTGCCAGACGCCACAGCGAGGTCACTTCACGCGCCCTGGCATCAGCCAGCGGATCACTGGCATCAGACGCTTTCGGGTGTTGTGGTTTGGCGTCGATGCGGCTCACGACCCGCAGGCCATTGGCCTCGAACGCTGCCAGCAGCTCGTCGCGCGTGCGCAACCCCAGGTGCTCGGCCAGGTTCGACAGAATCAGCCACCCTTCCCCTTTGGGCAGCAAGTGGGCGCTCAGGCCCTTCAAAAACCCCGCCAGCATGCGCCCGCCTTCGTCGTAGACCGCTCGTTCAATCGGCGAGCTGGGCCGCGCCGGCAGCCAGGGCGGGTTGCACACCACGAGCGAGGCTTGCCCCTCGGGAAACAGATCCGTCTGCAGCAACTGCACTGTGTCGTCTACCTTCAAGCGCGCCAGGTTGTCCCGTGCGCAGGCCAGCGCCCTGGGGTCCTGATCGGTGGCCACAATCTTGCTCACGCCCCGGCGCGCCAGCACGGCGGACAGAACGCCGGTGCCGGTGCCAATGTCAAACGCGAGCATCGGTTGCCCACTCGGGGCTTTGGGCAGATGCGCAGTCGCCACGAGGTGAATGTATTCGCCCCGCACCGGGGAGAACACACCGTAATGCGGATGGATGCGGTTGTCGGGGGCTTCGCCGAGTGCGGCAATTTCAACGCCTTTGCGGCGCCACTCGTGCGCGCTGCTGACGCCCAGCAATTCACGCAGGGATACGATGGACGCGCCGCCCGTTTCATCGGCTGGACCCCAGGCCTCGGTACAAGCGGCTTTCACATCCGGGGCACGGCGCAGGGGAATGCTGTAGTCCGCATTGAAAGGGATCAGCAGCATGCCCAGCATGCGCGCGCGCTGCGACTGCGCCAACCGATGCAGGTGAAAAGCCTCCACCAGCGGCACTTCCTGCGCGGCCTTCTTGCGCTTGCGCGTGGGCACCTGGTCAGCGCGCCGGGCCAACGCCTGCAGCAACTGCTTGGCATTTTGAAAGTCACCGCGCCAGAGCAAGGCAGTGCCTTCACAGGCCAGTCGGTAGGCGATATCGGCTGTGGTGGTGTCGTCGGCCAGCACCACCCGTTTAGGCGGCGCCGCACCGCGCTCCGAGCGCCAGCGCGCTGAACATGGCTGCTCTGCCTCAAGCCATTGAATAAGCGGCGCGGGGCTGCCCACAGGGTCAGTTTTGACAGGGATGGGTGAATTGGGCATCGGCTTGGGCATTTGCAAAAAGGTAAGGTGGGTGAGTGTTTTAACAGATGGATCACGTGCAGCGGCGGATTCAAATCTGACCCGCACCAGCAAGCGCTGACATTTTCAATGGTCTTGGATCAAAATTCCTTTCATGACCTTGCGTGATACAACAAATGTCAAGACTGACCCTGCCTGTGACAAGCAAGGCCAGTGCTTCAGTCGGTGCAGCAACTCAGGGTAGGGCCGACACTTCAGGCTATTGCGCTATTTCACCACGGCCAGCTTGCTTGCCAGTTTTCGTGGCTTGATCCGTTCCGAACTGGTGCATCAGAATCGGGTCAGCTGGTTTGAGATTCCCAGATTCGCGAGTTTTCCACGTCATTGGGTTGATAATGCTCCATTACCTTGTGAGAAAGTCAGCAATGAATCCGAATGCGCCACAAATAGCGGAAAGTGCGTCCACGCTTGACGCCGCTCCAGGCTGCAACCGTTGCAAGAATCTTGATGATCTGGACTTCGATTTCACATTCGCCTACCAGCCCATCGTCGACTTTCATGCGCGCGCTATTTTTGCCCACGAGGCCCTGGTGCGCGGCGTCAACAATGAGCCCGCTTACTCCATACTGGCGCGCGTCAACGACGACAACCGGTATCGCTTCGATCAAGCTTGTCGCGTCAAGGCCGTCAAGGGCGCTGCGCAGTTGGGGATTCAGGAGTTTCTGTCGATCAATTTCATGCCAAATGCGGTGTATGAACCTGCGGCGTGCATCCGCACAACTTTTGATGCGGCACGCCAATACCATTTTCCCAAAGAGAAAATCATATTTGAGGTGCTCGAGGGCGAAAACGTCTCTAATCGCCCGCACCTGATCAATATCTTTGAGGAGTACCGAAGGTATGGATTTCAGACCGCGATTGATGATTTTGGTTCAGGTTATGCGGGTCTAAATCTACTCGCCGAATTTCAACCGCATATTGTGAAAATCGACATGGACCTGGTGCGTGATGTCAACCTAAGCAAGCCCAAGCAGGCCATTGTTGAGGGCATTGTGCACATCTGCAAGCGCCTGGGCATCAAGGTTCTGGCTGAAGGCATTGAAACCAAAGCAGAGCGCGATTTTTTTCTAGCCAACGGCATCAACCTGATGCAGGGCTACCTGTTCTGTAAGCCCGCGTTTCAAGCCATCGGGAAGATTGACCCCGACGCTTGGGTTTAGTCGCTCGCCGCCGCGTGGGGAGCGATTTTGACCTGGCGTTAACCCGCCATTAACTTATGCACCAAATCCCCGGTATTGGACGCCTTGTACTTGCGCATCAAACGGGCGCGGTAGATTTCAACCGTGCGGTGGCTGATGGTCAGCGTCTTGCCAATTTCCTTGCTGGTCAATCCGTCCATCAGGTGCGCCGCCACTTCGCGTTCGCGCGCCGTTAACTCCGCTTTGACCGGGCGACGCGAACTCAGGTCTTTGAAAGTCCAGATGCCTGTCTCATGCGGTGCGTTCGGGTTCAACGCGCGGCCAGTGACGTGGCACCAGAATGTTTCGCCGTTGGCGCGCTTCATGATGCGGTCGTCGGCATAAGTGCCGTTGCGGTTCAGTACGGGCGCGATACGCATGCCTGTACGCTCAAATTCAATGAGGCTGGGGTACAGCACCTGAAACGATTGTCCCACCAACAATTCTCGCGAGGCACCAAACATCTCGCACAGGTGGCGGTTGCAGTCCAGCATGGTGCGGTTGCTGGAAAGTGCCAGACCCACTGGTGCCAGATCGAAGGCAAGACGGTAATCAATTTCCATGCGTGGTGGGTGAGCAATACTTAGGGTTTGTACTTTACGGAAAACTACGTATAAAGTTAAGTAGTATCGTAAGGCCATTATTTGTTTAAAGGAGAGTGCGCAGTGAACAAAATTTATCCAAATGCAGCCAAGGCACTCGAAGGCATTGTCAAAGACGGCCAGTTGCTCGCTGTAGGCGGTTTTGGCCTGTGCGGCATTCCCGAGGCCCTGATTGACGCTCTGTGCGCCAGCGGCGTCAAAGACCTGACCGTCATTTCCAACAACGCAGGCGTTGATGGTTTTGGCTTGGGCAAGTTGCTGGGCACGCGCCAGATCAGCAAAATGATCTCCAGCTATGTCGGTGAGAACAAGGAGTTTGAACGCCAATACTTGGCGGGCGAGTTGCAGCTGGAGTTCACGCCGCAAGGCACGCTGGCCGAGAAGCTGCGCGCTGGCGGAGCTGGCATTCCTGCCTTTTACGTACGCACTGGCGTGGGCACGCTGGTGGCCGAGGGTAAGGAAGCGCGCGAGTTTGACGGCCATACGTACATCATGGAGCGCGCCTTGTTGCCCGAGGTGTCCTTGGTCAAGGCCTGGAAGGCCGACAAGAGCGGCAATCTTCTGTTCAGACGCACGGCGCGTAATTTCAATCCGGCGGTGGCGATGGCGGGCAAGATCACGGTGGTTGAAGTGGAAGAGATTGTCGAGGTCGGTTCCCTTGACCCCGACTCGGTTCACCTGGCCGGGATTTACGTGCACCGGATTGTGCTCAATGCCCATCCTGAGAAGCGCATTGAGCAAAGAACAATCACCGAAACATCGACCAAGAAAGCAGGAGTCTGATCATGGCCTGGACACGCGAACAAATGGCTGCCAAAGCGGCAGAAGAGCTTCAAGACGGTTTTTACGTCAACCTCGGCATCGGTTTGCCAACCCTGGTGGCGAACTTTGTGTCACCCGACATTGAGGTCTGGCTGCAAAGTGAAAACGGCATGTTGGGCATCGGCCCGTTTCCCACCGAAGATGAAGTGGATGCTGACCTGATCAACGCCGGTAAACAGACCGTGACCACGATCCCGGGTTCGTCTATCTTTGGCAGCCACGACAGCTTTGCCATGATCCGTGGCGGCAAGATCAACCTGAGCATTCTGGGTGCCATGCAGGTGAGTGAAAAAGGCGATCTGGCCAACTGGATGATCCCCGGCAAAATGGTCAAGGGCATGGGCGGTGCGATGGACCTGGTGGGCGGCGTCAAGAGCGTCGTTGTGCTGATGGAACACGTGGCCAAGAAGAAGGATGGCACGATTGATTTGAAGATATTGCCCACCTGCACTTTGCCACTGACCGGGGTCGCCGTGGTGGATCGCATCATCACTGACCTGGCTGTGTTGGACGTGACGCCGCATGGCCTGAAGGTGGTGGAGATGGCACCGGGTGTGACGCTCGAAGAGCTGCAAGCCAAGACTGGCGTGCCGCTGCATTAGCCGGCATCAGGCGATCTGAGTCGCCTCCCAGGAAATGCGCGCAAATTCGCGTTGCAGTTGAGTGCGCACTTCCGGGTCAAAGTTCTTCAATGGATTGCTCTGGCGTATTTCTTCCATCGATATCGGCTTTCCTTTTCGCGCGAAAAGAATGCTGTTGCTTTTTTCTTGCGAGGCAACTTCCAACACATTGCCATCAAAAGCCAGCCGGATCCGTGCGGTGAACAGGGCGTGTTGCGGGTCGTCATGGTGGAGGTTCGCCACCATGACACCTTGCGGTGAGAGCGCCTGATAGCAGTCGTTGTAAAAGCGTTGTGAACACAGACTGGGCGCCAGCCCCGCGCTGTCAAAGCCGTCAACAAGTAACACGTCATAGCCGGCTGAATTGTTGGCTGCCGCATCACGGACAAAGTCGGCCCCATCGGCGCAAAGCAGCTCGATGCGTTGCGGGTCGTCTGGCACTTCAAATTCATGGCGCAGCGCAATCACCTGCGGGTTGATCTCAATCATGGTCAGCCGTGCGGTGGGCAGATGGCGGTAACAAAATTTCAGCAGTGACCCACCGCCGAGTCCAATCATGGCAATGCTGGCCGGGCGGCGGTTGAACAGCAAGAATCCCATCATCGTGCGGGTGTAGTCCACCTCCAGTTGGTTGGGGTGCGCGCTGCACATGCGGCTCTGCAATTGGTCGAGTGTGAAATACAGGGATTTGTGGCCGTCAGCCGAGAAGACGAAAGGTGCATCCCCTGACGAGGTCTCCACAAGGGGCCTAGACATCACGACGCAGCTGCGTACCGCCGCAGGATGGCAGCCCTGAGCAGCGGCAGACGGTCGTTGCCGAAATACATGTCGTCGCCAAAGAAGAGGGTGGGTGAACCGAAGCCGCCACGCGCAACC
>VMTC01000043.1 GCA_013791765.1 Rhodoferax sp.
ACAACGAAGTCAGACAAGCAGACGTTTCGACTTGCCGTGGCGCGCAAGCGAAGGCCTTGGTTTGAAGGGCTTTGGGCTAACGCCGGTGCGCCAGTTAACCTCGTTGCAAACCTCAAAAAATCCTAATGGACAATCTCGGTTTAATTTCCATGCGGGAATTCCAAAATAGTGCCCAAGATGATTTGCCTTGCGTCTCGGCGCCGCCGTCTTTGTCATGAAACCTGACGGCCTGCTCTGACCAACTTGGTGGCTGCGGCCAGGACGCTGTGGACAAAGAGTCGTTGACCCTTAGCACGCACGATGAAAAGTCCGGGCTGAAATGACTATTGTCGAGGGTCGGCCGGGATTCATGTCACTCACGGCAAAAAGTGAGTTAGGCAAGCGCTTCGTCAAGGATAAAGCGTAACAGGAACTCGTGATGGTCGCCCCCCACTGGGTACCGGGACTACGTTTTTCTCCATGGCTGACGCTCAATGTTTTCGGCCGGCTTCGGAGACCGTTGGTCGCCTCTAAACACGTTGCTGACCTCGGATTTTCTGATCTGCCTGCCAGATACCCGACATTGATGTGTGTACACATGATCAGGGTCAAGTTCTGGGTGTTGGTGATAACACTCATGACCAGCGGCGACTTGCAGTCGGTCAAGCGGTCATGCGTGAGACCTCGCTTTTCAATGTTGTCGGCAAACAATTCACTTTGAAGCGGGAAGGGAATGGCCTGCTGGGACTGTCACAATCGGTCGAAGGGTGGTTGCTGATCAAGGCTTCAAGATTGGCTTCAAACAAGAAGTGCCTGATGGCTCACCACCATGAAATACTTTTGGTCGTTCCATATAAATCAAGAGGCCACCGTGATTCGTCTTACACGTAAGGTATTTGCCGATCTCGCGATATGGATGATCGGGTTCGGTCTTGTCATGGGCCTTGCCTTCCCGTTCTTTGTAGTCATGATGGGGGTTCCGACTGAATTGGCGTTGACGCCCTGGTTTTTCGCGGCAACTATGGCCGCCGGATTCTTGGTCGGCTGGATAAATTTTTGGCTGGCTAAAAGGGTTGTTGGTTCCAGATTACGAGTATTGGCTGACCACATGAGATTCGTCGAATCCAAGCTGAGGATGTTGGCGCAGGCCGAGGAATCGGAAAAATGCACTTCCGATGCCTGCTTCATTGCTGTCGATTCAGACGATGAGATAGGCGAAAGCGGAAAGGCCTTCAACTACCTCGTCGAGTCCCTTGCGTTCTCACGCCGGACTGATGTGGTTGTCCGTTCGTTTACCGGGGTGCTTGCCAGTCATCTTGAACTCGATGTTTTAGCGGGCAATGCTCTTGAGCAGTTGCTTTTTCATTCCGATGCAAGTGCAGGCGCCATTTTGATCGCGGCGCAAGGCGAGTTAAAGATTGTGTCATCCCAGGGCATCCGCAATCCGGATTCATTGTGCAACAGCGAGCACGTCAGGCGCGCTATGCAGACGGGAACCCGGGTGATTGTGGCGCTGCCGGACGACGTAGTTGTCGAGGGTATTTCGACGGCCTACCGCCCGCGTGAACTGCTTGTCTATCCTGTGTTCTACAAGGAAGTTCCGCTAGGAGCAACCGTTCTGGCTAGCGCCACCGGATTTGCGGATGAGGCAAAATTGCGTCTCAATCTATTCCGCCCTGGCTTGGCGCTCGCGCTCAATAACGCGCTAACCCATGACCGCCTTCAGACCCTGGCGGCGCTCGATCCGCTCACAGGGGTCTACAACCGGCGCTTCGGCATGGCGAGGCTTCACGAGGAGTTCAATCGCGCGGTCCGCACGACCGGGCCTCTCGGTGTCATGATGTTCGATATTGATCATTTTAAGAAGGTGAACGATACCTACGGACATCTCGCAGGAGACAGAGTCCTCATTCAAGTTGCTGAAACAGCGCGCGCAGCCCTTCGCGATGGGGATGTACTCATGCGTTACGGCGGCGAGGAATTTCTGGTCATTCTTCCTGCCGCGTCAAAGGCAAATTCCCATGAAGTTAGCGAGCGACTGCGGCGCATGGTCGAAGAAACATCGATCGCGGACGGAGACGATATGATCGACGTCACGATCAGCATTGGGATCACTTCATTCCCGGAACTTAACGCAGATAGCGATCGTGAACTTGTCAAACGCGCCGACGAGGCTCTTTACTCAGCTAAGCAATCGGGGCGAAATCGGGTTGTTGTGGGATAAAGTGCTTTTTTTGGTGTTGCTGCCGATGCCTATTTGACCCCCCTGCCGCCCGCAAAGACACTCAGAATTCTCCGCTAGTCGGGTGGTTACCGATTGCCGGCCCCACCTGGTCAAGATGGCACTAGCCGCAACACTCAGACGACCAAATCCATCAGGCCAGCGCCCTGGCCGGCATAACGGCGCGCACGCACAGCCTTGAAGCCTCTGCGTGCAAAAGCCTGGCCCGACATGAACGCGGTATCGCCAAGGGGGCCGCAGCACGAGGGCATGTACAGGTCAAGCAACTCGCGACCAGATCCGAGGCTGGGCGGCCAACGTCTCAGGCCCTTCGTGGTCGTCAGCTTCCGCTGCGTAGCGGCTCCAGGTTTCGCTCCAGACTTAACGTTCAATTTTGACGGTCGACTTCCGGAAATTGTGAAAGTCGCTTGAAGTTGCACACTTGCCCATCAAGGCCATCACAATGTGCTATGTGAAGCAACAATTCCTTCGTAGGAGATGGGGCAACAGCGTCTCCATTGCAACACACAGAACCTGTGCCGCGCTACTTTGCCAACCACGCCAGCGCCATCAAGGCACCAATCATCACCGGCTGGTGCAGCATGTAATAACTCAGGCTCCAACGCCCCAGCAGTGCCAGCGGTTTGAACGCCGCGGGCAGTCGCCATGACAAAGCCACGCCCTGGCGCGTTAACCAGTGCCCGGCCGCCACGCCCCACCACATCACGCCCAGCCAGGGCAGCAGCGGGACGTAGTCTTCGGTAATGGGCTTTTGCGTTACCAAACCCAGCCAGTTAAGCTGTTTTGAATTGAAAATAGTGGCTAATTCGTCTGTAGCCCACGTATTCATTGAGTATACAGCTATTAATTGAATAGCAATAACGACACCACCCAGCCACCACAGACGCCCACCCCAATGCGCAGTCAGGCGCGCAATGATCAGCATCAACGCCATGCCATGCAACACACCAAAATAGATAAAGCTCTGCGGGTACATCCACCAGGAGGCCAGCGTGACCAGCAGCGCACAGCCCAACACCTGGGCCCAACGGCGCCAAAAGCGCGGCCAACTTTGCCCCCGAGCCACGGCAATAGCCTGGCCCAGACCAGCACAAAACAAAAACAGGCTCACGATCAGGGTGCGCTGCCAAGTCCACAGCGGGTCATGGTAAAAATCTTGCTTGATGTAGCCAAACTGGTTGAGGTCGAAGCTGAAGTGAAAAGCGGTCATCCACACCATCGCCAGGCCACGCAGGGCATCCACGGCGTCAAAGCGAACCGGCAACGAAGTGGCGGCAACTGCAGTCGGTCTTTTTATCATGGCCGCTACGATAACCCATTCACCTCTGACGCCACAGGCCTGATGGCGTCACTGAGATAATCACACCCATGTCCCTGCTTGACCATCAACTCGAACTCTTGGCCCCGGCGCGCGACGCCGACATTGGCATTGAAGCCGTCAACCATGGCGCCGACGCCGTCTACATTGGCGGCCCCTCCTTTGGCGCGCGCGCCAGTGCCGACAACAGCGTATCCGAGATTGCCCGGCTGGCGCGCCATGCGCACCGCTTTAACAGCCGCGTGTTCGTGACGCTCAATACGATCTTGCGTGATGACGAGCTGGAGCCGTCGCGCAAGCTGGCCTGGCAGCTGTATGACGCGGGAGTGGATGCCTTGATCATCCAGGACATGGGCTTGCTGCAGATTGACCTGCCGCCGATCCAGCTCCATGCAAGCACCCAGTGCGACATTCGAGCGCCAGAGAAAGCGCGCTTCTTGCAGGACGTGGGCCTGTCGCAAATTGTGCTGGCGCGGGAACTCTCTCTGGCGCAAATTCAGGCCATTCGCGTCGCCACCGACCCGGCCCGCTGCTCATTGGAATTCTTTGTTCACGGCGCCCTGTGCGTGGCCTACAGCGGCCAGTGTTACATCAGCGCGGCGCACACCGGGCGCAGTGCCAACCGGGGCGAATGCAACCAGGCCTGCCGCTTGCCTTACCAGGTGATGGACGACAAAGGCCGCTTTGTGGCGCACGACAAGCACGTGCTGTCGATGAAAGACAACAACCAGAGCGACAACCTGGCGGCGCTGGTGGACGTCGGCATTCGCAGCTTCAAGATTGAAGGCCGTTACAAGGACATGGGCTACGTGAAGAACATCACCGCCCACTACCGCCAACTGCTTGACGCCCTGATTGAGCAGCGCCAAAGCTCAGCGCAACCGCTGGCGCCGGCGTCGAGCGGTAGCACCACCTTCAGCTTCACGCCAGACCCAAAGCAAAATTTCAACCGCGAGTTCACGGACTATTTTGTGCAGGGCCGTCAAGACACGATTGGCGCCTTTGACACGCCCAAGAACCCCGGCCAGCCCATTGGCTTTGTGACCCAGGTCGGCCCCAACTGGTTAGAGGTGGCTTTGAACGACGCGGCGCAAATGCTGCACAACGGCGACGGCTTGTGTTACTACGACCTGCAAAAAGAGTTGGTCGGCCTGGCGATCAACCGGGCAGAAAACCTCAACGCTGGCAAGGGCCGCTGGCGCGTCTTTCCCAAAGACCCGCTTGCTGATTTGAAAGACTTGCGCAAAGGCGTAGAAGTCAACCGCAACCGCGACACGTCCTGGGTGCGCCGGTTAGAGAAAAAATCAAGTGACCGGCGCATCGGCGTCTGGGCCCAACTGTCGCAAACGCCGCAGGGCCTGGCCTTGAGCCTGACGGACGAAGACGGGGTCGCGGCCACTGCCCACACCGCTTTGCCCCGCACGCTGGCTAAAGACAAGGAAGCGGCCAGCGCCAGCGTGCGTGAGCACCTGAGCAAAATGGGCGACAGCATCTTCAGCGCGCTGGCGGTGCAGGTTGATTTTTCACAACCCTGGTTTGTCCCAAGCTCGGTGCTCAATCCCTTGCGCCGACAAGCGGTTCAGGCACTGGAAGCAGAGCGCACCCTGGCCTGGCGGCGGCTGCCACGTGCTGCTGCCGTGGAGCCGCCAGCGCCCTACCCTGAGGACACGCTGAGCTATCTGGCCAATGTTTTCAACCAGAACGCCCGCGCCTTTTACGCCCACCATGGCGTCAAACTGATCGCACCGGCCTATGAAGATGCACAAGAAACGGGTGAAGTGAGCCTGATGATCACCAAGCACTGCGTGCGTTTTTCATTGAGCCTGTGCCCCAAACAGGCCAAGGGGGTGCTTGGCGTGCAAGGCACGGTCAAGGCCGAGCCACTGCTACTTTTAAATGGCAAAGACAAGCTCACGCTGCGCTTTGACTGCAAGCCGTGTGAAATGCACGTCATGGGAAAGATCAAGACCTCGGTGCTGCAGCAGACCATCAAGGCGCGCGCTCCAGCACCGGGTGAAGCGCCGATCCACTTCCATTCGAGCCGGCCTGCGAAAACGACCGGCGAATGAGCCCAAGTTAAGGTGCCTTCCCTAGAGGGTCTGGGGGATACTCGCAGCCGCAAAGCCGCCATGCATTAAGTTGGCAGTCTGTTTCATCACTTCAAAAGGGAATTTTGCCATGTCCACCAGCACTCCAAACACCACCACCACCGCCGAGCCTGCAGTCAAGAAAACGGTAGCCCGAGCAAGCAAAAAAATCGTCGCCGCCAAAACGGCTGTGGTCAAGGCCGTCGTCGCCAAACCAAAGGCCAAAGCGCCCGTGGCAAAGACCGCAGCCGCTAAGACCAAGGCACGCCCGGTCGCCAAGACCGCCACCCTGAAACAGGTCGCCACGCAAGGCCGCCGTAAAGTGAGTTCGGTTGTTCATATGACCCGCGATGCCTCGCTCAAGCTGATCGATTCCCAGCGCGCCATCTGGCTGGCCGGTTTGGGCGCACTGGCCAAGGTCACCACCTCGACCGGCACCAAAGGCGAACACGCCTTTGAAGCCTTGGTCAAGGCGGGCGAAAAAATAGAATCCCAGGCACGCGGCACGATCGACAGCAATGCCGACTTGCTCAAGAGCCGCATCAACGACGCCAGCCGAGTGGTCGACGACAGCATCAACAGCGTCGGCGATGCTTTTGACGCGCGTGTGAAGCAGGCACTGGCCCGCCTGGGCTACCCCAAGGCCAAAAAAGCTGGCAAGTAAGTCACAGTGGCTGAAATACTCTTGAGCGTCGTCGCTCTGATCCTGGTGGTCGGGGTGGTCTGGGCGATTGGCGCTTTTTATCTGCGCGGTGCTGACCTGAGCGCATTTGACCAGCCCGTTGGTCAGCGCCATTTGACCGATGGCGCGCCCAGCGAGGCGCACCACGCGGTGGTGGCCTCGCTGGGCAGCATTGGCACCACGCTCAAGAGTACGCCGCGCCGTCAGCACCTGGCGTTACTGCGCAATTACATGGACAACCTGTTTGCCGATGGCGATTCGACCACCCAGGTCGTTCCCGTTGACGCCGCGGGCGTTCCGGCCGAGTGGGTTCTGGCAGCCGGCGTCGACAGTCGACGCCGCTTGCTCTACATCCATGGCGGCGCCTTCACCATGGGCAGCCCCAAGAGCCACCGCCGCCTGACGCGCAAATTTTCTGAAATTGCCAACGCTGCCGTGTTGGCGATCGACTACCGCTTGATGCCGGAACACCCGCGCCTGGCGGGCATTGAAGATTGCCGCAAGGCTTACCGCTGGCTGCTCGATCACGGCCCCGACCGTGCTGAGCCTGCCAAGGCGATTTTTGTCGCGGGCGACTCCGCCGGCGGCAACCTGACGCTGTCGCTGATCGCCTGGGTGCGCGACCAGGGCCTGCGTGCGCCCAACGCCGCTGTGGCCTTGTCGCCCGCCACCGATGCCTCCTTCGGAAGCCTGAGCCTGAAGAACAATCTGGACACTGACCCCATGCTGGGGCCGCTGTTCAAGCCGCTGACGCGGATGCCGCGCAGCGTGCTGCTGTGGGGGACCTTGCTGCAAAATCGCCTGCGCCCCAATAACCCGATCTTGTCCCCGGTCTTTGGTGACCTGTCAAGGTTGCCGCCCGTGCTGGTGCAGGCCAGCGAGTCAGAAATGTTGTTTGACGACAGCCGCCGTTACGTCAACAAAGCCATTGCGGCCGGCTCACCCGTCACTTTTCAGACCTGGCGCCACATGGTGCATGTCTGGCAAATCTATCACCCGGATTTGCCTGAAGGTCAGGAAGCGTTTGAAGAGATTGGCAAGTTTCTTCGGGCTCATTCCTAGAGCCTCAAGCGCGCGCCCTTGAGCGCCCGATGGCAATGACGCAGCGAAAAGCCCGCGCAACCTGGTGCCTGCAAGAGTGTCTGAATTGGGTCAGCCGCACCGAAGGGCTTGTCCACAAATAGCATGCACATTTGGCTCAGCTTATTCATGGACAAGCCCTAATGAACCTGCCCCTTGTTGCTGTTTGCGAGAGATTCGCGTCCGGCACTTGAAGCCTGGCAGCCGCCCGGGTAAAGATGACTCGCGCTGGGCGCCGGGCGGTTGGTTGGAGTCGCGCGCCTAAGCTTGAGAAACAGTTCACGCGACCTGTCTTCAAATTTTTCGATGCACCCGGCTCCTGGTTTGGCTGTCTGTTTCATGACTGTCTCCTCGTATTTTTTTGAATGCCGCGCGCCTCAGCGATTGAAGCGCATGTTTGGATGAGCGCCTTAAGGCTAACCCGCCACCACTTGCGAGCACGACAAGCAGCGCCAAAGCAAAAAGAATCCCGGGCGTGCGCAAGCCTGCGCTGCCTAGGAGCCCATCTCCCTGGCGCTCACTTGGGCCATCTTTGCTTCGGCCTGCAGCCAGTCATCCAGGTCGTAGCCGCCCACATAACCACGTGCCTCATACAAGGAATAAGCAGTCTGGCGAACAATTTCGTCGCGCCCGCTGTCGCCAGCTCTGGCGCTCAGATCAACCGCATTTTGATCGTCGCCATTGCCTTTCTTGCCGGAGCGCGTCGGCTTCTTCTTGCCCGCAACGTCAGCTGCAGCGTGGTGGGTAGTTTGCGGATGCTTCATTTATAGCCTCACAGAAATCGAATTTATGACTTGGCTACGGCCCTCGCCGTGACCAATGCAAGGGTAGTGACTTGCGCTGCACCGGCCCTTGCGTATTCTCAATTGGTGCGCCTCCTGATGTTGATCAAAACCACCGCAGCGCACAGCCAGTCAGGGCTGCGCATTGACATTGCGCAAGGTGAATCTGCCGTCCTGGTTTTAAAACGAGCAAACTACAGATAGCCCAACAACCGCGATGAGGTGTCCATGAAAGCGCATATCGACGTCTGCAATGGCGATGCCGACGGCTTGTGTGCGCTGGTGCAATGGCGGCTGCACGAGCCACGGGCGGCGCATTTAATCACCGGCTTGAAACGCGAAATTGAACTGCTGCAACAGGTGCACGCCAGCCGGGGCGACGAGCTGCTGGTGTGCGACTTGTCACTGCGACGCAACCGGGCAGCGCTGGTGCGCTTGCTTGAAGCCGGCGTCAAAGTGCGATATTTTGATCACCATGATGCAGACGAACTCACACCTGCGTTGGCGCATCCTTTGCTGGACGCCCATATTGACTGCGGCGCTGATGTTTGCACCAGCCTGCTGGTTGACCATTACCTGGGCGGCCTATTCACGGCTTGGGCACTGGTTGGCGCCTATGGCGACAACCTGACGCAGGTGGCCGATGCGCGGGCTGAGCAGCTGGGTTTGGGGGAGCAAGACAGGCGCCGCCTACAGGCGCTGGGCGAGGCCATCAACTACAACGCATATGGCGACAGCACCCAGGATGTGCTGATTGCACCGGCCCAACTATTCCCGATTTTGATGCGCTATCGCCACCCGATCGCCTTGTTGGAGCGGGAGTCGATCGCGCAGGAGCTCCAAGCGCAGCGCCAGAGCGACCTGCACCAGGCTGGCACCTTGATTGCGCGCTGGCAGGACGCTCATACCCGCGTCTACATGCTGCCCGATGCGCCCTGGAGTCGGCGTGTCATCGGCACCCTGGTGAATCAATTGGCGAACGAACACCCCGAGCAAGCGCACGCCGTGCTCAAGGCCAAAGGCGCCGGTGGTTTGCTCGTCAGCGTGCGCGCGCCGCTGGCGACCCCCGGTGGTGCGGCCGCTTTGTGTCACGGCTTTGGTGGCGGCGGACGTGCTGGCGCGGCGGGCATTGACCACCTGGCAGAACAAGAGTTGCCTCGCTTCATGCAGGCCCTGGCCCTGGCCCACTGGGGTGCGGTCGCCGCGCCTGTTCGGCCTGCGGAAAAGTGAAGCATCTGGTGGATTGCGCACTGCGTGCCCACAAAAAAAGACCCGCCAGCCTTTTTGAGGGGCTGGCGGTGGTGGCGAGGAACCCAGGTCAGTGTGTCAGGCTGACGCGTCTGGGGACGTCCTCATCCGTCTTGATGTGGAACATCAAGACTCGGTTCAATGGCTTGAACCCCCCAGCAACGTACCCGGTTGGCACGCCTTCCAGCGTTCCTTGCGAAGTACGGTTTGAATGTAATCACTTGCCGTGTGCGTGAATTGAGAATTGTCAACTGAGATGAATGTTCTAGTACATGTAGGCACGCGACCAGGGTGTTGGATTGAGCGCCTCGCCGGCACCCCCCTTACAGGCCAGCACCTGATAGATCGAGACCCAGTTTTGGGCAAACGCCTGCGCGCAACCCGCCAGGTAAATGCGCCAGACGCGGTAGGTGGTCTCGCTCACGATGGCACGAATAGCCTGGCTTTGAGCTTCGTAGTTCTGCGACCACAAGGCCAGCGTGCGGGCGTAATGGCGGCGCAAACACTCCGCATCCAGCGCTTCCAGCCCGGCGCTCTGCATGTCCTTGAGCACCTGGCTGATATGGGGTAGCTCACCATTGGGAAACACATATTTCTCAATAAAATTGGCTGCCCCCAGTGGGCAGGAACCGCTGTCCGGGTCGGTTGAGGTGATGCCATGGTTGAGCACCAGGCCACCGTCCTTGAGCAGCGCGTTGATCTTGGCGAAATAGGATTGCAGATGATCAAGTCCGACGTGCTCGAACATACCGACCGAGGTGATCTTGTCAAATAGTCCGTCGTGTTCATCAATATCTCGGTAGTCCTGCAATCTGATCTCCACTTGCCCACCCAGGTCGGCCTGGCGCACGCGCTCGCATGCCAGCGCATGCTGGTTTTTTGACAAGGTGACTCCGACCACCTGCGCGCCAAACTTCTGTGCGGCCCGCAGGGCCAGCGCACCCCAGCCGCAACCGATATCAAGCAGCCGCTCGCCGGGCTGGAGCATGAGCTTGGTCAAGATGTGATCGAGCTTGGCCGCCTGGGCCGCAGCCAGTGTCTCGCTGCGCTGGGGGAAGTAGGCGCAGGAGTAAACCATGGCCTCATCGAGCCACAGACGATAAAAATCATTGGAAACATCGTAGTGCTGCTCGATGGCGCGTGCATCGCGCGCCCGGTCGTGGCGTAGCGGCGTCAACAGGCGGGCAAATCGGCCGCGCATGGGTACGCCCACTTGGGCCAGCCTGGACGCAACGTCCACCACATCCTGGGCCCGGCCCAGGACATCAAAATGGCCGTTGACGTAGCCTTCGGCCAGGTTGTCCAGACTGGGCGGCAAAAAATAGCGCAATGCGCCCGGCCCCGCCAACTGCACCGTGACCAGCGGATCAGCCCCCAGATCATGCTGCGCCCCGTTCCACAGCGCCAGCCGCAGCGGAATGTCGAAGTGCGGCTGCAAGCGTGCCAGCAGGCGGGTCAGCAGATTGACATCAGACGCTGCTGGCAGGGCCAGCCGCTGCATCAGCCCCGCTCCCGGGCCATGGGCAGAGCACTGTTACCGAGCGCCATCAGCCAAGCGCCTTTGGACCGCTGCCGCATCAAGCTCAGAAGCCCCTGTTTTCGCGTCATGTCTTGTCCTTCCCCAATGGGCAGCGCGACATCACCGCCGCGAACCTGAATGCTAGAAACGTGCGGCAGCAACGTCTTTGCGAATTGTCATGGGCGAGCCAAACACAGCGCGTAGCCTGAGGACCTCGGTTGGAACGGCCCTGGGGGACATCAATTGGATAAGAAAATACGTGGAATGTGGGTTACTGGCTGATCGCTCTGCTGTTGCTGGTGCTGCTGCAGGACCTCTGGCAAGGCCTCAGCCAGGTGCAGACCGTGCCCTACAGCGAGTTTGAAAAAGCGCTCACGCAAGAGCGCATCGCCGAGGTTACGATTTCGGAGCTCGCCGTGGTCGGTCGACTCAAGACTCTTCATCGACGAACTTGACGCGCTGGGCCGCGCCCGCGGCGCCTTCCCAGGCCGGGGGGGCCATGACGAGAAGGAACAGACGCTGAATCAATTGCTGTCGGAAATGGATGGCTTCGAATCGCGCGTGGGCTTGATCATTCTTTCCTCCACCAACCGGCCCGAAATCCTCGACCCGGTGCACAAGGTGTCGATCATCCCGCGCGGCATTGGCGCGCTGGGCTATACGATTCAACGCCCCACAGAAGACTGCTACCTGATGACGCGGCCCGAGCTGGAGCAAAAAATCACGGTGCTGCTGACCGGGCGCGCCGCCGAGAAGCTGGTGTTTGGCCTGCTGTCCACCGATGCCGCGGATGACCTGGCCAAAGCCAGCGACATCGCCCGCGACATGTTGACCCGCTACGGCATGGACGAAGACCTGGGCTTTGTGGCTTTTGAGCCGCAGCGCCAGCAGCAGATGCTCGAGCTAGCGCGCGGCGCGCAAGCGCTGCTGGACAAAGAAACGCTGGACGAGGCCGCCATTCGGGACTTGGCACAGGACCTCAGGCGTGTCGATGCCGACGCCTTCGCTTCCATGGAACCGGCCACAGGCACGGCACCGTGACCCCGTGGTTACGCATTGGGATGGTCAATTTGCCGCGTCGTGCAGGCTTCGCCATTGCAGTTCGGGCCTTGATTTTTCTCAATGGCAACTCAGCGTTCCTTGCGCTTAATCATCAGCGATGAAACACCTGTGCGGCGTATTTTCTTCAGCATTCGTCACGGCACCCCAATATCCTGATGTCGTGGATACAAGTTCGCTCCCCAACCTGACGCTCAGCTACCCGAGATGTCGTTGATACCCCCTTTGCAGTGCCTCTTTTGCAAGCACCTCAATCCCGCTGGCGCCAGTTTCTGCAACGACTGTGGCTCGCAATTAAACCTGCAACCTTGCGGCCAGTGTGGCGCCATCGACGACCGGGCCGCCAAGCACTGCTACAAATGCGGCGCTGACTTCAGCTTGCCTGCGGCATCAGGCCTGGAGGCCCAGTTCACGCCCGTTAGTCCTGAGACCGAGCCGACCTATCCTGCGCTCATCGGTGCCAATGTGGCGCAGCAGCAGGCTGCGCCGTCCGTGGTTGAGACGGTTTCGACTGATGCCGGTACAAGCCCGACCGGGGCGCAGCGCGCAATGCGCGTGACACTGCCAGTGTTATTGCTCGCGCTGATGGCGGCGTCCTTCTATCTTTACAGCCGCCCTTCTGCCCAACTGCCGCGCAGTCAAGACCTGCCGCGAGCTGCCCCGATCGTATCGGCCGCACCGACGCCAGCAGAAACGACCGAAATCGCCCCAGCGGCACGCAGTGAGCCCAAGCTCGCGCAAACAGGCCAACGGCCACAGATCGCAGCCAGCACGGTTGACCTTGACAAGACGCCACCCGTGGCGGCGCCGGTTGTCGGCACCAGGCGCCGTTCTGGCCCCGCACTGGTCGCAGTACCCGAGGCGCAAAGCCGCCAGGATTCACTGGTAATTGAAGACTGCCCGCCCGCAGTCGCCACCCTCGGGCTGTGCAACCCGACTCCAAAGAAGGAAGGTCAATAGCATGAAAAAAATGATATTTAGCGCTTTGTTGGCGGCCGGGATGCTGTGCCAGGGCACGGCGGCCAACGCAGCAGTCGACTACAAGATTGTGACGGCGTCTGAGCGCGGCACCTACATCAAGATCGGGCGCGACCTGGCCCAATTGGTGGCGCCGTCGGCAGACATCAACCTGGACGCCTTGCCCTCTGCCGGATCGGCCGAGAACGTCCGACGCTTACGCTACGAGCCAGGCGTGAAGCTGGCATTGGTGCAATCGGACGTTTACCAGTCTTACATCGACATCGCGGCCGCTGGCAACGCCGCAGCCCGCAGCCTGATCCGGCCGTTGCGCGTGATCATGCCGCTTTACAACGAAGAAATCTACTTCATTGTGCGGGCCGACTCGCAGCTGAACTTCATCCACGAAATCAAGAATGCCAGGATCAACGCCGGTGACGCCGGAAGCGGCACAGCCTTGACCTCGGCGACGCTCTACCGTTTGATGTTTGGCGAGCCCATGCCGGACGCCAGCGCGGGCTTTCTTTCCAACGAGGAGGCGCTGGCCAAGCTGGTGACGGACAAAACGATTGACGTGGTCGCGATCGTTGCCGGTCAGCCCGCCAAACTGCTCGTTGACATGAAGCCCGAGTCGCGTCAGCTCATCAAACTGCTCACATTCGACCCCAAGCACCCCTCCAGCGAAGCCGTTCTCAAGACCTATTTTCCGGCCAATGTGCGTGCCAGCAATTACCCCAACCTGCTCAGGGCTGATCTCCCCGGGCTGGCGGTCAAGGCCTTCCTCGTGACCTACGATTTCCAGCTGAAAGACACGGAGACCCACCTGCGGCAGTTGGCACGTTCGTTGTGCCAAAACTTTTCTATGCTGCAAGAAAAAGGACATCCAAAATGGCGCGAGGTCGCGCTGGCGCTCCCCGAGCTGGGTCGCGGCTGGTTTTACTATGCCCCGACGGCGCGTGAGTTCAGGGCCTGTATTGCTGGGGAATCGAAGCCCAGAACGCTGGTGAAGATGCGGTCGGCCAAGCAGTGCGCACAGCAGGAACGGATTCTGGGTCTGTGCCAATAGGCAGGCATGCGGTACGGCCGGTGGCAGAACCCAGGACGTGGGGCCGCGCCTGACCCCAACCTGGGTGTCAAAACTTCGCGCCACCCGTCGTAAAAGTGAATTTACGAGAAAAGCTCGTGCTGCCAAGGGTTCCACTCAAGGTGACTACATAGGGCGTATTGGCTTCAAGAGGCTCGCTGCAAGAAACAAATCCCTCGTTGTCCTCGACGATTTTATTGTCGGGCGTTGCGTTGCGGTCGCTCAAGCCCGTCACGGGGGCTAGGGTGGGCACGCTCGCGCCGGTCTTCGCATTGACAACGCTGGCGCTGGAAATGCTCAAAATCTGGCCTGCCCCGGCCACCACCGCAATCGAGGCGCCCACCGGATGCGCGAAGAGATCGCGCTCGGGAAACGGGTTTGGCGTTTCATGCCGGAGTGAACGCACCATGCCGACGGAGCCTTCGCAGGGGTAGGTGCGAAGCGCAGCGGCCTTCTCCACCTGGAAGCCCTCACTGTTCTTGGCCGCCAGCACAATGTTGACGATGTTCTGGTTGTTGTTCATCAGCCCGAGGTCAATCTTTTCCTTCACGCCGATGCCCACCTCGCGGTAACCGCGCAGCATGTTCACCAGGTGATAGGGGGCGTTCAGCAGGCTTCTGACGGCATTGGCGCCAGAGCCTTGCTCAACGCCGCTGTGAAACACCTGCACCTCGGTGGACTCAAACGAGAAATCCGGGCCATAGTTGGCCGTAATCACGCGATCCCAAGGGGCTTCGCCGGTAAATCCGGGCGTTCCTGGCCTTTGCATATGCCCTTGCGCACTGTTGACAAAGAGCCAGGCGGCATGGCTTTTTGCGGCGCTATCGAGTTCAGCACTCTGTCGCAAGGAGCCAAACCCGCAGTGCGAACGTTCGCTGTTGAGTAGCTCAAACGCGTACATTTCTTCCGACGCCGCCGGGTAGGTATAAGTGGCCGCCGGCGCTGATTTCATGAACGCCGAAAGCGTGACTGCCGTGATAAGCCCGAGTTTCATTTTGTTCAGGAGTTGCGGACGACGACCGTGATCAGCCAACCCACTTGCGCGCATTCACCCACAACTGCATCCACGGACTCAGCGCGGACGGGTCGCCGTTGGTCCAGCTCATCTGGATGTTGCGAAACACCCGCTCGGGGTGCGGCATCATCGCGGTGAAGCGGCCGTCCAGTGTGGTCACTGCCGTCAGACCGCCGGGGCTGCCGTTCGGGTTGAACGGGTAGGCCTCGGTGGCGGCACCATGGTTGTCGGTAAAGCGCAAGGCGGCAATGGCCTTGTCGGCATTGCCGCGAAACTTGAAGTTGGCAAAGCCTTCACCGTGCGCCACGGCAATCGGCAAGCGGCTGCCCGCCATGCCCTGCAAGAACAGCGACGGGGAGTCCAGCACCTCGACCATCGAGAGCCTGGCCTCGAAACGTTCGCTCTGGTTGGTGGTGAAGCGCGGCCAGTCTTGTGCGCCGGGGATGATGTCAGCCAGCTCGGCGAACATCTGGCAGCCGTTGCAAACGCCCAGGCCGAAGGTGTCGCCACGACCAAAAAAGGCCTTGAACTGATCCGCCAGAGCGGGGTTGAAGGTGATGGAACGCGCCCAGCCAATACCGGCACCGAGCGTGTCGCCATAGCTGAAGCCACCGCACGCCACCACACCCTGGAAGTCGGCCAGCTTGGCGCGGCCACTTTGCAGGTCGGTCATGTGCACGTCAAAAGCTTCGAAACCGGCCTGGGTGAATGCGTAGGCCATCTCGACGTGCGAGTTGACGCCCTGCTCGCGCAGAACGGCGACTTTGGGGCGTGTCAGCACAAGCGCAGGGCTTGCCATTTTCACTACTAATTCAATAGCTGCTTGCGGATATTCCACGCGGGCTAGAGCCTGATTTTCTATAAATTTGAGGTGCAAACCCGGGTCCAGCGGGTCACCCGCGGCAGCGTGCTCGGCTTCAGCGCAAGCCGGGTTGTCGCGTTGTTGGCAGATCTTCCAACTGGTAGCGTCCCAGACCTGATGCAGGTCCTGCAACTTGGCGCTGAACACTCGCTTGGCGTCGCGCCAGACCTGCACTTGGCCGACCCCGTCCTGGATGGTCGAGTCAACCGGGCGAGTCTTGCCGATGACATGGCTGTATTTGCTCAAGCCATGGTCGCGCAGGGTTTGCATGACCGCGTTGCGCTGCGCCGTGCGCACTTGCAGCACCACGCCCAACTCTTCGCTGAACAGGGCTTTGAGTGTGAGCTCTTCGCGCCGACCGCTGACCTGGCCGGCCCAGTTTTTGGCATCGCCATAGTCCATGCGGCTGTCTGAGATACCGTCGCCCTCCAGCACCAGCATGTCCACATTGAGCGCCACGCCGATGTGGCCGGCAAACGCCATCTCGACCACCGCCGCAAACAAGCCGCCGTCGCTGCGGTCATGGTAAGCCAGAATTTGACCCTGCGCGCGCAAGGCGTTCACGGCGCTTACCAGGTTGACCAGGTCTTGCGGGTGATCCAGATCAGGCACTTCGTCGCCCACCTGACCCAGCGTTTGCGCCAGCATGCTGCCACCCATGCGGTTTTGGCCCCGGCCCAGGTCCACCAGCAGCAACGTCGTGTCCTCTGTCGCGTTCAGTTGTGGCGTCAAGGTGCCGCGCACATCCGCCAGTGTGGCAAAGGCGGTGACGATCAGCGACACGGGCGACGTCACCTTTTTGGCGCCCTCCTCGTCTTTCCACTGCGTGCGCATCGAGAGCGAGTCCTTGCCCACCGGGATGGAGATGCCCAAAGCGGGGCACAGCTCCAGCCCCACGGCTTTCACCGTGGCGTAGAGCGCGGCATCTTCGCCCGGCTCGCCACAGGCCGCCATCCAGTTGGCCGACAGCTTGACGCGGGGCAGCTCAATCGGTGCGGCCAGCAAGTTGGTGATGGCCTCGGCTACCGCCATGCGCCCGCTGGCCGGTGCGTTCACGCTCGCCAGCGGCGTGCGCTCGCCCATGCTCATGGCCTCGCCGGCAAAGCCTTTGAAATCGGCCAGCGTCACGGCGCAATCGGCCACCGGCACCTGCCACGGTCCGACCATCTGGTCGCGGTGGCTCAAGCCGCCCACGCTGCGGTCGCCGATGGTGATCAGAAAGCGCTTGGACGCCACGGTCGCACTGGCCAGCACGTCAATGCAGGCTTTTTGCAGATCGACACCGGTCAGGTTCACCGAGGCAAAGCTGCGCGCCACGGTTGTGACGTCGCGGTGCATCTTGGGCGGCTTGCCCAGCAGCACGTTCATGGGCATGTTGACCGGCGACTCTTTGCCCGCGTCAACCAGTTCCAATTGGCGCTCTTCGGTTGCCACGCCCACCACGGCAAAGGGGCAGCGCTCGCGCTCGCACAGTGCCGTGAACAGGTCCAAAGACTCGGGTGCAATCGCCAGCACGTAGCGTTCCTGGCTCTCGTTGCACCAGATTTCTTTGGGCGCCATGCCGGACTCTTCCAGCGGCACGGCGCGCAGGTCGAAGCGGGCGCCACGCCCGGCGTCGTTGCTGAGCTCAGGAAAGGCATTGCTCAAGCCGCCCGCGCCCACGTCGTGGATCGCCAGGATCGGGTTGCCGCTGCCTTGGGCACCATCGCCATTGCCCAATATCCAGCACTGGTTGATAACCTCTTGCGCCCGGCGCTCAATCTCGGGGTTGCCGCGCTGCACCGAGTCAAAGTCAAGATGCGCCGCATTCGCGCCGGTCGCCATCGAACTGGCGGCGCTGCCGCCCATGCCAATGCGCATGCCGGGGCCACCCAGCTGGATCAGCAAACTGCCCGCCGGGAACGCGATCTTGTGCGTCTGCGTGGCGTCGATCACGCCCAGGCCGCCGGCGATCATGATCGGCTTGTGGTAGCCGCGCTGCTCTTGCTGCTGCGTGGCCAGGCCTGCGGCGTCTGTCAGCGAGTAAGTCAAACCCTGCTCGTATTCTCGAAAGTAACCCAGCAAATTGGGCCGGCCAAACTCGTTGTTGAACGCCGCGCCACCCAGCGGACCGTCAAGCATGATCTGCAAAGGGCTGGCAATGTGATCCGGTTTGCCGTAAGCCACAGCCTGAGCGACGGATGAATCGGGCCAAAGTCTGGACACCGTAAACCCGGTCAGCCCGGCCTTGGGTTTGGAGCCTCGCCCGGTGGCACCTTCGTCACGAATCTCGCCGCCAGCCCCGGTGGCGGCACCGGGGAACGGTGAAATCGCGGTCGGTTGGTTGTTGGTTTCCACCTTCATCAGGACATGGTGCGTGGCCATCTCTTTTTGATAGCTACTCAGGCTTATTTCATGCGGGCTAGAGGCTGATTTAGCTATAAATTTCTCAACTTCCGAGCCCTCCATGACCGAGGCGTTATCGGAGTACGCCACCAGCATGTGCTGCGGGTTGCTCTGGTGCGTGTGGCGGATCATGCCGAACAGGCTCGTGGCTTGCGCAACGCCATCAATGGTGAAGTCGGCGTTGAATATTTTGTGGCGGCAATGCTCACTGTTGGCCTGCGCAAACATCATCAACTCCACATCGGTGGGGTTGCGTTTGAGTTGCGTGAAGGCCTGCACCAGGTAGTCGATCTCGTCAGCCGCCAGCGCCAGACCAAACTGGGTGTTGGCAGTCTCCAGCGCGGCTTTGCCACCGTTCAACACATCCACATGGGCCATGGGCGCTGGTTGCAGTTCAGTGAACAGGCCGCTGGCGCTGGCGCGGTCATACATCACACTCTCGGTCATGCGGTCGTGCAGCAGATCACCGATTGACGCCAGTTGCGCCTCGGACAAGCTGGGTTTGCTCAGCAACCCGCTCTTGAGCGTGACGCGGTATTCCAGCACCCGCTCGACGCGCCGC
>VMTC01000047.1 GCA_013791765.1 Rhodoferax sp.
AGGACCATCTGGCGCGCTTCGTCGTTGAAGTCATCGACGGCCTTGATCTCTCCCGCCTGACACGCCAATATGCCGGTCGCGGCTCCAAAGCACACCACCCAGCCACCTTGCTGGCAATTTTGGTCTACGGCTATTCAACGGGCGTGTTCTCCAGCCGCAAGCTGGAGAGGGCCACCTACGACTCGGTCGCGTTTCGCTACATTGCGGCGGGCCGCCATCCTGACCACGACACCCTGGCCACCTTCCGGCGTCGCTTCATTGACGAACTCGCGGGCCTCTTTGTGCAAGTACTGGAGATGGCCCGTGAGATGAAACTGCTCAAGATGGGCACGGTGTGTCTGGATGGCACCAAGATTCACGCCAACGCCTCACGCCACAGCGCGCTCTCGCATGGCCACATCGTCAAACTCGAAGAGCAACTCAAGGTAGAAGTCCAGGAGCTGTTGGCGCTGGCAGAGGCTGCTGACACGGCCAATACCCCCGATGGCATGAGCCTGCCCAAAGAACTCCAGCTGCGCCAGGACCGCCTCGCCGCCATGGCTGCAGCCAAGAGCAAGATTGCAGCGCGTGCAGCAGAGCGCTACGCCCGTGAGAGGGCAGAGTTTGACGAGAAGATGAATAAGCGCCAAGCCAAGGCGGATGAGACGGGTAAAAAGCCGCGTGGCAAAGCACCTGTGGCCCCAGAGCCTGGGGTGCGTGACAGTGATCAGATCAACCGGACAGACGAAGAGTCTCGCATCATGCCAGTCTCAGGCGGTGGCTTTGAGCAGTGCTACAACGCACAGGCTGGGGTGGATGCCAACACGATGTTGGTGGTGGCCACCACCTTGACGCAAGCGCCCAATGACAAGCAACAAGTCCAGCCGATGCTCAAGGTCCTGCAAGCGCAGGAGGCAAAGCTTGGCACGGCCTCAACCCTGATTGCCGATACCGGCTATTGCAGCGAGAACAATGTCAAAGCCTGTGAAGAAGCCAAGCTGGTGCCATTGATTGCAGTGGCCCGCCAGGACCACCACCCACACTGGCGCGAACGTTTTACAGAGCCTGCACCGCTGCAGACAGATGCCACGCCGATGCAGGCGATGACGCACCGCTTGGCCACGCTGGCAGGCAGAGCCGCTTACGCTGTTCGCAAGCAAACGGTGGAGCCAGTCTTTGGCATCATCAAGTCGGTGCTGGCGTTCAGGCAGTTCTCACTGCGCGGTTTACGCAAAGTCACCGGCGAATGGAATCTGGTCTGCCTGGCCTGGAATGTCAAGCGCATGGCCGTATTGCGTCCAAAAGTTGGATGAGGGGAGAAAATACCGTGAAAAGACTCAAAAATCTGAAAAATCGAGACCGAATTGCCTATTTTTTAAGCAGATTGGGGATTTCAATTTTTGATTCTTTAAGTCCGACAGGCTGCTAGAGACCGAGCGTGTGCAAGGCTGTGATGAATCACATAATCGTGAATGACATGGTTCGTGCGAATTCCAATCACGTCCATGTTTTCATGGCAAACCGACCCCTACGGTGCAAAGGTGACCTGGTAGACGTGATTTCCGGGATTCAAGGAGTCGAAAACGATAGCTGCGCGGTAGTTGTCGACGAGTGACACGGCTGGTTTCATCCCGCCGATTTTTGTTGATTGAACGCTCGGGAGAATCCCCCTGTGTGGCAGCATCACCACCAGGCTGGCGCCAAGCACGGGCTTGGTCCCGGTAATCGTGATATTGAACTCAAGGCGTTTGCCGGTGTTCACCGACGAAAGCTTGAATCGCTCACGCTCGCGCCACCAGTCTGCGACCTGCCCCGCAGAAGCGACCCAAACCTGCTTGCGCTGTTGCTTCAAGTGGACCAAAAACCCTGGCAAGGCTTTAGTCAGTACGCTGTCGGGTTGAAAATTCTGGCTGTGGATGCTTAGCAGGCCCAAGGCGCCATGCTCCAGCGTCAGGTCAAAGTCACTAATCAGCGCCTGAGTGGTTTGTTCGGCGGTCAGTTTCTCCCCGTACAGATTGATGTCGTCGCGCTGCGTGCGCGGCAGCACCACCAGCGTATTTTCTCTTTCCACGCCTTCGATTTTGGCCAGCAGGGGCAGGCGCGCCTCCGTGCGGTTCGGGTCCGCGGTGTGATGACGAATGCCACTTTTTTGTAGCAGCTCTTCGGTGGTCGCGTCGTAACCTTCGGTGGGTGCCCGAAAGCCGGTGATGCCCTTGGTGTCCGGGACTACCGAGGCCATCTCGGCACGCATCGTCTGAATTCGCAACGCCTGCTGCTGGGCCGACTGGCCCTTGAAACTGTCGTGGACATCGCCGTGGTAGGCCAACTCGAATTCGCTGGCCAACCGGGCCATGACCTGCGGGAACAGTTTGCCCACCGAGGTCAAAACATAGAAGGTGGCCGGATAGTCGAGCGAATGCATCATTGACGCAAAAGGGACTGCATTTTCAAACCCCTGTTCCGTGTCCATTTCTATCACCTGCGCTGCACGCTTGCCATTGGGCCAGGCGGCGAGTACCACCGCAGGTTCTCGTTGCAGCCATTGGAGCGTGTCATCAATGAAATCATAGGCCGCCAGGGGCCGGGATTCCCAGACCGTCTCTGCAAAGGCAAAAAAGGCAACCCGGCCCAATTTCTCATTGGCCTCAGAGTAAACAATGGCGCCTTCGCCGCGTCGCTCGTCATCCATGATGCGGGCCCAGTTCATGAAGCGTCCAGCGACCATTTCGCCTTTGAAGCGCAACAGCGCTTCGGAAGTTTTGCTCAGCCCGATGCGTTGCCCGGCGGGATGCGTGTGTGATACGGGTGACTCGCCGCTAAGAACCAGATGGTGGACCTCCGCATCCGCAGGGATTTCCCCCAGCATGCGGGCCCCCAGGCGTTCCAAAAATTGCCATCCCTCCCAGTCGCCCTTGCTATTTCTGGTTCCGGTGGCCCATGTGGAAAGCACGCCCCCCCCCCTGGATTGAAATGCCAGAATTTCGGCACGTTCCTCTTCGCTCAACGACAGCGCGGAGGGCAATACCAAGACGCCTTGCTTCAATTTGCCTAACTCAGCGGCATCCTGAATCTCCGTGAAATCGAGCTTGCGGTTTGTAAAATAATTGCGCCAGGGGAGCAGCAAGGTCTCGTAATTACCGCCAATCCCTGCCAGGTAGGTGGTGGTATGGGGCGAGGTGTAAAGAAAGAGGCTTTTTCCTGCGGGCGCGGCATAGGACAGTCCTCCTTTGACGCCCAGCACTGGCGTGCGCCATCCAATTGACTGCATGACGGCGAGGTAGATTACGACCGGAACGGCCAGACTCAAGATGATCATCGCTGGCATGTAGGGACCGATCCGCTTGAAGAAAGGACGGCGATTGCGATGATCTGGGGGCGTCGGTTTCATGGATGCGGCCTGCAGGGTCAGTGAGGGTGTCATGGCTCGTCGCCCGTGGCCTTGGCCTCTGGCTCGGGGATGTAGCGTTTCAGGAAGATGGGTTCACGTGTGCCATCGCTGTCCAGGGTGTCGTCAGCCTTTTTCTTGGCGGGCTTGCGCTTGTCGCGAAGTTTGAATGCGGCGTAAGCGCCAACACCGACGACCATGGTGCCAATGGTCGTGATGAGGATGACCGTTGCAAGGATGGAAATGAGATCCATGTTAGAGTTTTCCTTCTCTCTCCAGTTTTCCCCAGGTCATGGTATGACCTCGCCATTCTTCGATGGTCGCGAAAACTTTGGAGATATCAATGATGTTGATGTAAAAAAGCCGAAACATGATCGCGTAAAAAATCAGTGAGGGTTCTTCTTCTTCAATGACTACGCAGTACGACGCAGCGACGACATCGAGCACGGTGAGTTGCAGCCACCAATAGAAGAGTAGGATCGCCAGACCGTATTGAATGCCGACATAGATAAAAAATAGATTGCCCAAGACCGTTGAAAAAGGCCACATGATGCCCTCAAACAGCATGTACCAGAGGATAAAACAATTGATTCCCGCCTTGCGCGGTTGCCATAGGGCATGGCTGTGCTTCGCAGTCGCTTGCAGGATGCCGCGGGTCCAGCGGTAGCGCTGCTTGAGCAGGTCAAGCAGGCCGCTGGGTGTCTCCACCCAGGCGATGGCATTGGGCTCATAGGCGATATGCCAGCCTCGCATCAGCAACTTGAGCGTGAGATCACAGTCTTCGGCGAAGGTATCGTGGTCATAGCCGCCAACCTGCTGCAACACACTCTTGCGGAACATGCCAAGTGGGCCAGGAATAATATTGACGGCGCGCATGAAACTTTGCGCCTTGCGCGCCATGGCCAGCCCTTCCACATACTCCAGGGCCTGGACTCTCGTCCACATGTTTTCGCGATTGATCACTTTGACGTTGCCGGCCACGGCGCCGATTTTGGGGTTTTCAAAGTGACGAATGCAGGCGCGCAAGGTGTTGCTCGAGAGTTTGGAGTCCCCGTCCATATTGAGAATGAACTCGCCCCGTGCCACGGTCATTCCGGTGTTCAGTGCCTCGGCTTTGCCGCCATTGCGTTTGGTTACCACGCGTACCGGTATGTTGTGTCTTTCACGTGCCACGGCAATCGCCTTTTCATAGGTGTCGTCCGTCGATCCGTCATCAATCACAATGATCTCGAAGTTCGGGTAGTCCAGTAGCAACAGCGACCGAATGGCCGCCTGGATGACGAGCCCTTCGTTGTAGGCGGGAACCACCAGCGAAATCATGGGGAGGGCACTGTCTTCGCGGTACAAGTTAACCGGGCCGTTGCGTTGCTTGTACAAAGACTCCAGGTGATCCATGAAAGAGTACAGGATCAGCACCGCGTAGCGGATAATGAGAAGAACCAGGAAGATCAGCAAGTAGATCGTCACCGCCATCAGTGCGTAGTGTTCCAAAAGAACACTGAAAGAGCCTTGTTTCTCGCGAACTGATTGGTAACTGAATGCCAATAGAAAGATCAGGCCAACGATTGCGACGGTGACCCATGCATAGCGGGAAAATTTCTTTATCGCCAAAGTTTTTCCAAATCCAGAGTCGCTGATTGCGCCCGGTAAGCTGAGTTGTCGCGCCAACTGGCCATGGACCAGAAATTCATGCTGACGGCTACGTCATTGGACAACCAGCGTTTACCGCCGCCCGACACGCTCCAGCTCTTCCCTGCGTCACCGTACAGGCCGATGCCAGACTGGGCCGAGGCGTAAAAATTCCAGTCGGTACCTCCCCATTCGCCCAGCAACCCGGCGTACAGCGTGCCAGAACCCTGCTCAGGCGACCAGTAGCTCGGAGAGCTGAACTTGGCATCGCGGGTTTCCACGCCTACGAAGGGTTTGAAGTTGTTGCCGATTGGCCTCCAGGTCGATGCCAGGTGCAGACTACCGCTCAGTATCTGGTTGTTGTCCGAGATGTCGAAGTAATCCACACGTCCACGCAAGGTGCCAAACGAAAACGGGTGAACCGCTGTCAAGCCAAGGTGCGAGGCAGCCAGGCGCGATGCCAGCGCGTTCGGGTTTGTCGCCATGCGGCCCCAGTTGACCCGCCCTGCGCTGAGTGAGACCTGATCCTCCAAAAGCTGGATGCGTATGCTGCCATACAAGGTGCTATCCCCCGAGGTTGGCATGCTCAGTTCGAGGCTTGGTTTGAGGGCTAGCGCCAGACCTTCATAGCGCAAAGTCACGTCTTGCTGGCTGGCTTGAATGTTGGGCAGCGAGTCCTTCACGCCGCTGGTCTCGACCTCCATGATGTTGGTGCCGCTTTTATCGCGCCAACGGTGATTGACTGTGGCAGAGCGACGCTGAATGTCAGAAGAATCGCTGGCACCGCCCAAGCTCAGTGTGGTGCGGGGGCTCAACTCGCGCGTCGCCAGCTCCAGTCCCTCCAGTGCATCTGCGTGGTCAGGGACACTGGCCAGCACCGTACGGTAAAGCGGAGCCGCCTGCTCGTCCCGTCCGCGCCATCGGTGCACGTTCGCCAGCCCGACATTGGCCTCATTGACCAGCTTGCCCTGGGTCAAGCCTTGGTAGGTCGGGATGGCTTCCTTGAGCCGTCCAGTCCAGGCTAGGCTGTTGGCAACAATCAGCTGGAGTTCGTCGTCAGGTTTTTCCTTCGCGATCAGCGCCAACCCTTCGGTGCCGACTGCCCGATAGTCTCCCGCCGCATTGAGGTCGATGATGCGCTGCTGTTCTGGACTGCGCGTTGGCACGGGCACGCCCGGGGTTTCGCTTGTCGCTGCACCTGCCGGGGGGATGTACCTGAATGGTGCAATCAACATGGGCCCTGCGTTGGGCGTCGTCGCGTTCTGAGGGTCAAGCGGCGCGTTGGGCAAAGAAATCGAGTCAGCCACACCGGCCAGGGGCAGACACAGGAAAACCGTCAAGAACACAAAGCGCCACCTGGGCATTGTGGAATGAAGGTCTGCTGTCGATAGATAGGGGGTGGAGTGGTTTCGCGGTGTCATGTCAGTCGTGAGGGGAAATGGTTGGCGGCGAACGCGAAGATGTAACGATTTCATGCCCCAGTCGGGTCCGTAGGTATGAAAGTCTGATCAGCCTTCGGAATTGTTGCATAGACTTTGCGAAGCCGCAATGAATCTGGAGCGCCACTTCTGTGAAGGAGTTGCGCGGTCAATCCTGCTGGCCCTGTGATCGCATTTACGTCAGCCATTCTGGGTCAGTGCGCCGACTTGGCAATGGATTCACCTGTGGTATCTGAAGTAGCGGAGGGCGTGGCGCTGCGCTTCGCCCGCGGAGCTTCTTTTCGGCCGAAGAAAGGGGCAGGCAGGCTGGTGGCGTAGCCAAATTGTGGATCATCCGTGGATGCGTCTTGTGCCTTGGGTGCCCGGTCTTTCAAGGACGGCGCTTGCGGCTTGGCCATGGACGCAGGCGGGGCGGGTGGGAGCGACCGCGGTGCGATAGGCGGGGTGATTCCCTGGTTCGGCCTGCGTCGCGGCGGCTGATCGATAGACCCGGGTTTACTCGACGGCGCCGTGGCAGGGCTTGCCGGACGGTCGACCAATGCGGGAACTGTCTGCGGAAAAAACGCCAATTCAGTCGGTGCCGGTATCGCTGCTTCTGGTTGCGGGGTGATGATCGCCGACGCATAGTCGGGCAGATCGTCCTTCTCAGCGGCGCGCGTCAGGACTGCCAACTCCAGCTCGATTTCTTCGTGCTGGACCATGAACCTGACATCGTCGAAGGCTTCATCCACGGGCATGCCGAAAATTCGCTCCAAAGTGACCAGCATGACGGATTGCGGGCAGGCATTCAGGAACAGGTAAAAGTTCTCGTTGTCAGCCGAGATCAGGTCGCCGGGGCGCGACAAGCCAACGCGCGACAGGATGTCGGTCATGGTTCCGCCCGCTCCGGGTTTCCCGATCACCAACGCGCACGGAATGTTGAGTGTCTCCGCCTGATCGAGGATGCTCGCGACCTCACGGACAAAGCGCACCGGTAGGAGGTAGCCGCGCAATCGGGTGGGCAGGACGCTGGCGAGGGCCGCCTCAAAGTCGATGTTCACATCCCGGTTAAATATCTGTCCGTTTAACGACTCCAGCAGCAATGGCAGGCGGCTGCTTGGCACCTCCCGGTTGACGACCAGATTGAGGCCAAGGCGCAGCAGCAATGCTTCGTTCTGGTACCGCAGCGATGCGCCCTTTTCCTGCACCACGATCCGCGCGTGCCGCCCTAAGCTTAGCCGTAGCGTGTGAATGGCCTGGGCCAGTTGCCTCAGATTGGTGTCGCGATGGAAGCTCAAAATGGAGGTCGCAGAACGGGTGTTGCGCGTGGCGTGCATCATCCCCACCAGCGTGTCCACCCTTTGCCAGCTGCCGGGCATTTGACTGGCCAGACTGCCCAGATCGGGGTCCATGTAAAAAAAGTGGGGCGTTGTTTCCTCCTCGACCGGTCTGGGTTCATAGGTGTCGTCGTCAAAGCTTTGCTTGGGTGGCGCAAGGTTGGCGGAGGCTTCGTACATGCCAGAGTCAAGCGTCGTCAACCGGTAGTTTCTGGCTGCGATGGTGCCCTCGGGTGACTGCCAGTAGTCAAATGTCAGCTCCAGACCGTCTTTGCCCGCACCCAGACGGGCGATCCCATTCAAGTTGTCCATGAGTGCATTGAGCGTGCGGGAATGGGCTTCGGTGGTGCGGGAAAAAACCAGCAAGGCCGTGACCCGCCGCTGTGCGAACCACTGGCTGAGTGTGTAAATCTGGTCAAGCGCGAGCGACATGTCGTGCAGGCTCAGCAACTCGTCGGCCTGATCAAAGAGAAGGTAACTGTCTTCGGGAATCTCGTATTGCGCCAATTCCTGAACAAAACTTTCGGCCCCGAAACGAAACATCTTCTTTGAGAACTCCTCTTGCAACTCGAAAAACTGGAGCGCGTTGGCGGCAATCAGTGCAGATGTATCGATGTGGCCATAGGATTCAATTCGCTGGACAAACAGTGCCGGATTTGCTGGAATAATGACCGTGCATACCAGTCCGTCGTTGACGGCACTGGCAAGACTGCTCGCCAAAATGGGGAATCGCGCCGACTGCGTCTCCGCAATGAGGACATACAAACCACCGCCACTCATGCTGTCGGTTAAATTGGGCAGACTACGAACGCCCAGCCGCGCAACCGAGGCGGGTGAAGCAGGTACAGCGGGGTGATTCATATTAAACTGTTACAGAAATAGCAAAAACTTACAAAACCAATTGCTTTTTATCATAAATGGTTCAAATTTTCTTGAGTTGGGGCTTTATCCGGCACCTTGTGGGGGGCGAAAAGATGGTGAGTTCGGGCAAGGTTCACCCAGTTCCGGTCTTGAAAATGTCCCGCACGACCGCTTGGTGTTTACTGGCGATCGTCTTGGCGTGCTTGCCGGGGTGTGCCGCTTTGCAGGCCACTGCGTCCACGGGGAGCACGGGTCTGATCACAGCGATTCCCGCAGGATTTTTTGTGCCAGCCCACGTGTTCGATCAACAGGGAAGCGGCGCCGGCAAGGCGCCAGCTGGCGTTGCTGCACCCCCGGTGGGAGTTGCGGATGCCCTGACCGGGCCGCCAAATAACCTTGTGGCCGAAGTATTGCTGTACGCGTCACCCACCACGCACGCATTCTTTTCTACCGGGGGGCTCGATGCCAGGGTCAACATCCGGCTATGGGAAGTTTTCCTTCGCAAATACAAAATCCCGTTTCGAACCCTGAAAACAGTTGAGCAGTTGGAACAAGCGCGGCCCGGGGTATTGCTGTTGCCCTCGGCGGTGGCGTTGTCCGAGCGGGAAAAGCGTGGCGTGACCGATTTTCGTGAAAAAGGCGGATCCGTCCTGGCATCCTGGCTCAGCGGGGTCCGAAACGAAAACGGGGCGTGGCAAGGATTTGGCTTTATGGAAGCTGCGCTGGATGTCAAGGTTGTTGGCAACACCGGGGCGGCTGAAGATGATAACTTCATGATGCCGCACGGTGGCGGCCCGGTGACACACAGTTTGCCGGCGGGCTTGCGAGTCTGGCTGGAGCGCTCCAAGGAGTTGCACCCATTGCGTTTGGTAGGACGCCATTCTGCAGCGCATATCATGGACTGGTCGCGCACGGTCGTCGCTGGAAAGCCGACCGCATCCATCATTTATGACGAACGCAATCAACTGTCGGGCCGGCTATCGCGCACCGTTGTTTTGGGCTACCCAGAGCAATTGTGGCTCTCCGCCGATCCCAAAGCGCTTGAAGCCATTGCCCACAATGCGTTGATGTGGTTGCTGCGTCAGCCTGACGCGTATGTCGTCGCGTGGCCCGCACCCTACACCAGCGCTCTTGCGATGGCTGTAGATGCTGCAGAAATTGTTCAAGATGGCGATTTGACCTTTGCCAAGGGGCTGGAAGATGCCGGTGGACGGGCGACGTTTTACGTGCTGAGCGCCAACGCCGCAAAGTCGGCGCTCACCTTGAAACAGCTGCGCGCGCGCGGCCACGAAATTGCTTACCTTGGCGACCGTTTTGAAGGTTTCGAGGATCAGTCGTCGAGCGTTCAGGCCAAACGGCTGGATGCCATGCGCAACGAAATTCGGGAGGCAGGACTTGACCTGGCGGCCGACGCCGGATTCCACGCGCCCATGGAATCGTATGACCGAGTCACGGAGAAGCTGCTCAGAGACCGTGCCTTCGGGCATTTCGTGTCCTTCATGGATGCAACGGATACGCGGCTGCCCTTTTTTGTCGACGCTGACCCAGCCGCGGGCAACCCTGCAACAATCCCCCGCATGGTGGTGTTGCCGCGCACCCAGAAGGGGCCGGAGGATGCGATGGAGGAAGGAGACCCTGAAGAAGGAATGGCCAATTTTCTGGCAGAACTTGACCTGGCGATGCAAATGGGCGGTTTGTCTGTCGTGCGCTTGCCCAATGAAAACCTGCTGACCAAGGAGCAAGTGGCGGAGATATTCAGCCATCTCAAGTCCCGCAACGACCATGTTTGGCTGGCCACTTCGGGGCAGGTGGCGCAATGGTGGCGCGAGCGTGATCGTGTGAATGCTCGACTGGACCCCGGTGAAGCGGCGCCTCAGTTGACAGTCACAATCCGTGGCGAGGGGTCCTTGCGCCAAGCGATCACGGTCTGGGTGAACCTGCCGCAGGCAGGGGGCGGGCTGCGTCTCGTGCCCAAGGGGAGTCATACAAAATTTCCGAAGATCGCCCGCGTTGATGGCTGGCGGTCCGCCGTGGTGCTGGAGGGCTTGGCACCCGGCGTGTATCAGTGGTCTGTGTACTTTGATCGACTTGCCGCGAGCGGCAATAATTAGGTGTCAACGAGCGCCATGTGCGCGCGTACTCATTCAACAGAATCCAAGGTCGATATGCAATTTTCTGTGTCCCGGGGCTTGCTCCCTATGATGTTGGCGGCATCGCTGACTTGCCTGGGGCTTGGCGCCAATGCGCAGCCTGCGGGTTTGCTCTACGATCCAGAGCCCCCTCTGGACTCCGCTTATGTGCGTGTTGTTCTGGCCAGTCGCGACGGCGTGGTCGACGTGCGGGTCGATGGCCGCCCCCGAATTCAAAAGCTGGGCGCCGGCGAGGCCAGTGAATACATGGTGCTTGCGGCGGGTCAGCACACCCTTTCGGTTCATCCCGCTGGCAAGCCCAAGGCGTATCTGTCGACCACGCTGGATGTGGTCCGCGGGCGGGCAATGACTGTCGCATTTCCTGCGCTGCAGGTGGATACCCTGCCGGTCGTGTTTGAGGATAAAGCCAACTCGAACAAACTCAAGGCATTGGTGGCTGTTTACCACCTTGATGCCAAGGCGGGGCCACTCGATGTGCTTACTGCCGATGGCAACACCAAAGTGTTCTCCGCAGTGACCTATGGTGTTGCGGCGTCCATTCAGGTCAATCCGATTTCAACTGAGTTGATTGCAACCAAGGCTGGGGAGAAGGCGCCGAAGGCGCGCACCACGCTAACCATGACGCAAGGGGGTACCTACAGCATACTGCTGTTGCCGGGTGACGGAAGAAAATTGAATGCACGGGCGACACAAAATAAGATTGAGCGCTACACCGGCAAGTAAGTCCGACGAGGTAGCTACTGACATTTCCACAACCCAATATTTCAACTACATTGATTCATCATGCATAAACGCTTATTTAAAAGAACGCTAAAGAGTGCCCTTCTCGTCTGTGCCTTGGGTGTGATGGCTGCCCATGCGGCGGACCCGGCGCCCGTGATTGTTGGAAAGAATGACTGGCTGTTCACGCCTTACGAGTTCGCCAACCCAACTGATGCCCAGGATACCCAGGCAACGGTTCAATTGCTGCAAAAGGTAAACCGGCTGTTTGAAGCCAAGGGTATTGCATTGGCACTGGTCATTGTTCCGTCCAAAATCCGTATTTATTCTGATCAATTGCCCGACAGTCACCCGTTGGATGCCTACACGTCCGGAAAATACGAAAAAGTGTTTGCTGAACTGCGCGCAGGCGGTGTCAATGTCGTGAACCTCAACCAGCCCTTTTTGACCAGCCCGCAGCGGCTTGGCGAATCGCCTTTTTTCCTGCGTCTTGATACCCATTGGGCGCACGCGGGCGCTCTGTTGGCAGCGGAAACCGTCAAGACCACAATTGATGCCAGCCCGGTTTTGAAGTCGGCGCTGGCGGCCACTCCCGAGGAAAAGTACACCTTGAGTTGGTCCAAGCAAAAAATAAACCAGCGTGCAAGAGACCTGGTCAAACTACTGCCCAAAGACGCGCCAAGCTTTCCGGCCGAACAAGCCATGATGTTCAAGGTGAACCGGGAGAAGGCTTCGCAGGCAGGCCTGCTCAGTACGGGCGACAGTGTCGGTGTTACCGTGATCGGCAGCAGTTATACGAATAAGAATACGGGTTACCCGGATGGTCTTCGCTATTCGTTGCAGCGTGATCTTCTTGATATTTCAATTCCGGTTGACCAAGGCCCTTGGGTCGGCATGGAGGCGTATCTGCGTGACGATGCCTTCAAGACCAATAGGCCAAAGCTGATCATTTGGGAGATACCCGAGCGTGAATTGCGTTCGCCGCCCAACTACAAATTTCGGGATGCGCGGTACATAAGCGATAACAACGAATGGTTTCAACGTGTGACGGCACTGCTGAAATAGACCCTGCATAGCGGGCGATCAGGCCAGCTGAATTTCCGGGGTGATGTTCCGTCTGCCCCCATATCCGTAAATTACTTGTGAATGAAGTCGACAGATTATGAAAAATTATCGGGGCGGAAAGTGGGTGTGGGCTGCAGTGTTCACAAGCGTTGTGGGCGCGACGGGTGTGCATGCTGCCGATCCCGCGCCTGCCATTGTCGGCAAGAACGAGTGGCTCTTTTATCGGTACGAGTTGTCGGACGCTTCTGACCAAGCAAAGACAGGGGAGTCTCTTTCACTTATTCAGCGCTTCAATAGAGTCCTGTCCGCCAATGGCATCAACATGGCGGTCGTCATGGTGCCATTGAAGATGCGTGTTTACGCAGAGCACTTGCCCGACGAAGTCAAGATCGATGGTTTTCTTGGAAGCAACTATGACCGCATGCGCAAGGGGCTACAGACTGCGGGGGTGAACGTGATTGATCTCAACACAGCGTTCCTGAACAGCCCCAAGCGAAGTGGTGAATCGCCATTGTTCTTTCGGCTTGACACACACTGGACTCCCACTGGCGCGATGGTGGCGGCCGAAACGATAAAGGCGTCAATTGAGGTTAACGCAGCCTTAAAAACGGCCTTGGCTGCAACGCCTGAGGAAGGCTACAAGATTGTGTATGGCAAGCGCCCGCGACCGTCCAGGGGGCGGGATCTGGTCGAGCAATTGCCGCCGAACTCCCCGACTTTCGCGCCCGAACAAGTGATACAAGTCAACGTCAGCCGGTCGCAGCCGCCGAAGGAAGACCTGCTCGGCAATCGCGCTCCGGCTGGACTCACTTTGGTCGGCAGCAGTTACTCATCCGAGTGGACCGGCTTTTCGAACGCGTTGCGCTATGTGCTCCAGCGGGATGTGTTGGGCGTTTCAGTCGGCGCTGATCAAGGTTCGTGGGTCGGAATGGAGAGCTATCTCCGCGATGACTCGTTTCAAGCCAAGGCGCCCAAGTTGTTGTTGTGGGAAATGCCCGAACGCGACATGCGTGCACCGCCGGACTACAAGTTTCGTGAGGCACGTTATGTGAGCAACAACACCGAATGGCTGTTGCGTGCGTCAGCCTGGGTTCAGGCCAGTTGCAAGCCCTCGTCCGTCACCGCCCGGTTGGCGAACCTTGGGCTGGGCGCCAATCCAGTCAACGTCAAGGGTGCCGATGTCGTTACCGGACCGACTGGTGACAACGATTTTGTTGAATTTGTTTTCGACAAGCCGATGGGGCAATTGGATTATCTGGCGGCCCGCACCACCACAGCGGGGTCTAAGACAGTCACCCTGGAGGGGTCGGGCCCGGGCGTGACCACGCGCCGCTTCACCATCCATGTTGCAGGTGACGATGCGGCGCATGCCTTCAGGACACCACTGCCTTCAAATGGCAATGGGTTTACCAAAGTGCGGGTGTTTCCAGGGAAAAGCAATGGTTTTTCGATCCTTGGCCTGCAGGTGTGCCGTCAGCCAGAAGACCTCCTCCAATGAGGCCGTGCGTCTGTGACTGAGTTTCAATATTGATGACTACAGCGATAAAGCTTGTTTCTCCGGATCACTCAACGGCGCGGAGAACACGCGTTCAGGCACCTCCCAAACGATGACCTGCGGCTTTGCGCTCTTGAACGACTCATCGGCAAAGTAGTCTTTGGCCGACTGAATGAAGCCACCGCCGTCACGTGACACATTCAGAACTTCTGCGCCAAGCGCTTGTTGAAAATGGCCATGAAAGTTGGCCCGTAGCGAGTAGGAGGTACCGATCAACACAACAGGAACGCCGACGTTGTCAAACAGCCCGGCGGGTTGGGCGGTACCGGATTTGCGTGTGTGCACTGATATCTCCATATCGGGCGTCGGACGGGCCCAGTTGGGCATGTCGCTCAGTCCCATCATGCGCAACAAATCACCCGGCCTTTGAACCAATGGCCCTGTCGGACCGGTCTCGAATGAGGTGGGGGGGAGATCAGCCGCGACGGCCTTCACTCGTTCGGCCACGGCGACTGCGGCGAGTTGGGCGCCGTGCTGATTCCAATGGGTGTCAGTGCGGTAGTAAAGCGGCGATTCTTCATTTTTCGGGGTCAATGCCGGTAGCAAGTCAGCGACCGCCACCCCTTGGGCGCGCAAGGTCTCCAGAATGAAGCCGTAGCGATCGGCGTGCCAGTGGGGGTAGAGTCCCGTAGGCAGGTGTTGCGGGTATATTCGCGCCTTGTCTGGCACCGGCGCAACGATCAGGGTGACGCCTTGGGCTTTGAGGGCCATCGCGGCCTTGGCCAGCACGGCAATTCGGGCATTTTGATGAGTCCGCACCTCATCAAAATACTGCAACTCTTCCACCGAAAACAACCAGTCGTCCAGGCCCAATCGCACCTGGTCGCCGGCGCCATGCGTGAGGACATAGCGGCCTGCATTGGCCCAGGCGATCAACTCGTTTCTGATCGGCAGGTTTTTGTCCAATTGAGTGCTCACAGCGCCCGTGACCCGGCCTTCCCGAAAATCCGCGAGGGTGATAGGTATTTCTTGTATGGCGGGCGAACCGAGCGCGATCGCTGCCTGCCACAAGCCAGCGGCCATCACCCCCAGCATGGCGGCGCACGCCGCCCATTCTTCCGGCGCAAATTTTGTCGTGGGTTTGGTCATGGGGGGCTCAGAATTGGAAGTAGAGGAAAGGGGTAAAGGCCTGCGACGACAAGGTCGCCACCGCCCACAGGAACAACGGTATCAGCAGTATGCGCAGTGCGCCTTCGGCGCGTCGTCTGAGCCATGGCAACGCAAACACCAGCACCGCACCGAACAGCATTACCCACAACCTCTCGGGAGCAATCTGCCATGCCAGGGCAGGACTCACGGCCGAACCCGCCAACCCCGCCATGCCGGACAGCATTCGAAACGCAGCTCCCAAATCAGCGGCCCGGAAAAAAACCCAGCCAATCATCACCATCAGCAGCGTCCAGACGACCGCAACTGGCCGGGGTAGCCGTGGCTCGGGGTGGCGCTCACGCCAGAATCGCTCCAGCGCCAGCAAACCGCCGTGCCACGCGCCCCAGACCAGAAAGGTCCAGTTGGCCCCATGCCACAGGCCTCCCAGCACCATGGTCAATGTCAGGTTGATATAGGTCCGGCCGCGTCCAAGGCGGTTTCCTCCGAGTGGCACATAGAGGTAAACGCGCAGCCAGGTGGACAGCGACATGTGCCAGCGCCGCCAGAACTCGGTGATGGAGGCGGAGGTGTAGGGGTCATCGAAATTTTTGGGAAAGTGGAACCCGACCATCAGGCCCAGTCCAATGGCCATGGTGCTGTAACCGCTGAAATCGAAAAATAGCTGAATGGTGTAGGCTGTCACGCCGAGCCAGGCGTCAAGCAGGGACGGCGCGTGGATGGAAAATGCAGCATCCACCAGCGGCGCCATGGGGTCGGCGACGAGCACCTTGCCACAAAAGCCGGCCATGAAGACCAGGCAGCCCTGCGAAAATATCTTCAGGGAATGCTCGCGATGCCGAAACTGGTCTGCCAGTGGTTGGTAGCGCAGCACTGGACCGGCGACCAGCTGGGGAAAAAAGGAGATGAACGCTGCGAAGTCGAACAGATTTTCTGTCTTGGGTGCATCCCCCCGGTACACGTCCACCATGTAGCTGATCGCCTGAAAAATAAAAAATGACAAACCGATGGGCAAAATCACGCGCGTGTACTCGAACGGTGAAAAGCCGACCCAGGTCAGCATGGCATTGAAACTATCGACGCCAAAATTGAAATACTTGAAATAGGCCAGGGCGCCGAGGTTGAGTACCACCCCCAGCGTCAACACAGAGAAGCGACGCGAGCGCCATTGGGCGGACTCCATGGTGAGCGTCAGCACGTAGGTTACGGCCGTTACGGCACCGAGCAGCAGGGCGAAGTCGGGGCGCCACCAGCCATAAAAAAAATAGCTGAAGAGGAGGATCTGGAGTGATCGAAACCGGAACGGGAGCAGATAGTAGGTTGCCAAAAAAATCGGCAAAAAGACGAAAAGAAACAGGTTGGAAGTGAAAACCATAATACGTTCAGGTACGGAAAATTGTTGTTCTTTGCACGCACGGTCTGGGTCGGCCGAGACAGGCTGGCCGGATCCGATAGGCTCTCAAATTCATTCCAGAAATACTACTGAGTCGGTGGTGTTTTGGCCTTTTCAATTTGATCAATCAAGTCTTGAAGACTTCGCGGACCACGTCGTCGAAAAAAATAGTCCACCAACTGCCCATCGTCGTAGCCCAGCGAAAAAAAAGCGATTCCACCGAGCTGCTCATTCAACAAATAATCAATTTTTCGTCCCAATGTCCACCAGTCCTCGAACCAGCCTTCCATATACTGCCCGTCCTTTCTCCTGAACTGGTAATACGAGGACCCACTGGCCGTATCGTGCGAGGCGCCATATCGCCTGACTTGGTCCTGGACGTTGAACTCAATGTCGTGTGGCCGATCGACATGGATAGGTGCGAATGATGTGGTCGATCCTTTTCCAATGGTGGCGCTGCGAAGCGTTTGCCCTTTCACCATCCATTCGTAGCCGTAAAGAGGAAAGCCCAGCAGCATGCGTGTGTTTGGCACCCCAAGCGATGCACCCAAGGCGACGGCTTTTTCCCAAGTCACCGCGTCATTGCCGGTCAGGGGCGCAACCGGGCCAGCGGCCTTGCTCTCGAGCCAATGTGAGTCATAGCCCTGCAGTACGACATGATCGACTTGTCCCAGAGTGGCTGCGTCATAGAGTCTGGACTCGCCACCTACCGGCAAGAAGACCGACAGATTTTTGGGCGGGGATTGCAGGCGTAAACGTTTTGAAAGCGCACCGACAAACTCTCGGTAACGGTCAATGGCATCCGGGCGCGCGTGACTGTAGATTTCGAAGTCGAGTTGCAGTCCATTGACGCCTTCACCGCCTGCCAGCGATGACGCTTCATCCAGCAAACGGACAGTCGCGTTCGTTGATGAAAAAAGGGTGTTGAAAGCCGCTGGCTCGAACAGTGTCAGGGTCAGGTCAAGTGGCGTATTGTTCTGGCGGGCCGCCAGCCGCAAATCCGCCCATTTTTCGGGCCAACCGTGCCGTTCGGCGATCTCCCCAGTGGGGCTCACCTTGAGCTCGAAAAACAACAAGCGATCTAGTTGCCCCAGTGCGACGGTGCGCCAACTCTGGGGCTGCCACCAACCAATATAACCCCAGGCCTTTGGTGTTTCTGCACTGACGCTGCCCTGAAGCAGCAGTGCCAGTAGCAGGCAGGTGCTCAGGCGACGGAAATGCATTGATGAATGCCGATCATTGCTGGAGGCTGTCGAGCAACCAGTCCACGACGTACTGAATATCCAGACTCGCCTTGCAGCCGGGCTCGTATTCAAGTACCGGCCGTTCAAAGGCAAGTGCCTGGGCAACCCGGGGGTCCTTATGAATGGCGACAGGAACGACCTGTTCGGCATGGTCCGCATAGAGCGCCATTCGCACCTGATGTCCGAGTTTCCCTTGAGACGGCATCTGGTTGATCAACAGGTTCATGCCGCGAAAATCGGTCCGGCCGACGGTGTATTGGCTGACCAGAGACTCAATCTGGGGGATGCTTGCATAGGATGCAGCATCCGCCAGTACAACCACCAGCGCGCGATGCGCCGCCCGCAAGGCCTGATGCAAGTAAACAGTCGGGCCTGGCGGTGTGTCGAGCAGGACGAAGTCGACGGCTTCTGAACGCAGCGCGTCAATGCCGTTAGCTACCCACCTCGGATTCGCCTTGAGTTCAGTTTCGAAATTCAGCAACTCGACCGGGCTAACACGTCCAAACGGAATAAATTTGATGTCAAACGGGCTATCGAACAAAGACGCGGGTGAAATGCCTTCACGAACCAGACCCGCGATTTCATCAGGGTCCATTCCAAGATGCAGTCGCTGCGCATTCTGCGGATCCAGATCAATCAGCACGACGCGCTTCTTCCGCTGCGCGAGGGCCACGGCCATGTTGGCGGCAAGGGTGGTTTTGCCGACGCCCCCTTTGCCAGAGATAAAAGCGATTACTTGCATAGGTCGTTTCTAAAGAAAGGGGCCAGCCGTGACCACCCTAGGGAATCCGACCCAGTGAGGTCGAAAGTTTCAGAATCAGGGCATCCCCCGGTGTGTCCGGATCCGATGACGATGGATTGATTTTGGCCGCGCTCGGCTTGGGGATTGTCAACGGTGCGCCAGGTACTGGGTGCTCCGACTTCGGCGGCGGCGATGCCTTGTTGTTTGCAGACGCTGCCGCCGTCAACGCGGCAGACAGCCTGCCCAGGCTGCGGGGCGCAGGGCTTATACGGTTGGCTCGCTCAAGTAAGGCTCGGGCTTCGCCGGGGCGATCAGCACGCACTTCAATCAGACCCAACTCGACCAGTGCCTCACCATGGATGGGGTCGGTCCGCAACAACTTGCGCCAGATTTCTGCCGCAAGATCGTCCCGATTCTTTTGTTGCCATTGACGCGCCTGGTCGACCAGTTGACTCGTCATCAGGTCGTCTGCCGGCCAGACTGGACGCATCAGTGAACCCAGCGCCAGAATGAACAAGACCACGGCTTTCATGCTCGGCATTGACCGTTCAAGAGGCTCTTTTGGTTCGCCGTGCGACCAAGCGGCGCAGGGGTCGATAAACCAAGGCTGCTGCAAGTATGATGATCAGGATGCCGAGCAGGGCAAGCAACAAGGGCTGATCTGAAAAAAACCAGCGCACCTTGCTGAGATTCGGTAGGGAGCCGACATAGTAGGTCGGACTGACTTTGGCGTGGTCGACGCTTTTGTCATCCACCACAGCAAAATCACCCTGGATCGCCGCCACACGTTCGGCATCCGTCAGCACATCAGAAATCTTCCGCAAATCCGCCGACTTGTCGGCGAACAGAAGGACCACGCTGCGCGCTGACTGCAATGGGGATTCGAAGGCCATGACTGCGGTCAGGTTGCCGCTGCCACTCAAGTTCAAACTGCCTCTGGGCAACGGCCTCGACTGGACATCCTGTTGACCCCAGCGGTAGGTCGGCATCCAGGTGGCATCCGCCTCGCGGACGCGCCGCTCACCGTTCACTTGCACCATCGGCAGGTGATCGGTCCATTGGGTCATCAAGCTTTGATTTGTTGCCGAGCCAATCACAATGAGATCGCGGGACGCCACCTTTGCAACATCGGTTGCAGACACCACTGCATGTTGCAGCGCGGGATAGGCGGTGGACTCCCCCATCCGGCCCATAAGGGTCAGGTACAGGCCAATTTCATCTGCGTTGGGGCGCTCGGGCAAAACCACGGCGGTTTCAGAAAGATCGGCCATCCGTGTGAACGGAAATCCGATATTTCCGAAATAGGCCAGGTTGGGCAAGGCTGCATAGCGGGGAAAGCCGCTGAAATCGAGTGTTGACTCCGGGTCAATGGCCGCCTGTAGATTGTCCGGGGGTAAATTGCGGCATTCCCCCTCCTTGATCACGTCAAAAAAGTAGCTCAATTGCAGTTGATCGCGACCGCCGGTGGCATAGGGCGGAATGAACAAGGATTCCTCGCGCAGCGCCTTGTTCTCCATGTCAATGGGATTGCGCGGGTCATTTTCTTTGGCCTTACCGTCCGGTTCATTCAATGCCAGCGTCTGAATAAAATTCGCGTTGATGTTGACGTTGAGACTGGAGTTTTTGTGCAGCGGTAAACGGGTTGCGCGATATTTCAGTTTGACGGGCGTCCCCGGCGTGCGCCAGGTGAACAGATCGGGCGCAACACGGTAATTCAGGCGAATGACCTCCGGAAAGTAGCCCTGAACCCGCAACTCCTCAGGTCGCGCCAATTCGCCAAATCGCACCGGGCGGTCTGTGGGAATCCAGGCCGGTGCATCATAGGGCTTGCGAGGGGCGGCCGCGGTTTCGCTGGTGACCGTTACCAGTTGGCCCGTGAGCGTCGGGGCAATCAAGGCGATGGCGCGCGCGGCCCGCGCCAGTTCCTCGTCAGTGCTGCCCGTCACCAGCAACAGCTTGGCGTGCGGGTTGGTCGGATGTGGCTGGATGGAAACGGTCGACCCTGCTAGTCCCTTGACGCCATCAATGCTGTCTCCTGCTCGCATGAATACAACCGCGTTGCCCAGCGGTAATGCATTGAGCATGACAGGAAATTGGGCGCCCCGAGGGCCGGCCTGCATTCCGAACCACGATGCCACAACGCCGGCCGACTTGAGCGCGCCGAAAGTGGGTGGGCTGGCAAATACGAATGGCAACTTCAGCGGGACATTGTCAAACCTGTCAAAAAACGGGGCGGGCAGATGCCGAAGGTCGTTGGTCACCGACAAAGGGGCCAGCGTCAACTCGATGCGACCCAGGTCACTCAAGGTGAGCCATAGCGAGGAATGGAATGGGTCTTCGCATTGACGGGTGTAATGCCCGATCAAATTGAATCTGAGACTATTGACTTCGCCGAACAGCCTCGGATCCAGATTGATCTCACGGGTATTGGCCAGAGCCTTGTCTTTTGGCAGCGCCTCCATCATGGCCATCCGCTCGTTCACCAGCACTTTGAGGTGGCTCAGCTCGGGAATCAGGGCGGGCGAATAATCGTAGGCGATTCTCAATTTTGCGGCGACCACCACTTCATCGGCGCGAACGGAAAAATTCAGCGTACGGGACGCGTCAACGCCGCGCAGGGTGACTGCCGACCATGCACCCATTTGTTTGAATGTGAGAGAGACCACGCGTTGCCCCGTGGGCATGTCCTTGTCGCCCACAATAAAGGACTCATTGCCTGCCTGGGCCTTGGCGGCACGTGACTTGGATTCGCCTTGGGCCGGTGTAAATATCCCCGTGACAGCCAAAGCCAGTGCGGCAACCAACGCGGTAACGGAGGGTGCTCTCCCAAATAATTGATGTTTGATCATGTCATCGTTTCCATTTTTGAATCCAGTGGCCCAATCGCACCAATCTCATGGCATGGGCCAGTTTTTCGATGAACGAGAGCAGCCTGACGAAGGCCGCAATCATGGGTTTTGTTAGCCACTCGGGAAGCGGCCGGTCGGCGTTTCGACCTGGAAGCCATTGTGGCCAGTTCTGATCCCGGGAGAAGGCTGCGACACCGAGCCGCTGAAAGTCGTTCTGCGCGGCATCCATGATGCCAACATGCATAAAAAGGTCCTGATTCGACACCACGCGTGCCGGGAAGGCGAATTCCCGGTCGCCGCGAAAGATGGATAAGCCTACTGTCGCTCCCACCTCGACCCCTGCTGGCGCAGGAAGTCTCATGGCGAGAGCGGCTTGCGGGAAATTTTCAGTCACGCACGACAGCGTTCGCCCCGACGGTAATTGCAGCATGGCTGGCTGGCGCCGTTGCGTGCGTGAATGCAGACGAATTTGTCGGGATTCCTCCGCCACGGCGAGCATCGCAGCCAGAAGCATGAGGTTGCAGATCACCCAGCCGAGGTACATGGTGGTGAGCACCTGAGCGCCACGGCCTGTTGTCATCAGTTCAGCCACACCCGCGCCCAATCCAGCCAGATTCAAGGCAAGAACAGTCGCATAGGGCCAGGCGATGATGGGATCAAATGGGTCGACCTTGTCCGTCTTGTTGGGACTGAACGCGTCCTTGAATTTGCCGAACTCGGTGCGCAGCAGCGTCAACGCAGTGGGCACAAGCAGGTACCAGGCCAGTGCAGTCTCGCGCATATCGGTCCAGAAAGTGAACCAACTCTTTCCCTGCAATCGCGCCTGGGCAAAGTGAGCGTGTACCAGGTGCGGCAAGCCGTAGGCCAATAGGTATTCGGGGGTTGTTTCAACGACGTGCACCCCGGCAAGCAGATAAGCCAGTGGTGCGGTAAAAAAAACCAGGCGTGGCACGGCGTAGTAGAACTTCAGCATGGCCTGTAAAGATGCCAGCCGCTGCTTCCAGCGCAGAGTCCGCCCCAGGAATGGGTGATCCACTCGCAATAATGTCTGGGTCGCAGTGCCGCTTGACTCTGCGCCTCGGGCCTGTTGCGCATTGTCTGGCTGGTCTTCTCCGGCGAAACCGATCCACGCGTTGCCGTAGCCCCCTTGCTGAAACTTCAGCGCCGTGTGCGCTTGAACTGTCGGGGGCCCAGGCGCGATCCCACCCACTTTGACCAACATCGAACGGCGAATCAGTGCGCAGACTCCCGCGAACTGGCTGACGGGACAGTCTTTCAGATTGACTTCTGACGCGGGTGGAGCGAGGAAGTGCGTCGGGGGCTGGATCATGCCCAGGCTCAAATGTCGGACAAACCAACCAGCAGCAACTTTCAGAAAGTTGGACGCGGGTGCCTGATCAAGGTCGAAAACTGCAATCAATTCCCCCTTGGTTTCGGGCAAGGCAGCATTGATGGCGCCCGCTTTGCCGCCCTGATTGTCTGGATGGGCCAGGTAGATTGCGCCCATGGACTCGGCAAGTTCCTTGATCTCATGCCTTGTGTCGTCATCAAGAAGATAGATATTGATTATCTTTCTTGGCCACTCAAGTGCAAGGGCAGCCAGGGTGGCCCGCCGGATCGGGTCCTCGGATTTGCCGTGGACAGGTATAAAAACGTCGACCGTTGGCCACTCAGTGGAATCTTTTTTCAGGGGGGATGGTGGCCGCGTCAGGGGCCAAACGGATTGCGCAAATCCGAGTGCAATCAACACACAAAGAAATAGCTCCGCCATGCACAGGCCAAAGCCCCAGACAAAGTCCGCGCTGAAACCCTGCCCCAGGGTGGTACTGAAGCGCCAGGCAAGGTAACGCGTTGATGCCAGAAGCGACATCCCCAACAGCACCAGTGTCACCATCGTACCCGCGTAGCGTCGAATATAAAGGGCGGCGCTGAAAAAACAGGCAGCGAAAAAAATTTGCGCACCGAGCGTAAAACTGACTGTGAGCATCAAGATAAAAACCGCAAGGCTGGCCATTAATGCCAGGACAGTCACGCCTGGCACCGACCACAGCCTGGCTTGTGTCAGCGCGCTGCCCCATTGGTTGAGCTTGCCCTGCACATAGGGCCGCTCGACAGCGCTGTGGGTTGGCTTGCCCCAACGCGCGCGCCAGAGAGACAGCACCAGCCTCGGGTTCATCGGTTCAATGTATTGATGACCCAAGACGCCAGCCGAGCCAGATCGTGACTGGCTTGTCCGTGCGGGTCGTAGACCAGGACTGGCTGTTGAAAAGCAAGCGCTTCCCCGACAGCCTCATCGCGATGAATACCAATCGGCGCCAGCCTTGCGCCCAAATGCCGTTGCAATTGTTCGGCCACGTCGCGATTCAATGGCTCGCTCCGGTCGATTTGATTGAGGACATACAGGCTGGGGGGGCGAAAATCGGAATCCGGCACCTCGTCCAGCCACGACTCCATTGCCGGAATGGTTGCGTACGAACCGGCATCCGCCAGCAAAACGATCAAGACCAGATCGGCGCAGGCAAAAACCTGCCGCATGTAGACGGAGGGGCCTGGCGGTGTGTCGATCAGCACGACGGCATCGTTCCCGAGCCCCGCGCGTTTGACTTGGGCGCCCACCCATTGAGAGTCTGTTTCAAGCAGCAACTCAAAGGCCTCGCGGTCAGGCTCGCTGACGTTGCCGTAGGGCAGGCAGGCCACGCCGAATTCGCTGGACGCCATGGCGTCAGCCCAATCGGCACCGCGCAGGGATTGTTCACACACGCCCGCAGTGAGCGCGCTTTGAAGTCCAAAATGCCAGTGCAAGGCGTTCTGTGGGTCGAGATCCACGACGGATACGCGATTCGCGCCAAGCGTGGTTGCCATCGCGGCGGCGAGATTGGCGGTCGCAGATGTCTTTCCTACTCCGCCCTTCATCGAAACAATGCCAATGACACTCATCGTCGCCCCAGCCGCCCCAAGAACGAAGACCGTTTGGCATCGGGGCTGGCAACCACTTTTGCTTTCTCCGCGCCTTCCAATCGTTTAAAAACGCCTTTGAGCGAGTTGTCTTCGCAGGCGTCAGCCATTTCATGGGGTTCGGAAGCGATTGCGGTTGTCGCTGGAGCCTTGAACAACCCAAGGCCGGTTGGACTCTCGCGCACGACAGAAGTCACCTGCGGTGGTGATGAAGCCGAGATGCCGTGAGCTTCGGTTTGCGACGCATTCGGTGGGGGGCGAATACTGCGCACCGGGGTGGCAGGGGGATGGCTCGGCGCGGCTTGCTTGACTGCTATCGGCGCGGGGGGCACCGGTGCCATGCGCACCGACATCTTGCCCAGACTGTTGGCCAACTTGTCGGCCAAGCCCGGAAGCGTCAAGGCGGGGGTACCTCGGTCGTTATTCGATTGATCCCCTGCGGTCCATCGTTGCCGTTCTTCCTCGGTCAGAGCGGGGGTCGGCGCTGCCTTCGCGGGTGACATGGCCCTGAACAGCGGCCATCGCTGTTCGAGCTCACGCGCTGAAGCGCTCCCGTCCGCCTGAAAATCAGCGTCATCAGCGCCCAGGGATCGGAATAGTTTGGGAAGGTCGTCTTTAGGATGGGCCATGTCTGTGCTCGTTTCGCTGTGTCAGTTGCTCGCGCGCCCAAAGCGCAGGCGGATATCCATGCCCTGGGACAATTCATCAATGCCACGAACGACCATCGTATCGCTTGCACCGAGCACGCTGAACACACTCTGGTAAAAGCCTTCGAGCAGGCCAATACTCCAATTCAGCGCATCATCGCCAAACGCCTCTGCCAAGGGCGCAGTCTGGTGCGCAATGTCAATATAGCCATCAACCTCGGTGAGATCGACCCATCCCCAGTTAATTTGGTTCCAGAAATCATTAAGGCTGTCTTCAAGCTGCGTAAGGGTTTGCGCACCCTGGAATATCTCTTCTGCATCTTTGGCAAAACGCTCGCCAACTCTGAAAAAAAGTTGTCGCAAGTCCCTCACCTCTGTATGCGCAGACATTTCCGACGCCATCGCGCGCAAAACGGGCAACCATTGCAGAGATACCTGTTGCCCCCTGAAATAGCTTTGTAAATTGTCGCTGGTCATCGTAATTGCCCATTAAAAAACGGTGCGTCTGGTTGCGCTCGCGCTCATTGAAGATATCTGATTTGCCGACACGAACCCCTGTTGACATCTGCTTGCAATCAATAGATTGGGGCGCCGCTGGGTGGCAATTAGTTTATCCGTTTTTTTACGGTTCTCTGCGTCCCCGCCAGTGACGCGAGCCAGTCGTAGGCGGCTGCCTCGCTGAGAGCGCGGCTGAACAGGTAGCCCTGAAAAGCGTCGCAGCCGAGCTTGTTCAGGTAGTGGCGCTGGGCCTGTGTTTCAACGCCTTCGGCGACCACCGCGAGCCCCAGATTGTGCGCCAGCCCAATGGTGGCGGCGCAGATCGCGGCGTCATTGCTGTCGGTCTCGATGTGCTGCACAAAGGCCCGGTCAAGCTTGATGTAGTCCAGCGGCAGGCGTGTGAGGTAGGCCAGCGACGAGTAGCCGGTGCCGAAATCGTCAATCGCCACGCGCACCCCCAGGTTGCGGATGGAGCCCAGCAGTTCGATCGATGCCTGAGGGTCGCGCATGGCCACCGATTCGGTGATCTCCAGCGTCAAGGCGCTGCCGGGCAGACCGCTGGCCTGCAAGACGTCGGCAATGCTCTGGGCAAGCCGGGCATTGCGCAACTGAAGGGCGCTGAGATTGACCGCCATGCTCAACTCGGGCAGCCCCTGCTGGCGCCAACGCGCCAAGGTGTGACATGCGGTGCGCAGGGCCCAGTCGCCGATCTCATTAATCAAGCCGAGCTCTTCGGCCAAGGCAATAAATTCGCCGGGCAAGACCAGCTCGCCGCCGGGCTTTTGCCAACGAATCAAGGCCTCTACGCCGGTGGCCTGCAAACCCGTTGCATCGAGCTGCGGCTGGTAGTGCAAAACAAACTGCCGCTGACTGACGGCTTCGCGCAGGGTGCGTTCCATTTCCAGTCGGCTGCTGGCAGCGGTCATCATGGCGGCATCAAAAGAATGGAACACTCCTTTGCCCGCATTTTTGGCGTGGTACATGGCAATGTCCGCGCTCTGCATCAGGGCGCCCCGGTCGTGCCCGTCCTGGGGGTAATAGCAAATACCGATGGAAGCGCAGGCGCGCAGTGCATGGTTGCCCAGCGCCACGGGCTGGCTCAGGGCGTCAATGATCTTGGCGGCAACGCCAGTCGCGTCCGCCAGGTCGATCAGTTCAGTCAGCACCACCACAAATTCGTCACCGCCGAGCCGGGCCACGATGTCATTGTCACGCACGCAGGCGCGCAAGCGGTGCGCCACTTCGCACAGAAATTGATCCCCTACGCCGTGGCCCAACGTGTCGTTGATGGCCTTGAAATTGTCCATGTCCAGGAACATGACGGCCAGGCGCCGCTCGTGGCGGCGCGCGTCTGCCACCAGTTGGTCCAGCCGGGCTTCAAGCGTGTAGCGATTGGCCAGCCCGGTCAGCGTGTCGCGGTGGGCCAGGCGCTCAATCGCTTCGGCGGCGCGGTGCTGTTCGGTCACATCGGTGTAGATCGTGACAAAGCTGCCGTCGGCCAATGGCAGGCCGCGAATTTCAAGAATGGTGCCGTCGGGGCGCGTGCGCTGGAACTGGTGCGGCTGATGCAGGCGCGCCCGGGCCAGCAACTGCTGCACCTGGGTCTCGGCGTCGCCCGCGCCATATTCGCCGCGCGCCGCGTTGTAGCTAAAAAAGCGCTCTAGCGTCGGTACACCGTCAAACAAATGGGCCGGGAAATCAAGCAAGCGGGCGTACTCCTTGTTGTAAGCGAGCAGCCGTTGGTCACTGCCAAACAGAGTGACGCCACCGGGGATGTTGTCCACCAGGGTCTGGAACACCTCGCTTTGTTGCCGGAGCTCGCGCTCAATCGTTTTTTGCTCGGTGACGTCGGAATAAATGGTGACAAAGCCACCATGGGGAATGGGTGCACCGCGCAACTCGATCACTGTGCCATTGGGGCGGGTTCGCTCCATCCGGTGCGCCACCGGGTGCGCGGCCTTGTCCATCATCGCTGCGACGACGCTCTCCACGTCAACGTCGCCATATTCGCCGCGCTCGACGTTCCAGCGCGCCAGGCCGGCGAAATTGGGGTGTTGTTGCAGCACCTCGGGCGTGAAGCCGAGCAGGTCAATGGCCTGTTGGTTGATCAGCACCAGATCAAGATTGGCGTCAAAAATGCTCACGCCACTGGGCAAGTTATTCACCAGCGTTTGCAGCAGCGCCGTTTTTTCCGCCAGCGCGCTCTCGCGCTCCCGACTGGTGGTGATGTCGGTATAGCTGGTGACGAAACCCACGGTGCGCCCGTCCATTTGCATTGGCCGTCCTTCGACCAGGTGGGTACGGCCATTGGGCCGGGTGCGCTCAAAGCGGTGCGCCTCGAATTTCAGTGCCCTGGCGCGGTGCTGCGCCACCTGCTCGGCCGGATCACCCGGGCCATACTCGCCGCGCCTTGCGGGGTACATCATCAGTTCTTCGTAGGGGGCGTCCTGGTAGGCGCTACCGGGCGGGAATTCAAGCACGTCGAGCACGGTGGCGTTCCAGCACTTCAGGCGCAGCTGTTCGTCGAATACGGTGATGCCTTGTGGCAGGTGGTCGACCACACTGTGCAGGTACAGCGCCTGCGCGCGCAGCGTGGTCTCGATCTGCCGTTGCTCGGTGATGTCGGTGTAGATGCTGACAAAGCCGCCGTTGGGCAGCGGGACGCCGATCATTTCAAGCACCTGGCCATTGGGCCGGGTGCGTTGAAAACGGTGCGCCTCGCCGGTGCGCGCCCGGGCCATGCGCTCGCGGGTTTGCTGCTGCGCATCGCCCGGGCCGTACTCGCCGCGCAGGGCATTGAACAGCGTCAATTCTTCCAGCGTGGGCAAGCCGCCTTCAAACATGCGCCGGGGGAAATCGAGCATCTGAACCAGTAAGCGGTTGATCGCCCGCAGCTTGAGCTCCCGGTCAAACAGGCAGATGCCCACCGGCAGGTGATTGAGCATGGCCCTGAGCATGAGCAGCTCGTCGTCATCGACAAAGGTTGAGGCGTAATGGCCGGTTTGGAACATGGGGTTTGCTGTCAATGGAGAGAGTTCAAGCGGTCAAAACCAGGCATCCAATCGTAGGCTTGTCTTGGGGTACTGGCCTTGGTGTTAACCCTGTAGGGTTCCCGTCAAACGTATGATCCAGATCGTTGTCGTTCTAAAATTGAGGCGGGGTTAACAGCATGACTGAAAGTGAACAAAGCAGTTTGAAAGTGAGTGCGCCGGGGCGCGCTGCGACCGCCCCGGCCAGCCCAGAGCCGACGCAGGAGACCCGTAGAGAGCCGCGCAAGCTGGTGGCGGGGCGCATCAAGCTCGCGACCGACTCTGGCTGGCGTCAGGAGGGGCGCATGCTCGATCTGTCGATCGGCGGCCTGAGTGCCACGATGGAAGACCCGATCCGCCCCGGGGTGCTGTGCCTGCTGGACGGCGAGATTGCGCACAACGGGAAAATACACACCATTTCAATCATCGCCAAGGCCATCGATAGCATCCTGGTGCGCGGCAAAGGCTATCGCATTGGGTTCCAGTTTCAAAAAGTCAGCGACGGCAGTGTCGCCGTGATTCGGATGCTGCTGGGTTGACAATGCAAGTCAATCGCGTTCTCAGGCTCAAAATGGTGGTGGTTCATTTCTGCTGACATACGCGCTGCACATCATGGCCTTTCTTAAGTCTTTGTCCCGTGCCTGGCGCCTGCGCGCGCTGCGTTACTTGCTGGCGCTGTGCGCGCTGGGGCTGGGGGCTGCCAGCTTGGCTCAGGCGCGCGAGGTGCGCGTCGGCGTCTACCAGAACGAGCCCAAGATTTTCATGGGCGCCGACGGCCAGCCCGGTGGCATCCTGGGCGACTTGCTGGTGGCGATGGCCCGGCTGGAAGGCTGGACGCTCACGTCGGTGCCCTGTGAGTGGCCGGCTTGCCTGGACGCCTTGCAGGCCGGCAACATTGACCTGATGCCCGATATAGCTTCAACCGAAGAGCGCTTGAAGCTATTTGATCTCCACCAGATACCCTCTCTCTTTAGCTGGTCACAGTTGTACAAGCACAGCAGTGTCCCGATCAGCTCGATGCTTGACCTCAAAGGTCGGCGGGTGGCAGTGCTGGCGGTCTCGGTGCAGCAGTCCTACCTGCAGAACCTGCTGAGCAGTTTTGGCGTGCGAGCCGAGCTGGTGCCGTTCCAGTCATTGGAGGAGGCCTTTGAAAAGACCGCCTCGCAGCAAGTGGATGCGGTCGCGACCAATCGTTTTTTCGGTGACCGACGTGCCGCCACCTACCAATTGGACGCGACACCGATCTTTTTTAATCCAGCGCAACTTTTTTACGCCACTGCCAAGGGGAGCAATGCGGATTTGTTGGCAGCAATTGACAAGCATCTGGGGCAATGGCAGTCGCAATCTGATTCCGAGTATTTCAAGGTGCTCAAGCGCTGGATGGAGGTGCCGCCGCGGTTTGTAGTGCCCACCTATCTATGGTGGAGCTTGGGCGCCCTGGCGCTGCTGCTGGCGCTGGCGCTGGCCGGTGGTGCGCTGTTGCGCCGGCAAGTGGCCGAAAAAATCCGCCATCTGCGCGCCAGCGAAGACCGGCTCGCCACCATTCTCAACAGCGTGGATGCCTTTATCTACATCAAAGACGCTGCGCTGCGTTACCAGTACGCCAACCGCAAGGTGTGCGAGTTGTTTGCTCGCCCTTTGGCAGAGGTGCAGGGGTGCACGGACAGCGATTTTTTTGACGCCACCACGGCGCAGCGCCTGCGTGCCAATGATCTTCGGGTGATTGACAATGGCGAACGGCTGGAGGCCGAGGAGACAAACCGCAGTCTGGACGGCACCCGGGAGCAGACCTACCTGTCGATCAAATTGCCGCTGCGCCAGCCTGACGGGCGCATCTACGCCCTGTGCGGTATTTCTGCTGACATCAGCGAGCGCAAACGGTCAGAGGAGGCGATCTATCAACTCGCTTTTTATGACCCACTGACGTTGCTGCCCAATCGCCGCTTCCTGATGGAGCGTTTGCAGCAAATCCTCAAAGCCACTGGGCGTGAGCACCACTGTGGCGCCTTGCTGTTCATTGATGTCGACAATTTCAAAGACCTCAATGACACGCTCGGGCATGCGATCGGCGACGAGCTGCTGCGCCAAATGGCCGTGCGCCTGGGTGCCTGCACCCGCGCTGGCGACACGCTCGCGCGCCAGGGCAGCGACGAGTTCGTGCTGCTGTTGTGCGATCTGAGCCCCGAACTGGATGCGGCGCTGGAGCAAGCGCAGCACGTGGCGCAAAAGATACTGCAACAGATTGCCGAGCCCTACCTGCTGGAAAACCAGAACTACCAGAGCACGGCCAGCATTGGTATTGCCATGTTTGGCGACGCGCCGACCAGCCGCGACGAATTGTTCAAGCAGGCCGACCTGGCGATGTACCGAGCCAAAGCAGAGGGCCGCAACACGCTGTGTTTTTTCAACCCCGCCATGCAGGCCCAGGTGAGCGCCCGCACCGCGCTCGAGGCCGATCTGCACCAGGCGCTGACGCGCGCCGAATTCGTGTTGTATTACCAGCCCCAGGTGGATGCCGCCGGGCAACAGTTCGGTGTCGAAGCCCTGGTGCGCTGGCAGCATCCGCAGCGCGGCCTGGTGCCGCCGCTGGAGTTCATCGCGGTGGCCGAATCGACCGGCCTGATCCTGCCGCTGGGGCGCTGGATATTGATGACGGCCTGCCGCCAGTTGGCGACCTGGGCAACAAACCCGGCGCAGTCGCAGTGGTGCATTGCGGTCAACGTCAGCGCACGCCAGTTTCGCCAGAGCGACTTTGTGCAGACGGTGCAACAGGCGCTGCTACAGGCCGGCGCCAACCCGCAGCGTCTGGAGCTGGAGCTGACCGAGAGCCTGCTGGTTGACGATGTGGAGGGCGTGATTGCACGCATGAGCGCGCTCAAGGCGCTGGGCGTGCGCTTCTCACTCGACGACTTTGGCACCGGCTACTCATCGCTGAGCATGCTCAAGCGGCTGCCGCTGGACCAGCTCAAGATTGACCAGTCTTTTGTGCACGATTTCCTGGGTAATGCGCAAGACGCCAACATAGTCAAATCCATCGTCACCCTGGGTGCCAGCCTGAACCTGCAGGTGATTGCCGAAGGGGTCGAAACCGTAGCGCAGCGCGATGCGCTGCTTGAGCTGGGCTGCACCCATTTTCAGGGCTATTTTTTTGGCCGTCCGGCGCCAGTAACCGTTTAGCGCCGTTCTCATTCGGGCCGGTCAAGCTTGGTCGCGAGCAATAGCGTCGAGAAGGTTTCGATCACGCCTTTGACCACGCGCATCTTGTCAATCACAGCATCGAGTTCGTGGGTTGATTCGGTCGAGATCAGTGCGCACAAGTCGTAGCGGCCACTGACCGAGTAAAGCTTGGTGATCTCGTGTCGTTTGGACAGCGCGCGCACCACCTCCGGCTCGTTCTTGGACTCGATTGAAATCAGCACCATGGCCCGGATGCCGGGCGCCGAGCGGTTGGCGCTGAGGCCGACGGTGTAACCCGTGATGACACCCGTGTCTTCCAGCGCTTTGAGCCGCAGCTGTGCGGTGCTGCGCGCGCAGCCCAGTGCCTTGGCGAGCTTGACCATCGGCAGGCGGGCATTGACCTTGAGCAGGTCAAGCAGTTGGCGGTCCAGGGTATCGAGCGAGGTGGTCATGCGTCAATCAATCATCTTGTAAGAAAGGCAAGCATTTTGACTGAAATAAGCGGCCAAATTCAGGCGATTTGCCTATTTTGTCTGGCAGCACTGTTGCCTAAACTTTGTTGCAGCCTCCAAGCGATCGCGCCGGTTACTTGGGCCATTGCCACCGAACAGGAATTCCCCATGCTGCAAAGAGTTGACTTCAATCCCGCCAAAAAATTGCTGACTCGCGCGGAGCTTGATGCCTATGACCCGCAGTCCGAGTCGTGGCAAAAGCAGTTTGCACGCCGCTACACGCACCACTCGGAACTCGACGGTGTGCTCAACCACATCGAGAACGTCAATGAAACGGTCTACAAGAAGTTTGCCATTGCGATCACGCCCTACATGGCGCAACTGATGGACCGGGATGACCCGAACTGTCCGATCCGTCTGCAGTACCTGCCCACGTTTCACGAAGAAACCAAAGCTGGCTTTGCCACCATGCTCGACCAGCTCGGTGAAGAGGGTGACACCATCCCCGGCACCAGCATCGTGCACCGCTACCCGCGCCGGGTGCTGTTTTTGGTCAGCAACACCTGCGCCACGCTGTGCCGTTTTTGCACCCGCAAGCGCATGGTCAGCCAGCCCAGCGGTTCGGTGCACAAGGACGAGATCGAAGCCTCTATTGACTACATTGCCAACAACAAAAACATCGACGATGTGCTGCTCTCGGGTGGCGATCCGCTGACCTTTACCGACGAGCGTCTGGACGAAATTCTGGGCCAGATCCGCACCCGCGCGCCACATGTGCGCTTTTTGCGCATCGGCTCGCGCATGGTGGTGCAGATGCCGACGCGCGTGACGCCCGAGCTGTGCGCCGTGCTGGAGAAACACTGCGTGCAGATGGTCAACATCCACATCAACCACCCCAAGGAGATCACCCCGTTGCTGCGTCAGCGCATCAAGCTGCTGCAAAAGGCCGGCATCATGATGGGCCTGCAGACCGTTTGCCTCAAGGGTGTCAATGACAATGTCGAGGTGATGCGTGAGCTGTTCATGCAGAGCATCGAGATGGGCGTTCGTCCCTACTATGTGTATTCGACCGACATGGTTGAAGGCGCGCACCATTTCATCGTGCCGCACCGGCGCATGCTCGAGCTCTACGAAGGTCTGCGCGGCTGGATCAGTGGCCCGGCGGTGCCGACCTTTATCGTTGACGGCATGGGCGGTCTGGGCAAGCTGCCCATCATTCCAAGCTATGTGCGTGAAGAGGCCTTGCCAGACGGCAGCGGCACCACGGTCAAGTGCCGCAACTATGCGGGCAAAACGGTCGAAATGCCGGGCCTGGGCCAGGACTTCCACCTGCCCAGCCGCACCCTGTGACACCATGAAACACGGCTCCCCCTTCGGCACGCACCGTGTGCTCGACCCCATCGGCGTGCTGCCACAGCCGGCCTGGAAGCTCGACAACACGATGGCCATTTACGACAACGAAATTTTGATCGACGTGTCGGCGCTGAACATCGACTCCGCCAGCTTCACGCAAATCAAGGCGGCGTGCGAAAACGACGAGGGCCGCATTGCCGCGATGGTGATTGGCATCGTGGCGCAGCGCGGCAAGCACCATAACCCGGTGACCGGCTCGGGCGGCATGTTGATCGGCACCGTGGCGCAGATTGGCTCGGCGTTGGCGGACAAGATCGATGTCAAGGTCGGCGACAAGATTGCCACGCTGGTGTCGCTGTCGCTCACGCCGCTGCGCATTGAGGCCATCAAGAAGATTCACCTGCACAAGGACCAGATCGAGATCAAGGGCCAGGCTATTTTGTTCGAGACCGGCCTGTACGCCAGGTTGCCTCACGACCTTGATGAAAATCTGGCGCTGGCCATTCTGGATGTGGCCGGTGCACCGGCGCAAACGGCTCGACTGGTGCAGCCGGGCCACACCGTGGTGGTCATTGGCGGTGGCGGCAAGTCGGGCACGCTGTGCATTTATGAAGCGAAGAAGCGTGCCGGAGCAACCGGTTGCGTGATCGGCGTCTCGCCCTTTGCGAAGGACTGCGAGCGCATGAAAGGCCTGGGCTGGGCGGATCACGCGCTTCAGGTCGATGCCACCGACGCTCTGGCCTTGATGGACGCGGTGGCTGCCGTGACCGAAGGCCAACTGGCCGATGTGGTGATCAACTGCGTCAACATTCCCAACACCGAGATGGGTAGCATTCTGGCCACGCGTCAGCACGGCAAAATTTACTTCTTTTCGATGGCCACCAGCTTCACCGCCGCCGCGCTGGGCGCCGAGGGCGTGGGCAAAGACGTGGAGATGATCGTCGGCAACGGCTACGCCACCGGGCACGCCGAGTTCGCGCTCGGTTTGTTGCGCGAGAGCCCCAAGCTGCGCGCGCTGTTTGAGCAGCTTTATGTCTGACACCGGTAGGGCTGCTTTAACCAGCCCGCTTTGGCAGCGCATCCAGGCCAGTGGCCTCAGCACCCTGGCGGTAATGGGCATGACCAAGAACACCGGCAAAACAGTGGCCTTGAACCATCTGCTGGCGCAGGCTGCAGCAGCGCAGGTTGCCGTCGGCGTCACCTCGATCGGCCGCGACGGCGAAGAGCGCGATCAGGTGTTCTATGTGCCCAAGCCGCCAGTGCTGGTCTGGCCCGGCACACTGGTGGCCACCGCACGCAACACCCTCGAGCGCGCCAGGGTGCGCACCAAACTGATCGACGCCACCGGCATCGACAGCCCGATGGGTGAGATCGTGGTGGTGAAGGTGCTCAATGAGGGCGAGATGGAGATCGCTGGGGCCTCCCGTGGCAGTGATCAGCGCCAGGTCATTGCGCGACTGCAGCAGTGCGGCGCCGCGCTGGTGTTGCTAGATGGCGCGCTCGGGCGCAGCCACCATGCCTCCCCCAGCATCGCCGACGGCGTGATTCTGGCCACGGGTGCTGCCATCGGCGGCGGCATGGCGGATGTGCTGCGCAAGACGCGCGAGCGTCTCGCCATTTTGGGTATCGCGCAGGCCGATGCTTGCGTGCGCCAGCTGTGCGAGCCGGTCTTTGCAAGCGGTGGCGTGGGGCTGTGGGACAGCCACGGTGAGTCGTTGTTTTTGGCTAATATCTCTACATTAAATTCGGCTCCAGCCCTTATGGAATATGCGCAAGCGGCTATTCAAACAATAGCTGTCAGCGGTGCCGTCGGACGCAGCCTTTGGCACGCCTTGATGACCCTGGCAGCGGCCCGGCCGGGCCTCACCGTGGTGGTGAGCGACGGCACCAAGCTGTTTGTGCAGGCCGCCGATCTGGCGGTTTTTTCCCAGCTCGGGGGCCGCTTGCTGGCACAGCGCGCCATTCACATGACAGGCATCACACTCAACCCCTTTTCGCCCCTGGGCGGCAGCTTTGACGCCAGCGCATTCTTGGCCGCCGCACGCGCCGCTTTTGCCGGCTACGGCGTCAGTGATGTGATGCTGGAACAGACAGAAAAATACCAATTACAGGAGATAACATGAGCCAGTTGCATTTGGACCAGTCGCAGATCGACCGCGCCCGCGCCTCGGCCCAACGCATTGCGCACCAAGTCTTTGACGAGATGGCGGGTTTTACGACCACCACCGTGGAGCGCGCCACGCTGCGCCTGCTGGGTGTTGACGGTGTCGATGACAACCAGGTGCCGCTGCCCAATCGGGTGGTGGAACATTTGCAGGCGCAAAACCTGCTGCAACACGGCGCCGCGATCATTCTGGCCGGCGCCATGCAAACAACGGGCTTCACCGCCCAGCAAATCGCCGACGCGGTTGCCGCTGGCACTCTGACATTGAGCTACCCCCAGGACGAAGCCGCCGCACGCCAGGCGGCTCAAGCCCACGCGGCCATGGCGTGCCAGCACATCGCCGGGCAGCGCGCGCACCGCGCCGAGCAGATCAAGACCCTGGGCCAGGGCCAAGCCCCCTGGCTGTACCTGATCGTGGCCACCGGCAACATCCATGAAGACGTGCTGCAAGCCCGGGCCGCCGCCGAGCAGGGCGCCGACATCATTGCCGTGATCCGCTCCACCGGCCAGAGCCTGCTGGACTATGTGCCCTTCGGCGCGACCACCGAAGGTTTTGGCGGCACCTACGCCACGCAGGAGAACTTTCGCCTGATGCGCGCTGCGCTCGATGATGTGGGCGCCAAGGTGGGCCGCTACATCCGCCTGACCAACTACTGCTCGGGCCTGTGCATGCCCGAGATCGCGGCCATGGGCGCGGTGGAGCGCCTGGACATGATGCTCAACGACTCGATGTACGGCATCATCTTTCGCGACATCAACATGCAGCGCACCTTCATCGACCAGTTTTTCTCGCGCATGGTCAATGCCTATGCCGGCATCATCATCAACACCGGCGAAGACAATTACCTCACCACGGCGGACGCGTATGAGGCAGCGCACACGGTGTTGGCCTCGCAACTGATCAACGAACAGTTTGCCTATTTGTCAGGCCTCAAGCCCGAACAAATGGGCCTGGGACACGCGTTCGAGATTCACCCGGAGATGGAAAACGGTTTCTTGTGGGAACTGGCGCACGCGCAACTGGTGCGCCAGGTGTTTCCCGACGCTTGTCTGAAGTACATGCCGCCGACCAAGCACATGACCGGCAACATTTTCAAAGGCCAGGTGCAGGACGCGTTGTTCAACGTTGTGAGCGTGCTGACGCAGCAAAACATCCACTTGGCTGGAATGATGACCGAGGCGATCCACACACCGTTCATCCAGGATCGTTTTCTGGCGATCCAGAACGCCAAATACGTGTTTGGCACCATGAAAGACCTGCACAGCGAGATTGAATTCAAGCGCGGCGGCCAGATCGAGTTGCGGGCGCAATCGGTGCTGGCACAGGCCGAGAGCATGCTGGCGAAGATCGAAGCCATGGGCCTGCCCGGCGCCATTGGCCAGGGCCTGTTTGCCGACATATCGCGCACGCCGACCGGCGGCAAAGGGCTGGATGGCGTGATTCCTAAGGCCGACAACTACTACAACCCGTTTCCTGAATTGATGCTGCCAATCCAAGGAGCAAACCATGCTTGAATCCAAACGGCCAGAACAATGGGTTAAACCCTACGGCGACACGCTCGGTGATGGCCGCGTCCAGCTGTCTTTCACCTTGCCGGTGGCGCTCAATGAGACCAGCAAAGAAGGCGCCAAGCGGCTGGCGGCGCTGATGGGCCTCGATGATCCCGCCGTGGTGCATTGCGAAGACATGGGCCAGGGCTTCAGCTTTTACGTGGTTTATGGGCAGTGCAAACATCAAGTGGATCTGGCCAGCTTCTCGGTCGTCAAACCCGAGTACGAGGTCATGGACAAAGAGGCGATCAACGCGATGATTGCCGAAAAAATGAAACGGCGCATGGTGGTGGTCGGCGCCACGATCGAGACCGACGCCCACACCGTCGGCATTGACGCCATCATGAACATGAAGGGCTTCAACGGCCACAAGGGGCTGGAGAGTTACCACGAGATTCGCGCCATCAACCTCGGGGCGCAGGTGGACTCCGAGGTGCTGGTGGCGCGTGCGATTGAAGAAAAAGCCGATGTGATTCTGGTGTCGCAGGTGGTGACGCAAAAAAACATTCACCTGGACAACCTGACCCGGCTGGCCGACCTGCTGGAGGCCGAAGGCTTGCGTGACAAGGTCATCCTGGTGGTGGGCGGCCCGCGCATCAGCCACGAACTGGCGAAAGAACTCGGTTACGACGCCGGTTTTGGCACCAAATCGTATGCGGAAGATGTGGCCTCCTTTGCGATTCATGAGTGGGTCAAGCGGAATTGATGTTGCTGATGCTGTCCGGTTCATGCTGAGTTGGTTCGCTGCGCGCGGCAACCGGCAGGGGCGGCCTCCTCATGCTGGGGTACCAGAAATCGGTGTCCGCCCCTGCCGGTTACCACGCGGGATAGTGGACGCTTGAAGTTTTGTTCAAGACAGATTGAAGTGCTTTTTGAATTTTTTGATCTCTTCTCCCACCAAAAACGCCAGCGCCGTGGCTGGCTTTGGCGGCCGACGATTTCTGGTACTCCAGCATGAGGAGGCCGCCAATGACTGCCGCGGCGCGGGTTAAATTCGAAGCGTATCAGGACGCTGATGAACGGCCCATGGCAAGTCATTGGTGCAGGTCGCAAAGAATAAATTTTTAAAGGAAACAACATGGAAAACTACACCAGCCTGATCCGACTGCGCATCAGCGCGCACGACGCCCACTATGCCGGCGGTCTGGTCGATGGCGCGCGGATGCTGCACCTGTTTGGCGATGTCGCGACCGAGCTCTTGATCCGCAGCGACGGCGACGAAGGTCTGTTTGTGGCTTACGACGCGGTTCAATTTCTGGCGCCGGTTTACGCCGGTGACTACATCGAGGCCAGCGGGCGCATCGTCGCCATGGGCAAGAGCTCGCGCAAGATGGTGTTTGAGGCGCGCAAGGTGATTGCGTCTGCGGGCATTGCCGGTCAGGCTTCCGCTGCCGACGTGCTGGCCGAGCCGATCATGGTCTGCAAAGCCAGCGGCACCTGTGTCGTGCCAATTCAATGCCAGCGTATCGCGCACGCGCCCATCAGCTGCTGAGCATGGACAAGCTCATCATCACCGCCGCCTTGAGCGGCGCCGAAGTCACCCGCGAGCAGCAGCCAAAGCTGCCGATCACGCCCGAAGAGATCGGTCTCGCGGCCCAGGAATGCTTTCAAGCCGGGGCGGCCATCGTGCATGTGCATGCCAGACGCCCGGACGGCACGCCGACGCAGGACAAGGAGACCTACCGCCAGATCATCGCGGCGGTGCGCGCACGCTGCGACGTGATCGTGCAGGTGTCCACCGGCGGTGCCGTCGGCATGACGCCGGCCGAGCGCCTCGCGCCCGTCACCTTGCAGCCCGAGATGGCGACCCTGTCGATGGGTTCGGTCAACTTCGGCGGCGACGTGTTCGTGAATCATCCGGCCGACATGGCGGTGTTTCTGCGTGCGATGCAGCAGCACGGCGTCAAACCCGAACTCGAAATCTTCGATAGCGGCATGCTCAGCACCGCGCTGCGCTGGCTCCAGAAAGGCGTGCTGAGCGGCCCGCAACACTTTGACTTTGTGCTCGGTCTTGCGGGGGGCATGGCGGGCACACCCGAGGCGCTGATGTACCTGAAATCTCAACTGCCTGCGGGCTCGACCTGGACTGTGGCCGGCATTGGCGCGGCGCAACTGCCGCTGGGTGCGCTGGCCATCGTGCTGGGCGGCCATGTGCGCGTGGGCTTTGAAGACAATGTGTACTACCGCAAGGGTGAGCTGGCCAGCAGCAACGCGCAGTTGGTAGCACGCATCGCACGCCTCAGCCGCGAGCTCGATCGGGCCGTGGCGACACCCGACGAGGCGCGTAACATCCTGGGTCTTCGCTCCAGGCGCTGAGTTCGCTGCCTTCTTTGTATCTCGTTGGCGCGCAGGCGTCGCAAAATTATCCAGCCCCGAGCTATGTCCCGTATCAATGCCAACCTGTTGTTGACCCTGGTCGCCCTGATCTGGGGTTCCGCCTTCGTGGCGCAAAGCCGGGGCATGGTGCATCTGGGGCCGATGATGTTCACCGGCGTGCGCTTTCTGATCGGGGCTCTGGTCGTCATGCCGCTGATGTGGGTCGAGTGGCGCAGTCTTGCGCGCCGGGGTAAAACCCTGCAGCGCCTGGACGGGCTCAAGATCGCCGGGCTGGGCACGCTGCTGGCGCTGGGTGCCGTTATGCAGCAGATCGGCATTGTAAGCACCAGCGTCACCCATGCGGGCTTTCTGACGGCGCTCTATGTGCCGCTGGTGACGGTGCTCGGTTGGCTGCTATGGCGCCAGTGGCCGCATTGGTCGGTCTGGCCAGGCGCGCTGGCCTGCCTGGCGGGGGCGTATTTGCTGTCGGGTGCGCAGCAGCTGTCGATTGGCGCTGGCGATCTCTGGATCATCGCCTCGACCCTGCCGTGGGCGCTTCATGTGCTGCTGATCGGTCGGGTGGCGCACCGCATGGCAGCGCCCTTTTTGGTGGCGGGCGGTCAATTTGTGGTTTGCGGGCTGCTGGCGCTGGCCTGGGGCCTGGCGTGGGAGCCTGTCAGTTGGGCCGGCCTGCAGGCGGCGAGCGGGTCGCTGGCCTACGCCGGTGTCATGTCGGTGGGGGTGGCCTTTACCGCTCAGGTGGTGGCGCAGCGCTACGCGCAGGCGAGCGACGCCGCCATTGTGTTGTCAGCTGAAACCCTGTTTGCTGCCGCCTTTGGCTACCTGCTGATGGGCGACCGCCTGGACGCCGCTGGCCTGGCCGGTTGCGCTCTGATTCTCGTGAGCATGGTGGGGGTGCAACTGCTGCCGCTGCTGCGCCGAAGTCGCGTTCCTGTTGTGCTTGAGCAGCAGGCATGATGTGCAAAAAACAAATAAATAGGTTTACGCAACATATCGGTCGTATATGGCATTAGCCCACGATAATTAAACAGTATTAGCTAGATAAATACTAGCAAATATAGGCGTAATTTTCGATCATATGTGCGTTTTATGAATATCATTGCAATTCATGAGCCAACCTGGCCGACCGGGCCTGGGCCCTGCAGGCGCGCGCCATAGACGCCTTCAGCGTGCTGCCGGGGCGGTGCGCATCAAGGTGCTTTTGCCAAACAGGCTCTCGATCAAATCCACCGCTAGCTCGGCGGTCTGGTTGCGCACATCGAGCGCCGGGTTGAGCTCCACCACGTCGAGCGAGGCCAGGCGGCCGGTGTCGGCAATCATCTCCATGCATAACTGCGCCTCGCGGTAGGTCGGGCCGCCGCGCACGGTGGTGCCAACGCCGGGCGCAATCGCCGGGTCCAGAAAATCAACATCCAGGCTGACGTGCAGATGGGTGTTGGCATCCACCAGCGCCAGCGCCAGTTCCATGGCGTGGCGCATGCCCATCTCGTCGATGTAGCGCATGTCGAACACTTCAATGCCGATGTCATGGACCATGCGTTTCTCTCCGGCGTCGACGCTGCGAATGCCAATCTGGCGAATTTGTTTGGGTAAGAGCGCCGGCACATGGCCGCCGATCTCGATCAGTTCCTGCGGGCCGTGGCCGCACAGGCAGGCCACCGGCATGCCGTGGATGTTGCCGCTGGGCGTCAAGGTGGCGGTGTTGAAGTCGGCGTGCGCGTCAAACCACAAAACGCGCAGCTTCTTACCCTGATCGCGGCAGTGCCGCGCCACTGCGCTGATCGAGCCGATGGCCAGGCAGTGGTCGCCGCCGAGCATGATCGGCAGCCGCCCGGCTTGCAGTTCTGCATACATGGCCTCGTGAAGCAATTGGTTCCATTGCACCACTTCGGGCAAGTGGCGAAAGCCGTTGACCTGCTCCTGCCACGGGTTGGCCGGGCCATCAAGGTTGCCGCAGTCTTTGACTTCCAGCCCCAACTGCGTCAGCGCTTGCGCCAGCCCGGCCACGCGCAGTGCCGCCGGCCCCATGCGGGCACCTAACGTGCCCGCGCCAATGTCGGTGGGTGCGCCAATCAGGCTGATGCACTCTGGGGCGCGGTGCGCGCTGGGGGAAAGTGGGCTGGTGTTCATGCGGCCAATGCTAACGCGGGTTCGGCGTTGGCACGCGCGCTGGCGTCGGGGCGAATCAGGCTGAACAGGTCTTTGGGGTTGGCCAACTCGGGTAGCAATGAGAGCTTTTGCCCCAGGCCCAGTTCCAGCGCCGCCTCACGCAGGTAGCGCAGCGCCGAGTAGTCTTCCAGCGCAAAGCCGACCGAATCAAAGAGCGTGATTTGCGCCGCCGAGGTGCGCCCCGGCGCTTGCGCGCGCAGCACCTGCCAGAGCTCGGTCACGGCAAAATCAAGAGGCATCTGCTGCAAATCGCCTTCGATCCGGGTCTGCGGCTCGTACTGCACAAACACGCTGGCCGCGCGCAGCACATCGGGGTGCAGCTCGGTCTTGCCGGGGCAGTCGCCACCGACGCCATTGATGTGCATGCCGGGTTCGATCAGCTCGGGCGTGAGAATGGTGGCGTTGCTTTTGTCGGCCGTCACCGTGGTCACGATGTCGGCGCCGCGCACCGCCTGCGCAATGCTGTTGCAGGCGCTCAGGCGCAGCCCGGTGTGTTGCAGGTTGCGCATCAGTTTGCGCGTGGCCAGGGCGTCGGTATCGAACAGCCGGATTTCTTCAATGCCCAGCAGGTGGTGAAACGCCAGTGCCTGAAACTCAGCCTGCGCACCATTGCCGATCAGGGCCATGGTTTTGCTGTCGGGCCGGGCCAGCGCGCGCGCGGCAACGGCCGACATGGCTGCGGTGCGCAAGGCGGTGCTCAGCGTCAGTTCGCTCAGCAGCACCGGGATGCCGGTGGCCACATCGGCCAGCACGCCAAAGGCCATCACGGTGGGCAGCCCCAGGCGCGTGTTCTTGGGGTGACCGTTGACGTACTTGAAGGCGTAGGTCTGGGCGTCCGAAATCGGCATCAGCTCGATCACGCCGTCCATCGAATGACTGGCCACGCGGGCGCATTTGTCAAAGTCCGGCCAGCGCCGGTAGTCCTCCAATATGTAGTCGGCCAAGCGCGTCAAGGTGGCGGCGACGCCGGCGTGTGACACCAGAGCGGCAACGTCCTGGACGCTCAAGAATTGGGTTTGCGTTGGCGTTTGGGTTTGCGTCAGGGCGGGGTGTTTCATGAAGGGGCTCCGGTTCAGAGCAGTGTCTCCAATTGGCATGTCAATGTAAATCGCCAGTTGTGCCGTCTTTTTGGTAAAAAACTGCCATTTAGTCAGAGAAAATTGACATAATGACGACATGGATGCCACCGATCACCAATTGTTATCACTCCTGCGCAAGGATGCCCGCACCAGCGTGGCCACCTTGGCGAGCAAACTCGGAGTGTCGCGCGGCACCGTCAGCAACCGCATCAGCAAGCTTGAAGACGCCGGCATCATCGTCGGCTACACCGTGCGCTTGCGCCCGGATGCCGAGCCCAATGAGATCAGTGCCTGGATGAGCGTGGCCGTGGCGGGTAATGAAACCCGCGCCGTGATTGCCAGCCTGCTCGGCGAGCCGGGCGTGGCCTGCCTGCACGACACCAACGGCCGCTGGGACCTGCTGGCTGAACTGCGCGCCACCAGTCTGGCCGAACTCTCGCATGTGCTCGAGCGCATCCGGCTGATTCGCGGCATCAGCAGCACCGAGACCAGCATCCACCTGGAAACCTACCGGCTGGCGTGATTGGGCTCAATTACCCCTTGGCTACAGGGCCGAATGGATCAAACACGCGCACGCCGGTAGGCTCAAAATGTTTCACGTTACGGGTCACCACGGTCAGGTGGTGGCACAGTGCGGTGGCAGCGATCAGGTTATCGATGCCTTTGTTACCGGTCTGCACACACAGTCGCCCCCACAATTTGGCAATCGCCGGGGTCACAGGCAGGATGCAATGGGAAAACTGCAACTCTATCAAAGCCAGCCACTGGGCCAGATCGGCAGCAAACTGCGCGTTTTGACCACGCTGGCGCTCAATGCCCGCCTCAATTTCACCGATCGTCAAGGCGCTTAAAAAGATGGCATCGGCATCCTGGCTTTTCAAATAGGCCACCACGCCCGCATTGGGCTTGGCGCGGCGCAGCTCCGACAGCACCACGGTGTCAATCAAAATCATGAGAAATCAATCTCGCGCGGATGCACATCCAAGCCGATGCCGTCAGCTGCTTGCTTGGATAGTTGATTGGGCTCTTTCGGGATGGCCAGCAAGTGCTCGATCAAGTTCGCGGCCCGAGGCGAAGGGCTGGTTGCGCTGCGCTGCAAAGCCTCAAAATCATGCTCAGACACCACCACCACCGCCTGCTTGCCGCGCCGCGTGACATGTTGCGGCACGCCGCGCATGGCCTGATCGACCAGCGCGCTAAATTGCGACTTGGCATCTTGCAGGCGCCACGTCGGCGCCGCTGCCTGAGACTGTAGGGGTTGTCTATTCATCAAACTAGTTTAACTGACTAGTCTAATCTCTGAGGTACGCCGCGTGACAGCCGCAAAGAAACTATTTAATTAATATCTGTACGCGCTTATATGACGAGGGCTACCGGCTGATTTGTCATAAATTTTCAGAGTTCCTGGCGCGGCTGCTTGTAGCGTGCGTAGCCCCACAGGTACTGCTGCGGGCAGGCGCGAATCAGCGACTCCAGCGCGGCATTGATGGCCCGCACCGCCTGCGCGTTCTCTAGCGGCAAAGCGGCGGGCAAGGGCTGCACATGCACCCGGTAACCCCGGCCCCAGGGCAAGCGTTCGCCCCAGGCCATCAGCACGGTCGCGCCGGTCTGCTGCGCCAACCGTGCCGACAAAGTCATGGTGTAGGCGTCCCGGCCAAAAAAGGGCGCCCACACGCCCATGCCCATCGGCGGCACCTGGTCCGGCAGCAAAGCCAGTGATTGGCTTTTTTTGAGTGCCTTGATCATCTGCTTGACACCGGCCAGCGTGGTCGGCGCCGTGGCCAGGCCGGGGCGCGCGCGTGCCGTGCTCACCAGTTGCCGCAGCCAGGCTTGACGCGGCGGACGAAACAGCACGGTCAACGGCTGCACCTGACCGTAGCGCTGCGCATAGGCCTGGGCGGCGACCTCAAAGCAACCCAGGTGCGGCGTCAAGAACAGCACGCCGCGCCTCAGCGCCAGCGCTTCTTCAACATGCTGCGCACCGACCCATTGCACCGGCACCGGCCGGCCCAGCCACAGGCGCGGCAGCTCGGCTACCAGCTTGCCGCTCTCTCCTACAGCGCCCCGCCATTGCCGCCACACCAGGCCCGCCTGACGCGCGTTCGCCAGAAAACGCCCGCGATAAACCCCCGAGAGCGCGAACACCAGCCAACCCAAACTCCAGCCCACGGCGTGCAATAGCCACAGCGGCAGGGTGGACAGGGTCTTGAAGAGGGTGCTCATGGGTCGGATAAACTACGCCGGTCGCTGAGTTACAGAACTACTTGCAGGGCGACACACAAAGGCGGTTTGCAAAGAGCTGCCATTGTGCCTTGTCAATCATTTGACGAATCTGCTAAAGCGTTCGCCGAAAGCCCGAAAAGCCCAAGCAACGCGAACTTTGTTGTTTTACTTTTCAATTGGAGCTTTCCACCATGGCGAACGATTTTCTCTTTACCTCCGAGTCTGTTTCTGAAGGCCACCCCGACAAGGTGGCCGACCAGATCTCTGACGCAATTCTCGATGCCGTCTTCTTGCAAGACCCGAAATCTCGTGTCGCCGCCGAAACCCTGTGCAACACCGGCCTGGTGGTGCTGGCGGGTGAGATCACCACCAACGCGCATGTGGACTACATCCAGGTGGCGCGCGACACCTTGAAGCGCATCGGCTACGACAACACCGACTACGGCATCGACTACAAAGGCTGCGCCGTGCTGGTGGCCTACGACAAGCAGAGCAATGACATCGCCCAGGGTGTGGACCACGCGTCTGACGACCACCTCAACACCGGAGCCGGCGACCAGGGCCTGATGTTCGGCTACGCCTGCAACGAGACGCCCGAGCTGATGCCCGCACCGATCTATTACGCGCACCGCCTGGTCGAGCGCCAGGCGCAATTGCGCAAAGACGGTCGCCTGCCCTTTCTGCGGCCCGATGCCAAGAGCCAGATCACCATGCGCTACGTTGACGGCAAGCCGCACAGCATTGACACCGTGGTGCTGTCAAGCCAGCACAGCCCCGAGATGAGCGACGGCCACAAGATGAAGCCCGCCTTCATTGAGGCCATCATCGAAGACATCATCAAACCGGTCTGTCCGAAGGAGTGGCTGACCGCCGACACCAAGTACCTGATCAACCCGACCGGCCGCTTTGTGGTCGGTGGCCCGCAAGGCGACTGCGGCCTGACTGGGCGCAAGATCATCGTGGACACCTACGGCGGCGCCTGCCCGCACGGCGGCGGCGCTTTCAGCGGCAAAGACCCAACCAAGGTGGACCGCTCCGCCGCTTACGCTGCCCGCTATGTGGCCAAAAACATTGTGGCGGCTGGCTTGGCACGGCAGTGCCAGATCCAGGTGGCCTACGCCATTGGCGTGGCCAAACCGATGAACGTGACGGTGTACACCGAAGGCACCGGCGTGATCCCGGACGACAAGATCGCGGAACTGGTGCACGAGCTTTTTGACCTGCGCCCCAAAGGCATCATCCAGATGCTGGACCTGCTGCGCCCAATCTATGAAAAGACCGCCGCCTACGGCCACTTTGGCCGGGAAGAGCCCGAGTTCACCTGGGAGCGCACCGACCAAGCGCAGGCGCTGCGGGCAGCGGCGGGGCTGTAAGCCACGTAGTCGCGTCAGCGAATCCTGCGCTTTGCGCCGCAGGCACAATGCCGCAGGCGCTGCGGGCAGCGGCGAGGCGTCTCAGTTAACACGGGCTCGCGCGCCAAAGATGGCGCTGCCGACCCGCACCATGGTGCTGCCTGACTGGATCGCTGCCTCCATGTCGGCGCTCATGCCCATCGACAGCGTATCAAGCGCCAGACCTTGCGCGTTCAATGCATCAAATACGCCCTTTACCCTTGCAAACAGGGCGCAAGCAGCTACAAAATCAGAAGCTGGTTCTGGGATACTCATGATCCCGCGCAGGCGCAAGTTGGGCAGCGTTGCCACGCCTTGGGCCAGCGCCAGCGCCTCATCAGGCGCCACGCCCGACTTGGCTTTGCCAGCGTCCACGTTGACCTGAATACACACCTGCAACGGGGCCAGCCCAGCGGGGCGCTGCTCGCTCAGTCGCTGCGCGATCTTGAGCCGGTCGATCGTCTGCACCCAGTCAAAGTGCTCGGCCACCAGGCGTGTCTTGTTGCTCTGGATCGGGCCGATGCAGTGCCATTCAATCGGCAAATGACGCAAGCCCATAATTTTCTCCACCGCTTCCTGAATGTAGTTTTCGCCAAAGGCGCTCTGCCCGGCCTCAAAAGCCTGCGTGACGACCTCGAGGTTGACGGTCTTGGACACGGCCAGCAGCGTGACCTCGCTGGCAGCACGGCCGCAAGCGTGGCAGGCGGCCGCGATGCGCGCGCGAACAGTTTGCAGTTGGGTCGGCAGTGGGCTTTGAATCGTGGTCATAATTGCCCTAAGCGTAACAAACCATCGGGAACTTAGTGGACATTACCCAATTACTGGCCTTCAGCGTCAAGAACAAAGCGTCTGACCTGCACCTCTCTTCGGGCCTGCCACCGATGATCCGCGTCAATGGCGATGTGCGGCGCATCAACGTCGAGGCGCTGGACCACAAGCAGGTGCACGCCATGGTCTACGACATCATGAACGACTCGCAGCGCAAGGCCTATGAAGAGTTTCTGGAGGTCGATTTTTCCTTCGAGATTGAGGGGTTGGCGCGCTTTCGGGTCAATGCCTACAACCAGCAGCGCGGCGCCGGCGCGGTGTTTCGCACCATCCCGAGCAAAATCCTGACGCTGGAGCAGTTGAATGCGCCGAAGATCTTTGCCGACCTGGCACTGAAACCGCGTGGCCTGGTGCTGGTGACCGGACCGACCGGTTCCGGCAAGTCGACCACGCTGGCCGCCATGGTCAATTTCCTGAACGAGACCGAGTTTGGCCACATCCTGACGGTGGAAGACCCGATCGAGTTCGTGCATGAGTCCAAAAAATGCCTGGTCAACCAGCGCGAGGTCGGCACCCACACGCTGAGCTTTGCCGCCGCGCTGCGCTCGGCCCTGCGTGAAGACCCGGACGCCATCCTGGTGGGCGAAATGCGCGACCTGGAAACCATCCGCCTGGCCATGACGGCGGCGGAAACCGGCCATCTGGTGTTTGGCACCTTGCACACCTCCAGTGCTGCCAAGACCATTGACCGCATCATTGACGTCTTTCCGGCCGAAGAAAAAGAGATGGTGCGCGCGATGTTGTCCGAATCCTTGCAGGCTGTGATCTCGCAGACCTTGTGCAAGACCAAGGACGGCCAGGGCCGCGTGGCAGCGCACGAGATCATGCTGGGCACCAGCGCGATCCGCAACCTGATCCGCGAAGCCAAGGTGGCGCAGATGTACTCGAGCATTCAGACCGGCAACAGCGTCGGGATGCAGACCTTGGACCAGAACCTGAGCGACCTGGTCAAACGCAACGTCATCAGCCCTTCAGAGGCGCGCTCTAAAGCCAAGATTCCCGAGAATTTCCCCGGCTAGAGCATGGCCCCCACGCTTGTCGCTTCGCGTACTGCGCTGCCCCCCGAGGGGGCTGTTTCGCCTTGGGGCGGCCCGGCGTCGAAACGGGTTCCCCCGCTCGTCACCGCCGGCATTGCGCTTCCCCCACGACCCCAATAACCCCGAGGTGTTCTCATGGAACGCGATCAAGCCACCAAATTCATCAACGACCTGCTCAAACTGATGGTCAGCCGCAACGGCAGCGACTTGTTCATCACGGCTGATTTTCCGCCCGCCGTCAAAGTCGACGGCAAGGTCACCAAGGTGTCGCCGCAGCCGCTCACCGCATCGCACACCATGTCGTTGGCGCGCTCGATCATGAACGACAGGCAGGTGGCCGAGTTCGAGCGCACGAAAGAATGCAACTTTGCGATCGCGCCGCCCGGCGTCGGGCGCTTTCGCGTCAGCGCCTTCATTCAGCAGGGCCGCGTGGGCATGGTGCTGCGGGTGATTCCAATGAGCGTGCCCACCATTGACGGCCTCGGTGTGCCGACGGTGCTCAAAGACGTGGCCTCTTCCAAGCGTGGCCTGTGCATATTGGTCGGCGCCACCGGCTCGGGCAAATCGACCACGCTGGCGGCGATGGTGGACTGGCGCAACGAAAACTCATTCGGTCACATCATCACCATCGAGGACCCGATCGAGTTCGTGCACCCGCACAAAAATTGCGTGGTCACGCAGCGCGAGGTCGGCATCGACACTGACAGTTGGGGTGCGGCGCTGAAGAACACGCTGCGCCAGGCGCCCGATGTGATTTTGATGGGTGAGATTCGCGACCGCGAGACCATGGAGCATGCCGTGGCCTTTGCCGAAACCGGGCATTTGTGTCTGGCCACCTTGCACGCCAACAGCGCCAATCAGGCGCTTGACCGGATCATCAACTTCTTCCCTGAAGAGCGGCGCGCGCAACTGTTGATGGACCTGTCGCTCAACCTGAAAGCGCTGGTGTCGCAGCGGCTGATCCCGAAACAGGACGGGCGCGGGCGCTATGCGGTGGTCGAGATCATGCTCAACACGCCGCTGATCTCCGACATGATCTTCAAGGGCGAAGTCTCAGAGATCAAGGAGATCATGAAAAAAAGCCGCAACCTGGGCATGCAGACCTTTGACCAGGCTTTGTACGATGCCTACGAGGCCAACCTGATCACTTTTGAGGATGCGCTGCGCAACGCCGATTCGCTCAACGACCTGCGCCTGCAGATCAAGCTCAACAGCAAGCGCGGCAAAGCCCAGGACCTGGGCGCCGGCACCGAAAACTTCTCCATCATGTAGGAACAAAGCGCACCATGAACAGCAAACCAATCAAGGCCTATGCAGCCACGCCATCCCGCAAGGTGGCCTTCTTGGGCTTGGGCGTCATGGGTTATCCGATGGCCGGACATCTGGCGCAGGCCGGCCATCAGGTCACCGTGTACAACCGAACAACTTCTAAATCAATAGCATGGTGTGCCGAATACACGGGGGCTAGAGGCCTAAATCATGCTGAAACACCGCGACTGGCGGTGCAGCAGGCCGAACTGGTGTTTTGCTGCGTCGGCAACGACGATGATTTGGCGCAAGTCACCCTGGGTGTCGATGGCGCTTTTGCCGGCATGGCTCCGGGCAGCGTGTTGGTGGATCACACCACCGCATCCGCCAGCGTCGCGCGCGAGCTGTACTGCGCGGCCAAGGACCTGGGCCTGCACTTCATTGATGCGCCGGTATCGGGCGGCCAGGCCGGCGCGCAAAACGGCCAGTTGACCGTGATGTGCGGCGGTGACCAGGCCGCGTTTGACCGGGCGCAACCGGTGGCGATGGCCTATGCCAAAGCCTTCACGCGCCTGGGTGAGAGCGGTGCCGGGCAATTGGCCAAGATGGTGAACCAGATTTGCATTGCTGGTCTGGTGCAGGGCCTGTCTGAGGCGATTGCCTTTGGCCAGCAGGCCGGGCTGGACATGAATCAGGTACTCGACGTGATTGGCAAAGGGGCGGCGCAAAGCTGGCAGCTCGACAACCGTGGCAAGACCATGGTGGCTGACAAATTCGATTTCGGTTTTGCCGTCGACTGGATGCGCAAGGACCTGGCTCTGGTGCTCGACGAGGCCAAGCGCAACGGTGCGCGCTTGCCAGTCACGGCGCTGGTGGACCAGTTCTATGCCGACGTGCAGCACATGGGCGGTCAGCGCTGGGACACCTCAAGCCTGATCAAACGGCTGCGTTAGGGCTTGTGGGGCAGCCCGCGCTGAAATTTCCTTATTTCTTGGCCTCAACCGGTGCTGGCTTGGGCAACTGGTTTTTCAGCTCTTCTTCGCTGATGATTTCCAGCAGGCGAACGACCTTTTGCACGCCGCCGGTGGCGCGGGTGATGTCGGTGGCTCGGTTGGCTTCGCGCTGCGTGACGCGGCCCATCAAATAGGTGGTGCCGCGCTCGGTCACCACTTTGAAGGCGTTGGCAAACAGGTCTTTGGCATCCAACAAACCGGCTTTGACCTTGCCGGTCACCAGCGCATCCGATGAGCGTTGGGTCAGGGTCGAATGCCCCAACAGCGCCAGTTCATTGACGATGCTGCGCACATTTTCAACCTGCGAGACCACCTGTTCCACCAGTTGCTTGTCCTGTGCGTTGGGTACCTCGCCCGTCAACAGCACCTGGCGGTTGTAGCTGGTCACGTTGACATGAACCCGGTCACCGAGGCTTTCGCGGATGCGACTGGACGCGCGCAGTTCAATGCCTTCGTCTTCAATTTGGGTGCCCGCCGTGCGGCGGTCGGTCGCCATCAGCGAGCCGACGACGGCTCCACCGATGATGATGGGCGCGCAAGCGCTCAGCGCGCCGCCCAGGCTGGCGCTCAGAAGCAGCAGGGGCAAAAGCTTTAGGGTCGTTAATTTCAGGGTCATGTTTCCTGGTCTCCAAGGAGTTGGGAGTCGAGCGCATCACAGATGCAGTGCAACGCCAGAAGGTGCACTTCCTGGATGCGCGCGGTGCGATCGTGCGGGACGCAAATAAGCACATCAGTATCGCGCAGGGCGTGGCTCATCTTGCCGCCGCCGTGCCCGGTCAAGCCCACCACCACCATTTCGCGCTCGTGCGCGGCCTCAATGGCGGCCAGCACATTGGCTGAATTGCCGCTGGTGGAGATGGCCAGCAATACGTCGCCAGGGTGCCCCAGCGCGCGCACCTGGCGTGAAAAAATAACGCTGAAGTCGTAGTCGTTGGCAATGGCCGTGAGGATGGAGCTGTCGGTGGTGAGCGCAATGGCCGCCAACTCGGGGCGCTCACGCTCGTAGCGCCCGACAAATTGAGCCGAAAAATGCTGTGCATTGGCCGCTGAGCCGCCGTTGCCGCAGGCCAGCACTTTGCCACCACTGGTCACGCAGGCCAGCATTGCCTGCACGGCGGCGGCGATCGGTTTGCTCAGAAGCGGCGCGGCCTGGTACTTCAGGTCGGCGCTGTCGATAAAGTGTTGTTGAATACGTTGCTCTAGCATAGGCGTGATGATACCCGGCCCCTCCTTCAATACGCCTCAAACGCAGCGGGCAACCATTCAAGGCGGCCGCTCTCCAGCAGCACTACATCAAAGCGGCAGGGCGGCGTCTCGCGCAAACGCATCAAATAGTGACGCGCCGCAAAAATGAGGCGCCGCTGCTTGGTGGCGCTGATGCTGGCCGCGGCCCCGCCGTGGCTGGCGCTGGCGCGTTGGCGCACCTCGACAAACACTGTGGTGCCATCGGGTGTGCGCATGATCAGGTCAATTTCTCCACCGCCACGCCCGGGCGTCCGATAATTGCGCTCGAGCAAGCGCAAACCCGCCTGTTGCAGATGGCGCAGCGCGGCATCTTCGGCGGCATCACCTGCTTGCTTGCTGGTGCCGATCTTGGCCATGATTTGAAGGAATGCCATTGAGTTCTGTTTACGCCCACTTGTATGCCTCTGCCCTGGCTGCTGCGTCCACGGCGGCTGGTGGCCAGAATTATCCGCCCGGCGCGCTTTACGTGGTCGCCACGCCGATTGGAAACCTGGCGGACATCAGCCTGCGCGCGTTGCACGTACTGCAGTTGGCCGACACCATCGCCTGCGAGGACACGCGTCATACCCAGGCCTTACTGCGCGCTTATGGCATTGAAAAAACAAGCGCGCAACTGCTCGCGCTGCACCAGCACAATGAGTCCCAGGCGGCGCAGGTGGTGATTGAGCGGCTGCAGCAGGGGCAGCGCGTGGCCTACGCCAGTGACGCTGGCACGCCCGCTGTCAGTGACCCGGGCGCGCGCCTAGTTGCCGCGGTGCGTCAGGCGCGCCTACCCGTCGTGCCATTGCCCGGTGCCAGCAGCGTCACCGCCGCCTTGAGCGTGGCCGGAGTGAGCGGGGACGACGCCCAGCAAGGCGGCTTTGTCTTTGTTGGCTTCTTGTCATCAAAATCGGGTGAACGTGCCAGCGCAGTCGAAGCGCTGGCTGGGGAAGCGCGCGCCGTGGTGCTGCTGGAGGCGCCGCACCGCATTGAAGCGCTCGCCACCGCATTGGCCACCCTGGGCGAACGCCCGCTCACCATCGGGCGCGAGTTGACCAAGCAGTTTGAAGAAATCGCCACCCTCGCGGCGCAGGATTTCCCCGGCTGGTTGCAGATTGATCCCAACCGCAGCCGCGGCGAGTTTGTGCTGGTGCTGCATCCGGCGACCGTGGTGGCAGATGCGGGCGCCGAGCAGCGCGTCCTTGCGCTGCTGCTGGCCGAACTGCCCTTGAAGACCGCAGTCAAGCTCACAGCCGAGATCACGGGCGCCTCGCGCAACGCCTTGTACGAGGCGGCGCTGGCGTTGAAGAAAGGGCGGCCAGAGTCAGCTTGCGGCTTGTGAAATGAGTCTCGATGTAATTGACAATCTGTTGATGCTGACGCCGCGATGCTGTCCCTGCACTGCCATCGCGCACAGGTGGGCAGGCGTTAACGATGGCACGCGGTGAAAGACTTTTGTAACAGAAGTTTTCTCGGGCCAAAATCTTTTATGCAGTGCCCGTGAAACATTGCTAGTATTCCTTCCCCCCCCACATCCAATTACGGGAGAAAGCGCAAAGAGCCATGAAAAATTCTGTCCCAGCCCTGCACCAAAACCGCAGAGATTACTCAACCCGAATCCCCGCATTCCTGATGGCGGCATCGGTTGTCTTTGTGCTCCTTTCCTACTTGGGCGGCAAGGGCTTGATCGTTGACGCATCTGACGATTAGCGCCTGCGCCATGGCGACCGTTTACTTGCGCTTGGGCGCGGGCAATTGCGCCATGTAGTCGGCGACGGCCTCTAAGTCGTCCTGCGCGTAGGTCTTGAGCAGGCTGGCCATCGCCGGGTTGGAGTTGCCCCGCTCTCCATTGCGAATGAATTCGAGTTCACGCAACAGATAAGTGTAGTGTTGTGCCGCCACCATGGGCGCAAATACGACGGCATGGCCTTCGCCCGCTGCACCGTGACAGCCAGCGCAGTCCTTTGTGAATAATTTCTTGCCCCGCGCCACGCCTGACCCAGGACCCTTGGCAATCGCGCCAGACACCGGCAGCGCTTGCAGGTAGGCGGCGATATCGGCCAAGTTTTGCAGGCTTAGTTTTTCTTCGGAAACAAGGGGCTTCATGGGCGGGTTGTTGCGCCGGCCGCTGCGAATATCGAGAACCTGCTTGACGATCACTGAGGCGTGTTGCCCAGAGAGTCGCGGCGTATCACTGTCAGGGCGGCCCGATGCGTCCTTTCTGTGGCAGCGCGAGCACGATTGCGCCTTGAACTCGGCGCCGCCGCGTTCGGCGTCAGCCTTTAATTCAAGCGCACTTGCCAGAAGGGCCGTGGACTCGCCAGCAGGTGCTGCGGTTTGCGCCTGAGCCGACGACGCGGACACGGTCAGCAAAGCGGCCAAGAGCAGGGACGGGATAAGGTTAGTTATTTTTCGCATGGCAGGGTCTTTTTTTGTTGGGCATATTTTGCATTTATAACTGAGGTCTGACTTTGCAAAACGACAAAGCCCGACGAAGCCTGTTGTCTTAAACTTAAATTCCTCCAGAAAATATCACCATGGCTTACCCTCCAGAATTTCTCAAGCTCGTCGACGAGTTCATCCATCTTGCCAACCGCTTGGCCCAGGGCGGGCAAGACGGAGAGGTCAGCGCAGCCATCTTGTTCGCCGCCGGCCGCTACAACGCCTTCAATTTTCTGTCTCACAATGGCGCCGAACAGGATCGGGCGCAGGCGCTGGAGTTCTATGTCTCGGAGTACCGCAAAGCACTGGTCTCCAACCTGGATGGCGTGGTCGGACCGGTGGTGAAGCCGCAAGCTTAAATGCCCGCAGGCGCAATCTGCGCCATCGCATGCTCGGCCAGCGCGGCAATCGTCAGCGACGGATTGACGCCCGGGTTGGCTGGCATGGCGGCACCATCACAGACCAGCAGATTTTGATAGCCAAAAACGCACAGGCGGTGATCAATCACGCCGTGCGCGGCGTTGGCGCCAATGACGGCGCCGCCCAGCAGGTGGGCGGTGGACGGCACATTGGCCACGGCCTCCAGCGTCGTGCTCTGGGCAATGCCGCCGGTGTGCTGGGCAAACCAGGCTGCGGCGGCATTCGCCGCGGCAATGAACGTGGGGTTGGGCTTGTCGGTATTTTGTTCGGTGCTCAGCGCGTAGCCGCGCCCGAACCAGCGTTTTTTGGCGCGCATGGCAATGGCGTTGTCGAGCGCCTGCATCACCAGCATGATCACCACACGCCGGCTCCAGCCGACCGGCCAGAGCGTCTTGGCCCATTGCAGCGGGCGCCGCGCCATGCTGCCCAGCCACAAGAGCGGGCGCGTCAGCCGGTTGCCATTGCCTACGAGCACGGTGTATAGCAGCGACATCAGATCGCCGTTTTTGCCGTAGTTGACAAACTCAACGTGGGTGTCGTGATCGACGTGAATGCTGCTGCTGATGGCCACGTCATTCCAGTTGTTGATGTCCTCGGGCATGCGCACGGCCAGCAGGGATTCACTGTTGGTGCGCACCAGTTCACCAAGTCGCTCGCTGACCCGGGGCAGCGAGCCGCCGTGTTTGCAGTTGGCCAGCAGGTGGTTGGTGCCCAGCGGACCGGCGGCGAAGACCACGCCATGGGCCGTGAAGCTCTTTCGGTCCTTGAAAAACCAGGCGCCCGGGCGCTCGGTGGTCACGCGGTAGCCCGCGCTGCCGTCGGGTGCGCCCAGCGGTGCGACATCGACCACCTGATGTTCGGGCAGGATGCGCGCGCCGAGTTTTTCAGCGAACCACAGGTAGTTTTTCAGCAGCGTGTTCTTGGCGCCCACCCGGCAGCCCACCATGCAGGCGCCGCAGCGGGTGCAACCGGTGCGGTCCGGACCGGCGCCACCGAAATAGGGGTCCTTGACGGTCTTTCCGGCTTCACCGAAGTAGACCGCGCACGGCGTGCGCCGGAAGGTGGCTTCGGTGCCATAGTGGCGCGCCATCTCAAGAATAAGCTGTTGGTTGACGGACTCAAAGGGCACGATCTGCACACCTAGCATGCGTTCTGCGGTGTCGTAGTGCGGCTGCAAGTCCCGCGCCCAGTCGCCGGTCTCACACCACTGCGGGTTGCGGAAGAACTCGGGCTTGGCCCGGTACAGCGTGTTCGCGTAGACCAGGCTGCCGCCGCCCACGCCCGAGCCACTGCCGACAAAAATGTCTTTGAATGGACTCAAGCGCAGGACGCCCTTCAGGCCCAGGGCGGGCGCCCAAAGGTAGCGTCCCAGCTGCCAGGTTGACGCGGCCATGTCGTCGTCGCTAAAACGGCGCCCGCATTCGAGCACGCCCACCGTGTAGCCCTTCTCGGATAAGCGCAGCGCCGAGACGCTGCCGCCAAAGCCAGAGCCGATCACAAGCCAGTCAAAATCAAATTTTTCAGCGGTCATGTTGTCTTTCAGGTTGGGGTTGGCGCTGAGCCCGATCTTTCCAGCAGTCTGCGCCCAAAAGTACGATTTGCAGTTGTTGCACAAAGTTCTCCAGGGTTTCTGCCTCCAGCAAAGGCTGGCCGGGCGGCAGGTCCAGGATTTCAGGGGCGGCTGCCAGCATGGTGTTGACGATCAGGCCGCACACCATTTGCAGCGTGGCGGTTGGCATCTCGTTGTACAGCGCCAGGCGCCGAAAGTCCTGCGCCATTTCAATGCTGAAGTGCACCATGTCATTTCGAACCGCCAGACGCAAATTCTTGCTGCCGCCCGAGCGCTCGCTTGAGATGAAGAGAAACTGCAGGCGATTTTGCTTGACGTATTCGAAGTACACCTGCACCGAACGGCGCAGCATCTTGTTTTTTGCATCCCCCACCTGGCGCGCCTCGCGCAGCAGGCGCCGCAGCGTGATGCCGGACTCCTCCACCAGGGCCAGCCCCAGTGCGTCGGTGCTGCGGAAATGGCGGTAAAACGCATTCGGAACAACACCGGCCTGACGGGCAATTTCGCGTATGCCCAGACTGGCAAAACTGCGGCCCTCGCCAATCAGTTGCAGTGCTGCCTGCAACAAGATGGCGCGGGTCTGGTCCTTGCGCTCACTGCGGCTCAGGCTGTCTTGGCGTTTAGGTGCGGGCGATAGGGCTGGCATCGGGCTGGCCCAAACTCAAAGCGCGTTGCGGCATGGGAGTAATCATAGGTGTGTACGTTTGTATCTTAACAAGCCATGGCCGTCTTCTCTTCATTTAAAACCAAGAAGAGCGACGAACAAATTGGGTGTCTTACTCTAAATCTAAAAATAAATATGGACTTTGAGTGTACGACTGTACACAATAGGACCAGTCGCTGGCCAAGCGCGACGCAACAAATTAAAGGAGAAGCCATGGTTAGCACAGCAAAAGTCCCGGCAAAGGCCCCCGCCAAAGTTTCAGCCAAGCCAGCCGCCAAACGGCCCGCCGGGGCGTTGGTCAAGCCCGCGCGCGCCACCCCATCGAGCAAGGAGCCAGCGCTGGCGCCGTCGGTTGAGCCGTCCTTGCGCTTTTACCATTCGAAGGCGCTGCGCACCAGGACCAACAGTGTGCTCGATGGGCTGCAAGCCAGGCCGGAGCACCCCAAGCACGGCGAGGCATTGGCCGACCTCGTAGCCGAGTTGATCGAAGCGGGCATGGACTATTATTTTTTGAAGGCCCTCAAGCAGGCCAAGGTCGGCTTTGTCGCCGAGCAATCTGCCCGGCTGGGCATGTCTGGTGCGGTCAGGCTCATCAATTCGGTGAGTCGCAATTTCATTGTCCGCATGGACCAGGCGCAGCTGCTGGTGGTGGCGAGCCATATTCGCAGCCTCGCCGCCACGGTCTAAGTGTTTCTTGACCAGAAAGCGCAGCAGCATGAACACCTTCACAAAGAGCCACCCGGCCCTGATGCCCAATAGGTGCAACAGATGTACACCGAAATCGAGAGTCGCATCCAGGCCGGCATGGACAAGCTGGCCGGGTAGCGCAAATTCCCAAATTTTGGCTGATGCTTGGCAGCGCCGACCAAGCGATCAAAGCGCCCACGGAGACAACCCATGAAGACAACACACGTTCACCTCGCTGACATTCAGGGCTGCAGCCAGCTCGTCGTGCAGGCAACCCTGGGCGTCACCGATCTGGTGCAAGCCATGCACCAGACCATTTTGCGCCAGCCCTTGCCCTTGGGTAAGGGCAGCACCCAGGCGCCAAAGGGACTGCACGGAGTGATTTACCGGGTCTTGGCGGGCACCAGTGGCTTCGTTTATGACGCTGTTCGCGGGATCACGAAACGGGTCGGCAGCGGGATAGACACGGCACTGACGCATTTGCAGCCCGAGCTGATCGAGCTGGAGTCCTCGCGCCGGCGCGATGCGCTGATTTCCGTTTTGAACGGCGTTCTGGGCGACCACATGAAGGCGCACCACAACCCGTTGACGATCCCGATGAGCTTGCGCCACGGCGACCAGGTGCTCGAACTCAGCCGGGATTCGCTCGCAGAGGCCATCGCCCAGCCTTCTGGCAAAGTGTTGTTGCTGCTCCATGGCCACTGTATGAATGAATTGCAGTGGTGTCGCCATGGGCACGACCACGGCGAAGAGTTGGCAGCTGCCAACGGCTTTACCCCGGTTTATCTGCGCTACAACAGCGGCCTGCATATTTCAGAAAATGGCCGTGCCCTGGCGGATGTGCTGGAACAGCTGGTGCATGAATGGCCGGTGCCGGTGCAGGAGCTGTGCATCGTGGGCTACAGCATGGGGGGGCTGGTGGCGCGCAGCGCCTTTCATTACGGCGCCAAGGCCAGGCACGGTTGGTTGGGGCGAGTTAACAAGCTGTTTTTCCTGGGCACGCCGCACCATGGCTCGATGCTGGAGCAGGCCGGCAACCTGGTGGACAAAGCGCTTGAGATCAGCCCTTATTCGCATGCGCTGTCGCGCCTGGGCAAGATTCGCAGCGCCGGCACCACGGACCTGCGCCACGGCAACCTGGTGCAAGAGGATTGGTCTGGCCGCAACCGCTTTGCGCACTTTGCCGATCAAAGGGCGATTTCGCAGCTGCCCCAAGGCGTCAAGTGTTACGCCATTGCGGCCATGATCTCCAGCAAGCCCAGTGAGCTTCGTGGGAAATTGGTGGGGGACGGTCTGGTTCCGGTGAAGAGCGCCCTGGGTCAACACCGCAACAGCGCCCGCGCGCTCAACATCCCGCCCGAACGCCAGCACGTGTTTTACGGCATGAATCACTTGGGGCTGCTCGACAGCCAGGCGGTCTACGCCCAGCTGCAGCAGTGGATGACGCCGCCGTCCGTGCCGCGCCTTGCCCTGGCGCCCTGAAAGGTCTCAGGCAAATGGCTAAGCTGGCGCAATCTCAACACGAGCAAAGGGTGCCAGCTATGATTTTCTTGAACCCCGCACTGCGCCACACCGCCCTGGTGGCGGCACTTTTTGCCAGCCCCTTCGTCCAGGCGGCGCCCGCCGTGCCGGCACCGCGCCCGGCACCTGTCGCCGCCTCCAGTGCCGCTTGCCCGCCCATTTTGAAGCACAGCTTCAAGCGTCTGCAAGACGAGGCGCCGCAAGACCTGTGTCAGTACGCCGGCAAGGTCGTTCTGGTGGTCAACACCGCCAGCTACTGCGGCTTTACCGGCCAGTACGAAGGGTTGGAGGCGCTGTATGCGACTTACCAGAGCAAAGGCCTGGTGGTGCTGGGCTTTCCGTCCAATGACTTTGGCAAACAGGAGCCCGGCAGCGACAAGGAAATTGCCGACTTTTGCTACAACACCTACGCCGTCAAATTCCCGATGTTCTCCAAGACCGCCGTGTCCGGCTCCGGCCGCAACCCGCTGTACGCGGCTCTGGCCCAAGCCACCGGCCAGTCGCCGCGGTGGAACTTTCACAAATACCTGATTGACCGCTCGGGCAAAGTGGTTGCGAACTTTGCCAGCCAAGTGGAACCGCAAGCGAAGCCCCTGCTGGCGGCGATCGACAAAGCGCTCTGACGCGCACCCGGGCGGCGCATGCGCTGTGGCCCTCAGTGGGCCGCCCAGCAGGACTTGGATGAGGAATAAGTTGCTTCACTAAGAATAGCTGCTTACGCATATTTCAAGCGGGCTGCAGCCTGATTTGCTATAAATTTCAGGCTAAACGGACTTGTCTGCGGGAGACGCCTACACTCTGTCGTAGAGCCTTCAAGATTTGACGACACGGCAGGGCCACTGCCGGCACGCAGGAGACAAAGCACCATGAACGCCCCACTGCCCGAATCCATTCGTCAGGCGCTCAACGCCGTCACGTTGGACGACAAATACGAACTGGCGCACGGCCGGGCCTTCATGAGCGGCGTGCAAGCGCTGGTGCGGCTGCCGATGTTGCAGCAGGCGCGTGACCAGTTGCTTGGCAAAAACACTGCAGGCTTCATCAGCGGCTACCGTGGCTCGCCGTTGGGCAATTACGATCAGGCGCTGGTCAAGGCCGAGAAGTACCTCAAGGCGCAGCACATCGTGTTTCAGCCCGGCGTCAATGAAGAGCTGGCCGCTACCGCCTTGTGGGGTACGCAGCAGCTCGGCTTTGCACCGCCCGGCTCGAACAAGTTTGACGGCGTGTTCGGCATCTGGTACGGCAAAGGGCCGGGCGTGGACCGTTGTGGCGATGTCTTCAAGCACGCCAACATGGCCGGCACCACGCCCTGGGGTGGCGTGATCGCGGTGGCGGGCGACGACCACATCTCGAAAAGCTCGACCGCCGCGCACCAGAGCGACCATATTTTCAAAGCCTGCGGCACGCCGGTGTTCTTTCCGGCCAGCGTGCAGGAGATTTTGGATCTGGGGCTGCACGCCTTTGCCCTGAGCCGCTTTTCCGGGGTCTGGGCCGGCATGAAGACGATTCAGGAAATCGTGGAGTCCAGCGCCACCGTGAGTCTGGATCTGGAGCGGGTGCAGATCAAGCGCCCGACTGACTTCGAAATGCCCCCCGGTGGCGTGCACATTCGCTGGCCCGATGCCGCGCTGGCGCAGGAGGCGCGCCTGTTTGACACCAAATGGTACGCGGCGCTGGCCTACATTCGCGCGAACCGCCTCAACTACAACGTCATCGAAGGCCCGCATGACCGTTTTGGCCTGATTGCCAGCGGCAAGGCCTTCAACGACACGCGCCAAGCCTTGCTGGACCTGGGGCTCGATGACGCCGCCTGCCAGCGCATCGGCATCCGGCTGCACAAGGTGGGCGTGGTGTGGCCACTGGAGGCCCAGTTGACGCGCGAATTTGCCACTGGATTGCAGGAAATTCTGGTGGTGGAAGAAAAGCGCCAGGTTATTGAGTACCAGCTCAAAGAAGAGCTGTACAACTGGCGCGCCGACGTGCGCCCCACCGTGCTGGGCAAGTTCAACGAGGTCGCACGCGATGCGACCAGCTCCCGCTACGGCAGCGGTGGCGAATGGTCGATGCCGAACCCGAGCGCCAACACGCTATTGCGCGCCAATGCTGACTTGTCGCCCGCGCTGATTGCCCGGGCCATCGCCCAGCGCTTGAAGAAGATCGGCGTGGATGCCGACACGACAGCGCGCATCGACGCCCATCTGGCGATTCTTGACGCCAAGGAGCGCGCCCTGCAGGTGCTTGAGGTGGGCGGCGCCAAGGGCGTTGATCGCCAGCCCTGGTTTTGCTCGGGTTGCCCGCACAACACCTCGACCAAGGTGCCCGAAGGCTCGCGCGCCATGGCCGGCATTGGCTGCCACTTCATGGCGATCTGGATGGACCGCGCCACCGTGGGTTTTACCCAGATGGGCGGCGAGGGTGTGCCCTGGGTCGGGCAGCAGCCTTTCAGCCACGAGCAGCACGTGTTCGCCAACCTGGGCGATGGCACCTACTTTCACAGCGGGCTGATGGCTATTCGCCAGGCGATTGCGGCGGGCGTGAACATCACTTACAAGATTTTGTACAACGATGCCGTGGCCATGACCGGTGGCCAACAGATTGGCGAGCGCCCCGAAGGGCATTCGGTGGTGCAGGTCGCCCAGAGCATGCAGGCCGAAGGCGCTGCAAGAATAGTCGTGGTGACCGACGAACCCGAAAAGTACCAAAACATCAGCGGCTTGCCCGAAGGTATTGCGATTGAACACCGCGACGAACTCGACCGCATCCAGCGTGAGTTCCGAGAGATCAAGGGCACGACCGTCATCATCTACGACCAGACCTGCGCGACCGAGAAACGGCGCCGGCGCAAGCGCGGCAGTCTGGTGGACCCGGCCAAACGCGTCTTGATCAACGAACTGGTGTGTGAGGGCTGTGGCGACTGCGGCGTGCAGAGCAACTGCCTGAGCGTGGAGCCGCTGGAGACCGAGTTTGGCCGCAAGCGCCAGATCAACCAAAGCACTTGCAACAAGGACTATTCGTGCGTCAAGGGTTTTTGCCCGAGCTTTGTCACGGTCGAGGGCGGCCAGCTCCGAAAGAAAGCCAAGGGCCAGGGACCGTCGCCGTTTGATGCGGTCTGGGGCGCGTTGCCCGAGCCGGTATTGCCTGCAATCGCCGCATCAGCCGGTCAGCAAGACCCGGTATGGGGCATCGTGGTCGCCGGTGTCGGCGGTACCGGCGTCATCACCATCGGCCAGTTGCTGGGGATGGCGGCGCACCTGGAAGGCAAAGGCATCGTGACGCAAGATGCAGGCGGCCTGGCGCAAAAAGGCGGCGCCACCTGGAGCCATGTTCTGATTGGCAGCTCCCAAGAGGCCATTCGCACCACGCGCGTCGGCATGGCGGGGGCTGATCTGATTATCGGCTGCGACCCGGTGGTGACGGCTAGCGCGGAAACCCTTCTGCGCATGCGCAAGGGACGTACGCATGTGGCACTGAACGCGCATGCCACACCTACGGCTGCTTTTGTCAAGAACGCCAATTGGCAAGACCCGGCCGAGGCTTGCGTCAGCGACATCCAGAGCACGGTGGGCTTGGAGGCAGTGGCGGCCTTCAACGCCGAGGCTGCGGCCACCCGCCTGATGGGTGACAGCATCTATACCAACCCGATGCTGCTCGGTTTTGCCTGGCAAAAGGGCTGGATTCCGCTGCAGTTGGCCTCAATCTTGCGCGCCATCGAACTCAATGCGGTGGCGCTCGAGCAGAACAAGGCGGCATTTGCCTGGGGCCGCCGCGCGGCGCATGAGCCGGTCGCCTTTGACAAGCTGCGGAGCCCGGGGCAGGTGGTGGCTTTTGCCAAGCGCAGTTCACTCGACGAGTTGATCGCCAAGCGCGTGGCGTTTCTGACGGACTACCAGAATGCTGCCTACGCCGATAACTATCAAGGCTTCGTACAAAAGGTGAGAAGCGTGGACCAGGCGTTCGGCGCCGGCAAGTTGGCATTGACCGAGGCGGTGGCCCGTTATCTGTTCAAGTTGATGGCCTACAAGGATGAGTATGAGGTCGCGCGCTTGCACAGCCACCCTGACTTCAGCGCCCGCGTCAACACCCTGTTTGAAGGTGATTTCAAGATTCACTACCACCTCGCGCCCCCGCTGCTGGCAAAACGCAATGCGCGCGGCGAGCTGCAAAAGCGCTCTTACGGTCCTGGCACGTTGCTGGCCTTCAGGCTGCTGGCCCGGCTCAAGGGGCTGCGCGGCAGCGCGCTCGATATTTTTGGCAAAACACAGGAGCGCCAGCAGGAGCGGGCGCTGATCACCGAGTACCGGGCCAGCGTAGACGAGTTGCTCCATGCGTTGGGCGCCTGTCAGTCCGTCGGTGCAAGCGACGCAGCGCTTTACGCCTTGGCGCTGGAAATTGCCCGTATTCCAGAGCAAATCCGGGGCTTTGGCCACGTCAAGGCGCGTCATCTGAGCGTTGCGCGTCAGAATTGGCAAGCGCAGATGAGCCGGTTTAGAGGGCTCGTGGCGCCGCATACAATGCCCGGTTAGCCCTTTTTCGCACCAGTCCATGTGAAAAACTGTGGTGCGTCTTGTTTTTTTGACAACTTGTTTTGGAGTTACACGTGTTTATTTCCTCTGCCTTCGCTCAAACCGCCCCAGCAGCTGCTGGCGGCGACATGCAATCATCCCTCATGAGCATGCTGCCATTGGTGCTGATGTTTGTGGTTTTGTATTTCGTCATGATCCGCCCGCAGATGAGAAAACAAAAAGAACATCGCGCCATGATCGAGGCCCTTGCCAAGGGCGATGAAGTCGCCACGGTCGGCGGCATGCTGGGCAAGGTCACCAAGCTGGGCGAGGGTTATTTGACCCTGGAAGTGGCGCCCAACGTCGAGGTACAAATTCAACGCAGCGCCGTGGTGCTGGTCTTGCCCAAGGGCAGCATCAAATAAGCAGCCGTCACAACCTCGAGAAGCGCGATCATGAATCGTTACCCAGTCTGGAAGTACGTGATCATCTTGATCGCGCTGGTGGTGGGGGTGGTCTACACCCTGCCCAATTTTTTTGGTGAAGCCCCGGCTGTGCAAGTGTCGGCGGTCAAGGTCGGCCTCAAAGTTGACAGCAGCACCCAGGCGCGGGTCGAAGAGGCGCTCAAGACCGCAGGCCTGGTGCCAGATGTGGTCACGCTCGACGGCAACTCGGTCAAGGCGCGCTTTGACAACACTGAGACCCAACTCAGGGCCAAGGATGCGATTCAGAAAGCCTTGATCCCTGATCTGACCAACCCGAGCTACGTGGTGGCGCTCAACTTGCTGTCGCGCTCGCCGAGCTGGTTAACAGCCCTGAATGCCTTCCCGATGTACCTCGGCCTGGACTTGCGCGGTGGCGTGCACTTCATGCTGCAGGTTGACATGCAAGCGGCGCTGACCAAGAAGGCCGAGTCATTGGCAGGTGATATTCGCACCAGCCTGCGCGAGAAGAATGTTCGCCACAGCGGCATCAACCGCAACGGTCAGACCATCGAAATTCGCTTTCGTGATGCAGCAACGCTGGAAGAGGCCAAACTGATCTTGCTGGACCAATTCGCCGACCTGCAATCCACCGATGGCCCCGACGGCACCGATTACAAACTGACAGCCTCCATCAATCCGGTAGCGGCACGCTTGGTGCAAAGCCAAGCGCTCAAGCAAAACATCACCACCTTGCACAACCGTATCAACGAGCTCGGTGTGGCCGAGCCAGTGATTCAACAGCAAGGGCTGGACCGCATCGTGGTGCAACTGCCGGGCGTGCAGGACACGGCCAAGGCCAAAGACATTCTGGGGCGCACGGCGACCCTTGAAGTGCGCATGGTCGACGAGAGCGCCGAGGCGCGCGCGGCCGAGAGTGGAACGGCGGCGGTGCCCTTTGGTTCCGAGCGCTTTCTGGAGCGCAGTGGCGAGAGCGTCATCGTGAAAAAACAGGTGATTTTGACCGGCGAAAACCTTACCGACGCCCAGCCCGGTTTTGACAGCCAGACGCAAGAGGCCGTGGTCAACTTGACGCTCGACGCCAAGGGTGCGCGCATTTTCCGCGATGTGACGCGAGAGAGCATTGGCAAGCGCATGGCGATCTTGCTGTTCGAAAAAGGCAAGGGCGAAGTCGTGACGGCGCCGGTGATTCGCTCCGAAATCGGCGGCGGGCGGGTGCAAATCTCGGGTCGCATGACGGCGATGGAAGCCACCGACACCGCCTTGCTGCTGCGCGCCGGCTCGCTCGCGGCGCCGATGGAGATCATCGAAGAAACCACCATTGGCCCCAGCCTGGGCGCGGAGAACATCGCCAAGGGCTTTAACAGCGTCACCTACGGCTTCATTGCCGTGGCCATCTTCATGTGCATGTACTACGTGCTGTTTGGCGTGTTTTCAAGCATCTCGCTGGCCGTCAACCTGCTGCTGCTGGTGGCGGTGCTGTCGATGCTGCAGGCCACCTTGACGCTGCCGGGCATGGCCGCGATGGCGCTGGTGCTGGGCATGGCGATTGATGCCAACGTGTTGATCAATGAGCGCGTGCGTGAAGAATTGCGCAACGGCGCCTCGGCGCAGGCGGCCATCCATACGGGCTACGACCGTGCCTGGGCCACCATTCTGGACTCCAACGTGACCACCCTGATTGCGGGTGTCGCGTTGCTGGCTTTTGGCTCGGGGCCGGTGCGCGGCTTTGCCGTGGTGCACGTGCTGGGCATTCTGACGAGCATGTTCTCCGGCGTGTTCTTTTCCAGAGGGCTGGTCAACTTGTGGTACGGCCGCCAGAACAAGCTCAAGACGGTGTCCATTGGCACCATCTGGCGCCCAGAGCCGACGCCCGAGACGGCGCCCAAGTCGAATTAAAGCGAGAGAGTTATGGAATTTTTCAAAATCAAACGCGACATTCCGTTCATGCGGCATGCCATCATTTTCAATGTGGTGTCGCTTGTGACCTTTCTGGCAGCGGTCTTCTTCTTGTTCAGCCGCGGTCTGCACCTGTCGGTCGAGTTCACCGGTGGCACCTTGATGGAGGTGACCTACTCCCAGCCGGCTGATTTGAACCTGGTGCGCAGCACGGTCGCCAAGCTCGGCTTGAACGACGTGCAGGTGCAAAATTTTGGCACCGCGCGTGATGTGCTGATTCGCCTGCCGGTGCAGAAAGGGGTGACTACCGCCCAGCAGAGTGTGCAAGTGATGGCCGCGCTCAAGGAGGCTGATGCGTCGGCAGTGATGCGGCGCACCGAGTTTGTCGGGCCCCAGGTGGGCGAGGAACTGGCCATCGATGGCATCAAGGCGCTGGCCAGTGTCATTGTGGGCATCATGCTGTACTTGTCACTGCGCTTTGAATGGAAATTCGCCGTGGCCGCGATCATTGCCAATCTGCACGACGTGGTCATCATTTTGGGATTTTTTGCATTTTTCCAGTGGGAGTTTTCGCTCCCGGTGCTGGCCGCCGTGCTGGCGGTATTGGGCTATTCGGTGAACGAGTCGGTGGTGGTTTTTGACCGGATTCGTGAAAACTTCCGCCGTTATCGCAAGATGAACACCCAGGAAATCATCGACAGCGCCATTACCGCGACCATCAGCCGCACCATCATCACGCATGGCTCGACCCAGATGATGGTGTTGTCCATGTTGCTGTTCGGTGGCGCGACGCTGCATTATTTTGCGTTGGCCCTGACCATCGGCATTTTGTTCGGCATCTACTCTTCGGTCTTTGTGGCCGCAGCCATCGCCATGTGGCTGGGTATCAAGCGCGAAGACCTGGTCAAGGGCGGCGCCAAGAAAGACGAGGACCCGAATGACCCGAACGCCGGCGCCATCGTTTGATCCAGACCTCGCACTCCCCGGCCGATCCGGGCCGTGACGGATTGCCCGCTGCCAGCGCATCTGGTCTAGTCTGACTAGAATCAAACGATGTCCACTCAGGCCACTATGGCGCAACGTATTCAGCTTGCTCAAGAAACGCGCAAGCGCTTTCTGGCCGAGCTTGGACGTGCCATGGTGGAGTTGGGTGCAACTGCAAGGCAGCGGCTGACCGAGCTGATGAACGAGACCGCGTCGTCGCGCGACATGCAAAGTCGCCGGGACGCCTGGACGCTCTACCAGAGCCGCCAGGCAGCGTGGGTCGAGGCCACTTTGATCGCCTGGCAGACATCCTTGAAGCCACCGGCGGCTGCGCCCAAAAGGGTGGCCGACAGCGACCTGGAACTGGTCGGCACCGAGGTGGTGGAAGACAAGATCATCGCCTCACGGCTGGTTTTGAGCGTGATGGAAAAAGTCAGCGCCGAATTCAATGACCTGAGTGTGCGCACCAAGTTGCTCGAGGGCACGCCAGAGCTGCAGGATCACGATATTTTTCGCCCCGAAGTGCTGCTGTTGCTGATGATTGAACAGTGGGCCGTGGTGGGAATGCCGCGCGATGCCTGGTCGCTGGTGAACGAGGCGGCGCGCACTTTGCTGACGCAGCGCCTCAACCAAGCCTACGCCAATGCCAACGCCTTGTTGATCAAGCAAGGGGTGCTGCCCACGATTGAGTTGAAAGACCGCGTCAGGCGCATCACCTCAGCGCCCTCGCGCACCGGCCCGTCGTCCAGGCCAGCGCCGGTGGCAGCGCGCAGCGAGCCTGATGGAGCCCCCAGTCGCGGGTCGGCGCCCTCTTCTGACTATGACACAGGGGGCGGCAGTGTGCGCGGCGGCGCCGCCGCGTCAGGGCCGGGATCGCAAGCGGGGCGCTCTGGTGCCACGGGCCAATCGGGGCATGCAGGGTATGGCGGTCATGGTGGGTCGCAGCCCAGCGGCTTTTTTGGCAGCGCGGCTGAAGAAACCCGCATGATGACCTCCAGCACGCCGCTGGCGCGGGCACGTACGCGCGCCCAAGGCGTCCTGGGACAACTCAAGCGTTTTCTGCTGGGTTCGGGCACCTCCGATTTTGAAGCCACACACTATGAGGCGCCATCGCCCGCGCTGGCAGCGGCGATGGCGTTGCGTTCGCCGCCGGTAGGCGTCTATTCGGGCAGCGCCGTGATGCTTGACATGGACAGTCCGGCAGCCGTGACTCGGGTGGCGGGCGAGTTGCGCCAGCGCACCATTGATCTTAAGAACAAGGCCGAGACCAAGAGTGAAAAGGCCATCATTGAAATTGTCGCCCTGATGTTTCAGGCCATTTTGCAGGAGGAGCGCATTCCGCCCGGCATTCGGGTCTGGTTTGCGCGCCTGCAGATGCCGGTGCTGCGCCTGGCGCTGGCCGAGCCGGATTTTTTTGGCACCCTGAACCATCCGGCGCGCCAGTTGATCGACCGCATGGGCTCTTGCGTCATGGGCTTTGATGCCAGTGGCATCAGCGGCAGCGCGATGGAGGCAGAGATCAAGCGCGTGGTGCAGGTGATTGAGCAGTACCCTGAAACCGGGCGCCGCGTGTACCAGCTGGTCTATGACGAATTTCAGAAGTTCCTGGCCAAATTCCTGACTGGGCGCGGCTCAGCCCAAAAAGCGGTCAGCGTCGCGCAGCAGGTGGAGCAGAAAGAAACGCTCACCATCCAGTACACGATCGAGATGCGCAACATGCTCAAAGACATGCCGGTGCGCGACGAGATACGCGAGTTCCTGTTCAAGGTCTGGGCCGAAGTGCTGGCAGTGGCCGCAGTGCGCAAGGGCCCGCAGCATGAAGAGACCCTGGCATTCAAGAAAACCGCCACCGACCTGCTGTGGTCCGCCAGCGCCAAGCCCAATCGCAGCGACCGGGCCCGCGTAATCGCAGACTTGCCGAAATTGCTAGAGAAATTGCGCGCGGGCATGACCTTGCTCGGGGTGGCGCCGTCCGAGCAACAGCGCCATATTCAGACCATCAGCGACACCCTGGCCGACGCCTTTCTGTCCAAGACGCAGGCTATCGGCAGCGAGCAGATTGCGGCCATGGCCGCACACTTGGCCCACCTTGAGAACTTTGTCACCGATGACGGCCTGGGCGATTTGCCGCTGGACGCCCAAAGCATTGAAATGATGCTGGGCATTGACGCCACCACCATTGACGTGGTGGCCGACGGCGGCTCCCAGCCCAGTGCGGCGATGCTGGCCTGGGCCCAGGAGCTGCAAGTGGGGGCCTGGTTCACGCTGGACCACAACGGCAAGACGGCGCAGGTGCAGTTTGCCTGGCGCAGTGATCGCAAACACCTGCACCTGTTCGCCTCGACCACCGGGCACAGCTACCTGATGCAGACCGGGCGCCTGGCGGCCTACCTCCAGGCGGGCCTGCTGCTGCCGCAAGAAGAAGAAACCCTCACGGTACGCGCCACGCGCGATGCCCTGGGCAAGCTCGAAGCGAACCCGGAGCGCTTGCTAAGTTGAGAAGCTAATGCGCCACCCGGTGGGCGCCGTCATCGCACAGTTCGTCCAGGATCAGTGCGTCGGGCTCAATACCCAAACGCCAGAACACCATCAGCACGATGACCTTGAAGTCCTCCAGTGCCACGGACCTGGCGGGCGCCGCCATGGCACGCTCGAGCACGATCTCGCGCAGGTAGCTCGGCAGCGCCCCTGCATTTTCCAGAAAGGTGACAAAGCCCAGACAGGCCACCCCCAAGTGGAGCTGCTCGGCCGTCGTGTAGATGCGCTGGCTGTACGGTGACTGGGCCAGCGCCTCGGACTTGAACGGTTGAATGGCGTCGTGGCCAGCACCGAGCCGTGCGCTTGGCGCTGGCTGCGCGTGCGCCGCCAGGCTCAGTTCCTGTAGCCAGGCTAGAGCCTGTTCAATCTCCTCGGCATCAAAGCCGACCGCGCCCAGCTTTTGCGCCAGCGCCGCAGGTTCGGGGCAGCACGCGTCGTGCCAATAATTCTCGTAGACGAAAACAAGGACTTCAAACATGGGCTCCATCGTAGCGTCCGTGTCCTGCGTTAAAGCGAGAAGATGACGGTTGAATCCGACTTGCGCGATGGCCCGCTCTGCTGCTTTAGCCCCGGCTCATGCGCTGAAACAGGCCGCCGGGCAAGCGTGCCAGCAGGCCGTCGAGCTCGAGCGTCATCAGCTGCGCTTGCAAAGCGGCGGTACCCAAGCCGCAGCGGGCCTGCAAGGCATCGAGCCCGATCGGGTCAAAGCCGATCACGTCAAGTAGCGCTGTTTCAGTGCCAAAGATGGCTCCAGCCCCCGTCCTATAAGCGTCATCAGCTATCGAATCAGGAACGCGTTCGGCGCCACTGTCGATCGTCATTTCCTCTAGCACATCCTGCGCCGACTCCACCAGCTTGGCGCCCTGCTTGATCAGCGCGTGGCAGCCGCGTGACTGCATCGCGAAAATAGAGCCTGGAATGGCAAAAACATCTTTGCCTTGCTCGCTACTTAGGCGCGCGGTGATCAGGGAGCCCGACTTGAGTGCCGCCTCAATCACCAGCGTGGCCTGCGCCAGCCCGGCAATCAGCCGGTTTCGCCGCGGGAAATTGGCGGGCAGTGGCGGCGTGCCCAGTGGGTACTCGCTGATCAACAAGCCGTTTTGGGCGATGCGGTGCGCCAGCGCCAGGTGCCTCTTGGGGTAGACCCGGTCCAGCCCGGTGCCGACCACGGCCACGGTGACCAGCCGGTCCGAACCGGGCGCCAGACTCTCTAACGCGCCCTCGTGCGCGGCGCCGTCCACGCCCAGCGCCAGGCCGCTCACCACCGTCAAGCCAGCCAGAGCCAACGCCTTGGCAAACTGGCGCGCGTTGTCGGCGCCTTGCGGCGTTGGGTTGCGGCTGCCGACCACGGCAATGCTGTTGGCCAGACACAAGCCCAGCCGGTCATCAACTAAATCAATAGCTGCTTGCGCAGTATCTACGGGGGCTACAGCCTGATTTGATATAAATTTGCCACCGCCCAGCAGGTACAGCATCAGCGGCGGGTCTTCAATGTTGAGCAGCGACTGCGGGTAATTGGCGTCCCCCAGCACCACAATCTGGCGCCGCGCGCTGCCCGCGCCTGATTGCTGCAACCAGGCCCAGGTCTGCGTCAGTAGCGCCGCCAGTTCCTGCGGCTCGCGCAGCAAGGCAGTGGCCTGCTTTTCGCTGACCACCTGCTGCAAGGTGGAGGCGGATTGTTCAAATACCGTGGCTGGCAAACCAAAGGCCACCAGCAGTTTGCGCGCGGCCTCATTGCCGACGCCGCTGCTGAGCGTCAGGCGCAGCCAAGCGGCCAGTTCGTCGCGTTCCACTTGAGCCTTGGCAGTGGGGGGTCAAGCGGGTGTCAGGGGCTACTTCAACGCGGGTTGACCAGCCGGTCGCCGACCTGGACGCCATCGGTGATGTCGAGCACCAGTGCATACGAGAGCTTCTCAAAGGTGCGAAACACCATCAGCAGGCCATTGCGTTCATCGGGCAATTTGAGCTCGGGGCGCGCCGGGTCGGTCTTGTCGATCAGGCGGGCGCCGTCTTTGAGGATGGCCAGCACGTGTCCGCTTTCTATGCCGTCGCGCGTGCCCAGGTTGATCGCCACCACCTGGTTTTGCGCGGCGTTGACCACCGCGCTGCCATAGACCGAGACAATGCGGGCGTCCACCGGCCCCTGGGGCGCTCGCGGCACGTAGCTCAGCAGCTGCTGCGGTGGCTCGGGTAGCAGCCGGTCACCCACACGCATTTCTTCCTTGGCCGCCACAATGTCAATCGTGGCCGGAATGATGTCGGTGCGGGCCTTGCCGTCTTTGTCGACCGAGGCCTGGGTTGATTCGCCATGCACCAGCAGCGCCTTGCCCACGTACTGCGCCTCATAGCCCAGAACTTCGCCCGTCACCGGATCTTTGAGCGCGGTGGCATTGCGAAACACCCGGTAGGCTTTTTGCCGCTGGGCCGGTTCATCGACCAGCATGGCGTCGCCCTGGCCGCGTGCATAGGCGCGGTCGCCGCGGGTCAGCAAAACGCGGCCCTCCTGCGCTGCCACAATGCGCGGCGCCAGCGTCAGGCCGTTTTCGTCCACGATCACGGGCTCGGCCAAAAATGGCTCGATCAAATGGCTTTTGAGCGTCGGCAGTGCGTCGTCGGCGAGCAGTTCAATGCGGGTGCGTGGCGACACGCGCAAGGTGTCGAGCGGCGCGCCGTCGGCCACTGAACGCCGGCTGCGCAAGGTGGCGCGCCCATTGAGCCGCTCCAGATACAGCGTTTGCCCTGGGTAGATCAGGTGCGGGTTGCGAATGTCAGCCAGGTTCATGCCCCACAGCTCGGGCCAGCGCCATGCGCTTCGCAGGAACATGCCGGAAATCGCCCACAGCGTGTCGCCACGCCTGACGATGTACTGCTCAGGCGCATTGGCTGCCAATTCGCTCAAGGGAACGCCCGCTTGCGCCACCTGCGTTGCAGTGGCTCTTTGCCCCGCCGTGACCGGGAAGTCTTGTGCCCCGGCAGGGGCGCTGGCCAGGCTTGCCGCGAGCAGCGCCAGGCTCACCCCAATGACTTTGGCTGCAGGCGTGGAATTTGGCATCATGTTTTTGGTCATAGGGTTCTGCACAGCAAATGGGGTTCCGGGCGGTTGGGGTGCCAGGCGAGGCTTTGGCCGACCTGGAGGACAACATGATAAGTCAGGCGCGATTTTGCACTCAAGCCCCTGATCGGGCAACGTTTGCGCAGCTTGGTCGCTGCCAGCCAAGCCAAAAATAGCGAAAATAGCGACATATTCTTCAACCTGGCGTGCCAGCGCGTCGCCTCAAGCGCTGCCTTTAACTGATCAACTCATGGCTCTACTTTCTATTCTTTGTTATCCCGATCCCAAACTGCACACGGTGGCCAAGCCGGTGGCCGCCGTGGACGCCCGCCTTCAGACCCTGATCGTGGACATGCTAGAGACCATGTACGAGGCCAAGGGCATCGGTCTGGCGGCCACGCAGATCAATGTGCACGAACGCCTGATCGTGATTGATGTGTCGGAGGAGCGCGACGCGCCGCTGGTGCTGATCAACCCGCAGCTGGTCTGGAGCAGCCCACAGACGCACCTCAACGAAGAGGGCTGCCTGTCGGTGCCGGGCATTTACGACGGCGTCGAGCGTTTTGATTGCGTGAGCGTGACCGCGCTGGACCGCCAGGGCGAGTCGCGCCTGATTGAAGCTGAAGGCTTGCTGTCGGTGTGCATCCAACACGAGATGGACCACTTGCTGGGCAAGGTGTTTGTTGAATACCTGTCGCCGCTCAAGCGCAACCGGATCAAGAAAAAGATGCTCAAGAGCCTGCGCGAGGAGCGCGAATGAGGTTGATTTTTGCCGGCACGCCCGAGTTTGCCCGCGTTGCGCTGGCGCTCTTACACGCTAGCGGCCATGAGATTGCGCTGGTGCTGACGCAGCCCGATCGCCCCGCCGGGCGCGGCCTCAAACTGCAGCCCTCGGCCGTGAAGCAGTACGCGCTGGACCACGGCATCGCGCTGGCGCAGCCGCGCAGCCTGCGCCTGGACGGCAAGTACCCGCAGGATGCGCTTGATGCGCAGGCTTTGCTGGCGCTGGCGCAGTGTGACGCCATGGTGGTGGCGGCCTACGGCCTGATCCTGCCGCAGTGGGTGCTCGATCTGCCACCGCTGGGCTGCTTCAACATTCACGCCTCGCTGTTGCCGCGCTGGCGCGGCGCGGCACCGATTCACCGCGCCATTGAAGCGGGCGACGCGCAAACGGGCGTGACCATCATGCAGATGGACGCCGGCCTGGATACCGGCGCCATGCTGCTGACGCAGGCCGTCCCGATTGAAGCCAGTGATACCACCGGCAGCTTGCATGACCGGCTGGCCGCGCTGGGCGCAGAGCTGATGGTGCAGGCGCTGGAACAGGCGGGTGCAGGCAGTTTGCAGCCGGTGGCGCAGGCTACTGAAGGCGTGAGCTACGCACACAAGATTGAAAAACACGAGGCGGCGATTGACTGGACGCAAAGCGCGGCCGTGATCACGCAGCGCATCCGTGCCTTCAACCCGTTCCCCGGCGCCACCGCTGTGTTGAACGGTGAAACGCTCAAAGTCTGGCAGGCTGAGGTGTCGGCGGACAAGCCCCCTGTTTCAGAAAAAGTTGGAGCAATTCTGGCTGTAGCCCACGTAGGCATTGCGGTTGCAGCTCATGATTCAATAGTGAATATCACGCAGTTGCAACGCCCCGGCGGCAAGCGGCTGGGCGTGGCGGAATTCTTGCGCGGCTTTGCGCTGCAGCCTGGCATGGCGTTCGACCCGCCCGGCAGTTGACTTTGAGCCGGCCTGCTTGACTTTGGACGCTGATTGTTTAAATTCAAGCCATGCTCGCAAATTGCATCACATCAAGAATCCCAGCAGACACCGCGCCGCAGCTGCAGCGCCTGCTGGTCCATTACCAGCATGATCCGCACGCGCTCTTGCAGATTTTGCGCGAGTGGCAGGGCTCGCAAGGCTGGTTGTCACCCGATGCGATGAGCCAGATCGCCAGCGCACTCGGCCTGACGCTGGCGCAGGTCCAAGGTGTGGCCGGGTTTTACCGCTTCTTGCACACCCAGCCGGTTGGTGTCTACCGCGTGCTGTTCAGTGACAACGTGACCGACCGCATGCTCGGAGCAGAGGCGCTGCTGGTCGACCTGTGCCAGCGCCTGGGCGTGCTGCCCGGCCAAGTCAGCTCGGACGGGCTGGTCAGCGTGGACCTGGCCTCTTGCACCGGGCTGTGCGATCAAGGCCCCGCCTTGTTGATCAACCACACCCAAGTCATCACCCGGCTTGACGCCGCCCGTGTCGCCGAGATGGCCAAACTGATCCTGGCCCGCGTGCCGGTGGCGCAATGGCCGCCTGAGTGGTTCGAGGTGCAGGACAACATCCGCCGCGCCGATCTGCTGCTGGGTAACTCTTGCGCGCCGGGGGCTGCATTGGCTGCGGCGCTGGCGCGCGGGGCGGACGCGACGCTGGCAGAGATCAAACAATCCAATTTACGCGGGCGTGGCGGCGCCGGTTTTGCCACTGGCCGCAAGTTGGAGCTGTGCCGCCAAGCCCTGGGCGCGGAGCATGTGGTGGTGTGCAACGCCGACGAAGGCGAGCCCGGCACCTTCAAGGACCGTGTGCTCCTGACCCGCCGCGCCGACACCATGTTCGAGGGCATGACGATCGCGGCCCAAGTGCTTGGCGCGCGCCGCGGCTTGGTCTACCTGCGCGGTGAATACCGCTACCTGATGGAATCCCTGCAGGCGGTGTTGCAGCGCAGGCGCGAGCAGCAGTTGCTGGGCGCCAACATCCTGGGTCATCACGGTTTTGACTTTGACATTGCCATTCACGTCGGTGCAGGTGCCTATGTCTGCGGCGAGGAGTCGGCGCTGATCGAATCGCTCGAGGGCAAGCGCGGCGCGCCGCGCATCCGCCCGCCGTTTCCAGCCGAACACGGCTACCTGGGCCACCCCACCGTGGTCTACAACGTGGAGACTTTTTGCGCCGTGGCCCATATTGCGCAGCACGGCGGCGCGGCCTGGGCGGCCATCGGCACCGCCAAATCAACCGGCACCAAGATTCACTCGGTATCGGGAGACTGCGAACGCCCGGGACTGTATGAGTACCCGCTGGGCACCCGCGTCAGTCAGATACTGGCGGACTGCGGCGCCCGCAACACGCAGGCGGTACAGATCGGGGGACCCTCGGGTGTGTGCCTGGCATCCGATGAGTTTGAGCGCCGCATCGCCTTTGAAGACGTGCCCACGGCAGGTGCCTTCATGGTGTTTGACCGCTCGCGCGACATGTTCGAGGTGGCGCGTGGCTTTGCGCATTTTTTTGCGCACGAGAGCTGCGGCTTTTGCACCCCATGCCGGGTCGGCACCGCCTTGCTGGTCAAGCGCATGGACAAGCTGGCCGCCGGCCGCGGGTCAAACGATGACCTTGATGTGTTGTTTGAACTCGATCGCCTGCTGCACAGCACCACCCACTGTGGTCTGGGCGCCAGCGCCTGCAACCCCTTGCGCGACACCGTCTTGAAGTTCCGCCCGGCCTATGAAAAGCGGTTGCAGTCGCTTAAGTTTGAGCCCGGTTTTGACCTGGACGCCGAGTTGTCGATTGCCCGGCACATGACCGGGCGCGACGACGCGGGCGCGCATTTGTGAAGCCAGGCGCAGCCGGCCATTGAGGCCCCATTAGGGAAAGTACGACTCTTGAGGACGCCTTTTTGGCGCCACACTTGGCCCCATGCCGTTGAATTTCTCACCTTTTCAAAATCTGTCGAATTTAGTCAGTGGTCGGGTGCCTTTTTTTGTGGTGTGGGCAAGTTCACCGCAGGCGTGTGACCAAATATTCGCGGCAATTTTTGATACAAGTGGCCCATCTAAACCGCGGTAGGCTGCAATCGATGATGTGTGTTGCTCTTTTCAAAGGAGGTGAAACGTGTTGAACCTGAACTCCATGAGCATTGCTCGCCGGTTGTCCGTGCTGATTGCCAGTGCGGTGCTGGGTATCGTTGTTTTGGCCACTGTTTTTCTGGTGTCGGAGCGTTCGCTGGTAATGCAGGAGCGCCAAACCGCCGTCCAACAAACCGTAGAACTCGCGCATGGCGTGCTGGCGCATTTCCAAACGCTGGCGGTGCAGGGCAAGATGTCGCAAGACGATGCCAAGCAGCAAGCCATGGAGGCTATTCGCGGTTTGCGGTACAGCCAGACCGAGTACTTCTGGATCAATGACATGCACCCCAAAATGGTCATGCATCCGATTAAACCGGAGTTGCAAGGCAAGGACTTATCACAATTCAAAAGCGCTGACGGTCAGTTGCTTTACAACGACTTTGTTGCCATGGTCAAGGCCAACGGTGCTGGCTTTGTACCTTACTTGTGGCCCAAACCCGGCACAACTGATTCGGTGATGAAAGTCTCCTACGTCAAGGGCTTTGAGCCCTGGGGTTGGGTCATCGGCTCGGGTGTGTACGTTGACAACGTCGATGCCGCCGTGTTGAACCGGGCGGCAGGTTTTGCCGCTGGTACCTTACTGTTGGTGGCCATTTTGTTGGGCATTGGTCTGGTCATCGCGCGTGGTATTTTGCGCCAGCTCGGTGGTGAACCTGACTACGCGACTGGCATCACGCGGCGCATGGCTGATGGTGACTTGGCGGTGCAGATCGACCTGAAACCCAACGACCAGCGCAGCTTGCTGTACGCCATCAGTGCCATGCGCGACCGCATTGCCGGCATTGTCAGTCAGGTACGTGTTGGCTCTGAAGGGGTGGCTACGGCCAGTGCCGAAATTGCCCAAGGCAACAATGATTTATCGGCCCGAACCGAAAGCCAGGCGAGTGCGCTGGAGCAAACGGCGGCTTCCATGGAGCAGCTCAGTGCCACGGTACGGCAAAACGCCGACAGCGCCGCGCAGGCCAGCCAGATGGCCGTGAACGCCAGCAGCGTGGCAGTGCAAGGTGGTGCGGTGGTGGGCCAGGTCGTGGGCACCATGAAAGGCATCAATGATGCGTCGCGCAAGATCAGCGACATCATCAGCGTCATAGATGGCATCGCCTTTCAGACCAACATCCTGGCGCTCAATGCCGCGGTGGAAGCGGCGCGTGCCGGTGAGCAGGGGCGGGGTTTTGCCGTGGTGGCCTCTGAAGTGCGCAGCCTGGCCGGGCGCAGCGCTGAAGCTGCCAAAGAGATCAAAGCCTTGATCAATGCCAGCGTGGAGCGTGTTGAACAAGGCACCGCGTTGGTGGATCAAGCCGGTGCCACCATGACCGAAGTCGTCAGCAGCATCGCGCGTGTGGCCGGTATTGTGGGTGAAATCAGTGCGGCCAGTCGTGAGCAAAGCGCGGGCGTGTCGCAAGTGGGCGAGGCGGTTACGCAAATGGATCAGGTCACCCAGCAAAATGCGGCGCTGGTGGAAGAAATGGCCGCAGCCGCCAGCAGCCTGTCCACCCAGGCGCATGAGCTGGTGCAGGCAGTTGCTGTCTTCAAACTGTAATTTATCCCTCCACTGGGCGACCAAGGGCGCTCTCATTGCGGCGCGGCGCATCTTCCGGTGCGGGGTGAATCACAGTCTGCAGACCGATTGCCCCAGTTCTGCCAAGGCAGACCCCACCAGCTTGCGCCTGGTCACTCGCAATCAACGCGATTTCGAGCTGCCTGGGCTGGAAGTCATCAACCCCTGGAACTCGAATTAATGAAGTTTGCTTGGGTCAGATGCCGACTAATTGAAATTTGAGCGCGCCAGCACAAACTGGCAAGTCGTAGTCGGTGAAAGTCCGATGCGAGAAAGGAGTAGCGAACCATCTTGATCCCCGAGTCATGCGTCGGCAACCGTGAGGCGGCAGGCGAAGCGTTGACAGGGGCACCGGCAGGCCAGCCATTGAGCCGCGAAATCAATTGTTCGGGATGCCGACGCTGTTCAGATAAGCGCAAGGCAACATGGTGTATGGCGTTATTCGCAAGCCATGCACCGATCCTGCGCGGTCGGAGACCCTGAGCATGCCGGGAAGCTACTTGCGCAGGAGCTGGGAGGGCTCATCAGTACCCGGGGTATTTGCCGGGTGGGGCGGGGAAGTGAAACCGTACGCCCGCCATCGACGCTGGTGAGAAGTCAGATACGCTCGTAGTACCGAAGAAGCTGCCGAACAAGGGGAAGCCTGCGGAGGTGGTGGAGGGAAGGGGCGTAGCGACGGGGAGTGCTGACGGGAAGCCCGCCTGCCGGACATAGAGCCGGGTAAGTGCGTCGATGTGACCTGAAGGCATACGTTGGAGTGTTGTCGGCACGTACTTCGGTATGTGCTACAGCGCACCAGCGTCATTATCACCCGTGGCAGGAGCCGTATGCGGTAGTTCCGCACGTACGGATCTGTGCGGGCGGCGGCGGGTAACCGTCGTCCCTACCGCGATCCCTCATTACCTTATTTTGTATATAGAGCTGTACGAAGCCGAAGTTAAAGTGACAACGTCAGTTTTCACCGAGCTGGCGCTGCCCCAAGCAAGGCCCGTCCCAGCCATCACCGAGCATTTTCACCAGCCCACCAAAGCCTGCCCTGCCACCCCGAACGCACCCTGCTGTCGGTCTTGCTCGCAGGCTGCACGGGCAGGCCACGCCACAATTTCAAGCGTCAAGCGGCTGGCATGGCAAAGCCCTGCTGATCTGTTTTTCGGTGTCGGATGTCTTTACAACTGATCACAAAACTAGCTGCTCGAAACTCGTAACTACCTGTCAATGTTGGGTTTTTTTGGCTTGGCATCCTTTTTGCATATTGGACGCTGACTTAGCCAATGTACTAAGTTAAATCGTGTTCCAGCTGAACATCGATAACTTCAGTCAACGTTTTCAAGGGGTACTGCTATGCGATCTATGACACAAAAATTGGTGCGGACTGGTTTACTCAGTGCGCTGCTTGCAGCGTCTTCAGCCTCCTGGGCTGCGGCCACGGTTTACTTTGGCGAGGACCTCGGGCTTGGCGAGGGGACGGCGCTGGCGGCGTTCCCGAATGCCAGCGCTGCCGGAGCCAGCTTTTTGGCGGCGCTGACTGGCGTCGGGACCGAGAATTTTGAATCCTATAGCGCCGGTACCGCCGCGCCGCTGGTGCTCAACTTTGCTGGCGCGGGCACGGCCACTTTGACTGGTGACGGGGCAATTTCCAGTGTGACTCCTGGCTCCACTAACGGCTTTGGCCGCTACGGCACCAGTGGCAGTAAATACTGGCAGGTGAGCAACACCTTTGGGATGATTTTTTCTGCTCCAGTGGCCGCCTTCGGCTTTTACGGCATTGATGTCGGTGACTTCAATGGTCAAGTGCAGGTCACCACTATCAATGGCGGCTCGACGCTCTACACGGTGCCCAATTCCACAGGCGTGTCAGGCGGCGGCGTCCTGTTCTGGGGCATCATTGACAGCGCCACACCGATCACCAGTCTGAGCTTTGGCAACACGGCGGCTGGGACTGATGTATTTGGCTTCGACGACATGACGATTGGTTCGGTGCAGCAGGTCAATCAGACGCCGGAGCCTGGCAGCCTGGCCTTGCTCGGGCTGGGTCTGGCCGGGCTGGCCGCCCTGCGCCGGCGCAAACCGGGTTGAGGCCCCGCCGCAGGGCAGTACGTGGGTCGCAGTGGCCCGCTTGCCCAGCAGCCCGATCGGGGTGCCTTGGTTGGGTGGCGGTCTTGTCGTAATAAGCCGTGCCTGACCGTAGCAGCACGATCACGAAGGCGGGCTACCACTCTCGCCCAAGTCTGGGTGTTTGAACACCCTTTTGGATTCTGATGATCGGCACGGCCATGGTGATCACCTTCGGCTTTTCGTCCTTGAGCAACACGACGTTCAAGAACAAGGTGCCCAGGCCCTTTTCTGTTATTGGAAAGCCCCAGAGCCGCTTGGGTTCGAGGGCGGCACACAGCATGGCTTCATCCCACTCGTCCGGTAGCGGCAAATAGCTGTAAGCTTGTTCGCGGTGCCGGAGCATGACATGCGTGTAGCTGTATCCCGGGATCGGTTGCCCATCTGCACCGATGGGGCGAAATTTGATTTCATAGTCGCCGGTGGCGGTATTGCCATGGGCAAAGCGGCCCGCTTTCAAGCCGGGGGCGAACTTGAAATTGGGTCTGCCAATCACCAATGGGGAATCCATCAGGTTTCGCAGCTCAATGTTCAGAACATTCGGGTAATTTTTGTGACCGGTACCCAGGGAGTAGGTCAGGTGCACCGAAAACTCCGGAATCTTCTTCTTCCACCGGCTCACCAGCACGCTTGATATGAGAAGGCCAGAGCCGGCGGTCACAAAGTCCCACAGTCCCTGGTCCTTGGCCCACTTGATCCACGTTAGCGGAGCTTGGAGCAATTCGAAAATGTCTTTGACAAGAAACATGAGTAATCAGACCAGTCGATGGGAATGACAGCTGGAAAAGTGCCACAGGGCCCCAAATGTAACCGTCCAGCCATGCGCCGGACCAAGTGCAAGTCGGTTTGCAGCACGCCCATGGCGCGGTGCAGTGGCCGTGGGCGACGACTGCTGATTCACGCAATTGCCTGCATCATCTGACTTTGTCGGGTGAGATACCATAGTGGTTCCGCTTGACTGCTGGCAGTTCCCCTTCGGCGACGCTTGACCGGCCGCGCCGCGTTTGGCGCACATCTGGAGAACCGCACATGACTGACAACGTGGATGGCGCTCAGGCGCTGTCAACTTTCTCTCTCGACGGTGACGACCTGCCGTTTCAAGCCGGCGAGACACTCTTGCAGGCCGCAACTCGCGCCGGGCGCTACATTCCGCACCTGTGCTGGCACCCCGACTTTGCCGCGCATGGCTCGTGCCGGATTTGCAGCGTCAAGGTCAACGGCCGCGTCGGGGCCGCGTGCAGCGTGTTCGCCGCTGAAGGGCAGGTGGTGGAGAGCAACACCGACGAGATGAATCGGCAGCGCAAGACGCTGTTACAAATGCTGTTTGTGGAAGGCAACCACTTTTGCCCGAGCTGCGAGAAAAGCGGCAATTGCCTGTTGCAGGCCACCGCCTACCAGATGGGCATGGAAGGCCCGCACTTCGAGGAGTTTTACCCGAGCCGTCCGGTCGATGCCAGCCACCCCGACATCCTGCTCGACCTGAACCGCTGCATCCTGTGCGAGCTGTGCGTGCGCGCCAGCCGCGAGGTCGATGGCAAAAACATCTTCGCCATCGGCGGCCATGGCATCGACACGCACCTGCTGGTCAACAGCGCCAGCGGCCAGTTGGGCGACACCGCCATGAGCCTGGAGGACCGCGCGGCCCATATCTGCCCGGTGGGCGCGATCCTGCCCAAGCGACGCGGCTTTGTGATCCCGATCGGGCAGCGGCGTTTTGACGCCAAGCCGGTGTCGCAGCAAGTCGAAGGAGCGCCAGAATGACCGCCCCTGCCACGCCGCCAGCGCCGCGCAAACTCAAGGTCGCCACCGTGTCGCTGGCGGGCTGCTTTGGCTGCCACATGTCCTTGCTGGACATTGACGAGCGGCTGTTCGATCTGCTCGAACTGGTTGAGTTTGACCGCTCGCCACTGACCGACATCAAGCAGGTGGGTGCCTGCGACATCGGCCTGATCGAAGGCGGTCTGTGCAATGCCGAGAATGTGCAGGTGCTGCGCGAGTTCCGCGCGCACTGCAAGATGCTGGTGGCCGTGGGCGCCTGCGCCATCAACGGCGGCTTGCCGGCGCAGCGCAACTATCTGGACCTGGGCGAGGTGTTGACGCAGGTGTACCGTAAGCGGCCGGGCCTGAGCGCGGGCGGCGCCATTCCCAATGACCCCGAGTTGCCGCTGCTGCTGAACAAGGTGCACCCGATCCGCGAGGTGGTGCACGTGGATTACTCGCTACCGGGTTGCCCGCCCTCGGCGGACACTTTCTGGCAGTTCCTCACCGACCTGATGGCCGGGCGCACGCCGCATCTGGGGCACGGCCTGATCCACTTTGACTGAGGGGGCCAGATCATGACTAAATCACTCGAAACTGCGGCTCCTGAGCTTGTGGCGCAAGGCCTGCGCCGGGTCGCGATCGACCCGATGTCACGCGTTGAAGGCCACGGCAAGGTCACGCTCTTGCTGGACGCGCAGAACCGCGTGCAGCAGGTGCGCCTGCACATCGTGGAGTTCCGCGGCTTTGAGCAGTTCATTCAGGGCCGACCCTACTGGGAGGTGCCGGTGATGGTGCAGCGCTTGTGCGGCATCTGCCCGGTGTCGCACCACCTGGCGGCGTCCAAGGCCTTCGACCGGGTGGTCGGGGCGATGCCGGTCACGCCCACGGCCGACAAGATTCGCCGCCTGATGCACTACGGTCAGGTGATGCAGTCGCACGCCTTGCACTTCTTCTACCTCGCCGCGCCCGATCTGCTGTTTGGTTTCGACTCCGACCTGAACCGGCGCAACATCGTCGGCGTGGCGCAAGCCCATCCTGACATCGCGCGCAAAGGCGTGCTGCTGCGCAAGTTCGGCCAGGAGGTGATCCGCGCCACCGCCGGCAAGCGCGTGCATGGCACTGGCTCGGTGCCGGGCGGTGTCAACAAGCACGTCAGTCCGGCCGACCGGGCCCTGCTTGCGCGCGACGTGGCGCAAATGCTCGCGTGGGCGCAAGAGGCTGTGGCGATTGCCAAACAACTGCATGCGCAGAACCCGGCGCTGTACAACACATTTGGCAGCTTTCGCTCCAACCTGCTGTCGCTGGTGCGCTTGGATGGCGCGCTGGACCTGTACGACGGCGTGCTGCGCGCGCGCGACACCGCAGGTAGCATGCTGTTCGACGGTGCCAGTGACCAGGACTATCTGGGCTTGATTGAAGAAGAAGTCAAACCCTGGACCTACATGAAGTTTCCGTTTCTCAAGAGCCTGGGGCCCGATCTCGGCTGGTACCGGGTCGGGCCGCTGGCGCGGCTGCAGAACTGCGACTTCATCCCGAGCCCCCTGGCTGAAATAGAGCGCCGTGAATTCGTCGCCTGGGGTCGCGGTGCGCCAGTGCAAGCCACGCTGGCCTACCACTGGGCGCGCATGGTCGAGATGCTGCATTGCGTCGAGGTGATCCAGACGCTGCTGGACGATCCCGACATCCTGGGCGGCGAACTGATGGCGAGTGGGCCGCGCCAGCGCAGCGGCGTCGGCGTGATCGAGGCGCCGCGCGGCACGCTGTTTCACCATTACGAGGTGGGCGACGACGACCTTGTGACGATGTGCAACCTGATTGTTTCGACCACCCACAACAACCAGGCCATGAACGAGGCGGTGCGCTCGGTGGCGCGCGAGTACCTGGACGGGCGCGAGTTGACCGAAGGCCTACTCAACCACATCGAAGTCGCCATTCGTGCCTATGACCCCTGCCTGTCCTGTGCCACCCATGCGATCGGGCAGATGCCGCTGGAGGTGACGCTGCTCGGGCTTGATGGCGAGCTGATCGACCGTGTGCTCAAGTCGGGAACGGGCGAGTTCCGCCGTGACTTGGGGGCGGACTAGCTCGACGATTGCCAGTTGCCCTGACGCACATCAAAAAGTGCGGGTTCAGCTGGTAACACCGACACCCATGCCCCCTGCCCGACCACAAAACATGCTGGGTCGCCCGACCACAAGTTGTACACTTTGCGGAATTTCACCAACTTTGGTGCCAGCCAACACCAAAGTGGCATAAGCAGCTATCAAAATTTATGCCATGAAGAGCGATGCAAAGGGAGAATTTTCCCCCTGGCACTCGATTAAAACCCGGGTGACGCTGCTCACATTGGGCATCTTCATCGCGAGCCTGACCGCGCTGACGTTCTACGCCAGCCGCCTGGTGCAAGACCACCTTCAGAAGCTTCTGGGCGAGCACGAGTTCGAGACGGCTTCCATGGTGGCTGCCGATATCGACGCCGAGGTGCAAAGCCGACTGGACGGGCTTGAGTTGATTGCCAGAACGCTGGCCGCCAACCTGCCGCAGGGCGCAGCCGTCACGCAGCACACGCTCGAAAACCTACCGCGTTTTCAGACCTTTTTTAACGCTGGCGGTTATGTGACCGGGCCAAACGGCACAGTCATTGCGTCTGTCCCCGCTTCGCTGGGCCGTGTCGGCGTGAACTACATGGACCGGGATCACGTCGTGGCCGCGCTAAAGGGGGGTAAATCGACGGTCGGCAAGCCGGAGCTTGGCAAGTTGCTGAATGCGCCCGTGGTCTCCCTGGCAGCGCCCATTCGAGATCCGCAGGGCAAGGTCATTGGGGCCATTGTGGGTGTCATCGACTTGGGAAAACCCAATTTTCTGGACAAGGTCACCCAGGGTGCTTTCAACAAAACGGGGGTCGTGTCAATTATTGCGCCGCAGTACCGTGTGACGGTCACGTCGTCTGACAGGCGGCTGGTTTTGTTTGCGTTGCCCGCACCGGGTGTCAACCCGTATCTTGATCGAAACATCGCTGGCTTTGAGGGCTCCACCGTTCTGGTCAACGTGCTGGGTCAGGAACAGCTAGCCTCGGTCAAGCGGATTCCCGCCGCGCAGTGGTACCTGTTTTCAGGGCAGCCCACCGAATCGGTGTTTGCCCCGGTACGCGCCTTGCAGCAGCGCATGCTTTGGGCCTTGATATTTTTGAGTTTGTTGGCTGGCACGCTGACTTGGTGGCTGTTGCGGCATCAGCTTGCACCCGTCTTTGACACGGCACGCAAGTTGGTCGTTCTGGCTGAATCTGATGAAATTCCACCGCCTTTGCCGATCACCCGCCAGGATGAGATTGGTGAACTGGTTGGTGCCTTTAACCATCTGCTGCAAACCTTGGGTCAGCGCGATGCCGCGTTAAAAGACAGCCAGCAAAACCTGGCCATCACACTCAATTCGATTGGTGATGCGGTGGTTGCCACCGACACCGCTGGCCGCATCACGCGCATGAACCCCACCGCCGTGCGCTTGACGGCCTGGCCGTTGGCCGACGCGCTGGGTCAGCCCCTGACCGAGGTGTTTCGCATTGTCAACGCCCAGACGCGGCTGCCGGTGGTCAATCCGGTGGAGCTGGTGATGGCGCGCGGTCAGGTGGTGGGCCTGGCCAACCACACCGTGCTGCTGGCGCGTGATGGTCGTGAGTACCAAATTGCCGACAGTGCGGCACCCATCCGCAATGCGTCTGATCAGGTCGTTGGGGTCGTGCTGGTGTTCAGCGATGTAACCGAGAAATACCTGGCCGAAGTAGCCCTGAAAGAGAGCGAACAGAGATTTCGCGCACTCTACGAAAAGGCACCGTTGCCATACCAGTCGTTAGACATCGAGGGAAACATCCTTGAAGTCAACGAAGCTTGGCTTGCGCTTCTGGGCTACACCCGCGAAGAAGTCATGGGCCAATTCATTGGTGATTTCCTGACCGATGCCTCAGCTGAAACGCTCAAGTGTGAGTTCCCTCGTTTCAAGACACGGGGCATTGTCGACGGCCCGGAATTTGATCTTAGCTGCAAAAATGGCACACACAAACGGATTGCGATCAATGGACGGATCGCGCGCGACAGTCAGGGCAATTTTCAACGCACCCACTGCATCCTCACCGACATCACCGAACGCCAACAAGCCCAGGCCAGGCTGCAACTGGCGGCCAGTGTTTTTGAACATGCCGGTGAAGGCATCCTCATCACCGACACGCAGGGCACCATAGTTGATGTCAACGCCGCTTTCACCCGCATCACCGGCTACAGCCGCGAGCAAGCCATTGGCCAAAATCCGCGTATTCTGAAGTCCGGGCGGCAAGATAAGGCGTTCTATGAAACCATGTGGCAAGATTTGACAGAACAGGGGCACTGGAGTGGCGAAATCTGGAACCGCCACCAGGACGGCGCGGTGTACGCCGAGTTGCTCACCATCAGCGCTTTGCGCGACGCTGCTGGCGACGTGCAGCAATACGTGGGCTTGTTCTCCGACATTACAGCGATCAAGAGCCACCAAAGCCAGTTGGAGCACCTGGCCCACTTTGATGCGCTGACCAACCTGCCCAACCGGGTGCTTTTGGCAGACCGGTTGCAACAGGCCATGGCGCAGGCGCAGCGGCGGCAGCAGCAAGTGGCTGTGGTCTACCTGGATCTGGACGGTTTCAAGGACATCAACGACTGCCATGGCCACGATTCTGGCGACCAGATGCTCATCATGCTGGCCGATCGCATGAAAGAAGTGCTGCGTGAGGGCGACACGCTGGCGCGCTTTGGGGGCGACGAGTTTGTGGCGGTGCTGATCGACCTGGAAACCTCGGCAGACTGCCTGCCGCTGGTCAATCGGCTGTTGACGGCCGCCGCACAGCCAAGGCAGGTGGATGGGCTCAATTTGCAGGTCTCGGCCAGCATCGGTGTCACCTTCTTCCCGCAGGCGCAAGCCATCGACGCTGAACAACTTTTACGCCAGGCCGACCAGGCCATGTACCAGGCCAAAGTGGCGGGCAAAAACCGCTACCAGATTTTCGATGCGGAGCACGACAGCAACATCCGTGAACACCATGAAAGCCTGGAACGCCTTCGCCTGGCACTGCTGCACCACGAGTTCGTGCTGTACTACCAGCCCAAGGTCAACATGCACAGCGGCCAGGTGATGGGTGCCGAGGCACTGATCCGCTGGCAGCACCCGCAAAAGGGTCTGCTGGCGCCTGCGGCCTTCTTGCCCGTGATCGAAGACCACCCGCTGGCCGTTGACGTGGGTGAGTGGGTGATTGACACCGCCCTGCAGCAGATGGCGCAATGGCACGCCGTCGGCCTGGACCTGCCGGTGAGCGTCAACATTGGCGCACGCCAATTGCAGCAAGCTGACTTTGTGGAGCGCCTGCAATCCATCCTGGCAAAGCACCCGCAAGTGCGACCAGACTTCATTGAGCTGGAAATACTGGAAACCAGTGCGTTGTCCGATATGGCGCAGGTCTTGCGAGTGATAGACGCCTGCGCCCAGATTGGCGTGAAGTTTGCGCTGGACGACTTTGGCACCGGCTATTCGTCACTCACCTACCTCAAGCGCCTGCGCGTGGCAACGCTCAAGATTGACCAGAGCTTTGTGCGCGACATGCTTGACGACCCGGATGATCTGACGATTTTGCAAGGCGTGATCAGCCTGGCCGCGGCCTTCAAGCGCGAGGTGATTGCTGAAGGTGTGGAAACCGTGGCGCACGGCACCGCGCTGCTGCAACTGGGCTGTGAACTGGCGCAAGGCTATGGCATTGCCCGGCCCATGCCAGCCGATAGGGTGCCCGCCTGGGCGGCAAGCTGGCGGCCCGACGCGGCGTGGTGTGTGCCAAGGGGCCAGGCCCCGCAGCGCAACATTTCTTGATGGGCGTTCCTTGTTCGTGCGGTGTACGGTGGCTGCTCGGGAGCGATCTGTCCGGTGGCTTGTTCGACCGGGTCCTCAAGTCACAGACGGGCGAGTTTCGCCGTGAGCTGGACACGACGCCCGGTGCGTCGGTATGAGGGCAAGGCCGACACCGGTGGCGCCGTTGCTGGTGTTTGGCTGGGGCAATCTGAGCCGGGGCGACGACGCGCTCGGCCCGCTCCTGATCGAGCGTCTGCGTGTGCTGGCCGCGCCTGGCCTGAGCGTGGACTACCTCGACGATTACCAATTGCAGATTGAGCATGCGCTCGATCTGGTGGGCAGACAGCGCGTGCTGTTTGTCGATGCCAGCCTGAGCTGCCTGGCGCCCTTCGAGGTGACGAAACTGCGCGCCGCGCCCGACAGCAGCTTCACCAGCCACGCCTTGAGCCCGCCGGCGCTGCTGCAGGTGTTCTGCAATTTGCGCAGTGAGGCACCGCCACCGTGCACGCTGCTGGCGATCCGGGGTGAGCGCTTCGAGCTCGGCGCGCCGCCCAGCGCGGCCGCGCTGGCGCATCTGGCGGCCGCGCTGGCCTGGGCGGCGGATTGGCTGGCAGCGCCAGTGGCTGAGCCCAAGCCGTGCTCAAGCAACGGCGTTGACAGTCCTCAAGCCAGCGCCACCATGCGGATGGCCACCCCGCTCAGCACCGCGTTGCCCGACAGTGGGTCGCGCACCTGATCATCGAGCAGCGCATTCAGGTTGGCACCGGGGCGCTGGGCGGCCAGGCTCAGTTGTGCACCGGGCAGGTCGTGACCCCAGCCGTGTGGCAGGCTGACCACGCCGGGCATCATGTCCGTGCTGATTTGCACCTGCGCCTCAACGCTGCCCGTGTCGCTGCTGATGCGCGCCAGAGCGCCGTCCAGAAGTTGCAGGCGCGCCGCATCCACCGGATGCACCAAGGCGGTACAGCGAAACGGCCCCTTGGCCAGGGTCGGCAGGTTGTGCATCCAGCTGTTGTTGCTGCGCACGTCGCGCCGGCCGATGATGAGCAGGTCGGGCGCCGCGCTGTGCAGGTCGGCCCAGGCGCGCGGCAGGTCGGCCAGCAACAAAGGCGGCGCAAGCTCGATCTTGCCGCTGGCGGTGCGCAGCAACTCGGGAATGCGTGGCTTCAATTCGCCCAGGTCGACGCCACCGCTGGTGTTGGCGTTTGTGACCTTGGCCAGGGTCAAGCCCTCGGGCTTCAGGCCAAAGGCATCGCCATAAGGGCCGGTGCGCAAGGCCACATCGAGCAGGCGCTGCGGCCCACGCAGATAAGCGGTGGCCGCCAGCACGGCGCCGGCCTGCGCACCGAATTGGCGTTGTGCCTCTTGCGCAAACTGCGCGTCATCGAGCGCATTCACATCCACGTCGGCTGGCAGGCCTTGCGCGATGGCCGCCAGCTTGAGCAGGATTTGCCACTCTTGCGGTCGGTCTTCGCACGCGAGAACTTGCGGGCTGTAGCGCGCGTGGTTGCGCCAGGACAACTGCGGAAACGACACGTCAAAGTGATCGTCCTGCAGCGGCGACACGCCCGGCAAGATCACATCCGCATGGCGCGTGGTCTCGTTCAAATAAATGTCCACGCTGACCATGAAATCCAGCGCCTCAAAGGCTTTGGCCAGGCGCGGCCCGTTCGGGGCCGAGAGCACCGGGTTGGTCGCCACGGTGATCAGGGCACGCACCTGCTCGGCGCCGGGGCTTTCAATCTCTTCGGCCAGGCAGGTCATCGGCAGCTCACCCATCACCTCGGGCGCGCCACTCACGCGCGAGCGGTGGCGGCCCGTGGCGACGCCGCGCCCGCTGCCACTCGGCCCTGACGTGTTGCTGGCAAAGGCGGCGGCCTTGGCAAACAGCGCGCCACCGGGCGCATCCAGATGGCCGGTGAGGATATTGAGGACATCGACCAGCCAGCTCGCCAATGTGCCAAAAGTCTGGGTGCAGGTGCCAATGCGGCCATAGACCGCAGCGCGTTCGGTGTGCGCCAACTCGCGCGTCAATTCAACAATGGTGTCAGCCGCCATGCCGCAACGCGCCGCCACCGCTTGCGGCGTGAAGCTCGCCACAGCCTGCTGCACGGCTTGGACGCCGTTCACCCAGTCAGCCACCGCGCCCAGGCGCACCCACTGCTTGGCAAACAAGGTGTTGACCATGGCTGCCAGCAAAAAAACGTCGGCGCCGGGGCGGATGAAATGGTGCGCATCGGCCACGGCGGCGGTCTCGGTGCGGCGCGGGTCAATCACCACCAGGCGGCCACCGCGCGCTTGCAGCGCTTTGGCTTTGCCGCGAAAGTCGGGCACGGTCCACATGCTGCCATTGCTGGCCAGCGGGTTGGCGCCGATCACCAGCAGCAGTTGCGTGCGCGTGATGTCGGGCAGCGGCACCGTCATCCAGTGGCCAAACATCAAGCCGCAGGCCAGCTGCTTGGGCACCTGGTCCAGGCTGGACGCTGAAAACACATTGCGCGTGCCCAGGGCGCGGGCTAATTTTGGAAAGTAAGTCAGCAAGCCGTATTTGTGCACCGTCGGGTTGCCCACCGCCACCGCCACCGATTGGCGGCCGTGCTGGGCTTGCAGGGGCGGCAGGCGGCGCGCAATCTCGTCAAAGGCTTCGTCCCAGGTGACGGCCACGTGCTGGCCGTTGCGCTTGATCAGCGGCGTGCGCAGCCGGTCCGGGTCCTCATGCAGGTCTTTCAACGCGACCGCTTTGGGGCAGATGTAACCTTGGCTGAGCACGTCACGGGCATCCCCCTTGATGCTGCTCACAACGCCGCCTTGCACCTTGATCTCCAGCCCGCAGCAGGCTTCGCACAGGGGGCAAATTCGGTAGTGAGTGGTGTCGGTCATGGCAGGCCTCGTTGAAGAATGGGGGGCATTGAGTCACAGGCGTCAGGTGCCGTCCAGAACCTGGGTGACAGGCCAAGCCACGGCCACGAGTCGCAAAGGCGTTGATGTTGGTTCAGCCGTGCGCGCACCGGTCTGCGCATTCTGCGTCAATAGTTTCACTATGCATGTTTTGCATAAAGGCATTTTCTGCAAATTAATTTTCTGTTAATGCGCAGGCTGCAGTCCTAGACTTGTCGACATGCAAGTGCGAAATCGCTACCTTGAGTTCAGCCTCACACCCGTCAAGCTCCCCACGGACTGTCTGGCGCAGCTTGTGGTTGCCGCCAGTGCCAGCACAGACCCGAAGGGGCCTGTGGCTCGGCACCACAACTTGCACTTTTCAGAAGGCGTGCGCGCGATGCGCCAGCATGTCAACTGCCCTTTAGCAACCAAGGAAAACACCATGAGCACTCGAATCGAAAAAGACTTTCTGGGCGAAAAAGAACTGCCCGACACCGCCTACTATGGCGTGCAAACGCAGCGCGGCAAGGAGAACTTTCACATCACCGGCATCCCGATGTCGAATGAACCCTACTTCGTCAAGGCCTTCGGCTATGTGAAGAAGGCGGCCGCATTGGCCAACCGCGATCTGGGCGTTCTTGACGTGAAGATTGCAGACGCGATCGTGATCGCTTGCGACCGCTTGATCGCCGGAGAAATGCGCGACCAGTTCGTCACGGACTTCATCCAGGGTGGCGCTGGCACGTCGACGAACATGAACGCCAATGAAGTGATTGCCAACATGGCACTTGAGCATCTTGGGCACAAGAAGGGCGAGTACCAATACTGCAACCCCAACGACCATGTGAACTTCGGGCAATCGACCAACGACGTCTATCCGACGGCCTTTCGCTTGGCCTTGATCCTGCGCCTGAACAGCTACATGGACGCGCTGGCTCAGCTGCAAGAGGCTTTTTTCGCCAAGGGCCGCGAATTCCAGAATGTGCTGAAAATGGGCCGAACCCACCTGCAGGACGCAGTACCGATGTCGCTGGGCCAAGAGTTCCACGGCTGGGGCACTACCATGGGTGAGGAGGTGCAGCGCATTGCCGAAGTCCGCCAGTTCCTGCATGAAGTCAACCTGGGCGCGACCGCCATCGGCACGATGGTGACTGCCGCGCCGGGCTATCCTGAGCTGGCCATCAAGCACCTGTCCGAGGTCAGCGGTTGCACCTTCATCCTCGCGGGCGACCTGGTCGAGGCGACCTCCGACACGGGCGCCTACGTGCTGCTGTCTGGCGTGCTGAAACGGACCTCGTCCAAGCTCACCAAGATCTGCAACGACCTGCGCCTGCTGTCCTCCGGTCCGCGCTGCGGCTTCAACGAGATCAACCTGCCGCAGATGCAGCCGGGCAGTTCGCTCATGCCGGGCAAGGTCAACCCCGTGATCCCTGAGGTCGTCAATCAGACCAGCTTTCTCGTCATCGGCCTGGACCTCACGGTCACGTTGGCCGCGTCGGCGGGGCAACTGCAGTTGAACGTGATGGAGCCGGTCATCACCTTCGCGCTGTTCACCTCGATTTCCACCATGGAAAACGCCGTCAACAGCCTCAATGTCAACTGCATCCAGGGCATCACCGCCAATGTGGAACACATGCACAGCCGGGTGTTGAACTCGCTGGGCATCATCACCGTGCTCAAGCCCTCTCTGGGCTACAAGCTGTGTGCAGAAATCGCGCGCGAGGGCACCAAGACGGGCAAGTCACTGCACGATATCGTCGTCCTTGAACGCAAACTGCTGACGCAAGAGCACTGGAACGAGGTGTTCTCCTTTGAAAACCTGATCAGCCCGAAATTCGAGCAATAAATGCAATCGCCAGAGAATTTAAAACCAGAAAGAAAGTGAGAAAGCAAAATGACAGTTTCTATTGTTCTTCAATTCATGGTCGTGCTTGCGGCCATCTGGATGGGGGCGAGGTCTTCGGGCATCGGCCTGGGTTTGTGGGGCGCGGTCGGTCTGATGGTGTTGGTCGGTGCCTTTGGCATCACGCCCACCTCGCCGCCGGTCGATGTGATGCTGATCATCCTGGCCGTCATCATGGCCGCCTCGGTCATGGAGGCCGCTGGGGGCATTGATTTTCTGGTCGGTATTGCAGAGCGCATCATCCGGGCCAATCCGAAGTACGTGACGATCGTCGCGCCACTCACCACCTGGACCTTCACCTTCCTGGCCGGAACCGGGCATATCGTTTATCCGTTGCTGCCGGTGATCTATGAGACGGCCCACCGCAATGGCATCCGACCAGAGCGACCCATGGCGGTGGCCACCATCGCCTCGCAGCAGGCCATCACCGCCAGCCCGGTGGCGGCCGCGACGGCGGCCATGATCGGCATGTTTGCTGAAAAGGGCATGACCGACTGGGGGCTGCGCGAGATACTGATGATTTGCGTACCCGCCACGCTGGTCGGCGTGATCGCCGCCGCCATTGTTTCGATGTTCATCGGCAAAGACCTCAAAGACGACAAGGTGTACCAGGCGCGGCTCGCAGCGGGCGAGATTCCGGCGCCCCAAGCCGCCACTCAACGCCAGGCACTCAAACCTACTGCGAAGCTGGCTGCCTTTGTTTTCCTGACTGGGGTCGCTCTGGTTGTACTGTTTGGCTTCTTCCCGGCGCTGCGGCAACTGCCCGGGGCAAAAAGCCCGCTGTCCATGCCCATCGTCATCGAAATCATCATGATGTCCATCGCTGCCATCATGCTCCTGCTGACCAAGGTCAATGTCGACGATGTGCCCAAGACCGCCACCTTGCGTGCCGGCGTGGTTGCGGTCATCGGTATTTTTGGTCTGGCCTGGCTTGGCGACAGTTTCATCTCCGCCAACAAGGACTTGATTGTTCCCGCGATTGGTGAATGGGCCAAGGTCGCGCCGTGGACCTTTGCCTTCGGTTTGTTCCTGGCCTCGGTGTTGCTTTACAGCCAGGCTGCCACCACCCGGGCGTTGATGCCGCTGGGCGTTGTGCTCGGCATCCCGCCCCAGTTCCTGATTGGCATGTTCCCGGCGGTCAATGGCTACTTCTTCATTCCAACTTATGGGTCACTGATCGCAGCGATCAACTTCGACCTCTCAGGAACCACCAAGATTGGTCGTTACGTGCTGAATCACTCGTTCATGATTCCGGGACTGGTGGCCACGGTGGTGTCTGTTGCGACCGGCTTGCTGATCGCGCGCATGATCTTCTAAGGTTGGGAGGGGCTTGCGATGAGCGGCTCAAATGCCGGTCATCGCCCCGAAGCGGTAAACCCCATCGTCGCCCACCCTGCGCTGCAATCGGCCCTCAAACCACAGCGCATGCAGGTGGGCGATCGATTCACCCATGGCAAAGGTGGTTTGGTGCAGGTCGAGCGCACGTTTGAACAGGAGGGGTAGCAATTCGGCGGCGCTGCGGGGTTGATCAGAACAGGCCTGCATCACCTCCAGCAGGCGCTCAGCGTGGTGATCGTGCAACTGCCCAATGCGCGCATGCAAGCCGGTAAACGGCTTGCCATGGGCCGGCAAAGTCAGCGTCTGCGTCGGCAGCGCCTTGAACTTGTCAATTGAATCCAAAAATTGTTTGAGTGCGTTCGCTTCGGGTTCCTGGTCGTAAACGCTGACGTTGGTTGAAATGCGCGGCAGCATCATGTCGCCGCCGATCAGCACCTGCAGCTCGTCGCAGTACAGCGCGATGTGTTCGGGTGCATGGCCGTAGCCGCTGATACAACGCCAGCCGCGATGGCCGATGGTGAGCACATCGCCATCCTGCAGACGCCGGTACTGGCGCGGAACGGCCGGCACCAAACTTGAAAAATAGCTGCCGCGGCCCCTGATCTTTTCAAGCGAGGCGGGATCCGTCAAGCCATGCAGCGCAAAAAAATCGGCGGCCGCCTCGCTGCTGAAACCGCTTGGGCCCTGGCTGCCGATGCGCGCCAGACCGTGGTCGGTGGCGCTGATCCAAAGCCGAACCTGCCAGCGCTCGCACAGCCAGTGCGCCAGGCCAATATGGTCTGGGTGCATGTGGGTCACGATCACACGCAAGATCGGCAGGCCGTCCAGCTCATGGGCAAAGACCTGTTCCCATTGCGCCTTGGCCGGCTCGGAGCTGATGCAGCAGTCCACCACGCTCCAGCCGGCGCGCCCTTCGATTTCATCGCTGAGCAGCCACAGGTTGATGTGATTGAGCGCAAAGGGCAGGCCCATGCGCAGCCACTTCACGCCCGGCGCCACGATGAGGGCGTTGCCGGGCGCGGGCAGGGTCTCGCCCAACGGGTAGTGCAACTGCTTTTCAAGTTCGTCGGCGAGCGGGTTTGCGCCCAGGGGTTCAGGTGGTTTCAAGCGGGCTCCAGATTTGCGACATAATTGACGTTTACGTAAACGTCAACCAAGGTCGGCATTTTAGGGGGTCACACTCACTGCTGCTGTCGCCAAGGTTGAACACCCTGTATGGCACCCACTTACAACATCAGCGACCTGGCCAAAGAATTTGACCTGACCACCCGGGCCATGCGCTTTTATGAAGACATGGGCCTGCTGCAACCCGAGCGCACCGGCCCGGGCGGGCGTTCTCGGGTCTACAGCGGGCGTGACCGCACGCGCCTGAAGCTCACGCTGCGCGCCAAGCGCCTGGGCTTCAGCTTGGGTGAGGCCAAGGAAATCATTGACATGTACGACAGCCCGCGCGACACCGGCGCGCAGCTGCAAAAGTTTTTGCTGGTGCTGGCCGCTCACCAGAAACAGCTTGAAGCGCAGATGACCGATCTGCAGGCCAACCTGGACGAGCTCAAAGAGCACCAGCGTGAGGCCAGAGCCCTGCTGGCCGGAAGCAAAAAGACAAGCAGTCGCAACAAACCATCAATTCAACTCAACGGAGACAAAAAATGACTATGCCCGGACTTAACTTCCAACTCGGTGAAGACATCGACGCCCTGCGCGATGCTGTTTATGAATTCGCGCAAAAAGAAATTGCCCCGCGCGCGGCACAGCTGGACAAGGACGACCAGTTCCCGATGGACTTGTGGCGCAAGATGGGCGACCTGGGCGTGCTGGGCATCACGGTCGGTGAAGAATACGGCGGTGCCAACATGGGCTACCTGGCGCACATGGTCGCGATGGAAGAAATCAGCCGTGCTTCGGCCTCGGTGGGTCTGAGCTACGGTGCCCACAGCAACCTGTGCGTGAATCAGATCAGGCGCAACGGCAGCCCTGAGCAGCGCCAAAAATACCTGCCCAAGCTGATCTCGGGCGAGCATGTGGGCGCCCTGGCCATGAGCGAGGCGGGCGCCGGCAGCGACGTGCTGTCGATGCAGCTCAAGGCCCAGGACAAGGGCGGCTACTACCTGCTGAACGGCAGCAAGATGTGGATCACCAACGGCCCCGATGCCGACACGCTCGTGGTCTATGCCAAGAGCGAGCCCGAACTCGGCGCGCGCGGCGTCACCGCGTTCTTAATTGAAAAAAGCATGCAGGGCTTCTCAGTCGCGCAAAAGCTCGACAAGCTCGGCATGCGCGGCAGTCACACCGGCGAGCTGGTGTTCAACAACGTCGAAGTGCCTGCCGCCAACATCCTGGGCGGTTTGAACCAGGGCGCCAAGGTGCTGATGAGCGGGCTCGACTACGAGCGCGCCGTGCTCACCGGCGGGCCGCTTGGCATCATGCAGGCGGTGATGGACAACGTGATCCCTTACATCCACGACCGCAAGCAGTTTGGCCAGAGCATTGGCGAATTCCAGCTGATTCAGGGCAAGGTGGCCGATATGTACACCGTGCTGCAAGCCGGACGCGCCTTTGCCTACACCGTGGCCAAGAACCTCGACCTGCTGGGCGCAGAACACGTGCGCCAGGTGCGCAAGGACTGCGCCTCGGTCATTTTGTGGACGGCTGAAAAAGCCACCTGGATGGCCGGCGAGGGCATTCAGATCTTTGGTGGCAACGGCTACATCAACGAATACCCGCTGGGGCGCCTGTGGCGCGACGCCAAGCTGTACGAGATTGGCGCGGGCACCAGCGAAATTCGCCGCATGCTGATTGGGCGAGAATTGTTTGCGCAGACTTGTTGATGGGGCGCAATAGCTGTGAGTCTTGATCCTGTCGTTGGTTTTTTTGTAATGGGCGTGGTGGCTGGGCTGCTGCGCTCAGACCTCAAGTTGTCGGGCGGCTTGTCGGACACGCTTAGCATCTACCTGCTGATCGCGATTGGTTTGAAGGGTGGCATTGAGTTGTCCAATGCCCAGATAGGCTCACTGGTGATGCCTGTTGGCGTGGTGGTGCTGGTCAGTATTGGCACGCCGCTTCTGGCCTTTCGGGTGCTGCAGCGCTTTGGCAAATTGCCACGGCTCGACGCGGCATCCATCGCCGCGCACTATGGTTCGGTGTCGGTGGTGACCTTTGCGGTGGGGGCCTCGTATCTAGGGCGTCAGGGCATCGCCTATGAGGGCTACATGTCCGTGTTTTTGGTGTTCCTGGAGTTCCCGGCACTGATCATGGGCGTGCTGCTGGCCAAGGGGGTCAACCGCGACACCAATTGGCGCTTGCTGGCCCATGAGGTGCTGACGGGTAAGGCTATTGTGCTGCTGGTGGGCGCGTTGCTGGTTGGCAGTCTGTGGGGTGCCGAGGCGCTGCAGTCGCTGAGTAAGTTTTACGGCGACTTGTTCAAGGGCTTTTTGTCCTTGTTTCTGTTGGGCATGGGCATTGTGACGGCCTCTCGCCTGGGGGATCTGCGCCGGGCCGGGTTGTTCCTGGTGGCCTTTGGCATTGTGATGCCAATTGTCTCGGCCAGCGTGGGCGTGCTGACCGGTTGGTGGCTCGGGCTGTCACTGGGCGGCACCACCTTGCTGGCGGTGCTGTACGCCAGCGCCTCCTACATCGCCGCACCAGCAGCCATGCGCATTGCGATTCCTGAGGCTAACCCCGGACTGTCCATGGGTGCAGCGCTGGGTGTGACATTTCCGTTCAACATTCTGGTGGGCGTGCCGCTGTACCACCAGATGACGGTGCTGATGTACCGTAGTGGCATCTGATGAGGAGAAAACAATGAGTCTTAGTCCAACCAAGCTGGTGGTGCTGATCTGCGAAGAGGCGATGGAGTCCAGCGTCGCGCCTGATTTGATGGCTGCCGGTGCCAAGGGCTACACGGTGTGTGAAGCGCGTGGACGCGGCGCCCGTGGCGTGCGAGATGCACGCTGGCTGCTGTCGTCCAATGTGCGCATTGAAATCCTGTGCCATGAGGATGTGGCGCAGCGACTCGTCGACATGCTCGTGGCCAAGTATTCCGAGAACTTCGGGCTGGTGATTTATGTGCAGGATGCACAGATCATTCGAAGTAATAAATTTTGAGAAAAGGCGGCATGGCCAGGGCTTGGGCGCGTCCGGATCATTGTCCTGCCCCCCGCATCGCGACCTATGATCGCCGACTATGCATACCCTACTGAAAAACAACCGCGCCTGGGCCGCTCGCATGGAATTGCAGCGCCCGGGTTTCTTCAGCCAATTGGCCAAGCAGCAAAGCCCCAGATATCTGTGGATTGGCTGCTCCGACAGCCGGGTGCCGGCCAACGAAATCACCGGACTTGAGCCCGGTGAAATATTCGTTCACCGCAATATTGCCAATGTGGTGGTGCATTCGGACCTCAACGCGCTGTCGGTGATCCAGTTTGCCGTCGACCACCTCAAGGTCGAGCACATCATGGTGGTGGGCCACTACGGCTGCGGCGGCGTGCTGGCGGCCTTGCGCGGCACGCGCATCGGGCTGGCTGACAACTGGCTGGGCCATGTGATTGACGTCAAGCTGCGCCACCGCAGCCGCCTGGACCACTTAAGCGTGCCAGAGCAGGAAGACGTGCTGTGCGAGATGAACGTGATCGAGCAGGTCGGCAATGTGGCCATGTCCAATGTGATGCAGGACGCCTGGGCGCGCGGCCAAAAGGTGGCGGTGCACGGCTGGTGCTATGGCCTCAAGGACGGTCTGGTCAAAGACCTGGGCGTCACGATGCAGCGCACTGAGGAGGTCGTGAACGTGTTTCGCAGCGCCTTCAAACGCTATCCGCGCGCGCTTGTGCCCCATGTGCCGGGCCCAAGCGATTCTTTGCTGAATTTATAATAAATCAGGCTCTAGCCCACGTATCCATTGCTTGAGCAGCTATTAAATACAGAGTAACCATGTTCCCGATCGGTAGAGCACAC
>VMTC01000062.1 GCA_013791765.1 Rhodoferax sp.
CTTCAAGGCCTTTCGCCGGAACCATTGGCTTGGCTTCACCCTTTTTGTCGGCATCGCGGGCAGCTACGCCCTGAAGTAAAAAGCCGCCCGTGCGGGCGGCTCAAGTGCTGCAAGCGGCCGTTCTTTGACGGCTCAGGCCGCGCCAAATTCAGCAGCCAGTTCAGCGGCGCGTTGCCGGGCGGCGTACATGGCGTTGATGAGCAGCGCTTGCATGTCGTCGTCTTCCATCGAGGCGATGGCGGCAAAGGTGGTGCCGCCCTTGGAGGTGACTTGCTGGCGCAACACCTTGGGCGGCTCGCTGCTGGCTTTGGCGAGTTCACCCGCGCCAATAAAGGTTGCCACCGTCAACTGGTGCGCCTGCTCGCGTGTCAAACCCAGTTCGGTGCCGCCCGTGGTCATGGCTTCCATCAGGTAGAACATATAGGCCGGGCCGGAGCCTGACACGGCAATCACCGCATTGAGCAACTCTTCTTGGTCAAGCCAGAGAATCTCGCCCGTGCTGGCCATGACCTGGCCGACCCAGTCCTTGTCGGCGCTGGTCACCCCCGCGCGCGCAAACAGGCCGCTGATGCCTTTGCCAATCAATGCTGGCGTGTTGGGCATGGCGCGAACGATACGGTCGGTCCCCAGCCACTTCGCCATGCTGTCGCTGGGAATGCCTGCGGCCACGCTCAGATGCAAGGCTTGGGCGGTGTAGGGCGCTGCGGCCAATGCCACGGGCTTGAATATCTGCGGCTTCACGGCCCAGATGACCATATCCGAGGCCTTTAAAAAATCGCCCGCTTGCGCATGCGGCTGCAGGCCAAAGCGGCTCGTAAGCGCTTCGCGTGTTTCGGCCAGGGGCTCGACCACGTCAAGCTGGTTCGGGGAGAATCCCTGTTTGATCAAGCCGCCAATGATGGCGCAGGCCATATTGCCGCCGCCAATGAATGCGATACGTTGGGTCATGAATATCCTGTTCTTGGTTGCCACAGGATGTGGCGATGCCCTCAAGTTTAATCAAAGCACGGTTTGCCGCACGGCGTGTTCCCAGCGTTCCATCAGTTCGGCCGCACGCGCTGGCGCCATGGTGGGCAGAAAGCGCCGCTCTGCTTGCCACAGTGCACTGAGTTCGTCGGTGCTTTGGTAGACCCCAGTGGCCAGACCCGCCAGGTAGGCGGCGCCGAGTGCGGTGGTCTCGATCACCGCCGGCCGCACCACCGGGATGCCCAGCAAGTCGGCCTGGAATTGCATCAGCAGGTTGTTGACGCAGGCGCCACCGTCCACGCGCAGCTCTGCCACCGCAGCGCCGCCAGCCTGCACCGCATCGCGGCTCATGGCCTGGAGCAGGGCGGCACTTTGAAATGCAATGCTCTCCAGCGCCGCGCGCGCGATGTGCGCCAACGTGCTGCCACGGCTTAAGCCGGTGATTGACCCGCGCGCGTCGGGCTTCCAGTAAGGGGCGCCCAGCCCCGTGAAGGCCGGCACCACCATGACGCCGCCGGCATCGGGCACGCTCTCGGCCAGCGCCTGCACCTCGGCGCTGCTGGGGATGGCGCGCAAACCGTCGCGCAGCCACTGCACCACGGCGCCGCCTACAAAAACACTGCCTTCCATGGCAAATTCAGGCTGCGCCGTGGTTTGCGCCGCGCTGGTGGTGATCAGGCCATTGTTCGAAGTCTGAAAGCGCTGGCCGGTGTGCATCAGCATGAAGCAGCCGGTGCCGTAGGTGTTTTTCACCATGCCGGGCTTGAAGCAGGCTTGGCCAAACAAGGCGCTTTGCTGGTCGCCGGCCACGCCGCCAATCGGGATCGCGGCGCCCAGCAGGTCTGCGCCGACCTCGCCAAACAGCGCGCTAGACGGCTTGATTGCGGGCAGCAGGCTGGCCGGAATATCGAGCGCTTGCAGCAGTTCATCGTCCCACTGGTTGCTGTGCACATTGAACAGCATGGTGCGCGAGGCGTTGCTGACGTCGGTGGCGTGCACGCCACCGTGCGTGAGCTGCCAGATCAGCCAACTGTCGATGGTGCCAAAGGCCAATTCACCGTCGGCGGCTTGCTGGCGCGCGCCAGGCACATGGTCGAGCAGCCATTTGAGCTTGGTGCCAGAAAAATAGGCATCCACCAGCAAGCCGGTTTTAGCCTGGATCATTGATTCCAGGCCGCGCTCGCGCAGCTCAACGCAGGTCGGTTCGGCGCGGCGGTCCTGCCAGACGATCGCGTTGTGCAGCGGCAGCCCGGTTGTGCGATGCCACAGCACCGTGGTTTCGCGCTGGTTGGTGATGCCCAGGGCGCGCACATCACGGGCGCTGATGCCTGCTTTGGCCAGCGCCTCACGCGCGGTGTCAAGCTGGGTGCGCCAGATTTCCAGTGGGTCGTGTTCGACCCAACCCGGTTGCGGGTAGATTTGCGCGAGTTCCTGCTGGGCTTGGGCGAGCACCTGTCCTTGCGCGTTGAACACAATGCTGCGTGAACTCGATGTGCCCTGATCCAGGGCGAGTAAGTAGGTCATAGGGCTAACTCCAGACGAACCTGGGCCTCGGCCAGCAGGGCGGAAAAGGGCTCAGGCGGCGGCGCATCGGTAAACAGTCGGTCAATCTGGGCCAGGTGGCCCACCTCCACCATGGCTGGGCGGTTGAACTTGCTGCTGTCGGCGGCGAGCCAGACCTCGCGCGCCTGCGAGATGATGATTTGCGACACCTTGACCTCGCGAAAGTCGTAGTCGCGCAGCGAGCCGTCGGCCTCAATGCCCGATATGCCGATGATGGCAATGTCCACCTTGAACTGGCGTATGAAGTCTACCGCCGCTTCACCGACGATGCCCTGGTCGCGCCCGCGCACGACGCCTCCGACCACAATCACTTCGCACTTCGGATTGGCGCTCAGGATGGTGGCGACATTGAGGTTGTTGGTGATCACGCGCAAGCCGCCGTGGTGTAAGAGCGCACGCGCAATCGCCTCAGTCGTGGTGCCGATGTTCAGGATCAGCGAGCAGTC
>VMTC01000130.1 GCA_013791765.1 Rhodoferax sp.
GCCCGCTTCGCGTTCTCCTCCTTTACCTTCGCAAAGCGCATCACCCGACTGATTCTGCGAACGATTGGGTACGCTGGCAGGGGGGAATCAAAAGTTGTTTGCGTTGTACATGGCACAAATTGAAGTGCGCCGCTTGCTGCAGAAATTTTGACTTCGACGGCGGCAGGCCTGGTGATTGGGCCATGCGCATGCGCATGGCCCAGTCGCCGGGCCGGGTTTAATACGCAAAGCCGGGTTTGACGTGGGGCCTTGATTTCTTCAGCGTGCCACATCACTTTGAATTGCGGCCTTGGCTTATTGGCGTGCGAAGTCGATCACGATGGCGCCCGGCTCGCGCTGCACATAGGCAATGGACACGGCGTCGCCATAACGGGCGCTGAGTTGGTTCAACAGCGGAAGCGGGTCGTGGTCGTTGCAAAAGCGCATGGTTTCACCAGCTTGCAGTGAATCGAGCGCACCAAAAATGGCGGCATGGCGAAAACGCTTGGCAACGCCGCGCGCATCAAAGGGGTAAATCGCTTCAGGGGTGGTGTGACCGGTGGCGCAGGAGCTCATGGAAAATCCTCAGGAAGTTAAAAGATGCATTATAAATGACTCTTAAAACATGCCAAGGTTTCTCAGGCTGCCACCGGCGCGCGCGGGCATGACATGCCAGCTCGTGGGCGCTCTGTCACGAGAACGCGGTGTCAGTCCTTGAAAGTGGCTGCGCGCTTGCCCATGTTGGCCATCATCGCTTCCTGCAGGTCTTTGCTCATCAGCATCGCCGCGTTCCAGGTGGCAATGTAGTTCAGGCCGTCGGCCACCGAATGGTCACGCGCATAGGTGATCATCTCTTTGCATCCACGAATGGAGAGCGGCGACTTGGCAGCGATGGTGGTGGCGATCTCCAGCACCCCGGCGCGCAAGGCCTCACGCGACTCGAACACCCGGTTCACCAGGCGCATTTCGCGCGCTTCTTCGGCGTTGAATTTGCGGCCGGTGTAGGCCAGTTCGCGCGCCATGCCTTCGCCAATGAGTTTCGGCAGGCGCTGCAAGGTGCCCACGTCGGCGGTCATGCCGATGTCGATTTCCTTGATGGTGAAGTACGCGTCCGCCGAGCAGTAGCGCATATCGGCGCAGGTGATCAGGTCGATGCCACCACCAACGCAGGCGCCGTGAATGGCCGCGAGCACCGGCTTGCGGCAGCGCTCCAGGCTGGTGAGTGTGTCTTGCAGGTCCAGGATCACGCGGCGCAGTGCCTCGCGCGTGCGGCCATCGCAATCGTTTTGAATCTGCGGCCCCAGGCCCATCATCATCTGCAGGTCAATGCCCGCCGTGAAGAGTTTGCCTTCGCCTTCCAGAATCGCCACGCGCGCCTCGGGTGTTTCATCGACCCACTGGAAGGCCTTGCGGATTTCCTGCCACATGGTGGCGTTCATGGCGTTGGCCTTGTCGGGGCGGTTCAGGCGCACGGTGGCGATGTGGTTTTCCAGGGTGACGGACAGGGTTTCGTAGTTCATGATTTGTTCTTGACAGTGATTGCAGATTATTGAGGTTTCGCCGCCTTGTAGGCTGCCAGGTACGGAGCCAGGCGCTTGCCCATTTCGTCGCCCAGCGCTTGCAGGCCGCTCATGGGCCGCACCATGACCTCAAAGTCCACAATTTTTCCGTCCGCATCGAACTGGATCATGTCAATGCCTTTGAGCCCCTTGTCGCCGACTTTGGCGCTGAATTCCAGCACCACACTCAGGCCGTCTGAGCTGGCCAGCTCACGGTGGTAGCTGAAGTCCTCAAAAACCTTGACCACGGTGCCCAAAATAAGTTGCACCGCCTGCGCGCTGGCGTAAGGCGCGTGCGCCATCGGCGAGCGAAACACTGCCTTGGGATGCAGGATGGTTCCTAATTCACTCAGGTCGCCCAGCGTCACCATGCTGTGCCATTTCTTCAGGGAAGCGGCCACGGCCGGCGGCATGCCGGTCTGCTGTTTTTCGGCAGGTGCTTTGTCGGCCCCGGCACTGGCGCCTTCCAGCGCCACCGCCAGTTCGGTGCCCTGTTTGATGGCGCGTTTGGCGTCCAACTCGGCGGCCTTGTCGGCGCCGCCAATCAGGTGCACGCTGCAGCCTGCGGCCACCAGTGCCGCCTGCAATTCGCGCTGCGGGTCTTGCCCGGCGCAGACCACGATGGTGTCGGCGGGAATCGTCAGCTCCTTGTCCCCCACGGTGATGTGCAGGCCTGCGTCGTCGATTCTGCGGTAGCGCACACCCGCCAGCATTTCGACGTGGCGGTTCTTGAGCGAAGTGCGGTGAATCCACCCGGTGGTCTTGCCCAGGCCGTCGCCGACCTTGCTGGTCTTGCGCTGCAGCAGGTAGACCTTGCGCGGGCTTGCTTCAATGACGGCTTCTCTCAGCCCGCCGCGTGTGCTGTAGCTGGTGTCCACGCCCCATTCGGCAAAGAACTTGGCGGCGTCCAGACTCGGACTGGTGCCGCTGTGCAGCAGGTATTCCGCCGTGTCAAAGCCTATGCCGCCCGCGCCAATCAGCGCCACGGTTTGGCCCACCGCGCACTTGTCACGCAGCACGTCCAGGTAACCCACCACTTTGGGGTGATCAATGCCTTCAATGGCGGGCAAACGCGGCGTCACGCCGGTGGCCAGCACGATGTGGGTGTAGCCGCCAGCGGCAAGTTCGGCCGCGTTGACGCGGGTATTGAGCTTCAGCTTGACGCCGGTCAGCTCAATCTGGCGGCCAAAGAAGCGCAGGGTTTCAAAAAACTCTTCCTTGCCCGGCACCTGCTTGGCGATGTTGAACTGGCCACCAATCTCCGCAGCGGCATCAAACAGCGTGACCTCAAAGCCGCGCTGGGCTGCGGTGGTGGCAAAGGCCAGACCGGCCGGGCCAGCGCCCACCACCGCGATGCTGCCGCGCGTCTTGGCGGGCACGATGTTGAGCAGCGTCTCATGGCAAGCGCGCGGGTTCACCAGGCAGGAGGTGATCTTGCCGCCAAAGGTGTGGTCCAGGCAAGCCTGGTTGCAGCCGATGCAGGTGTTGATCTCGTCGGCCTTGCCCTGTTCGGCCTTGCGCACAAACAGCGGGTCGGCCAGGAACGGGCGCGCCATCGACACCATGTCGCAAAAGCCATCGGCCAGCAACTGTTCGGCCACCTCGGGCGTGTTGATGCGGTTGGTGGCCACCAATGGAATGCCCACTTTGCCCATAAGCCGCTGGGTTACCCAGGCCCAGGCAGCGCGCGGCACCTTGGTGGCGATGGTGGGGATGCGCGCCTCGTGCCAGCCCACGCCGGTGTTGATGATGGTCGCACCGGCCGCCTCGATCGCCTGCGCCAATTGAATCACTTCGTCCAGCGTGGAGCCGCCTTCGACCAGATCGAGCGCCGAGAGGCGGTAGATGATGATGAAGTTGCTGCCCACGCGTTCGCGTGTGCGGCGCACGATCTCGACCGGGAAACGAATGCGGTTTTCGTACGAGCCGCCCCATTCGTCGTCGCGCTGGTTGGTGCGCGCGGCGATGAACTCGTTCAGCAGGTAGCCCTCTGAGCCCATGATTTCGACACCGTCGTAACCAGCGGATTGCGCCAGCGCCGCGCAGTTCACAAAGTCGTCAATGGTCTGAGCCACTTCGTCGGTGGAGAGCGGGTTCGGGCGAAACGGGTTGATCGGGGCCTGCAAGGCGCTGGGAGCCACCAGGTCGGGGTGGTAGGCGTAGCGCCCAAAGTGCAGGATCTGCATCGCAATCTTGCCGCCCGCGTCGTGCACGGCCTGCGTCACCACTTTATGTTTATCGGCTTCTTCCTGCGTAGTCAGGCGCGCGCCGCCGGGCATGGGGCGGGCGCGGTCGTTCGGGGCAATGCCCCCGGTCACGATCAGGCCGACACCACCGGCCGCGCGCTCGGCGTAAAAAGCGGCCATGCGGGCAAAGCCGTCTTTGGCTTCTTCCAGCCCCACGTGCATGGAGCCCATCAGCACGCGGTTTTTGAGAGTGGTAAAGCCCAGATCGAGAGGCTGGAGCAGGTGCGGGTAGGGTGTCATGGGGTCGTCCTCGTTCAAAAAAATAGGGTGGTCGGGAGTCTGCAGCAGGTGCCAATTCGGGCACCGATGCAACCGGTGTCGCAGTTTATGGCAACTAAATATTTTATGCAACCAGTTGCATAGTTTGGAGTGCGCGCTTAGACTCGCCAGCGAGAAATCTGCCCCGCCAACCCGAGTCCACATTCCCACATTCCCACATTCCCAAGGTCCATGTCCCTCGCCCACGCCGTCCTCACCTCGCTGATTGAAAAGTCATCTTCCGGCTACGACCTGGCGCGCCGCTTCGACAAATCGATTGGCTTTTTCTGGCACGCCACGCACCAGCAGATTTACCGCGAGTTGGCGCGCATGGAGGCGACGGGGTGGATCGAGTCCAGTAGCGCCCCCGACGCCGGCAAGACGCGCAAGCGCGAGTACCGGGTGCTCAGCGCGGGCCGCTTTGAACTGGCACGCTGGGCCAGTGAACCGTCTGCACCGATGGATTTGCGCGACGAGTTCATGGTCAAGCTGCGCGCTGACGCGGCTTTGGGTGAGATTGATTTGCGCGATGAATTGCGCCGGCGCATCACACTGCACCAGGAAAAGCTGGCGCACTACCGCGCCATTGAAGATCGTGATTTTCTGCACGGCAAGCCTTTGTCGCGCGAGGCCCGCATCCACCACATGATCCTGAAAAAGGGAATTTTGTTTGAGGAGGGCTCAATGCGCTGGAGCCAGGAAATGCTGCTGGTGCTGGGATAGCCTTGAGTCATATATTCATTATCTGCATATCATAGAACTTCTTGAAAAATAAATATAATAGCATTAATAATAATAAATACGTGGGCTATGTCATAATTTAACTACTAATTATGGTGAATTATGTGGCGATAACATATTAAATTTATGCACTTCATGCCAATGGCCTTGCCGAAATGGCGCACCAGGCTGAATCGGCAGTGACAGCCAGTGGCTTGAGGCCATCAGGGGTGATGGAATGCACACGCCATCTGGGGTCACTGTGGATGACGTGTCTGTGAACCAGAGCCACAACCATGGAGCCTGCGGCTGCCACGGCTGCGTTGATGGCCAGCAGCCCACGCAAACGAGGGGTGGCCAAGTCGATTCGCAACCCACGCGTGGTTCGGTCGTAGATACCACGGCGCTGCGGCGCCGGATGCGCTGGCAGCACCACCGAAACGACCAATACGGCCGATGCCAAAAACACCGCCTGCAGTTGCTGCGCGACATCAAGGCAGGCTCGCCCCTGCGCCAGCATTTCTATGGTGCTGCTCAGGTGCCCGCCGGCTTTGCGCAGGCTTTTGATGATGGCGGGATGGGAGGCATGTGTATGCGGATGTTTCGTTGTTAATCGTATCCTGGTGGGGGGATAATAAAAGTCGTTCTTCTTTTAATTCCTTTGAACCAAAACTGCGACCTATGACCCGGCCTGTCACATTATCTCTGCCCTCTTTTGGGTCAGCGCTGGTCATGCGATGGCTGGTTTTGGTCGTGATCGTGCTCGGAACAGTCATCTCCTCGATTGGGGGCACGAGCTCCCATGGCCTGGCAGCCATCTCGGCCACGCTCCACGCCGCTGCATCCTCACCCGACGAACAACACGGACATGTGCACGAGGACCAAGGCGGCGAACTGGTGATGGTTGATCAAACTGCAGCGGCTGACCATCTCCACCACGGGGCGGATCACTCGCACGACAATGCGCACGTCCCGCCCGTTGCCTGGCGTTCTGTCGCACCGCAGCTTCCCGGTTGGTGGGGGCTGGCGCGACCGTGGATTGAAATGGTTCAGGCGTCCCGGCTGGAACGCCCACCCATGGGCTGAGGCGCTGCTCGTCCTCGCGCTGCTCCCTGCCGCGCTTCCCATTCTTTCCGACCATCGGAGTCTTTATGCACAGTCATGTTCACGACAGGCTGCCACGTTCGCCATGGGCGATCTGGCAATCCCATCTCTTATTACTTTCAGCCTTCTTCATCTGCCTTTTCCTTGGCAGCACGGAGGCCTTTGCCCACGCCGTCACTGCAGGCGACAAGGGCTACATCCAGGAAATCTCGGGCGTCAATCTGCTGCCTTTCATGTACCTGGGCGCCAAACACATGATGACGGGTTACGACCACATCCTGTTTCTGTTCGGCGTGATCTTCTTCCTCTACCGGCTCCAGCACATCGGCATCTACGTGAGCCTGTTTGCGTTGGGTCACTCCACCACCATGATCCTGGGCGTCTACTTCAACGTCGGGATCAACAGCTACCTGATCGACGCGATCATCGGTCTGTCCGTGGTCTACAAGGCTTTGGACAACATCGGTGCCTTCCAGCGATGGTTTGGGTTCCAACCCAACACCAAGATCGCAACCCTGGTGTTTGGCCTGTTCCACGGCTTTGGCTTGGCGACCAAGATCATTGAGTACGAGATCTCGCCCGATGGACTGGTGCCCAACCTGCTTGCCTTCAACGTGGGCGTGGAAATCGGACAACTGCTGGCCTTGGCGGTCATCTTGATCGGGATGAGCTACTGGCGCCGCACAACCAGTTTTGTGCGCAACGCCTATACGGCCAACGTCGCCATGATGAGCGCGGGCTTCATTCTGGTGGGCATGCAGCTCACCGGCTATTTCGTGTCTTGAACACCCAAGGAATCTTCAATATGTACAACAGCGATACCCCCCTGCGCGCCGAACTGCCCACCTCCAAGCAGCTCTTGCGCTCCACCGTCCTGGCCGCCATTTCGGCACTGGTCCTTCTGGTTGCCGTCGTGCTTCCGGCTGAATACGGCATTGACCCCACCGGCATCGGTCGGGTCCTGCGCATGACCGAAATGGGCGACATCAAGCAACAGTTGGCGGCAGAGGCTGCTGCCGATGCTGCCGCTGCTCCGCCGGTGGCCCAGTCGCTCACCCCTGGAATGGCTGGCATGGCTGTAGCCAATGCGGCAGAACCTCCAGTGAAGGCTGCAGTGGCTGTTGCCCCGACTCAGTCGGCCAAGGTTACGACGCCCAAGATCGAATGGCGCGACGAGATGCCTGTCACTCTGAAGCCAGGAGACGGAACGGAAATCAAGCTGAAAATGGTTGAAGGTGCCAAGGCCCAATACGCTTGGGTGGTCGAGGGAGGTGAAGTCAACTTCGACACCCATGGTGATGCTAAGGACAAGTCGATCAGCTACGAAAAAGGTCGCGGGGTTTCTTCCGATGAAGGCGTTCTTGAGGCCGCTTTCACTGGCAATCACGGCTGGTACTGGCGCAACCGGGGCAAGTCCGACGTGAAGGTCATTCTGCGTACCCGTGGGGATTACACAGACATCAAAAAAATGATGTGAATGAAGGGCGCTGCGATAGTTATCGCAGCGCCTTTTCACTGCACGCGATTAAATAAACCTCTCAGCGTTTGCATCTGGCGTAGCAGCGCCAAGATACGCGCATTCAAGTTCAGGCCGTTGCAAACGGCTTAACGGGTTTCATTTTCTGTTTTCTGAGACGGCCCCAAGTCGTTTCGAAAACTGAAGACCATCCAGTAATGCCCTTACTCAAATCACCGTCACGGTGCCCAGCCAAACCAGCGATGTCCATGCCATAAACCTGCTGCATCCCGGTGTTCGCCACAACGCAAGAACAAGAAAAACGTTGTAGGGCAAGCATAAAAAATGCACTATGGCCGCGACTCCAGGGTCGCCACCTTGCGCAGCAATCATCAGTGCAGCAAAACCGGCCAAGAGGTTAATGACGCTGCCGACGATCAGCATGTCACGCCAATAAAGCTTGCTCAAAGACGCTTTGCCGCGCCACCGCGTGCCAATAAAGCTGGCCGTCTGAGGCTTGTCCACTACAAGACCTGGGTAAAAAAATACCAAGTGGCCTTGACCATGGCGAAAAGCACACCATAGACCACAAACACGGCAGCCACTGAGACCGTGAGTCCAGCAATTACCCAAAGGCCGTCACGCTCAAGCACCCCGAGCGCCATCAGGCTGATGGCCAAAGCAGGCAGCACGTTACCCAGGGGAATCGGCAACACCAGCAACACGGCGAGCAGCAGCGACAACAAGCCAACGAGATACTCCATCGGTGGCAGGGTAAAGCTGCTCAAGCGCGGACGCAACAACCCTTCAGCGCGTTGTAGCCAGGGCACGATGCGTTTGACCAAAGAAGAAAAATCGGAACGCGTCATGGAGCGATTCGCCACAAATGCCGGCAACCATGGTGCCCGGCCCAGCATCAGTTGGGCGGCAAGAAAGATCAGCGGGGCACCCAAAATGGTTGACGTGCCAGGCGGCGTTGGCAAGACCTTAGGGAACGCAAAAATAAATATCAAGGCGCCCGTTGCGCGGTCGCCAAGCGCGACCAGAAGATCGCTGATGGCGATGCGTTCCCGCTGCGTGTCTGTTGATAGCTCCCAAAGAATTGTCGATAGTGCACGACCGCCCGAAGGTTTTGTCACGATGGATTTGTGTTGTTGGTCGACACAGTCGCCGCGCTCGTTTGACATCCTTTCTGGAAACTCCGAACCAAATGACTCATCGCAACGGCATCTACCCAAGGTTTACTCAGGAAGACGACTCGCTCTAACAAGCTTGCGCCATCCCTTGGCTTGACTTTGACACCATAGCCCGGGTCAGCTTTGCCAGAACTGATGTCAACGCCAGCGTTCAACATGGGTAAGCTAAAGACCTGCTTGCCAGAGTCAAGGCCATCAAAAGTCACTTGCAGGATGCAACTTGGCAGGGCGTGGTAAATCCATCTCAAATCCGGGTGTGTGTCTTGCCCAAGCTGGTTCATGGCCTGCAGCCGCTGAGATGAACTCAACTCAAGCGGGTTCATGATCAACTCGTCCTCTATAGGATAGCCGTCAGTGCATGCTGCAAAAAACAGGATCGCCAAAGAACCCAGCATCAGGCGCTGTAGCAGCGTCAACAAGCTGCTGATAGGGAGCTGATTCAGGACCATGCGCATGGTCGTCACCCAGCAGTAGCCTCTGAATCGGTAGTGATGGAGTCCGTAGACAGGCTAGAGGCCAGTACTTTGTCAATGGTCTTGCCATCCATGTCCACAATCTCAAATTTCCAGCCCTGCCATTCAGTGGTGTCTGCGACTTTAGGTAAACGGCCCGTCAGCAGCATCATCATGCCGCTGAGCGTGTGATAGCGTCCGCGCTCTTCTTCTGGCACGCTAGTGAGCCCAAGGCGGTCCTTCAACTCCGGGACGGGAATGTACCCATCAAGCAGCCAGGAGCCGTCTTCGCGTTGAACGGCCCAGGAAGTCTCAGGGTCGCGAGGTTGAAATTCACCCGTGATGGCTTCGATGAGATCTTTCAGGGTGACAATGCCTTGGACCTGACCGTACTCGTCGATCACAAAAGCCATGTGCACATCGGACAAGCGAAAGTTATCCAGCAATTCCATGCCCGTCAGGGTCTCCGGCACGTAAAGCGGTGCTTGCAAATTGACTTGCAGGTCCGGTATCTCGCCATGGGCTATTTTAGAGAGCAACTGGCGCGCATTCACGATACCCAGAATATTGTCGAGGTTGTCCTTCACCACAGGAAACCTGGCGTGATCCGAGCTGTCAATTAGTCTAAGATTTTCTACAAATGGTTTATTGATGTCGAGAAACACGACATCACCCCTGGGTACCATCAACGAACTGAGTTGACGGTCATCGAGCAGGAACACGTTGCGGACCATCGTGTGCTCATGCGATTCGATCACGCCGGCACTGGTGCCTTCGGCCAAAACTGCGTGAATTTCTGCTTCAGTCACGATTGATCCGAAACTCTCCTTGACACCCAATAGACGCAACAATCCTTTGGTTGAACCGGACAACAGGCGAACGAAAGGCTTTGTGGCAATCGCCAGCAAGTTGATGGGTTTGGCCACCAGCCTAGCCACCGTTTCGGGATGGGATTGACCCAGGCGCTTGGGCACCAGTTCACCCAAAACAATTGAAAAATAGGTGATCAACACCACCACCAGTCCGGTGGCTGCGTATGAGGCATAGGGTTCGTACAGGCCCAAGGTCAAGAGCCACTGCGCCAGGGGTGGCGCCAGCGCAGCTTCACCGACGATACCGTTGAGTACACCGATGGACGTGATGCCAATCTGGATGGTGGAAAGAAAGCGGGTGGGGTCTTCCCCCAGTTTGACTGCTGCTATGGCAGAGCTGTCGCCCTCATCAACGAGTTTCTGGAGTCTAGCTTTGCGGGCTGTGACCAGCGCGATTTCTGACATTGCAAATGCGCCGTTGAGCAGGATGAGGGCAAAAAGTATGGCTATTTCCAAAAGGGGCGATTGAAGCGCCGACAGAGTTGAACAAGGTTTTATTTTACGAAATGCAGTTTGCTGTCAAGTTGCGAGCAATCAATCGATCAATCCGCAATGCGACTGCCTGTTCAAAACTCACCCTGCCAAAGTGACAATGCCAACCCCGATCAGCAGGCCGAGAGCAATGCGATACCAGGCGAACACGCGCAGCGAATGCTGGGCCACGAAGCGGATCATGTCGCGACGGAATTCCGTCAGTTGACGCTGGCCTTGCCCCAGGCTCTTGGCCACCGACAGGTCTTCGAGCAGCACAAAGCCGACCACACTTTCCATGTCACTGCTGTAGATAAATGCCACAACGGGAGAATCCTGCCGGATTTCAAGGGGTCTTTGCGCTGGGCCTGAGACCTGCTCTGGCCTAGGACGACACTGAATTTTCTTCAGCTTGCCGCCGCTCCTCCAAATGCCTGCGGCAGGTGGCATTGATCAGCTGCAGCTCGGCCAGGGTTTCATCAATTTGGGCGCGCTTTTGCTTGAGTTGCGCAATGGCGCTGTCGGTGCGCTCAATCACGAAGTCCAATTGTTGCGCGCGGCCCTCGCCGTGGTCGCCATACAAATCCAGGTAGCGTTTGATTTCTGACAGCGGCGAGCCTATGTCTTTCGCCCGCAAAATGAGTGCCAGCCGGGCCCGGTCGCGCCGCGTGTACACGCGTGCACCGTTGATGCGCCGGGGCGCCAGCAGCCCTTTGTCTTCATAAAAACGCAACGCCCGCAGGGTGATGCCGAACTGCTGGCACAACTCTGTAATGCCAAACAACTCGGTGGTTCCCTCGTCGCGATGCGCATCGACAAAGGCCTGTGCGTCGCTCACGGCCGCAGCCACCGCGCCAACACGCTTGCTGCGCGCTCGCGCTGCAGTTGCAGTTGCAGTTGCTGCAGAAGGGCTTGACGCCATGGCCGTGCCCGAAATGGGGGAATCAGATGACGCGTTGCAGCCGCATGGCGACGCTCATGTCGCCGGTCACCTTGAGCTTGCCCATCATGAAACCGGTGGCCGGCTCCAGATCGCCCGCCAGCATGGCGTTGAGGTTTTCCAGCGTGATGCCGACCGTGCAGTCGGCGTCCAGGTTGCTGTTGCTGACCGAGTTGGGCGCGGACTTTCCGTCAATAAAAACAACGCCGTCGTCGCCACAGTCAAATTTCAGGGTGGCTTCCAGGCCGCTGTCGCTACCTACTTTGGTGCGAATGGCTTCGGTGCAGGCTTCGATGTTCATGGGTTTCCTATTTAAAAAGTGGGCAAAAAAATGCGGTTGCATTGACTGCGGCCGAATGCTATCAGAGCCGCATCACGTGAAGTATAGGGGAAATACCTATGCGAAATCTGGTTGACGTTAACGTTAGCTTTATGTCTAATGCGGAGCAATCAAGAGGGTTCAATTCAATGCCAGTCATTCGTACCAAGATCAATGCCAAATCCGATGCCTTCGGCGCCAACGCGCAGCGCATGCGCGAGTTGCTCTCGGAGGTCCAGCGCCTGGAGCAGATGGTGATTGCCGAGTCGGAGTCCAAACGCGACAAATTCGAAAAGCGCGGCCAACTGCTGCCGCGCGAACGGGTGGCGCGCTTGCTCGATCGCGGTTCGCCGTTTCTGGAACTCAGCCGCCTGGCCGGGCTCAATATGCACGACGACGATGGCAAAAAATCGGTACTTGGCGGCGGCTCCATCGTGGGCATTGGCGTGGTCGCCGGCAAGCGCTGCTTGATTTCTGCCAGTGACAGCGCGGTCAAGGGCGGCACCGTGGCGCCGATGGGTTTGCGCAAGGCCTTGCGGGCCCAGGAGATTGCGCAAGAAAACAAATTGCCCGTGATCTACCTGGTGGAAAGCGGCGGCGCCAACCTGATGTACCAGAGTGAAATCTTCATTGAGGGTGGGCGCAGCTTTGCCAACCAGGCGCGCATGTCGGCGCAGGGGCTGCCGCAGATCGCGGTGGTGCATGGCTCTTCCACGGCCGGTGGCGCGTACTTGCCCGGCTTGTCGGACTACGTGATTCTGGTGCGCGGGCGCTCCAACATCTTTCTGGCTGGCCCGCCGCTGGTCAAGGCCGCCATTGGCGAAGACTGCACCGAAGACGAGTTGGGCGGCGCCGAGACCCATGCGCAAGTGACGGGCCTGGGGGAGTACCTGTGTGAAGACGATGCCCATGCCATTGGCATGGCGCGCGAAGTGCTGGACAAGTTGCAGTGGGATCTGGCACCGGCTGCGCCCGACTTTGTAGAGCCTCTGTATGACGAACAGGAGTTGATGGGCATCGTGCCCTTAGACGAGCGCGAGCCGTATGACGTGCGCGAGGTGATTGCCAGGCTGGTCGATGGCTCTGATTTTCTGGAGTTCAAGGCCGAATACGCCAGCGAGATGATGTGCGGCCATGCCCGTGTGCAGGGTCGGCTGGTGGGTATTCTGGGCAACAACGGCCCGATTCAGCCCAGCGGCTCCACCAAGGCCGGGCAGTTCATCCAACTGTGTGACCAAACCGGTACGCCGCTGATTTTTCTGCAAAACACGACCGGCTACATGGTGGGCTCGGTGGCCGAGCGCAGCGGCGCCATCAAGCATGGCTCCAAGATGATCCAGGCGGTCGCCAATGCGCGCGTGCCCAAGTTCACCGTGGTGTTGGGCGGCTCCTATGGCGCTGGCAACTACGGCATGTGCGGCCGGGGTTTTGATCCGAATTTCATTTTTTCCTGGCCCACGGCCCGCACCGCGGTGATGGGCGGCGCGCAGGCGGCCAAGGTGATGGATATTGTCAACCGCGCCAAGATGGAACGCACCGGCATGGCCGCCAACGAAGAAGCCCTGAAGGCCATGTCAGACGGTTTGCGGCTGCGGCTGGACAAGGAGTCTGCCGTCCTGTTTGGCACCGCACGCTTGTGGGACGACGGCATCATTGATCCGCGTGACACGCGCCGGCTGCTCGGGCTGTGCCTGGCGCTGGCGCAAGAGGCGCAGAGCCGCCAGTTGCATGGCAATACCTTTGGTGTGGCACGCTTTTAAAGCCACCTTTTTTTCTACTTTCTCTTTAGATATTCAACAGCGAGGTTTTCATGAAATTCACCCCCGAACACGAACAGATTGCCGACACGGTGCGCAAGTTTGTTGCCAAAGAGATCAACCCGCAGCTGCCGCAGTGGGAAGCGGCACAGCAATTCCCGGCGCATGAATTGTTCAAGAAGATGGGCGACCTGGGGCTGCTGGGCATCAAGTACCCGGCGGAATACGGCGGCATGGGGCTGGACTTCAGCTACTCCATGGTGATGGCCGAAGCGCTGGGCGAATGCAATGCTGGCGGCGTGCCAATGGCGATTGGCGTGCAAACCGACATGTGTACGCCAGCGCTGGCGCGCTTTGGCTCCGATGAACTCAAGCGCGAGTTTCTGGCCCCCAGCATCGCTGGCGACATGGTCGGTTGTATTGGCGTGAGCGAGGTGGGCGGCGGCTCGGATGTGGCGGCGCTCAAGACCACGGCCAAAAAGGACGGTGATGATTACCTCATCAATGGCTCCAAGATGTGGATCACCAACGGCATGCAAGCCGACTGGTGCTGTCTGCTGGCCAATACTTCGGAAGGCTCGGTGCACAAGAACAAGTCGCTGATCATGGTGCGCCTGGACAGCCCCGGCGTCACGCGGCAAAAAATCCACAAGATCGGCATGGATTCAAGCGACACGGCGCAGCTATTTTTTGACAATGTGCGCGTGCCACAGCGCAACCTGATCGGGCAGGAGGGCATGGGTTTCATGTTCCAGATGTTGCAGTTTCAGGAAGAGCGTCTCTATGGCGCGGCCGGCTGCCTGCGCTCGCTGGACCGATTAATTGACCAGACCATCGATTACACGCGCCAGCGCCAGACCTTTGGCAAGCCGATTTTGCACAACCAGGTGGTGCACTTCCGGCTGGCCGAGTTGCGCACCGAAGTGGAGGCCTTGCGCGCCTTGACCTACCGGGCGGTTGAATCCTATATCTCGGGCAAAGACGTGACCAAACTGGCGTCCATGGCCAAGCTCAAGGCCGGGCGCCTGAGTCGCGAAGTGGCAGACAGTTGCATGCAGTACTGGGGCGGCATGGGCTACACCTGGGACAACCCGATTGCGCAGGCCTACCGTGACGGGCGTTTGATCTCGATTGGTGGCGGCGCTGACGAGATCATGCTGGGCATCATCTGCAAGTTAGAGGGCACGCTGCCGGGCAAAGGGCAATGACAATTGCTATGAATTACGAAGCTATACAGGTCCAAAAGACGGGGGCTACGGCTCAAATTACCTTGAATCGCCCGGCACTTCGCAACGCTATGTCGCTGCAGATGGTGGCCGAGTTGCAAGCTGCACTCGTGGCTCTAGAAGCTGACAAGAGCGTGCGTGTGCTGGTGTTGCGGGGCGCGGGTGGGCATTTTTGTGCGGGCGCTGATTTGCAGGACATGGCGAGCGCGCGCATGCGGGCGCTGCAGAACCCGCCCGCGTCGACCCAAGCTAGCGTGGCGCTCGATGCCGTGGCGCAGGTCAACGCGCAATTCGGCGACCTGTGTGTGGCCTATGCCCAGACGCCGCTGGCGCTGGTGGCGGTGTTAGAGGGCAGTGTCATGGGCGGTGGCCTGGGCCTGGCGTGCGTGGCGGATGTGGCGCTGGCGAGCGAGTCGGCCGTGTTTCGTTTGCCAGAGACCGCTTTGGGCGTGGTGCCGGCCCAGATTGCGCCGTTCCTGGTCGAGCGTCTGGGCTACTCCCAGGCCAAGCGGCTGGCGGTGACGGGCGGGCGCTTGAACGCGGCCAACGCCCTGGCGATGGGTCTGGTGCATGCGGTGCATGCGCCCGAGCAAATTGACGCCGTGCTTGCGGCCGTGCTGGCCGAGATCCAGGCCTGCGCGCCCGGTGCCGTGGCGGCCACCAAGGCGTTGATGGCGAAAGCACGCCTTTGCGAGCCGGCCAGCCTGGTGCAAGAGGCGGCCCGCATTTTTTCCCGCGCCGCACAAGGCCCGGAGGGGCTCGAAGGCATTGCCGCCTTTTTGCAAAAACGTAAACCAAGCTGGGCCCAGCCATGATCTTCTCCAAAATTCTGATCGCTAATCGCGGCGAGATCGCATGTCGCGTGATGCGCACCGCGCGCAACCTGGGCTATAGAACCGTCGCCGTCTACAGTGATGCAGACAGAGACGCGCCGCATGTTCGCCTGGCCGATGAAGCCGTGCATATTGGCGGGTCTGCCCCGGCCGATTCGTACCTCCGGGTTGATGCCTTGCTGGAGGCCGCGCGCAAGACCGGTGCCGACGCGATTCACCCCGGTTACGGATTCCTGAGCGAAAACGCGGGTTTTGCCCAGGCCTGCCTGGACGCAGCTCTGGTGTTTATCGGCCCGCCGCCTGCCGCCATGCTGGCCATGGGCGACAAGGCGCTGGCCAAGCGTCGCATGATGGCCGCCGGTGTGCCCTGCGCGCCAGGTTATCTGGGCGAAGAGCAGGACGACACACGACTGACTGAGGAAGCGTTGAAACTGGGTTTCCCCTTGCTGGTCAAGGCGGTGGCCGGTGGCGGTGGCCGTGGCATGCGCCTGGTACGCTCGGCCGACGAGATTGCGCAGGCCATTGTCGGCGCGCGGCGCGAGGCGCAAGGCGCTTTTGGCGACGCCGCGCTGATGCTCGAGCGCCTGATTGACAACGGCCGACATATTGAGATACAGGTCTTTGCCGATGACCACGGCAACGCGGTCTATCTGGGCGAGCGCGACTGCACGGCCCAGCGCCGGCGGCAAAAAGTGATCGAAGAAGCGCCGTCGCCCGTCGTCAATAGCGCGATGCGCGAAGCCATGGGACGGGACGCGGTGGCCGCCGCCCTGGCCGTGGGCTACCGGGGCGCGGGCACGGTGGAATTCATCGTGGACGGCGACCTGAAACACTATTTCCTGGAAATGAACACGCGCTTGCAGGTTGAGCACCCGGTGACCGAGCTGGTGACGGGTTTTGATCTGGTGGAGTGGCAACTGCGCGTGGCAGCGGGCCAGCCGCTGCCGGCCTCTCAGACCGACATCAAATTGACGGGCCATGCGATAGAGGCGCGCCTGTATGTGGAAGACCCGTATGCCGGTTTTGCGCCGCAAACGGGCACGGTGCGCTGGTGGCGCCCGCAGCAAGCCTTGTTTGAGGGGGTGCGCATTGACGCCGGGATTGAAGAGGGCAGCGAAGTCTCGCCCTATTACGACCCCATGGTGGCCAAAGTCATTGTGCACGGGCGTGACCGCGATGACGCAATCCGGCGCCTGCGCGCTGCCCTTGAGAACGCGCCCCTGCTTGGACTGCGCAACAACGCTCGCTTTCTGGCCGATCTGGTCAATCACCCGGCCTTTCGCAGCGCAGCCATGACCACGACCACGATCGACCAGTGGCAGGAGGCGGGCGAGGCACTCTTACAACGCCCGGTGCCGGGTGATCAGGCCTGGTGTGTGGCGGCAGCAGCCTTTGCCATGCAAAACGGCGCCAACTGGCGCGCCGACAGCGTCGCCGCCTTTGACATCCCCCTGCGCTGCGATGAGCTCACGCACACATTGCGCGTTCACCCGGAACGCACCGGGCAGGTCGCAGTCACTTTGGCAGGTCAAACGCATCGGGTGCGGATCATCCACTTCAAGAATGGCGATCTGCGTTACGAGATCGACGGGGTCACGCGCAGCGCTATCGCACTCAAACGTCAGCAGGAGCTGCACCTCGCCATGGGCGGCAATTCTTTCGTCTTCCACGAGGTTTCGCCGTTCCCGAGCAAGGATGCTGCGCTGGACGCCACCCGGGCGCTATCCCCCGTGGCGGGCAAGGTCACGCAAATTCAGTTTGCGGTGGGCGAGGGGGTCAGAGAAGGGCAAGCCCTGGTCTGTGTGGAGGCGATGAAGATGGAAATGTGGCTGACGGCGCAGGCCGCCGGCACGGTGGTGGCGCTGCATGTGAAAGTGGGCGAGCAAGTCGAGTCGGGTGCCTTGCTGATCGAAATTGAACTGGAAGAGAAAGAAAACATTTAATGGAAAAAGCAATTTTGACCTGCGCCCTGACCGGCGTGCTGACCAACCCGAAGCAGCACCCGGTGCCGGTGACACCCAAGCAGATGGCAGCCGAGGCACGCGATGCCTTCAACGCCGGCGCCGCCATCATGCATGTGCATGTGCGCAACCAGGAAGAGGGCATGGGCCACATGCCGTCTTGGGATCCGGATGTGATGGAGTCGGTCGTCAACGCCATCCGGCAGGCTTGCCCCGGCGTCATCATCAACCTGACCACGGGTGTCGTGGGCAAGGATATTTCGGGCCCCTTGGGCTGCATCCGGCGCGTCAAGCCCGAGATTGCGGCCTGCAATGCGGGCAGCCTGAACTACCTCAAGATCAAGGAAGACGGCAACTGGGCCTGGCCGCCCATGGTGTTTGACAACCCGGTGGCCAAGGTGCAGCAGTTTCTGGATGTGATGGCCAGTACCGGCACCCACCCCGAGTTTGAGTGCTTTGACGTGGGCATCGTTCGCTCGGTCGGCATGTACCTGAAGGCTGGCATGCTCACGCCTGCGATGGGCCGCGCCGAATACAACCTGGTGATGGGCGTGGCCTCGGGCATGCCGTGTGACGCCGATCTGCTCGCGCTCATTCCCCGCTGGATGGTGCCGGGCAGCGTCTGGCAGTCCACGCTGATTGGCCGCACCGAAATCTGGCCGGTGCACCAAAAAACCGCCGATCTGGGCGGCATGCTGCGCACCGGGCTGGAAGACACCTTCTACCTGCCCAATGGCGAGCGCGCCAAGGGCAATGGCGAGTTGATCACGGCCCTGGCGGAGTGCGCCCGCAACGCCGGTCGCTCGGTGGCCAGCCCGGCAGAAGCGCGCGTCTTGCTCGGACTGGCGCATTGATGAGCGCCGCCCGCGAGGTGCTCTAAAGAATGCGTGACAGTTGGCCTTGAGGGGTCTCGGTGAGCATTTTTGCGGGCTTCAAGTGCGGCTAAAATCCGCGATTCGGCCCGTCGTTCAACGGATAGGACATCGCTCTTCTAAAGCGATCATGGGGGTTCGATTCCCTCCGGGCCGACCATAAATTGCAGTGATGCGCGGGACTTCTGTGTCCACCCCGATGTGTTCCAGAGGAATCCAGCATCATGGAATCCAAAAAAGTGGCAGGCCGTTTACACGGTCAAATGGCTGGTGTCAGCGCCCTGGCTGCTGACGCGGTTGCGACCCGACGATTTGGCTGCGTACAAGGCTTGATCGGCTTGTCTGATCAATCTGCTGCTGGTGTCACCCACTGCAGGCACGGTGCAGGCGACACCGCAACTGATGGTCACAACTTGGGATACGTCGGAATACGCCTGACTCAGCCCGGCGGCCTGGACCGCCTCTCGCACTTTTTCGGCCATCGCCTGTGCGCTGAGCAGTGAGGTCTGCGGCAGCAAAATGACAAATTCCTCGCCGCCATAACGCGCGCAGACGTCGCCGTTTCGCTGCACGCATTGCTGAATTTCCTTGGCCACACGAATCAGGCACTCGTCGCCCGCCTGATGGCCATAGTGGTCGTTGTAAGCCTTGAAATTGTCGACATCGAGGTAGATGAGGGCAATGGCTTGTTGTTCACGCTGTGCACGGCCCCACTCGATCAGCAGGTGGCTGTCGAAATAGCGGCGGTTGGCCAATCCGGTAAGCGGGTCGGAGTTGGCCTGGCGATCAAGCTCGTCATGCGAGCGTTTGAGCTTGAGTGCTTCAATGCGCTGCAGCAGGGTATGCAGGTACGCTTGCCGCGAGTCGTACTCCATCTGGTAATTGGCAACCAAACTAATGACGACAGCCGCGAACAGCACCATATCGCTGTTGAGTTTGATCTCCTGGGACATCTGCTGCAGTTGCGAGATACCAGCGACAAACAGTGCCAGCACTGCCACGCTGGTCGACAAGGCAAACCTGAAGCGCTGCCGGATGACGATATTGCCGAACATGATGACCAGGATGACCCCGGTGTGGTAGTGCAACGCGTTGGGGTGTTGGCTTTGAGAAAAGAAATACACCAGACTGCCGCTGGCCGCCGCAATCAGGCAGGATATCAGCCATTCCCGCCTCGGTGCCAGAAAGGGCAAATGTAGCGCCGCCAATGTAACTGCCATGATTGGGGTGAGTATGCCCAGCCGGATCATCAGCGCCTGATCTGCAATGTCCGGCAGCATGGTCCGGTCGGTGATATTGAACAAGTTGAGGATGATCAGCGCGATCAGCCCCAATACCCGGAATCGTGCCACCCGTTCGGCGGTTGAATCGAGCTCGAACTGCCATTCCAGTTGCGGCGCAAAGCGCAGCCACGGGCGCTTTTCAGCCAGTGCTTCTCTGGCTGTTTGCTCCAGCGCCAGCAGGTGTTGCTGCTCTGCCGGCGTGCCAAAATTTGCTCCCAACAAAGCCGAGGTGAGGATGGGGGAGCGCATGGGGCTAGACAAGCTTGTTTCCATTCTTCACCTGGCTTGCGCAGTTGGACGCGCCCGAGTGGGCTCCTGGCAGCCCAACCGGGTCGGCGTGACGCCGCCGCAGGCTCCGGCCCGCAAGTAGGGGCAACACACCCGGGCACGTTGCCAAGGGCTCAATCGGGTGTGTAAGGCTTTCACGCCCAATGTGAATATCGTCGAAGTCAGAAAAGTCAATATTCATAAGGCGTTACAGATGATTTCCAGCGCTCAACTGAATCTAGTGGTGCTCCAGTTTTGATGAGCAAGTGGGCAAGCAGTGCTTGGGCGCGAAACCGCTGTCCCGCATGTTTGTTGCACCAGTCTATATCGGAAAACCGAAAGATGGGGACACACGTGCTCACACAGGTGAACGGGCGTCTCGGCCATGCGGCGCGCATTGCAAGAGGGGCAGCACAAGGCCACCAGAAAGGCGTGCCCGCAGTCGTCACAGCGTGCACGGGCAAAGCCGTTTAATGAGGCGTCCTCAACCAGAACAGGCTGATTGCAAGCCTGCGGTGCCATATTGGGAGCAAAAATCCGCACAGCTGCCGTTGAACGTGCTATTCAAACTGATGTGGCGCCCTGAAGTCATGCGGGTCATACGTAAAACCCGGCGCTGCGCAATAAACCCGGCCCGGCGACTGGGCCATGCGCATGCGGTTTTGGGGCGAAAACACACGCGAAATTGAAGTTGGGGTATGCAAGCGCTTGCAGATGCGCGCCTTTCACCCCAAAGCCCGGTCGCATAGCTCAATCACGGTTCTGACGCCGTGGAAGTCAGAATTTCTGCAGCAAGCGGCGCACATCAATTCGAGCCACCCCAACGCAGGCAATTTTTGACTTCCCCCTGTCAGCGTACCCAATCGCTGGAAAAATCAGTCGGGTGATGCGCTTTGCGAAGGTAAAGGAGGAGAACGCGAAGCGGGCGGAGGACACGTAGCAAAGCGCATCGCCCGGCTGATTCACCCACCACCGTGATATCCGGGGCCCCGACCCAATGGACGCACCTGAGTACCTCAGTCAAAAATCATTCATCTGAAGCCCGGATCACTTTGAGTCACACCCGCCTTTGAACGTGCGCAGGCCGCTTGAACCTCAGCTGGAAACTGCGCACTGTTCAGCCGCATCCTTTGGCGCTCGTCTTTTGCCTGGTGCTGCATCAGCTCTTGGCGAGCTGGCGACGCGATCACGGGCCACAAGCATTGACCGCCACCACAGCGGGTTCAGTGCATGTGCGACTTTTTGCGGATTTCGTGATTCAGGATATATATAAAATTGATAGCAATATGTCCAATTAACATAAGGGCTAGAGCCAAATTTCATATAAAAATAGTGCCAGAATTCAGCATCCTTAAGTCGTTGCGACGTGATCGTCGACTTGACAGCCGGTGCCTCAACCGAGGGTTAGCCCTTATTCGCAATGAGTTGCACCTTAATTAAAATAGGTGCAACTCATTTTGGAAAAGGGTGCAACCATGGCCACAGTCACGCTCGGTATCAAGGTTGATGAATCGCTGCGAACGCGCATCAAGGATGCGGCCTTGGCGCAGGGCAAGACCTCCCACTGGCTGATCAAGCAGGCGGTCATCCAGTATGTGGAGAGCATCGAGCGTGGCCATTTGCCACGCGTTGCAACTAGAGGTGCAACCGAAACTTCCCAGGCGGGCGAGATTGAAGACGCTGACGACTTGACGGTGCCAGCCAGCCCAATGGCATCCGCGCCGCAGCCCTTTCTGGACTGGGCGCAAAACGTGCTGCCACAGACCGAGATGCGCGCTGCCATCACCGCCGCCTGGCACCGGCCTGAGCCTGAATGCCTGCCGATGCTGGTGCAACTGGCGCATGTGAGCGACGCGGACCAGCGCGCCGCGATTGAAGAAGTCGCAACCCGCCTGGTTGAAGGCCTGCGCAGCAACAAGACCGGTGGCGGCGTGGAGGCGCTGGTGCAGGAGTTTTCGCTCTCCAGCCAGGAAGGCGTGGCGCTGATGTGCATGGCCGAGGCGTTACTGCGCATTCCCGACAACGCCACGCGCGACGCGCTGATTCGCGACAAGATCAGCCACGGTGACTGGCATTCGCACCTGGGCAACTCGCCCTCGCTGTTCGTCAACGCCGCCGTCTGGGGCTTGATGCTGACCGGCAAGCTCACCGCCACTGCCAGCGAGAAGAGCATGGGCAGCGCGCTGACCCGCATGATCGGCAAGGGCGGTGAGCCCCTGATTCGTCAGGGCGTCCACCGGGCCATGAAGCTGATGGGCGAGCAGTTCGTCACCGGCCAGACCATCTCCGAGGCGCTGGCCAACAGTCGGGCGCTGGAGAAAAAAGGTTTTCGTTACTCCTACGACATGCTGGGCGAGGCGGCGACCACCGAGGAGGATGCCGAGCGTTACGTGGCCTCCTACGAGCAGTCGATCCGCGCCATCGGCATGGCGTCCAACGGCCGCGGCATCTTTGAAGGCCCGGGCATCTCGGTCAAATTGTCGGCGCTGCACACGCGCTACAGCCGCGCCCAGCGCGAGCGCGTCATGGGCGAGCTGCTGCCGCGCCTGAGCAAACTGGCGCTGCTGGCACGCCAGTACGACATCGCCATCAACATCGATGCTGAAGAATCCGACCGGTTAGAGCTCTCCCTGGACCTGTTAGAGAGCCTGTGTTTCGAGCCCAGGCTCAAGGGCTGGAACGGCATTGGCTTTGTGGTGCAGTCCTACCTCAAGCGTTGCCCTTATGTGATTGACCACGTGATCGACCTGGCAAGGCGCAGTGGCCACCGCCTGATGATTCGCCTGGTCAAGGGCGCTTACTGGGACGCCGAGATCAAGCGCGCCCAGCTCGACGGCCTGGACGGCTACCCGGTCTACACCCGCAAGGTGCATACCGATGTGGCTTACCTGGCTTGCGCGCGCAAGTTGTTCGCTGCACCCGAGGCGGTTTACCCGCAATTTGCCACCCACAATGCGCAAACCGTGGCCTCGATTTACCAGATGGCGGGCAACAACTACTACGCCGGGCAGTACGAGTTTCAGTGCCTGCATGGCATGGGCGAGCCGCTGTACGAGCAGGTCACCGGCACCGTCGCTGACGGCAAATTGGGGCGCCCGTGCCGCATCTATGCGCCGGTGGGCACGCACGAAACGCTGCTGGCGTATCTGGTGCGCCGACTGCTGGAGAACGGCTCCAACTCCTCCTTTGTCAACCGCATTGGCGACCCCAAGGTGCAGGTCGATGACCTGGTGGCCGACCCGGTGCTGGAGGCGCAGGCGATAGAAGCGCAGGCGGGCCAGCTGGGCGCGCCGCACCCCAAGATTGCGCTGCCGCGCCAGCTGTTTGCAGCGCTGGGCGCCCAGTCGCGTCTGAACTCATCGGGCCTGAATCTGGCCAACGAACAACAGCTGGCCTCACTCGCCGCGGGCTTGCTGCGCAGCACGCAAGTGAGCTACGCCGCTTGCGCTACGGTGGCGCAGGTGGCGCCCGTCAACCCGGCGACCGCCTTGGCCGAGGGTTGGCAAACGGTCTGCAACCCGGCCGACACGCGCGACCAGGTCGGCTGGGTGCGTCCTGCCACAGCTAACGAGGTGGAGCTCGCCGTTGAGCGCGCGGCACGCGCGACCCAAATCTGGCAAGTGACACCGCCCCAGGAGCGCGCCGCCTGCCTCAAGCGCGCCGCCGATTCTCTGGAGCAGCGCACCCAAAGCATCCTGGGCCTGATCGTGCGGGAGGCTGGCAAGTCGCTGCCCAACGCCATTTCAGAGATCCGCGAGGCGGTGGACTTCTTGCGCTATTACGCAGCGCAAGTGCAAGCCACCTTTGACAACCAGACCCAGCGCTCACTCGGTGTGGTGCTGTGCATCAGCCCGTGGAATTTTCCGCTGGCGATCTTTGCCGGCCAGGTCGCAGCCGCGCTGGCCAGCGGCAACTGCGTGCTGGCCAAGCCGGCCGAGCAAACGCCGCTGGTGGCGGAACTGATGGTGCGCCTGCTGCACGAAGCCGGTGTGCCGCGCGATGCGGTGCAACTGGTGCCCGGCACCGGTGAGGCCGTGGGCGCCGCGCTGGTGGCGCACGCGCAGGTGGCGGGCGTGATGTTTACCGGCTCGACCGAGGTGGCGCGGCTGATTGCGCAAACCTTGTCACAGCGCCTGAGCCGCCAGGGCCACTGCATCCCCTTGATTGCCGAGACCGGCGGTCAGAACGCCATGGTGGTCGATTCATCGGCCCTGGCCGAGCAGGTCGTGGGCGATGTGCTGTCCTCGGCCTTCGACTCGGCCGGCCAGCGCTGCTCGGCGCTTCGTTTGCTGTGCATCCAGGAAGACGTGGCCGACCGGGTGATCGGCATGATCAAGGACGCGATGCGCGAGTGGGTCATGGGCAACCCGGACCGCATGCACACGGATGTGGGCCCAGTGATCGACGAGCAGGCGAGGGCGCAGATTGAGCAACACATCGCGCGCATGCAGGCAGACGGCCAAGCCGTGACCCGCATGGCGCGCGACGAGAGTGAGGCCCAAGGACATTTTGTGATGCCCACGCTGATTGAGATCGACCGCATCGAGCGCCTGCAGCGCGAAGTGTTCGGCCCGGTGCTGCATGTGCTGCGCTATCGGCGCGACGACCTTGACCGTGTGCTGAGCGCCATCAACGCGACCGGCTACGGCCTGACCTTTGGGGTGCACAGCCGCATTGACGAGACCATCGCCCAGGTCACGCAAAAGGTGCAGGCGGGCAATATATATGTCAACCGCAATGTGATCGGCGCAGTGGTGGGGGTGCAGCCTTTTGGCGGCATGGGCTTGTCGGGCACTGGGCCCAAAGCGGGCGGGCCACTCTATCTGTACCGGCTCTTGCAGCAGGACGATGCGCAATGCAACCCGGCTTTGAGTGCCCTGGCGGCCTCGCCCGCCAGCCGTGCGCTGGCGCTGGCCAGTGCTGAGCGTCAGCTCGCTGCGCATCCCACTTTGCTGGCGCTGCAGAGTCTGGTGGCGAGCCTGCAAGCGCCTTCCTCTGCCCTAGGGGGCGTGGGCAGTTTGGACGGCGCACAGGCCGCAGTCGCATGCGCCAGGTATCGGGCCGCCAGCGTGCTTGGCCAGGCCTACCTGCTGCCGGGCCCCACGGGGGAGTCGAACCGCTATCAGCTGCTGGCGCGCGGCGCGGTCTGGGCCGTGCCACAGACGGCGCTCGGGCTAATCCACCAGGTGGCAGCGTCCTTGGCCAGTGGCAACCCGTGCTGGATCGAGACACCCGCCAGCGCCAGCGCGGTGGCGCAAGCGCTGAGCACCTTGCCGCCCGAGGTGATGCGCTTTGTGCAACAGCGCAGCCTTGATCAGCTGCGCAGCGAGCCGCATCTGAGCGCCATGTTGTTTGAGGGCGATGGCGACGCCTTGCAAGCTTTGGCACCGACCGTGTCGCAACAAGGTGGCGCCATCGTGCGCATTGAAAGCCTGTCGCCGGCGCAGTTGGCAGCCGGCGCCTGCTATGACTTGAGCGCCCTGATGCATGAGCAAAGCATCAGCACCAACACGGCAGCGGCCGGTGGGAACGCGCAGCTCATGACGATGGACTGAGTCGCCGAGAAAAAATAACTTGAACATTCCCCATCTTCCATACGAGCGCCATGCGGCGTTGCAAACCGCTTGTTTGGCTCGCCAAACGGCGCGCTTTGCGCCTTGCCTGGCATCTCGTCTGAAAGCGGGTCATTGTTCAATTTATTTTTTCTCGACTCCTGAGCGCTGCAAGCTTCTCTCACAGGCCCGATCTGCAGCCCGATCTGATTTAAAAGAATCCACAACGAGGAGACAACGATGAAATTTAAGACGCCACCATGACGGCGGGATTGCCCCCCGCCCGAACCCCACTGCGAAATCCAAATATTCACTTTCAGGAAACACATATGAAACTCAAAAGCACAGTCCTTCCCCTCTTTGGCGCCCTGGCGCTGGCCTTTGCCAGCCAATCCTTTGCGCAGGACCAAAAAGTCGTTATCGGCTTGACCGGCCCCCTGTCAGGCGCCAACGCCTTTGCCGGCAAGGACAATGAAAACGGCGTGCGCCTGGCGATTGAAGACCTCAACAGCAAAAAGATCACGGTCGGGGGCAAGACCCTCAAATTTGAACTGCTGTCCGAAGACGACCAATGCGACCCCAGAGCCGGCGTGATGGTGGCGCAAAAGCTGGTCGACAGCGGCGTCAAGTTTGTCATGGGCCCGTATTGCTCGGGCGTGGCGGTGCCGGCATCGCGCCTGTACAGCCAGGGCGGCGCCATGCTGTCGACCGTGGGCACCAACCCCAAAGTCACGCTGGGCGGCTACAAGAACCTGTTCCGGATCATCGCCAGCGACAACCAGATTGGCGCCAGCATGGCCGCTTATGCGGCCAGGGAGTTGAAAGTCAAATCGGTGGCCGTGATTGACGACCGCACCGCTTTTGGCCAGGGCGTGGCCGAAGAATTCACCAAGGAAGCCAAAAAATTGGGGCTGAGCGTGGTGGGCCAGGAATTCACCACCGACAAGGCGACCGATTTCACCGCCATCCTGACCAGCTTGAAGGCCAAGAAGCCCGAAGCTATTTTCTTCGGCGGCTATGCGCCGCAAGCTGGACCGATGGCGCGTCAGATGCAGCAGCTCGCGCTCAAGACCAAGTTGCTCGGCGGCGACACCTTGTGCAGCCCCGAGATGGGAAAACTCGGTGGTGAAGCGGTCAATGACGTGGTGTTTTGCGCCCAGGGTGGCTCCATCCTGGACAAGGCCGCCAATGGCCCTGCCTTCAAGGCGAAGTTCAAGAAGCGCTTTGGTCTGGACCCCGATGTGTACGCCGCGCCTTTTTATGACCAGACCATGTTCATTGGCGAGTCCATGCAAAAGGCCAACTCCATCGACCCGAACAAGGTCGGCGCAGAAATCTACAAGTCGAGCTACAAGGGCGTTGCAGGCACCTACAGCTATGACGACAAAGGCAATATGAAGCAAGCGCCGATCACGGTTTACACCTTCAAGAACGCCTTGCCGGTGCCGCTGGCAAGCTATTGATCTATTAATTTATTGATAGCATATGAGGCAGTATCCACGCGGGCTAGAGCTAGAAAACCTATAAATTTTCGTAAATTGTGCACGACTCGCGGTGGATATTGGCAATAATCAAAACAAGATAGCTGGCCCGGTGGCATCATTGCGCCAGGGTGGGAATGGAGGTTGACCGGTTCAAGGCAGGACCAGAAAGAAGTGGGCAATGAAAGCAGGCGTGGGCATCTTGGGTTTGTTGTTGGCGCTGCTCGTCGTCGGGCTGCTGGCCAAGAAGCAGCTGGGCGGGGTAGCGGGCACGGCACCAGGCACCGCGGCGGGCGTCTCGGCTCCCGCGGGCACGCCGCAGCAGCAAAGCCAGCAGCTTCAGGACCAGGTGAAAAAATCGGTGGAAGAGGCGATGCAACAGAAGCGGCCCGAGTCGCCAGACGAGTAATGAACATGTCCGATCGATTCAAATCAATTCGGCTGCTACTGGCTCTGGCATTGAGCGCCAGCGCGTTCGCGGCGAGCGCAGCCCTGGGCCAGCCGCCCGGGGTAGCCGGGGCCAATGCAGCCGCGTCTGCGCCGTCTGCGGTCAAAATGCAGGCGCTCACAGCCACTGCTGCCAACAGCGCTTATACGGTGCATGAGACCACGCTTGAAAGCGGCACCATCGTGCGGGAATACGCAACACCAGCCGGCGTTGTTTTTGCGGTGTCATGGCAAGGGCCGGTGTTGCCGGACTTGAGCGCTTTGCTGGGCCCCTATTTCAAAACCTTCAAGCTCGAAGCTGAGCGGATTCGATTGAGCGGGCGACGTGGCGGATCGCTGAGTATTGCGCACACTGACTTGGTCATCCATTCGGGCGGGCGCATGCGGGATTTTTCTGGACATGCTTATGCGCCGGCTCTGGTCCCGGCCGGTGTGAAGATCAATGATGTGCTGCGCTGATCTTCTCCATCTCCGCGTCGCGCTCGTTTTGGTGGCGACGCTCCTCAGCGCGTGCGGTGGTGGCGGTGGCGGCGAGACCGCGAGCACGCCACCGAATGTGCCGGGCGGTCCCGCGCTGAACAGTCTGCCAGCGGCGCCTGCGGTCCAAAATGAAATGCGCGTCTATGTGGACGCTGGCCCCCCTGACACCGGTTACAACGTCAACCGCTTGTACGCCGACGTGACGGTCTGCTTTCCCGGCAAGAGCTCGCCCGGCAGTGCCACGCAATGCCAGACGATTGAGCATGTGCTGGTCGATACCGGCTCCACCGGCTTGCGGCTGTTATCCAGCGTGATGGCACCGGCCTTGAGCCTGAACCGGCAGATGAGCACGGATGATTTGCCTTTGCTCAATTGTGCGCAGTTCGTTGACAACACCTCTGCCTGGGGGCCGGTGGTGATCGCCGATATTGTGTTGGCGGGGATGAAGGCTGCCAACCTGCCGATTCAAGTGGTCGGCGACCCGGCGTTTAACAGTCTGACGGCGGCAACTCCATCCCCATGCAGTGGTAAAGCCATGACCACCGCGAAAGAGCTCGGCGCCAATGGCATCCTCGGCGTGGGTTTGTTCAAGGAGGACTGCGGGGTGCGTTGCAGCGACATCGTCAACAACGGTGCCTATTACACCTGCAATGACGCTGGCTGCACAGCGACTGTGGGTGCCAGGGCAAACTTGGCCCAACAGGTGCAAAACCCGGTGGCCCGCTTTGCGACCGACAACAACGGTGTGCGCATCAACTTGCCCGCTGTCGCCGCGCCAGGCGCTCCTCTGGTAGAGGGTACCCTGACTATTGGCATTGGCACTCAGTCGCTCGCCTCTGTCACGGTTCTGAGCACCAATCCCTCTGGCCGAATCACCACCCGGCTGGCAGCGCCAAACCAACCCAATAACTTCACTGACAGTTTCATTGACTCGGGCTCCAATGGCCTGTTCTTTGATTCCACGATCACAAAGTGCGGGCCCGGCGGCGAAGGGTTTTACTGTCCAGCCTCGCCTACCACCTTGTCGGCCACGCTGGAGGGTGCCAATGGGGCCACGCGTGCCCTGTCGTTCACGGTTGACAAGGCAACGGATTTGTTTGCTGGTGGCGTCAAGCATGTGCTGCCGACCTTGGCGGGTGACATAGGTGACGCACGGATTTTTGACTGGGGCTTGCCCTTCTTTTACGGCCGACGGGTGTTTTTTGGTATCGAGGGAATGGCCTCAACGCTGGGGCCCGGCCCGTTTTACGCCTTCTAACCGACGCTTCAGGTGGCGGCTTCAAGACCGTTCTTGAAGTGTTCTTGCATGCGCCGCACAGCCAGTGCAGCGTCCCTTGATGCAATGGCGGCCATCAGGGCCTGGTGTTCAGCCAATGATTCCTCCATGCGCCCGGATTTGAGCAGCGAATTGTGGCGGTTGAGCTTCATGACCTTGCGCAAATCAGCCACCATCTGGTCGCGCCAGCGGTTGTCGGCGATTTCCAGCAGGCGCTGATGAAAGCGTTCGTTGATCTCGAAAAAGCGCTCCCGGTCTTGCTGCTCGGGGCGGGCGGCCGCTTCCAGTTCGGTGTGCAGGCTCTGCAAGGACTCGATCTGGGCCTCATCGGCCGTGGTGGCCACAACGCCGGCCGCGTCTGACTCCAGCAGGCTGAGCATGTGGTACACATCCGACAAGTCGCGCTCGGACACCTCCGTCACATAGGCGCCACGGCGCACCTTCATGGTGACCAGGCCTTCGGCCGCCAGCACTTTGAGCGCTTCACGCAGTGGCGTGCGGCTGATGCCGTAGTCCTGCGCAATTTTCAGCTCGTCAATCCAGCTGCCGGGCGCCAGTTCACGCTCGAAAATGCGCTGGCGCAGCAGTTCAGCCACCTCTTCATAAAGTGCGCGGGGAGACAAGGAAAGTGCGGCCATGGGGCGAATTGTAAGCTTGAAAGAATATTTTGAATCAATAATTATAAATAACGTAAACTCGCAAGATCGTATCGCAAGCAGCATCGGGCTGCAGCGACTCGGGCACTGCCGGTACGCGATTCATTTCGATTAACCCATCACAAATGGCCTCTGTCATGACCTCACAAAACCCTGAATTTCAGACCGCCAACCTTGAGGCTTGGGCCAAAGCGGCCGCCAAATCGGCGCCGGGCGGAAATCTGGAGGCGCTTGACTGGCACACGCCTGACGGCATCACCGTCAAGCCGCTGTATACCGCTGCCGACACTGAAAACCTGCCTTACGTCAACACGCTGCCCGGTTTTGAGCCCTACCTGCGCGGCCCGCAGGCCACCATGTACTCGGTGCGCCCTTGGACGATCCGCCAGTACGCCGGCTTTTCCACCGCTGAAGAATCCAACGCGTTTTATCGCAAGGCGCTGGCTGCGGGCGGGCAGGGTGTGAGTGTGGCGTTCGACTTGGCCACGCACCGGGGCTACGACAGCGACCATCCGCGCGTCACGGGTGACGTGGGCAAGGCGGGGGTGGCGATTGATTCAGTCGAGGATATGAAAATCCTGTTCGACCAGATCCCGCTGGACAAGGTCAGTGTCTCCATGACCATGAACGGCGCCGTTCTGCCGGTGTTGGCGGGTTACGTGGTGGCGGCCGAAGAGCAGGGCGTGAGCCAGGACAAGTTGAGCGGGACCATTCAGAACGACATTCTGAAAGAGTTCATGGTGCGCAACACCTACATCTACCCCCCAAAGCCCAGCATGCGCATCATTGGCGACATCATCGAGTACACGGCCAAAAACATGCCGAAGTTCAACTCGATTTCTATTTCCGGCTATCACATGCAGGAAGCTGGCGCCAATCAGGCGCTGGAACTGGCCTTCACGCTGGCGGACGGCAAGGAGTATGTGAAGACCGCCATTGCCAAGGGGATGGATGTGGACGAGTTCGCCGGGCGGCTCTCTTTCTTTTGGGCCATCGGCATGAACTTCTATCTGGAAGTGGCCAAGATGCGCGCGGCGCGTCTGCTGTGGTGCCGCATCATGAAAGGCTTCGACGCCAAGTCGCCCAAGTCGCTGATGCTGCGCACCCACTGCCAGACCAGTGGCTGGAGCCTGACCGAGCAAGACCCCTACAACAACGTGGTGCGCACCACCATCGAGGCGATGGCGGCGGTGTTTGGCGGCACGCAGTCACTGCACACTAACAGCTTTGACGAAGCGATTGCCTTGCCCACCGAGTTTTCGAGCCGGATCGCGCGCAACACCCAGCTCATCATTCAGGAAGAAACCCACATCCCCCATGTGATTGACCCGTGGGCCGGCTCTTACATGATGGAGAAGCTGACGCAAGACATGGCAGACGCCGCCTGGGCCATCATTGAGGAAGTGGAGGCCATGGGTGGCATGACCCGCGCCGTGGACAGCGGCTGGGCCAAGCTGAAGATTGAGGCGGCGGCGGCCGAAAAGCAGGCGCGCATTGACAGCGGCAAGGACGTGATCGTGGGCGTCAACAAGTACAAGCTCAAGACCGAGGACGTGATTGAGTCACGCGACATTGACAACGTGGCGGTGCGCGACGGGCAGATCGAGCGTCTCAAGAATATTAAACAAAAACGCGATCCAGCCCTCGTGGATGCTGCATTGGTAGCTATTGAAAACGCAGCAAAAACCGGCACCGGCAATCTGCTGGACTTGTCTATCAAGGCGGTTCGGGCGCGCGCCACGGTGGGTGAAATCAGCGACGCCATGGAAAAATCCTTCGGCCGTCACCGCGCCGACACGCAAAAGGTCAGCGGTGTCTATGCCGCCGCTTTTGACACCGACAGCACCGACGGGGACACTATGGACTACTGGAATGCGCTCAAAGCCGACATCGCCGCCTTTGCCGAGAAAGAAGGTCGCCGCCCCCGGGTGATGATCAGCAAACTGGGCCAGGACGGCCACGACCGCGGTGCCAAAGTGGTGGCCACGGCCTTTGCCGATCTGGGCTTTGACGTCGACATTGGCCCGCTGTTCCAGACCCCCGAAGAATGCGCCCGCCAGGCGATTGAAAACGATGTGCATGCCGTCGGCGTCAGCACACTGGCGGCCGGTCACAAGACCCTGGTGCCGGCCATCATCGCCGAACTCAAAAAACAGGGCGCTGATGACATCGTGGTGTTTGTTGGTGGCGTCATTCCGCGACAAGACTACGACATGCTGTACGCGGCAGGCGTCAAAGGCATCTATGGGCCGGGTACGCCGGTTCCGGTGAGTGCTCGGGATGTGCTGGAAAACATCCAGAAGGCGCTCGCCTAATTTTGACGTGTTTTCAGATTTGGTATATATTTCTGATACATACCATTTGAAGGGACCTATTCCATGTCAGCATTGACCCAACCGAATACCGCCAAGGTCTTCACCACCGGGCGCAGCCAGGCCGTGCGGCTACCTAAGGAGTTTCGGTTTTCTACGAAAGAGGTCACCATTGAATGGCAAGGCGACGCCGTTGTTTTGCGACCCAAACTCGATAGTGCGACTTGGGCCCAGCAAGTGATGGAGGCGGTGGCTGCTTTTGACCACGACTTCAAAATTGAGCGTAGCGAAGAGTGGCCTCAAGCGGATCGAGAGCAATTGCTTCCATGATGTATCTGCTCGACACCAATATTTGCATCTACGTGATCAACGAGCAGCCTGCACAGGTGCTGCAGCGTTTGATTCAGGTCGGCCGCGAGTCGTTGGCGATTTCCACGGTCACGGTGGCGGAGTTGGCCTTTGGCGTCGAAAAAAGTGATCGCGCCGGCACACGTACCAAACTAGAGAATTTTTTGTCCAAGTTCCCGATACTGGATTGGAATCAAGAGGCTGCCTGGGTGTATGGCAGGGTGCGCAAAGTGTTGGAGGCCAAGGGCCAACGCATTGGTGAGCGGGATTTGCTGCTGGCGTGCCAGGCCTTGGCACTGGGCGCCACCATGGTCACAAACAACACCCGTGAATTCGAGCGCATTGACGGTTTGAAATTGGAGAACTGGGTTGCTTGATTCCATTCTTTGCAGCGACCCGACCCGGCAGCGCCGCGCCATCGCCAAAGCCATTACCTTGCTCGAGTCCACGCGTGCGGACCACCGCGCCGAGGGCGATGCCTTATTGACGGCACTGTTGCCGCATACCGGCAAGTCCTTTCGCTTAGGCATCAGCGGCGTACCCGGCGTGGGCAAGTCTACTTTCATCGAATCCCTGGGCCTGTACCTGATTGGCCTGGGCCACCGCGTGGCGGTGCTGACGATTGACCCGTCCAGCACGGTGTCGGGCGGCTCTATCTTGGGCGATAAGACTCGTATGGAGCAGCTCTCGGTGCATCCGCAGGCCTACATCCGCCCCAGCCCGAGCAGCGGCACTTTGGGTGGCGTGGCCGAAAAAACGCGCGAGGCAACGCTGGTGTGCGAGGCCGCCGGTTATGACGTGGTGATTGTCGAAACCGTGGGCGTCGGCCAGTCCGAGACCGCCGTGCAGGGAATGACCGACATGTTCGTGCTGATGCAGTTGCCCAACGCGGGTGACGATCTGCAGGCGATCAAGAAGGGCGTGATGGAACTGGCTGACCTGGTCGTCATCAACAAGGCCGACATTGACCCCAACGCCGCGACACGCGCGCGAGCCCAGATCACCTCGTCGCTGCGCTTGCTCGGGCTGCACGGCAACCCGCAGCACATGCACCATGACGAAAAAATATGGCACCCGCGGGTCATTCAAATGAGCGCGCTGCAAGGGCAGGGCGTTGACACCTTCTGGGCCGCGGTGCTGCAATTCAGATCCTTGCAGCTTGATAGCGGCAGCTTTGGCGCGCGGCGCCAGCAGCAATCGCTGGCCTGGATGTGGGAGCGCATTGACGCCGGTTTGAAGCAGGCGTTTCGCGAGCATCCGCAGGTCAAGCAATTGCTGCCGCAACTGACAAAGCAAGTGCTGGAGGGCCGCATGGCGGCCTCCACTGCAGCACGAAATATGCTTCTAGCCCAGGTAAATAGGTAATAGTTTGCTATAACAATAATAGTTTTAATCGACCGAGACGATCACACCTTAAGAAAGAGAAAACCATGCACGACATCCTTGAACAACTTGAAGCCAAACGCGAGCTTGCGCGCTTGGGGGGTGGCCAAAAGCGCATTGACGCGCAGCACAAAAAAGGCAAGCTCAGCGCCCGCGAACGCTTGGAATTGCTGCTCGATGAGGGCACGTTTGAAGAGTGGGATATGTTCGTGGAGCACCGCTGCGTCGATTTCGGCATGCAGGACCAGAAGATTCCGGGCGACGGCGTGGTCACCGGCTACGGCATGATCAATGGCCGCTTGGTGTTTGTGTTCAGCCAAGATTTCACCGTGTTTGGTGGTGCCTTGAGTGAGGCGCACGCGGAAAAAATTTGCAAGGTGATGGACCAGGCCATGAAGGTCGGTGCCCCCGTGATTGGTCTCAACGACTCGGGCGGTGCCCGCATCCAGGAAGGCGTGGCGTCTCTGGGCGGTTACGCGGATGTGTTCCAGCGCAACGTGATGGCCAGCGGCGTGGTGCCGCAGATCAGCATGATCATGGGCCCGTGTGCCGGGGGAGCGGTGTACTCACCGGCCATGACCGACTTCATCTTCATGGTCAAGGACAGCTCTTACATGTTCGTCACCGGCCCCGAGGTGGTGAAGACCGTGACGCACGAAGAGGTTACCGCCGAAGAACTCGGTGGCGCCATCAGCCACACCACCAAGAGCGGCGTGGCCGATCTGGCGTTTGAGAACGATGTGGAAGCGCTTTTAATGCTGCGCCGCCTCTACAACTACCTGCCGCTCAATAACCGCGAGAGAGCGCCGGTGCGCCGCAGCGGTGACCCAGCCGAGCGCATGGACCTGAGCCTGGACTCGCTGGTGCCCGACAACGCGAACAAGGCCTATGACATGAAAGAGCTGATCGTCAAGACCGTGGACGACGGTGATTTTTTTGAGCTGCAGCCCGAGTACGCCAAGAACATCCTGATCGGCTTTGGCCGCATGGAGGGCCAGACCGTGGGCATCGTTGCCAATCAGCCGCTGGTGCTGGCTGGTTGCCTGGACATCAAGAGCTCCATCAAGGCGGCGCGCTTTGTGCGCTTTTGCGATGCCTTCAACATTCCGGTCATCACCTTTGTCGATGTACCGGGCTTCATGCCCGGCACGGCGCAGGAGTACGGCGGCATCATCAAACACGGCGCCAAGCTGCTATATGCCTTTGCCGAGTGCACGGTGCCCAAGATCACCGTCATCACGCGCAAAGCCTACGGTGGCGCTTACGACGTGATGAGCTCCAAGCACCTGCGCGGCGATGTGAACTTTGCCTGGCCCAATGCTGAGATTGCGGTGATGGGGGCCAAAGGCGCGGTGGAAATCATCTTCCGTGAAGACAAGGGCGACCCCGCCAAGATCGCTGCTAAAGAGGCCGAGTACAAAAGCCGCTTTGCCAACCCCTTTGTGGCCGGCGCGCGCGGCTTCATTGATGATGTGATCCTGCCGCACGAAACGCGCAAACGCATCTGCCGCTCGCTGGTGATGCTGCGTGACAAGAAAGTTGAAAACCCGTGGCGTAAGCACGGGAACATTCCGCTTTAAGGGTCCGATATTTATGGCGCACTTCTGTGCATGCTTACGCCGGGCGCGATGCTTTTTGCTTTGCGCTGGACCAGGCTGCCTGGGTGCTCTGCTTCGTGTCCCCCGGCCTGCGGCCTCCTCCTTGACCTGCGCAGAACACCCAGGCAGCCCGATCCCGGTCTCTTGGTATTCCAGCGGGAGAGCCAAAGTCGGCACTTCGCAGCAGCGGGGTGGGGGTATCTGTTGCAGCGAAGTCAAGGAGGAATCGAAAGGCGGGAGCCTTTGGACGGGGGACATGAGCGGAGACGGACACCCCCGGCCTGCTGCGGGCCCAGAAGAAGACCTTGGCGCACTGTCAAAAAAAAGACCCAGTACCACAGCGAATTCCAACATTCGCTGACCGAATAACGTTAGGAGAGCACCATGTTTACCAAAATTCTGATCGCCAACCGTGGCGAAATCGCCTGCCGCGTCATCGTCACTGCCCGCAAGATGGGCATCAAAACGGTGGCGGTGTATTCCGACGCCGACAAAGACGCGCGCCATGTGATGCTCGCTGACGAGGCCGTCAACATTGGCCCGGCGCCGAGCCGCGACAGCTACTTGCAAGGCGACAAGATCATCGCTGCTTGCAAAAAAACCGGCGCCCAGGCTCTGCACCCCGGTTACGGTTTTCTGAGCGAGAACGCCGCCTTTGCAAAAAAAGTGGAAGAAGAAGGCATTGTCTTCATCGGCCCCAAGCACTACTCGATGGCCGCCATGGGCGACAAGATCGAGTCGAAAAAGCTCGCGGGCGCGGCCGGGGTCAATTGCATTCCGGGCGTCAACAGCGCCATAGAAACCGCTGAAAACGCGGTTGAAATCGCCCAGGAAATTGGCTACCCCGTCATGATCAAAGCCAGCGCGGGCGGTGGCGGCAAAGGCCTGCGCGTCGCCTACAACGACAAGGAAGCGTTTGAGGGGTACACCAGCTGCCGAAACGAAGCGCGCAACAGCTTTGGGGACGACCGCGTGTTCGTCGAAAAGTATGTCGAGGAGCCGCGCCACATTGAAATCCAGTTGATTGGCGACAGCTTGGGCAACGTGGTGTATCTCAATGAGCGGGAGTGCTCGCTGCAGCGGCGCCACCAAAAGGTGCTGGAAGAAGCGCCCTCGTCCTTCATCAGCGAGGCGACCCGCAAAGCCATGGGTGAGCAGGCCGTGGCCTTGGCCAAAGCGGTGAACTACCAGAGTGCCGGCACGGTCGAGTTTGTGGTCGGCAAAGACCAGAGTTTTTACTTTCTGGAGATGAATACCCGCTTGCAGGTGGAACACCCGGTGACCGAATGCATCACCGGCCTGGACCTGGTGGAGTTGATGATTCGCGTCGCTGCGGGTGAAAAGTTGCCTTTGACGCAGGCCGAAGTCAAGCGCGATGGCTGGGCGATTGAGTGCCGCATCAACGCAGAAGATCCGTTCCGAAGCTTCTTGCCCTCCACCGGACGTTTGGTGCGATTCCAACCGCCGGAGCAGACCATGTTTGCCGCCGACACAGACCATTGGTACGGCGTGCGGGTGGACACCGGCGTGCAGGACGGCGGGGAGATTCCCATGTTTTACGACTCGATGATCGGCAAGCTGATCGTTCATGGCAAGGACCGCCTGGATGCCATTGCCAAAATGCGCGAAGCGCTCAATGGCTTTGTGATTCGGGGTATCAGCAGCAACATCCCGTTTCAGGCGGCGCTGCTGGCGCATCCGAAATTCGTTTCAGGGGACTTCAATACCGGCTTTATTGCCGAGAACTACAGCGGTGGCTTTAGGGCCGAAGATGTGCCGCATGAAGACCCTGACTTGCTGATCGCGCTGGCCGCCTATGTCAACCGCAAATACCTCAATCGCGCCTCCAACATCACAGGCCAGATGGAAGGTCATGAGCTTGAGGTGGGTGTGGAGTTTGTAGTCGTTACTTTGGGACAACTGGGCCGCTGTACGCCAACCCCGGTAGCCGTCACCGGATTCGATGATCAGACAGGCTGCAGCGCGATCATGGTGGGGACCCGTAGCTTCCAAATATGCAGTGATTTCCGTTTGGGTGAAGTTCGCATCAGTGGAAATTGCAATGGGCGTGCCTTCACGGCACAGGTCGAGCGCGGCAGTCTTGCGGGCAAAAATCCGTTGGCGATTCGCGTTTCGCATAACGGAACGCAAATAGACGCTTTGGTGCTCTCCAAGCGGGCCGCTGAGCTCTATACCCTCATGCCCTACAAGGCGCCGCCTGACATGAGTCGCTATGTGCTGTCTCCGATGCCTGGTCTGCTGGTCGATGTGGCGGTGGTGCCGGGGCAAAAAGTGCAAGCCGGTGAACGCGTGGCGGTGATTGAGGCCATGAAGATGGAGAACGTGCTGTTTGCTACCGCCGACGGGGTTGTTGCCAAGGTGTTGGCAGCCAGGGGTGAAAGTTTGAGCGTGGACCAGGCGATTGTGGAGTTTGTCTGAAAATGAGCCGACCATTCAAAGTGCTGGGCATCCAGCAAATCGCCATCGGAGGCACCGACAAGGTCAAGCTGCAAAAGCTCTGGGTCGAGATGCTGGGCCTGGAGTTGACCGGCACATTCAAGAGTGAGCGTGAAAATGTGGATGAAGACATTTGCACCATCGGAAGCGGCCCGTTCAAGGTCGAAGTCGATCTGATGCAACCGGTGGACCTTGACAAGAAGCCCGCCGTGCACACGACACCGCTCAATCATGTGGGTTTGTGGATTGACGATCTGCCTGCGGCCGTACTGTGGCTCACTGCACAGGGCGTGCGCTTCGCACCGGGCGGTATTCGCAAGGGTGCGGCGGGCTTCGATATCTGCTTTTTGCACCCTAAATCGAGTGCGGAGTTTCCGGTCAGTGGCGAGGGCGTCTTGATTGAAATGGTGCAAGCACCAAAGGCAGTGATTGACGCTTTTTCCAAATTGACGGCGCAGTGATTAACCGGCTGTTGGCGGGGTAACGCGCCGTTTGCGTTGGGTCAAGGTTTGGCCTGTTTTCTGGTCTAGACCACGGGATTGACCCTAGTGTGGACTACAGTTGTACCGGAGTAAACTTTTCCAACGGGTCCTTGAAGAGGCAACCCAGCGAGGATATAGGAGACAAACTTGCAAGCTACCAATACGGCCAATCCGTCTTATTTTCATAAAGTCGTTGATTGTCAATGGGCCTGTCCGGCCCACACACCTGTTCCTGAATACATTCGCCTGATTGGTCAGGGGCGTTACACCGACGCCTACATGATCAACTGGGTGTCCAACGTATTTCCGGGCATTCTCGGGCGCACCTGCGACCGACCTTGCGAGCCCGCCTGTCGCCGCGGACGCGTAGAGGAAAACAATGGTGCCAAGCCCGAGCCGGTGGCGATTTGTCGCCTCAAGCGCGTGGCTGCAGACAACAAGGATGATGTCAAGGCCCGCATGCCCGCAGTGGCGCCGTCGAACGGCAAGCGCATCGCCTGTGTTGGCGCCGGGCCGGCATCGCTGACCGTGGCACGCGACCTCGCGCCGCTGGGCTACCAGGTGACGGTGTTTGAAGGCGAGGCAAAAGCGGGCGGCTTTGTGCGCACCCAAATCCCACGTTTTCGCTTGCCAGAGTCCGTCATCGACGAAGAAACCGGCTATATCTTTGACCTGGGCGTCGAGTTCAAGAATAACCAGCGCATCGACTCCATGAAGGACTTGTTGACGCAGGGCTATGACGCCGTGTTTGTAGGCTGCGGCGCGCCGCGCGGGCGTGACCTGGACGCACCCGGGCGTCAAGAGGCGGCTGCCAACATTCATCTCGGCATTGACTGGCTGGCTTCGGTATCCTTTGGCCACGTCACCAGTGTGGGACCGCGCGTCATTGTGCTGGGCGGTGGCAACACGGCCATGGATTGCTGCCGCTCTGCGCGGCGACTCGGCGGCACCGATGTCAAAGTGATCGTGCGCAGCGGTTTCGAGGAAATGAAGGCCTCGCCCTGGGAAAAAGAAGACGCGGTGCATGAAGGCATCCCGATCATCAACTACCACGTTCCCAAGGCTTATGAGCACAAGGATGGCAAGCTTGTCGGCATGACCTTCGAGATCGTGAGTGCGGTTTATGACGAAAAGGGCCGTCGCTCTTTGGTTCCAACGGGCGCGCCCGATGTGTTTTTCGAGTGCGACACCGTCCTCGTGGCCGTGGGTCAAGAAAACTCGTTCCATTGGATTGAGCGCGATTGCGGCATTGACTTCGACCGTTGGGGCTTGCCGGTGCTGGGGGAAAACACATTCCAGTCCGGGATGCCGCAGGTTTTCTTTGGCGGCGACGCGGCCTACGGACCCAAGAACATCATCACGGCCGTGGCCCACGGGCACGAAGCGGCGGTGTCGATTGACCGATTCCTCAATGGCGAGGCGGTTGAGGTGCGTCCGGCCCCACGCACCAACCTGATGTCCCAGAAGATGGGTATTCACGAGTGGAGCTACAGCAACGACGTCTCAGGCGACAAGCGTTTTGTCGTGCCCTGGGCCAAGGCCGAAGTGGCGCTGGCCAACATTCGCGTCGAGGTAGAACTGGGCTTTGATGCTGCCACCGCATTCAAGGAAGCCAGTCGCTGTCTGAACTGTGATGTGCAGACCGTGTTCAATCGCGACACATGTATCGAGTGTGATGCCTGTGTCGATATCTGCCCCATGGACTGCATTACCTTTACCGTCAATGGCGAGGAAGCAGATCTGCGCACCCGGCTCAACGCTCCGGCTCAACACACGGATCAGGACTTGTTCGTCTCTGGCGAGCTCAAGACCGGGCGCGTGATGGTGAAAGACGAAGATGTGTGTCTGCACTGCGGTTTGTGTGCCGAACGTTGCCCAACCGGTGCTTGGGACATGCAGAAATTCTTGCTCAACACCACCCAGGCTGGTCCAGGATGTCGTGATAGCCAAAAAAGTCAAAAGGAGGCCGCATGAAGCGCATTGAAGCCATTAACGATTTCGTCATCAAATTTGCCAATATCAATGGCTCGGGTTCGGCCTCGGCCAACGAGTTATTTGCCAAGGCCGTGATGCGCATGGGTGTGCCCGTCAGTCCACGCAATATTTTCCCCAGCAATATTCAGGGTATGCCGACCTGGTATGAGGCGCGTGTTTGCGAAAAGGGCTACCACGGCCGTCGTGGCGGCGTCGACATGATGGTCGCCATGAATCCCCAGACTTGGGATGAGGATATGGCCGAGATTGAGCCCGGCGGTTATTTGCTTTACGACTGCACGCGCCCTATTCCTGAATCGAAATTTCGCAAGGATGTGCAAGTTATTGGCGTGCCACTGACTGAAATCAGCAATTCAGCTTATACCGACTCACGCCAGCGGCAGTTGTTCAAAAATATTATTTATGTCGGCGTGCTCTCTGTGCTTCTCGATATGGATGCCAGCGTGTTCGAAAAGCTTTTTGCGGAGCAATTCAAGGGTAAAGAGCGCTTGCTTGAATCCAATATGCGCGCCATCAACCTGGGCCGCGACTACGCCAAGGAACATCTGCAGGCGCCTTTGGGCATTCGGGTGTGCAAATCAGACAACGTTGGCGATCAGATCTTTACTGATGGAAACAGCGCCGCTGGCCTCGGATGTGTCTACGGTGGCGCCACCGTTGCAGCTTGGTACCCGATCACGCCGTCGTCGTCGGTGCCAGAATCTTTTCAGAAATACTGCTCAAAATTTCGGGTCGATGCTGAAACGGGCCAGCACAATTTCGCCATCGTTCAGTGCGAAGACGAACTGGCCTCCATTGGCATGGCCATTGGCGCCGGCTGGAATGGTGCCCGATCATTTACCGCCACTTCCGGCGCCGGCATATCGCTGATGACCGAGTTTCTTGGGTTGGCGTATTTTGCCGAGATTCCGGTAACGCTGATCAATGTGCAGCGCGGCGGTCCTTCGACTGGGATGCCCACGCGAACCCAGCAGTCTGACCTGCTGGCTTGTGCTTACGCATCACACGGCGACACCAAGCATGTGATGTTGTTCCCGCAGGATCCGCATGAATGTTTTTCGCATTCAGCCGCAGCCTTGGATTTGGCTGACCGGCTGCAGACGCCGATTTTTGTGATGTCCGATCTGGACATCGGCATGAACCAGCGGCTGTGCAAGCCTTTCGTTTGGGATGACGCCAAGGAATACGACCGGGGCAAGGTGATGACAGCCGAAGACCTCGACGCCGGTAAGGATTTTGGCCGCTACAAGGATGTCGATGGAGATGGCATTCCGTGGCGTACTTACCCTGGCACACACCCCACTAAAGGCAGTTATTTCACCCGTGGTACCTCGAAGGATGCGTATGCGCGCTACTCCGAGCGTGGCCCGGATTACGTCTACAACATGGAGCGTCTGCTCAAAAAATTCAAGACGGCCGCTAACCTGGTGCCGCAGCCCATCCTGCGAAACGCAACAGAACCCACCCCGCTGGGCGTCATCTATTTTGGCTCCACCAGTCCGGCCATGCGCGAGTCGCTCGATGTGCTGGAAAGCCAAGGGGTTCATGTTGATGCAATGCGACTACTGGCGTTTCCGTTTCCTGAATCGGTTGCGCGCTTTCTCGCAGACCATGAGAAGGTGTTTGTGGTGGAACAAAACCGAGATGGGCAAATGCGCTCGCTGCTCATCAATGAGCTGGAGGTTGACCCGGCGCGACTCGTCAAGATCGTGCACTACGACGGTACGCCAATCACCGCGCGTTTCATCACCCAAGCCATCAGCCAAACTTTGAAAGTGCCATCGATGGATTCTTCAGTGAAGTCCCAAGCCAAGGAGGTCGCATGACCTACATCGCCAAACCCCGGATGCATCACCCCGCGCTGACCAAAAACAAGGTTGGCTATCTCCGGCGTGATTACGAAGGCCCGGTCTCCACCTTGTGCGCTGGGTGTGGGCATGACTCTATTTCGGCTGCCATCATTCAGGCCTGCTGGGAACTCGACATTGAACCGCATCGTGTGGCCAAGCTCTCGGGCATTGGTTGCAGTTCCAAGTCGCCCACCTATTTCCTCGGTGCTTCACACGGCTTCAACACGGTGCACGGGCGCATGCCTTCGGTACTGACGGGCGCCAATCTTGCGAACCGTGATCTGCTCTATTTGGGCATCTCCGGTGATGGCGACTCGGCCTCCATTGGGCTGGGTCAGTTCGCCAATGCCATGCGGCGCGGTGTGCGCATGGCCTATCTGGTCTACAACAACGGTGTCTATGGATTGACCAAGGGACAATTCTCGCCCACCGCTGACCGGGGATCGAAGAGCAAGAAGGGCGCGATTAACAGCGAAAGCCCGGTTGATCTGGTGGGTCTGGCGCTGCAACTGGGGGCAACCTATGTAGCGCGCAGTTTCTCTGGTGACAAGGAGCAACTGATACCGTTGATCAAAGGGGCCATTATGCATGGCGGTGCGGCCTTTATTGACATCATCAGCCCCTGCGTGACCTTCAATAATCACGGTGGCAGCACCAAGAGTTATGACTATGTGCGCCAACACAATGAGGCCGTCAGCCGCATTGATTTCATCCCCCAACACAGTGAGATCACAACGACTTATGCGCCCGGCGAGGTGACCGAGGTGGAGCAGCACGACGGCACCTTCCTTCGCTTGCGAAAATTGCATACAGACTATGATCCCACCGACCGTTACGCCGCGCTCAGCTACATGAACGCACATCAGGCGCGCGGTGAAGTGGTCACAGGCCTGCTCTATCTTGACCCGCTTGCGATCGATCTTCATGGCGCACTCAACACCAGCGATACGCCGCTGAACAAGTTTGGTTCTAAGCAGTTGTGCCCGGGTTCGCAGGCGTTGGCCAAGATTAATGACGCTTTGCGTTGATGGCCATCTGAATGTAATGAACGTCTTTTGAATGGGAATAAAACTATGACTGAACGCACCGTATTTCAATCCATATCACAGCGCCATGTGGTCAGTCTGTCGCCGCAGGCCAGCGTGTGGGACGCGGCCTGCATCATGACCAAGGCCAACTGCGGCAGTATTTTGGTGATTGATTCGGCCGGGGCGATGCAAGGCATCCTAACCGAGCGTGACTTGATGACCCGTGTGCTGGCCAAGGCGCTCGACCCGAAGTCCACGCCGGCGTCGGAGGTGATGACGCGTAACCCTCAAAGTGTCGGTCCTGAGATGAAGGTGGCCGAGGCCGTGGTGATCATGATCGAGCGCGGCTTTCGGCATTTGCCGATCATCAATGCGGCGGGCAAGATTCTTGGCGTGTTCTCGATTCGCGATGCCATGCCGCGCGAACTTGGTAATGCCGTCAGCCTGGCCGAGTTCAATGACCAGGTCAACGACGCCCTGGGTTAGAGGGCCGCTTTTTTCATCGCATTTACTGCACCAGGGGCGTGCTGGAGGCATCCAGGTCAACGCCCTTGATGACAGCTTGCCCCGCCAACAGCTGCAAGTATTGGCGCAGGGCGGTGACATAGGTCGTCTGCTTGAGTGACATCGCGACCGCGCCGCTGACGGCCTCGAACGGCTGCTGCAGTCCAGGCTCGCGTGCCAGTACTTCCACCACGTGCAAGCCGAAACGGCTGTGCACCAGTCTTGGCAACACGCCCACCTCTTTGTTCCCAAAAATCTCCTTGGCAAACTCCGGGGCACAGTCTGCTGTGCCAAGCCAACCCAGTTGCCCGCCCTGCGCCCCGCTTGGGCAATTGGACTGCGTGCTGGCGGCCTTGGCAAATCTGTCTTGAGCGGCGCTGCCGTCATGACAACGCACGTCGAGCAAAGTGGTCTCGGCGCGGTTGCGCAGGGCCACCACATCGACGCCTTGCGTCACGGCGAACAGAATGTGCCTCACCTCGACGCGCTCGCCGGTGCTGTACAGGGCAATGTGCGCCGCATAGTGGCGCCGACACGCCTGCTCGGAGGGCTCTGGCATGGCCAGGCTCTGCTCCAGCAAGGCTTCGATCGCGCTGCTGGCGTCTTCGCTAAGCACGCCGTCGGTGGACAGGCTGTCGCCGGCCGGCAACAGGCCCTTGGCGATAGCGGCCTGACGCAGCAATTCGGAGCAGGCCCGTTGGCGCAGTTCGTCGGCCGAAAGCTTCTCGCCGGCCGCGTGCAATGCAAAACCGTTGATGCTGGCAACTTCGGGTGTATCAAGCGTGTTGGTGGGCATGATTGACTCCTTAGACGCCAGCGTCGGGACGACGCGGCTGGTTTTGGCCCGCGGGGACATTCAGACGACGCGCGCGCACCACCTGGTAGGGTCGGACCAGGTAGCCGACAATCGCGAAACCGCTCCAGACGTGCACGAGACGGGTGAACGGAAAGACCAGAAATATGCTCATGCCCAGGAACAGGTGAATCTTGAACAGAACACCAGCGCCGCTCAGAAATTCGACGGCGCCTGGACGAAAAGTCACAATGTGTTGCGCCCATTCACCGAACGCCATCATCAAGCCGCCGTCCATGTGGTTGGCCGACACCGGAATAGTTGCCAGACCCAGCGCAAATTGGACCCACAACAGGACCAGCAGCGCAATGTCGCTGGTCTTGGAGTTGATGCGAATACGCGGCTCGAACAAGCGACGGTGCAACAGCAAACTCACACCGATAAAGCCCAACAGGCCTGCGATGCCGCCCGTTACCATGGCCGACAGTTGCTTGTCGCCAGCACTCACAAAGCGCTCATAGACGAAATGCGGCGTTAGCAATCCCGCAAAGTGGCCGAAGAACAGAAACAGGATGCCGATGTGAAACAGGTTGCTGCCCCAGCGCAACTGACCGGCTTTGAGCAACTGCGATGAGTCACTCTTCCAGGTGTATTGGTCCCGGTCAAAGCGGATCAGGCTACCGAGCAGGAAGACAGTCAGGCAGATGTACGGATACAAGCCAAACAGAAAATTGTCGAGTGCATTCATAGTGAAACTCCTTGTGGCGTTGCGGTCTTCGCGCTGGTGTGAGCCGCATTGTTTTTGACAAAGTGAATGGGTTGGCTTTGTCCCGGCGAGGCCTGTCCCTTAGAAGAGCAGCCACCAAAAACTACGGGTTCTTCCCAGGCTGCGTCAATGGCTTCATCGGGCGCAACCGTCACGGCATGGGCTTTCTCTCCGGCCAACTCGAGCAACGCACCCAACACGCTGGCGTAGGCACTGCTGCGCTGCTGCAAGGCATTGAAGATGGCGTTGAAGATATGGGCCATTTCGCCCAGAAAAGCGCGCGCTTCCTTGGGCGGCTGGGTGGAGACAAACTCAAGTACCACCGGCAGGTAGTCCGGCATCTCATCGGGACCCAGGTACAAGCCGGCTTTTTCATAGGTCTGCGCCAAGTCGATCATGGCCGGGCCGCGGTCACGGGAGTCGCCATGCACATGTTCGAACAGGTGCAGCGAGGTCGCGCGGCCCCGGTCGAAAATCTCGACGTACTGCGCTTCTATCTCAAGCGCATCGCCGCATTCCAGTGTTGCCATGAGAGCGTCGAGCTCGGCCAGGCGCTCAGCCGGGACCGTCCTGTCGGTATGCAGCGCGGCGCGCAAGTCGCCTAGCTGGCTGCGCAACTCGGCGTCAGGGTAAGACAGCAGACGAGCCAGGACTCGCAGGCTGATGGACGCGTTGGGTAGGTTCGATAGCAGTCCCATGATTCAGACCTCCGCCTTGATGGGGATGGTGCGGCGCTTGCCGCTGCCAAAGAGACTCGTGTCGCTGGCGCCATCAGAACAGCCATTGCCGAACGAGAAGCCGCAACCGCCGCGCATGTCAAAGGTGTTCTCGGCGTATTCACGGTGGCTGGTTGGAATCACGAAGCGATCTTCGTAATTGGCAATTGCCATCACGTGGTACATCTCCTCCACCTCCGCCTGGGTCATCTGGACCTGGTCCAGCGCCGCAGTATTGATGCGGCCATCCACGTGCTTTTCACGCTGGTAGGCTCGCATGGCGAGCATGCGCTCCAGGGCGCGTTCTACCGGCTGTGTATCGCCCGCAGTCAGCATATTGGCCAGATACTTGACCGGAATGCGCAATTGCTTGACATCCGGAATCTCGCCGTTGGTGCCAAGGTGGCCGGCATTGGCCGCCGCACTGATCGGGGAGAGCGGTGGCACATACCAGACCATCGGCAAGGTGCGGTACTCGGGGTGCAGCGGCAGTGCGACCTTCCAGTCAACCGCCATCTTGTACACCGGGCTCTTGCGTGCGGCCTCCATCCATTTGTCGGGAATGCCGTCAATGCGCGCCTGCTCGATCACCTTGGGGTCGTTCGGGTTGAGGAAAATATCCAGCTGGGCCTGGTACAGGTCACGATCATGCTCAACGCTCGCGGCTTCCTGAATGCGGTCGGCGTCATAGAGCAGCACGCCCAGGTAGCGAATGCGCCCGACGCAGGTTTCCGAGCACACGGTCGGCTGGCCAGCTTCAATGCGCGGATAGCAGAAGATGCATTTCTCGGCCTTGCCGCTCTTCCAGTTGTAGTAAATCTTCTTGTAGGGGCAACCGCTCACGCACATGCGCCAGCCACGGCATTTGTCCTGGTCAATCAGCACAATGCCGTCTTCCTCGCGCTTGTAGATCGAGCCCGAAGGACAGGACGCGACGCAAGCCGGGTTCAGGCAGTGCTCGCATAGCCTGGGCAGGTACATCATGAAGGTGTTTTCGAACTGGCCGTAGATGTCCTTTTGGATGTCGTCGAAGTTCTTGTCCTTGCTGCGCTTGGAGAATTCGCCGCCGAGAATTTCTTCCCAGTTCGGACCCCACTCTATTTTTTCCATGCGCGCTCCGGTGATCAGGCTGCGCGGGCGTGCTGTCGGGACCGCCTTGGTCTCAGGCGCCGATTGCAGATGGTCGTAGTCGAAGGTGAAGGGCTCGTAGTAGTCGTCAATCTCGGGCATGTTGGGGTTGGCGAAGATGCGCATCAGCAGCTTCCACTTCGGGCCCTGGCGTGGCTCGATCTTGCCGTTCGCCTTGCGTACCCAACCGCCGTTCCACTTGTCCTGGTTTTCCCATTCCTTGGGGTAGCCGATGCCGGGCTTGGTCTCCACGTTGTTGAACCAGGCGTATTCCATGCCGGGGCGGCTGGTCCAGACGTTTTTGCAGGTGACGGAACAGGTGTGGCAACCAATGCACTTGTCCAGGTTCAACACCATGCCGATTTGCGCGCGTATTTTCATATTGATTCTCCTTAGGCGTGGGCGGTGGTGGTGGCACTGGATTCGTCGTCCAGCCAATCAATCTTGTTCATCTTGCGCACCACCACAAACTCGTCGCGGTTGGTGCCGATGGTTCCGTAGTAGTTGAAGCCGTAGCTAAACTGGGCGTAGCCGCCGATCATGTGGGTGGGCTTGAGCACAATGCGCGTGACCGAGTTGTGAATGCCGCCGCGGGCACCGGTAATCTCGGAGCCGGGGGTGTTGACGATCTTCTCCTGTGCGTGGTACATCATCACCATGCCGGGATTCACCCGCTGGCTGACGATGGCGCGCGCTGCGATGGCGCCGTTGATGTTGAACAACTCGATCCAATCGTTGTCGACAATGCCGGCGCTCTTGGCGTCATCTTCGCTGAGCCAGACCACCGGGCCGCCGCGGCTGAGCGTGAGCATCATCAGGTTGTCACTGTAGGTGGAGTGGATGCCCCACTTCTGGTGCGGCGTGATGAAGTTCAGCGCAATTTCCTTGTTGCCGTTGGGCTTGATGCCCTGGATCTCGGACGTCGTTTTCAGGTCCACCGGTGGCCGGTAGCTGCTGAAACCCTCGCCAAAGGCGGTCATCCACGGATGGTCCATGTAGAACTGCTGGCGCCCGGTCAGGGTGCGCCATGGAATGTACTCATGCACATTGGTGTAGCCGGCGTTGTACGACACGGTTTCACTCTCGATGCCGCTCCAGGTCGGCGAGCTGATGATCTTGCGTGGCTGCGCCTGAATGTCGCGGAAGCGGATCTTCTCGTCCTCGCGGTGGATCGCCAAATGGGTGTGGTCCAGCCCGGTTTGTTTGCTCAGCGCTGCCCAGGCCTTGACGGCGACGTGGCCATTGGTCTCGGGTGCCAGTTGCAGCACGACTTCGCAGGCGTCGATGTCGGTGTCAATTTTTGGCATGCCGCAGGTAACGCCTTCGTCCGTCACCAGACCATTGAGTTCGCCCAGCTGCTTGACCTCGATCTGGGTGTTCCAGTTGATGCCTTTGCCACCGTTGCCGACCTTGTTCATCAGTGGCCCGAGGGCCGTGAAACGCTTGTAGACATTGGGGTAGTCGCGCTCCACCACCGTCATGTTGGGGCCAGTCTTGCCGGGGATTAGGTCAATCTCGCCGCGTTTCCAGTCCTGCACGCCAAAGGGTTGTGCCAATTCAGCGGGAGAGTCGTGCATCAGGGGGGTGAGCACCATTTCGCGCTCGACACCCAGATGGCCAACACAGACCTCGCTGAATTTCTTGGCAAAGCCCTTGTAGATATCCCAGTCGCTGCGCGACTGCCAGGCCGGGTCTACCGCCGTCGACAAGGGGTGGATAAAGGGATGCATGTCGCTGGTGTTGAGGTCGTTCTTCTCGTACCAGGTTGCAGTGGGCAGCACGATGTCGGAGTACAGGCAGGTGGTGCTCATGCGGAAGTCCAGCGTCACCAGCAAGTCCAGCTTGCCTTCGGGCGCCTGGTCGTGCCAGACCACTTCGGTTGGCTTGGCTTCATCCTTGCCCAGGTCTTTGCCTTGCACGCCATGGCTGGTGCCCAGCAGGTGTTTCAGGAAGTACTCGTGGCCCTTGCCACTTGATCCGATGATGTTGGAGCGCCAGACAAACATGTTGCGTGGCCAGTTGGCGGGATGGTCGGGGTCTTCGCAGCTCATCTTGAGCGAGCCGTCTGTGAGGCCCTTGACGGCATAGTCTTTAGCATCCATGCCAGCGGCTGTGGCGTCGCGCACCACCTGAAGCGGGTTGGTCTTGAGCTGCGGCGCTGACGGCAACCAGCCCATGCGCTCGGCGCGCACGTTGTAGTCGATCATGCTGCCGGCGTAGAGCTTTTTGTCGGCCAGCGGTGACAGCACTTCTTCCATGCCCAGCTTCTCATAGCGCCACTGGTCGGTGTGGGCATAAAAGAAGCTGGTGGAGTTCATCTGCCGCGGCGGGCGAATCCAGTCCAGCGCAAAGGCTAGCGCAGTCCAGCCGGTCTGGGGCCGCAGCTTTTCCTGGCCCACGTAGTGCGCCCAGCCGCCGCCGCTTTGACCGATGCAGCCGCACATCATCAGCATGTTGATGACACCACGGTAGTTCATGTCGGCGTGGTACCAGTGGTTCATGGCAGCACCGATGATGACCATCGACTTGCCATGCGTCCTGTCGGCGTTGTCGGCAAACTGGCGCGCCACGGTGATGAGTTGTTCGCGCGGTGTGCCGGTGATGCGCTCTTGCCAGGCCGGGGTGTAAGGCGTGTCGTCGTTGAAGTCCTTGGCAGCGAGTTCACCGGGAAGGCCGCGAGCCACGCCATAGTTGGCAACCTGCAGGTCAAACACGGTGGCCACCAGCGCCTCACGCTGGTCGCCTTCCTTGCCCAGGGAGATGCGCTGCACCGGCACCGTGCGCACCAGCACATTGTTCGCGCCTGCGCCGGTGGCGTTGTTCGGGAAGTGTTCGCTGACGATGCCGCCAAAGTACGGGAAACCCACCTTCGCGGTCTCTAGGCTGGAGTTTTCACCTTCCATCACCGACAGTTTGAGCTTCACCTCGCCGCCGTGGCGTGCTTCCTTGGCCTGCAGATTCCACTGGCCTTCGTCGGCCCGGCCGTCCGGGCCCCAGCGGAAGCCGATAGCGCCGTTGGGTAGAACGACTTTGCCGGTGTCGTCGAAAGCGACGGTTTTCCATTCGGGGTTGTTGGCTTGCCCGAGCTTGCCATTGAAATCAGAGGCGCGCACATAGCGATCCGGCACCATGACGGTCTCACCACCAGGCAACTGATGTTCTTTGAGCATCACCAGCATCGGCATATCGGTGTAGCGGCGCACGTAGTCGTCGAAGTAGACGCTGCGTGACTTGCCGCCATCGGGAAAGTAAAACTCCTTCAGGATGACGTGGCCCATTGCCATCGCCACCGCAGCGTCGGTGCCCTGCTTGGGCTTCATCCAGATGTCGGACAGCTTGGCGACTTCGGAGTAGTCAGGTGTCACCGCTACCGTTTTGGTGCCTTTGTAGCGAACCTCGGTGAAGAAGTGCGCGTCGGGGGTGCGGGTTTGCGGTACGTTCGAGCCCCAGGCAATGATGTAGCTCGAGTTGTACCAGTCTGCCGATTCGGGCACGTCGGTTTGTTCACCCCAGACTTGGGGAGAAGCCGGTGGCAAGTCGCAGTACCAGTCATAAAAGCTCATGCTGACGCCGCCGATCAGGCTCAAATAACGGCTGCCGGCCGCATAAGAGACCATCGACATGGCGGGAATCGGCGAGAAGCCGATGATGCGGTCTGGGCCGTGTTTTTTGATGGTGTACACATTGGCAGCCGCCACCATTTCATTGACTTCATCCCAGCTCGAGCGCACAAAGCCGCCCAAGCCGCGCACGCTCTGGTATTCCTTGCGTTTTTCATCGGACTGGGCAATGGAGGCCCAGGCATCGACCGGGTCATTGGCGGTGCGCGCTTCGCGCCAGAGTTTGAGCAAGCGCCCGCGCACCATGGGGTATTTGACCCGGTTGGCACTGTACAGGTACCAGCTGTAGCTGGCGCCGCGCGAGCAACCGCGTGGCTCGTGATTGGGCATGTCCCAGCGCGTGCGCGGGTAGTCGGTCTGCTGGGTTTCCCAGGTGACGATGCCGCCTTTGACGTAAATCTTCCAGGAGCAGGAGCCGGTGCAGTTCACACCGTGGGTGGAGCGCACGATCTTGTCGTGTGCCCAGCGGTCGCGGTAGGCGTCCTCCCAGGTTCGGTCTTCACCCGTGGTGACGCCATGATCGCCCGAGAAAGGCTCCCGGGCTTGTGAAAAGTAACTGAGTCGATCCAGAAAGTGGCTCATGGGATACCTCGTCAAAAAAAGAAAAAATTTATATAAAAACAGACTCTAGCCCACGTCTATCAAGCGCATATAGCTATTAAATAAATAGCTACATGATGCGATGAATGACGGGCTTGATGGCTTAGGGGTTCTTGATCTCAGAACCTGCACGCAGGTAGAACCACCAGTTGAGAATCAGGCACAGCGCGTAGAACACGGCAAAGCCGTACATGGCGGTTTGTGGTGTGCCGGCCTTGATCTGGGCGCCAATGACCACCGGCGCAATGAAGGAGCCGTAGGCCCCGATGGCTGATGTCCAGCCCAGAACAGGCCCGGCTTGCTGGCGGTCAAAAATGACGCCAATGGTGCGAAAGGTGGATCCGTTGCCAATGCCGCTGGCGGCAAACAGCAATACAAAGAGCCACATGAAGGTGGAGAAATACTGTTCCGGTGTGGCCGAGCCGTAGGCCTGCATCATCACGTAGCCCACCGCAGCCGATGCCACCACCATCACAGCAGAGATCACCTGGGTCACGATGGAACCGCCCACCTTGTCAGATATCCAGCCGCCTAATGGCCGGATGAGGGCACCCACGAAGGGGCCAATCCAGGCGTAGGTCAGGGCCGAGGGTGCGTTCGGGTTTTTCAGTGTGTGAGTCATCACGCCAGCGGCATCGGGGATGTGCTGAAAGCCGAAGATCACCGTGATCGACAGCGGCAAGGCCATCGAAAAGCCAATGAAGGAGCCAAAGGTCACGATGTAGAGGGCCGTCATGGACCAGGTGTGCTTGTTGGAAAAAATGGCATATTGCTTACCAATATTGGCCTTCATTTCGCCAAAGGCGGCCAGCTTCATCACCACCAAGGTGGTCACAATGATCAGCGGCAAGGCCACCCACATATTGAGTAGACCCAGGCCGGTGGGGGCGGGCAGGTACAGGTACAGGCCGAGCAGGCCGATCAGGCCGGTCAGCGCCCAGAGGTACAAAATTTTGGCAAATGCCGCCAGCGTGCCGCCGTAGTTGGGGGAAAGCGGCATCAGGTTGTTCATGCCAAACCAGGCTGCAATCACCAGCGGCACCAACATGGCAGCCCAGATGAAGCCGGCGTTTTGAATGTAGGTGGCGGTGCCTGCGGTGATCTTGCCAAGGATCCAGCCCGAGTCTTTCACCAAGGTCATGGGCTCGCCGCCCATCACGCCAAACACGGCGGCGGTCATGGCCAGCGGGATCAACACTTGCATGGTGGTCACGCCAAAATTGCCCAGGCCCGCGTTCAGGCCGAGTGCCGTGCCTTGCTGTTTTTTCGGGAAAAAGCCCGAAATGTTGGACATGGAGCAGGCAAAGTTGCCCCCGCCTATGCCAGATAAAAAGGCGCAAAGCTGGAACACCCACAGCGGCGTGGACTTGTCCTGTAGTGCAAAGCCGGTGATGACGGCCGGAATGATCAGCAGCGCGCTGGTCAGAAAGATGGTGTTGCGCCCGCCTGAGAGCCGGATGAAGAACGATGCTGGAATGCGCAAGGTGGCCCCCATCAGGCCGGCAATAGCGGTCAGAGTGAACAGCTCATTGGGTTTGAAGGGAAAGCCCAGGTTGAGCATCTGCACGGTGATGATGCCCCACATCAGCCAAACGGCAAAGCCGATCAGCAGGTTGGGAATGGAGATCCACAGGTTGCGGTTCGCTATGCGCTTGCCTGTGCTTTCCCAGAACTGCTCGTCTTCAGGGCGCCAGTCGGCAATGTCAACACCGGATTGCTTTTGATTGTTCATTGGGTTCTTTCAGTGAATCGGAAATTAGTTCTGCGCGTTAGATGGGCTGGCCTTGTTGCCCAGGTACTCGCTGCCGCGCACCTCGGTCCAGTACATCCAGATCAGCGATACCCACACGATGCCGTACAGCAGCATGAAGGCGCTCGAGCGCATGCCCGTCAGGTCCATGAGCGCGCCGAACATGATGGGCAGCAGGAAACCCCCCATGCCGCCGGCCAGGCCGACAATGCCGCTGATGGCGCCAATGTTGTGCGTGTAGTCGTCGCTGATGTACTTGAAGACACTGGCTTTGCCAAAGGCCCAGGCAACGCCCAGCGTGAACATCAAAATAGTGAACATATAGACGTTCAGGCCGATGTGAAAGGTCTTTGGCCCCGCCGTGGTGGCGATCGTCAAGTCGGTTTGCGGGTAGCTAAGCAAGAACAGGCAGACCCAGCTCACCCACAGCACCCACCAGGTCATGGCATGAGCGCCGTATTTGTCCGACAACCAGCCACCGACGGCGCGCAGGATACCGCCGGGCAGGGAGAAGCACGCAGCCAGCAAGGCGGCGGTGCGAATATCCAGCCCGAACTCGCCCACGTAGTACTGCACCATCCACAGCGACAAGGCGACATAGCCGCCAAACACGATGCTGTAGTACTGGCAGTATTTGAATACTTTGGGGTCCTTGAGCGATTTGAGCTGGTTCATGAAGCTCACTTGTTTGGCCGCGTGGTGCTCCGGGTCTGTGTGGCTGAACAGCAAGAACAAGATGACGGTGCCGAGCATGATGCCCGCATACACCTGCGGCACCATGGCCCAGCCAAAGCCAACCAC
>VMTC01000115.1 GCA_013791765.1 Rhodoferax sp.
CACTCCCGCAGACGTGCCGGGTGGCTGTGCCGGGGCGCCGTAGCCAATTCTCGGTTGCCGCAGCGGGCGCGTGTAGGCCACGGTGTTGATGCCAATGGGCTGGCACACCACAAGCGCCCCGCCCGCAAGCACGCAGGCGGCTTCGCACGGACACTCGGTGCGTTCGCCCACCCGCCAGGGTCACGCTGGAATGCCCCTGACTTTCATAGGCAAATATGCCTCCAGCCCACGTGGAATATACACAAGCCGCTATTGAATTAATAGTAATTTTGCCAAGCAGGTCGCTCCCCGCACCGCTGTGGGTCCTGTCGCTTCCCGCGCCACCGCAGAGGGCATCGTCGCTCAGAATGTCGACACCCTCGCCGCCGTCGAGGGTGTCGTTGCCAGCCTTGCCTGAGAGCAGGTCGTTGCCCGTCAGCGTCAGCGCCAGCGTGATGGTGTCGCCCACGTGGGCGCCCTGAGCCAGGTAGATGTGAAAACCCGCGCCATTGCCCTCTTGGACACTGGTGGATTGGCTGTCCAGGTTGCCGCTGTTGAAGTTGCGGTCGCTCCAGACGTTGGCGGTGCTGGCGCCTACGCTGGTGCCATCGCCTTGCACCAGGGCGATGCGCTGGGTCGGGTCGAGCTTGATGCCGAGGTAGCCTGCGCCGCCCTCGGCGGTGGCGGCAGTCAGGTCGAAGTTGTTGATAGTGATGCTGTTGGCGCTGCCATCGGCGCGGGTGATGACGAGCTTCTTGCCGGTGGCTGAGCTGCGGTCGTCATAGACCGCGTAGCCCTCAAAGTTGCCGGCACTGTCTTTGCCGACCCAGACGTTGCGCTGGCCCGCCGCTTTGCCGCCGCTCAGGGTGGCGCCGTCGATTGTTAATGTGCCCTGGCCGTCGCTGTCCAGAACAGTGTCTTTGCCAAAGCTGTCTTTGAATTCATAGGTGTCGGTGCCAGCTGCGCCGTACAACACATCATTGCCCTGGCCTCCATCGAGGGTGTCGCTGTCGCTGCCGCCAACGAGGAAGTCTTCTCCTTCGCCAGCTCGCAGCACGTTCGCGCCTGCGCCGCCCACGGCAACATCATTGGCCGCTGTGCTTTCCTGCCAGTTCATGGCACCGCCGCCGGTTTGCACATGCCAGGCGGCGGCGTTGGTGATTTGCGTGCCTGCGTTGGAGTCGTCCCCACCTCCCATGGCAGATGCGGCTGCGCGCAGCAGCGGCAGGCTCTTGAGGTTGGTGGTGCTGATGTCGTCCAGGTTGAAGTGGATGGCGCCAGACTCCGCTGTGAACAGTGTTTTGGAGGTGGCCGCATCGGCGTTGTAGTGGTAGTCCATCGCCACCGCAATGAGGGCCTTGCGCCAGGCCGCCGTGTTGGCAGTGCCTTCGGTGCCTTTGAGTTTGTCGATGTCGGTGGTGAAGCGCTTCAAGGCGCTGTCGGCAGCAAAGCCCTGGCGCAGTTGGTCGTTGACCAAGGTGGTGATCAGGTCTCTGGTCTTGCTGTTGGGGTCGGCGGCAAAGAGCTTGGTGTCGATCAGCGCAGGCAGCAGTTCGGGCATGCTCTTGGCCAGTTCGCGCAGGCGGTCGTCGTACAGGAAGGCTGCGTGCAGGTTCATGCTGTGCAGGGCCACGCTGTCGCCAAGACTTAGCAGCGGTTGGTTGCCGATGTCGATGGCGATGTCGGTGCCGACAACGGTGGGCATGACAGCACGCAAGTAGCCCAGAAACTCGCCCTGGTTGTAGTAGTTGGTGACGGCCGCTTCCCGGGTGTTGAAGACATTGCCTGCATCGCCGTTGAACACCGCAGGAATTGAAAGCATCAATTCCCGCAAGGGGTTGATGGCATCCAGTACGGCAGCGCTACCTGACACTGCCGCTTGCGCCGTGAGTGTGGCGATAGCGAGGGCCATGTCAATTCGGTTGCAGGCCGAAAGCTCGAACGGCCCTTCAGCAAAGGTGGTGGCCGGTTTGTTGAACCACACCGCCATGTTGGAGGCCAGGCCACCGCCCAGGCTGTGGCCGGTAAAGCTGATTTTGTTGTCGTCGTAGCCGTTGGTGGCGGCCCAGTCTTTGACCGCAGCGTAGTAGCTGGCCGCGTAGAGCTGGGCGGGAACGTTGAGCTGGCGCACTGCGGTGCCCAAGCCCACATCAGCAATCAGATCAGCCGCCGTGTTCCACGAGCGCCCTTCACGGCCAGTCAGGAAGTCGGTGCCTTTGTAGGCAATCACAATTTCGCCCGAGCTCTGGTTGAGGTAGGCCCCGGCTGTGGCGCTGAAGGGGTTGGTGTTGAGGGTGTCGCCGGTGAAGCCAAGTTCCGTCAGTTTTTTCCAATCGGCTGGCAACCCCAGTATGTTGATACTTGATTCGCCACCACCACCGCGCTGGTCATTGTAGATATAGGCGGAAAGCGCTGCATATTCATTGAGTGTTGTCATTTTTGGTTTGCCTATAAGTTATTCAGATCGGTTCGTCCAGTTGCTTAATGCCGCCATGTCATCGGCCAATTTTTTGTATGCGGGGAGATCGATTCGTTTTGCAAACTGCCCCTTGTCCCCTGACGGTTCACACCACGTTTGGTCTTTGATTTTCAAGGTCAAACTACGCGACCTTGGATTTGGTACGCAGGAATACACGTTTTCTTCCTGCCGAAATATTTCAGGGACTTGCAAAAAAGGGATTCGAACAAATTCATTTGTAGTCCACTTGAATGCCACCATTTGATTTATTGGGTGTCTGTAGTAGTCCAGTTGTCTAGATCCCCTTGGACGCCCAAAAACATACACAACCCCCTGCAGTACATCAACACGCATCGGCATCAGATACGAATGCCAAACCCGCTTGCCCCCCAACTCGGGCAAGTTAATCTCCACCCAGCTCTGGTTGGTTCCGTAGTTGTCAAAGTACTCGTGCTTCTGGTGAATGGTGATCACCCGCCCATCGCTCAGGCGCACTTCTTCATACCAACTGGGGTAGCGGTTGTCGTAGTACTTCCAGCCCAGCAAAGCGGCCAGCAGCAGGATTACGCCGCCCAATATCAGCCGCCATTGGTTGCGTTGCACGAATCCGTCTTTGCTCTGAATATTGCCTTTGCTCATGCTGGGTCCTTGTTTTGGTGAGAGTGGTCGCAGGCTTTGGGGGTTATTGCCATGCGGGATTGACTCGGTGCCTGTCTGCCCGGCCAAGCGCCGTGGCAACGGGCTCGAATCAAGGTGTTCCTGTTTTGATAGCTGAATGCGCACATTTCACGGGGGCTGGAGGCATATTTGATTCACGAAAACACAATGAAAGCCCAAGCCAAGGACAGGGTATGAACCAGCCGGTACTGGGGCGCTGGCAGCAGCGTCGATCGGCGCCGGGGCGCAGGATGCGCGTCCTGGTCAACCTGCTGCCAGACATGCTGCGCCATGGCGCCATCAGGCTACCAGGCTGATCGGCTCCAGCGCGTCGGCCTGCGCCAGAATGCGGCCGATGATGGTGGTGTGCGGGTAACCCGCCGCCTGCAGCGCGGCCACGCAAGCAGCAGCGTGTGCTGCGGGCACGCTGGCCAGCAGGCCCCCAGCGGTTTGTGGGTCAAACAGCAAGGGGTAACGTGGGTCGGCTACAAACTCTGCCTGGTTGCGCAGCGCGCGGCGCAGGCGCACGTTGGCGGGTTGCAGCGAGCTGACAATACCCGCCGCTACTGTCTCCAGCGCACCATCGAGCAGCGGCAATTGAGACAGTCGCAGTTCGGCATCCACCCCCGAGGGACGCGTCATTTCCACCAAATGGCCCAGCAAACCAAAGCCCGTGAGGTCGGTGCAGGCGGTAGCGCCAAACTCGCGCAAAATCTGCGCGCCACGCCGGTTGGACAGCACCATGGACGCCAGCGCTGCCTGAATCCAGCGGCCCTTGGCCGCCAGCTTGGCGTGGGCAGCAAACAAGGTGCCGGTGCCCATCGGCTTGGTCAGCAGCAGCACGTCGCCAGGCTGCATGCCGCCCTTGCGCAGTACCGTGGCCATGGACTCGTCGATCAAGCCATTGATGGCAAAACCCAGCGCCAGTTCACGCCCCTCGCCGGTGTGCCCCCCCACCAAGGCGCAGTTGGCCTCGTTGAGCACCTCGATGGCGCCGGTCATCATCTGAAACAGCAGGTCTTCCACCTTGGCTTCCAGCCCCGGCGGCACGGTGGCAATGGCGGTGGCCGACTGGGCTTCGGCGCCCATGGCAAAAATATCGCCCAGGGCGTGGTTGGCCGCCACTTTGCCAAAAATGTAGGGGTCATCAACGAAGGCGCGAAAAAAGTCAACCGAGTGCACCATGGCCATGCCCGGCGGCACGCGCACCACCGCGGCGTCATCGGGCGCGTGCAGGCCAATCAGCACGTCGTCACGCGCCACGGGCGTCAAGGCACCGAGGGCGCGCGACAGCACTGTGGCACCGACCTTGGCACCGCAGCCGCCGCAGCGCATGGCAATGGCCGAAATGGCTTGTTGTGATTCTTCAATTGAGAGCGGCAGTGACACAGCCGGTCCAGCGGCGCGGGGTGCGTCCATGGCCGGGAAGTCGCTGAAGTTGCGCATGAAGCGCTGGTCAATGCTGTCTTTCCAGCGCCAAACCCAATCACCCCAAAACCCCAGCGCACCGCGCGACGCCACCGCATGCTTATTCCCGGTGCTGATGAGCGCCAGCCAGCGGCGCTGCGGTCGAAACGCCTTGAGCGGCTGCCCCAGCACGCTGCGGCGCAGGTTGTCCGCCAGGGGTGGGCCCATGCGCACCGCAAACACGCCGGCTTTTTCCAAGGGCCGTCCGACGATGGACGCAATGTCGCCCGCTGCAAAAATCTTCGGGTCGGTCACGGTTTGCAGTTGTTCATTGACCTGGATGAAACCGCCCGCGTCCAGCGCCAGCCCGGTGCCGCGCAACCACGCCGGGCCAGCGGCCTGGGTGACCCAGACCACCTCGTCAGCGGCCAGCACCTTGCCGTTGGCGGTGCGCAGTCGCCCGGCCATGACCTCTTGCACTTCGGCGTTGTGGTGCACCACAACGCCGCGTGCGCTAAGCACCTGTTCAAAGTGCCCGCGCACCCGCGGGTTGTGGGTGGGCAATACATCAGGCCCCTTGTTGAACAGGTGAAAGGCCAACTCATTGGGGTCGCGGCCCAGCGTTTGCAACTCCTGGCGCAGCCGGTGCTGCATGGCCAGGGTCAGCTCCACGCCCCCGGCACCTCCGCCCACCACGGCAATGGTGGTGGGGCCGACGTGCTGGCGCACGCGATCGAGCAAACTTAACCAACGCTGGTTGAACTGGTGAATCGGCTTGACCGGCACCGCAAACTCAGCCGCGCCCAACACCGCTTGGACTTGCGGGGTGGAGCCAATGTTGATGGACACCAGGTCATAGGGCACTGGCGGGCGGTTGCGGCACAGCACCTTGCCCGCTGCGCGGTCAATGCCCACGACCTCATCGCAGTACAGCCGGGCCCCGGCAAAGCCGGCCAGGCGTGCCAGGTCAATGTGCACCTGGTCGTAGTCGTAGTGGCCAGCAATGTAGCCCGGCAGCATGCCGGAGTAGGGCGTGTGCACATCGGTGCAAATCAGCGTCAGGCGCACGCCGGGCACGCTCTGCATGCCAAAGCGCTTGAGCACGCCCACGTGGCTGTGGCCGCCGCCAATCAAAACGATGTCACGCAGAACCGGTTGTTCAGATGCTTGCATTCAAGGGGGTCCAAAGTGAGTCCACCAGTGCCAGCAACGCCGCCTGTTCGCGGTCCGCAGAAAACAGGGGCGCGCGTTGGGCGCACTGGCGCTGCAAACGTTGCAGCAAACTGCCATTGTCGGGCAGGGGTTTGATGAGGTCGGCGCGGCACTGGCGCAGCAGGGCGGCCAGACCGAGGGCGTCGCCCACGTCAAAGTAACCCTGGTAATCGGCGCCCAACATGCCGACGTTGCCGTCAATGCGCGAGGCCAGCACGGGCGTGCCACAGCGCACCGCCTCCATCACCACATGGGCACCGCCCTCCAGGCGGCTGGGATGCACCAGCACGTGCGCGCGTTGAATGCGGCGCAGGGTGATTTCATGGGGTAGCGCGCCCAGCCAGCGGTAGCCGGGGCATTGCGTGGCCGTGGCTTGTGCCGCTTGGCCCAGGGCAGGGTCCAGCGCGGCACCAATGTGGTCAATGAAAATGTCAGGTGCGTCGGCCAGCGCTTGGGCAGCCGCCATCAGCGTGAGCGGGTCTTTCTCGGCCCGCAGGTGCCCGACCATCACGGCGCGCAAATGGCGGGTGGTTTTGGGCAGGCTCTGGCGCGTGGGCACCGATGGCAAAATGACTTGCGCTTTGCCCCGGCAGTCAGCGGGCAGCATGTGGGGTGCCTGGTCTTGCAACACCACCAAGCGCGGCGCCAAGGCCAGTGACTGGCGCACCACGGTGTCCTCGTGATTGCGGTCGTTATGGAGGTCTTGATTCAGGTCCTGATAGAGGTCGGTGCCGGTCAACACCACGGCCAAGCCCTGGGGGCCACGCGCTTGGGCCCAGGCATTGAGGGAGGCAGCTGAGCGCCGTGCATGCAGGGCCAGCATGACGTCGTCCTGCGCTGCCAGCGGCCCATCGGGCCAGTGGCGCACGATACGAACGCTGTGCGCCTTGTGCTTGACAAGCAGCCTCTGCCAACGCCGGGCGGTCTGCCAGTTGCCGTTGTTGGCGTCGGCCAGCGCTGGGCTCACAATCACAACGTTGAGTTTCTTCATCGGGGGGTTATAGCTTGATTTGCCACACTGACACAGATGCCAGCACAATGGCCCGCACCGGCTCTGCCTCGGATTTGGCCCAATGTTTGCAGGTCACTCGCGCCCGCACGTTGGGGCTGATGGACGCTTGGGCTGCGGCCCTGCCCTCGCTCAAGGTGCCCGATATCCCCACCCTTAACCCACCTCTGTGGGAGTGGGGTCATGTGGCCTGGTTTCAGGATTGGTGGGTGGGGCGCAATCCGCAGCGTGCGCTGGGCCCGCGCAGCGACCCCCAAAGCCCGCGCCTGCCCTCGCGCCTGGCACAGGCTGACGCGCTTTATAACTCCAGTCAGGTGGCACACGCGAGGCGCTGGCAGTTGCCACTGCCCGACCTGCAAGCCACCCGGCAGTACCTGGCGGCGGTGCAACAAGACGCGCTGGCCTTGCTGCGCGAGCTGCCGCACGAGGACGACGCGCTGTATTTTTGGCGGCTGGTGCTGCTGCACGAGGACATGCACAACGAGGCCTCGGTTTACATGGCCCAGGCGCTGGGCTTGTCGCTGCCACCGGCGTTGGCCTGGCGCGCGGGCATGGCGCCCACAGCTTGCCCTGAACGCACTGCAGGCCCTACCGAGCTGGCGGTGCCAGCGCAGCGCTGGTGGCTGGGGTCTGGCAGTGCGCAGAGCTCGAGCGAGTCTGACGTTGCATCGGACGGTGCAGCGGGCTTTGCTTTTGACAATGAGTGGGTGGGTCATCCTGTGGCGCTGGCCGCTTTTCACATCGACGCCGCGGCGGTCACTTGGGCGCGGTATTTGCCTTTTGTGGAGGCGACTGGCCATGCGCTGCCAACGCATATCCGCCAGCAGCAGGGGCAATGGCAGCAGTGCGAGTTTGGGCACTGGAAGGTGCTGGACCTGCAAGCCGCAGCGGTGCACCTAAGCTGTGCAGATGCCCAGGCCTGGTGTGACTGGGCGGGCCGGCGCTTGCCGACCGAGGCGCAGTGGGAATGCGCAGCGGCCACACAAGATGGATTTGAGTGGGGCGAGGTGTGGGAGTGGACAGCCAGCCGCCTCCAAGCTTATCCCGGCTTTGTGGCGCACCCGTATGTCGACTATTCGGCGCCCTGGTTTGGCACACACCAGGTGTTGCGCGGTGCCTGTGCAGCCACCTCTGGCCATATGGTGCATGGACGCTACCGCAACTTTTTCACGCCAGGGCGACAGGATATTTTTTCGGGCTTTCGCTCGGTTCGGTAGGCCGCCCACTGACAACCGGGGCCACTGGGCGATGTTGTGAGGGATGCAGAAATGCCAAATATCCCATTTCTGGCGGCACTGGCGGGCGCATTGCGTCGTTGCAAATCGCTTGTTTAGCAGAGCTAAACGGCACGCTTTGCGCCTAGCACTGCATCCCTCCAGCGCTCGCCATAAACGGTACATTGGCAATTTCCGCATCCCTGAGCTGTCAGGCACTGGCCCAGTACACGGCAAACCGTTGGGCGGAGTCGGTCCAACCCGTCGCCTGGCCAAAGCCGGCTTGCCTGAGTAGTTGCTCAAACCCGGCTTGCGTCCACTTATACGAATTTTCGGTGTGAATGCGTTCGCCCGCAGCAAAGCTGCGCTGCCCGCCGGGCCAACTTACGGTCACATCCTGGGTGGCCTGCAGGTGCATCTCAATGCGCGACAGCGCCGCGTCAAACCGGCCTACATGCTGCCAGTGCGCCAGCGCGAAGTTGGTGCCGGTGAGGCGGTTGATGTGCAGCAGCAGGTTGCGGTTGAAGGCGGCAGTCACGCCCAGGGGGTCGTCGTAAGCGGCTTCGAGTTCGGCGCTGTCTTTGACCAGGTCAACCCCAATGAGCAAGCCACTTCCGGGCAAGGGGCCGCACGCAGCATGCACGCCGCGCAAAAACGACAGCGCTTGCGGTGGCGAAAAATTGCCAATACTTGACCCTGGGTAAAACAACACCCGAGGCGCTTGCGTTGGGTCACCGGCCTCGATGGGCAGCGCCAGACCGCTGGAAAAGTCCAGACCCAGCCCGAGCATGTCGAGCGCGGGGTACTGGCGCTGCAGGCTGGCCAACGCGTCGCGCAAAAAGTCTACCGAAATGTCCACAGCCACATAGCGCTGCGGTGCCAGCAGTCCAAACAGGCGGGCGGCCTTGGCGCAATTGCCGGCGCCCAGGTCAATCAGCGTGGCACCCGGCGCTATACGCTGGGCCATGGCCGCGCCGTGCTCCGCAAAAATGGCCGCCTCGGTGCGTGTGGGGTAGTACTCGGGCAGTTCGGTAATGGCCTCAAACAGGCGCGAGCCCAGGGCGTCATACAAAAATTTGGGCGATGTCATGGCGCCACCAGGGCGGGGGTCGTGGCTCAACCCGTGCAGCAGTTCTTGCCGGATGACATCGGTGTTGTCCTGGTAAATCTGCAGGAAATGGGGCATCTTCATATTGATTTCCAGTTGCGGCAAGAGTGGCATCGTAGCGCCCGACGTCAGCGGACCTGATTTCAACTTACCATTCAGGCCCGGTTTCAGGTGCACATTGACATGCGCCTGCCGTTTATCAACCTCGAAAGAATTTTTTATGCCCCACTCTTCACGTCGGACTACCCTCAAAACGCTCGCCCTGTGTGCCGCCATGGGTTTGGCCAGCCAGGTTTATGCTGAGCAGGTTTTTAAAATCACCGCCATCCCTGATGAATCGCCCACTGAATTGGCGCGCAAAGCCGCACCGCTGGTGAAGTACCTGGAACAAAAGCTGGGCATGAAGGTGCAATACACCCCCGTGTCCGACTACGCCGCGGCGGTCGAAGCCCTGGCCAACAAGCAAGTTGACATGGCCTGGTTTGGAGGATTTACCTTTGTGCAGGCCAACGTGCGCTCGGGCGGCAAGGCTGTGCCGCTGGTGCAGCGCGAAGAAGATGAAAAGTTCAAGTCGGTATTCATCACCTCGGAGCCGTCCATCAACAGCCTGGCCGACCTGAAGGGCAAGACCCTGAGCTTTGGCTCGGCCTCCAGCACCTCGGGCCACCTGATGCCGCGCAGCTTCATGCTCGGCGCCAAGATTGACCCGGACAAAGACCTCAAGCGCGTGGCCTTCTCCGGCGCACACGACGCCACCATTGCCGCTGTCTCCGCTGGCAAAGTCGACGCTGGCGCTTTGAACATTTCGGTGTGGGACAAGTTTGTGGCCGACAAAAAGGTCGACACCCACATAGTGCGCGTGTTCTACACCACGCCCGCCTACTTTGACTACAACTGGACGGTGCATGCCGACATGCCCGCCGCTCTGAAAGACAAGGTCAGCCGCGCCTTCCTGGAGCTGAGCCCCGCCACGCCGGAAGGCAAAGAGCTGCTGGCGCTGCAACGCGCCACGCGCTTCATACCGACCAAGGCCGAGAACTACAAAGGCATTGAAGCCGCTGCCCGCAGCGCAGGGCTGCTGAAGTAATGCGCTTGATGGCGTCTGCTATTGATCCTGTATTGATAGCTACCAGCGCAGTATATATAAGGGCTAGAGGCCTATTTCTTATATGAAATTGGTATTGGAGGCTTGCTCAGTCAGCCACCCTGCGGCCACCTCAGGCGCGCCACCGGCGCTGAAAAAGTTGAGTCTGGCGCTGGCATCGGGCGAGCAAGTGGCGGTGATTGGACCGTCGGGCGCGGGCAAGACCACGCTGTTGCAGCTCATCGCCTGTGCGCTCAAGCCATCGCAGGGCCGCTTGCAACTGGGCGAGCAGGCGCCGTGGCAGATGCGCACGGCCGCGCTGCAGCGCTTGCGCGGCAGCCTGTTTTTGGCGCCGCAGGTACCTCCGCTGCCACCAAGGCAGCGCGTGGTCACCTCGGTGCTGGCCGGGCGGTTGCCGGAGATGGGTTTGTGGGCCAGCTTGCGTAGCCTGTTTTACCCGCAGGACATAGCGCTGGCTGCCTCGGCACTGGCGCAGTTTGACCTGGCTGAAAAATTGTTTGAGCGGGTTGACCGGCTCTCAGGCGGCGAGCGCCAGCGCGTGGGGCTGGCGCGGCTGGTGGCGTCCAATGCCCAACTGCTGCTGGTGGACGAGCCGCTGTCGGCGCTAGACCCCGAGCGGGCGCGCCAGGCGCTCACCACGCTCACCCGCGTGGCGCGCGCCCGTGGTGCCACCCTGGTGGCCACGCTGCACCATGTGGACATGGCATTGCAGCACTTTGAACGCATTGTGGGCTTGCGCGATGGCGAACTGGCGTTTGACCTGCCGGCCCATCAGGTTAGCCCTGAGCGCCTGCGCGAGCTGTACGCCAGCCACCTCGATGAGCTGACCGGCCCGGCCCCGGTGGTGGATTTGTCGCTTGCAGCCACACCACCGGTGGCCATGCAGTGCCGATGAACCCGCCCGCGCAGCGCGATCCGGCTTGGCTGGGGCGCGTCTTTGGCGTGCTGGCGGCACTGGTCATTCTGTGGCCGATGGTGGTGCTGGCAGAGTTCAAGCCCTGGACACTTTTCAGCGAAGAAAGCCTCAAGCCCACGCTGCGCTTTTTGGGGGACTTTGTGCCGCCCAAGCTGGACCCAGACTTTTTGACCATGGTGGCGCGCGAGACCTGGCGCACCGTGGCCATTGCCACCGCCGGCATCACGCTAGCGCTGCTTTTTGCCATGCCAATGGCGCTGCTGGCAGTGCGCACCCTTTCGGTATCGGCACTGGCCGGGCGCATGAACCTGTTGCCCATGGTGCTACGCCAAGCCGTGCGCTGGCTGATGATTGTGCTCAGGAGCGTGCCCGAACTCATCTGGGCCCTGGTGTTTGTGCGGGTGGTGGGGCTGGGCCCCACGTCAGGCGTGCTGGCCATTGCACTCACCTACTCTGGCATGCTGGGCAAGGTGTACGCCGAAATTCTGGAATCAAGCGACGCCCAGCCCACCCAAAGCCTGTTGCGCAATGGCGCGGGCCGCTTGCAGGCCTTCTTTTACGGACTGCTGCCGCAAAGTGCGGGCGAGCTAACCAGCTACACCGTGTACCGCTGGGAGTGCGCCATTCGCTCATCGGCCGTGCTGGGCTTTGTAGGCGCAGGGGGCTTGGGTCAGCAAATGGATGCGTCCATGAAAATGTTCAACGGCAGCGAGGTGGCCACCATGCTGCTGGTGTTCATGGCGTTGGTCTGGCTGGCGGACAGGGTGAGCGCCCTGCTGAGAAAAGCCCTGGCATGAGCTCACCCAAGCCCAACCTGCGCCCCAGCCAGGCTACGGCTCTGGCGTCGCCCGTGAGCCAAGTGCAACTGCCCCCGCCGCTGTGGAACGCGCGCTGCCAGGCCTGCTGGTTCGGTGTGGCCTTGCTGGCCTTGGTGGTGGCCAGTTTTTGGTCGCTGGATTTGCAGTGGGGCCAATTTTTGTCGGGCGATGCCTTGCGCAGCATGGGCCGCTTTCTGGCCGAACTGCTGGTGCCGCAAACCAGCAGTGCATTTTTGGTCAAGCTGGGCTGGGCCACGCTAGAGACCTTGGCCATGTCGGCGCTGGGCACCTTGCTGGCTGCCGTGGCGGGGCTGGCCTTGGCGCTGCCTGCTGCCAAAACCCACGCGGGCGACCCGGCGCGCTGGCTTGGGCCCACCCGACTGCTGCTTAACGCGCTGCGCAGCATTCCTGAACTGGTGTGGGCCGCCTTGCTGCTGATTTCGGCCGGGCTGGGGCCACTGGCTGGCACGCTGGCCCTGGCGCTGCACACCACCGGCGTGCTGGGTCGGCTGTTTGCCGAAAGCTTTGAGAACCAACCGCAAGGTCCGGCCGAAGCGCTGCGGGTGCGTGGCGTGGGCCGCAGCGGCGTATTTTGGTATGCCGAGTTGCCGCAAGCCCTGCCGCAACTCATGAGCTACACCCTGTACCGCTGGGAAAACAACATCCGGGCTGCTGCCGTGCTGGGCGTGGTAGGCGCTGGCGGGCTGGGCCAGATGCTGGCTTTTCACATGAGCCTGTTCCAGATGATGGAAACCAGCTCGGTGCTGATTGCCATGATGGTATTGGTCGCGCTAGTTGATAGCCTGAGCTACCTGAGCCGCCAGGCCATGCAGCGCTAAGCGGCAACAGCCTGAGCCGCCCGGCACCGCCCTGCTGGGCGCCAAATTTTGAGTTGCGTGGCTCGCCCTGCGCGTTCATCGTCACGGCTGCACCGAGGCGGCGGGCCTTCAACCGTTCCTTTCCACCGCCTGTGTTGCCACCATGAATCGCGCCTCGATGTCGAGCAGATCGCCCGCCTCCGGCACGGCTTCTTGCGCCCCTCTGACGATCATGTTGGCGTGGCGCCGCAGGCAGGCCGCGTCCTGCGCGTTTTGCACGTGGCCGGCGATCTGGGTGATGGCATCGAGCATGCGGATCGCCACCACCGGGTTTGACCGGGCGCTTTGCCTGATCTGGTTGAAGGCCGTGTCCACGATCCCGGCAAAGGTGGGTCCCGGCGCCACCAGCCGCAGCCGATCGTGGCAGTCCAGGCGCAGGGGTGACGGCATGCTGCTTCGGGCCAGGCGGCACAGGGCCGACCCCAGTCGATCCACGCAAGCGACCGCCGTGAACGGATCGTTGATGCCCGGGGACAGCGCCCGCACGGCAATCTCGACCAACTGGAGAAAGGGGAACTCGACATCCTGGAAAGCAGTGCGCTGGTTGCCGAACACAAAGGCGTCGTTGATCTGGTCCACCAGGGTTTCAGTGACGCGATCGCCGGGCCAGACCATCGCCATCGCCTGGCCTTTGACGAGGTAGTGTCCGGGCCACCGCTCCAGGCGCAGCACCAGATCGTCCTGACTGGCCAACGCCATCAGGGCGTCGGCGTCGATCAGTTGCAGGTAGCCGTCTTCGGCTGCGCCCACGGGGCGGGCCTCGCGCGCAAACGCCGCTGGCAGCTCAGCCTCACCAGAGGTCTTCAAGGCTTCGGATCCCGGCTTGCCCATGTGGCTGGGAAACAGCCTTTCGATCCCGTCATACAGCTCTTCGCTGACCCGTGCCACGACCTCGTCTGCCTGGATCGAGACCGATACGTGGTGGATGAAGTAAATCAGCACCCCAATGCTGGCCATGGCCAGCAGCACGCCAATGCTGACGGATATATGAGGCACGAAGGCGATCTCGTCGGCGCGCCGGATGGAGCGCAGCACCAGCAGGCAGTACAGGAACGTGGCCACGAAGGTGCCCAGCACCACCTGGTTGGCGGTGTCGCGCATGAAGTTGCGCAGCAAGCGCGGGCCCAATTGAGACGAGGCAAGCGACAGCGCCACCAGCGTCATCGAGAACACGGTCCCGGCGATGGCGATCATCGACCCGGCCACGGTGCCCAGCAGCACGCTTGCACCCTCGGCACCCCCACCATAGATCCAGCTCAGGGCGAGCAGCCTGTCGTCAGTGACGGCTTCGTCTAGCGCGACTGTGAAAAATGCGAGTGCCAAGGCCCCAAAGGCCATGGCCGTCGGCACGAACCAGAAACTGGAACGCAGACGATCCCAAAATCTCAGCAGCAGTGTCTTCACGCGGCCTTACCCACGCCATTTGGATCCGTCTGATGGCGGTGCGTGGGTCGAGCGTGTTTGGGTGTGTTCATTGGGCGTTCTTGGCTTCTAGAGGCTGAAAATCTCGGTTCAACCGCATACGTTTAAGTATCGCACCCAAATCGGGCCTCACAGAGCACGTCTAGCCACAGTCGCCAGTCGGATTTGCCGGGAATTTGCGCTATCACCGCCACAATGGACAGAAAAGGCTGTCCAAAGACACAGTCCTGCCCCAACGCCTGCAGACACTCACCTTTCCACAGCGGTGGCCCGCGTGCCGTGGCGATGCGTAGGGCCTCGGGGTCGACTCCGATGTGCTCCAGAACTTTGCGGATAAGTGAGAGGGCTTCAGCTCAATGGTTCATTTCCGAAGCACTCAGGTGCGTCCATTGAATCGGGGCTGATATCACGGTGGTGGGTGAATCAGCCGGGCGATGCGCTTTGCTACGTGTCCCCCGCCCGCTGCGCGTTCTCCTCCTTTACCTACGCAAAGCGCATCACCCAACTGATTCTGCAAGCGATTGGGTCCGCTGGCAGGGGAAATTCAAAAAATGCCTGCGTTGGGGTGGCGCGAATGGATGTGCGCCGCTTGCTGCAGAAATTCTGACTTCGAGGGCGTCAGGCACGGTGATTGGGCTATGCGACCGGGCTTTGGGGTGAAAGGCGCGCGTCGGCAAGCGCTTGCATACCGCAGCGTCAATTTCGCGTGTGTTTTCACCCCAAAACCGCATGCGCATGGCCCAGTCGCCGGGCAGGGTTTAACA
>VMTC01000076.1 GCA_013791765.1 Rhodoferax sp.
GCACAGCCGCCTCCACGTCACGGCCCTGCGCGGGCTGAGCGATGTTTTAAAAGAAGATATTTTGGCCGGTGGCCCGCCCTATGCCCAGGTCGATCCTGATACCTCCATCAACGTCAGTACCTGGGACGCCGCGCTGCGCGCTGCCGGTGCCGCGCTGGCGGCCACCGATGCGGTGATTGCGGGTGAACTTGAAAACGCCTTTTGTGCCGTTCGTCCGCCCGGGCACCATGCCTGCCGCGACCAGGCCATGGGTTTCTGCTTCTTCAACAACGTCGCCATTGCCGCCAAGTACGCCCTGGAGCGCCACGGCCTGAAGCGCGTCGCCATTGTCGATTTTGATGTGCACCACGGCAACGGCACCGAGGACATCGTGGCGGGCGACAAGCGTATTTTGATGGTCAGCTTTTACCAATATCCGTTTTATCCTCTGGATCACGTCCACTCCAGTGCAGCCAATCTGGTGAATCTGCCGGTGCCAGCCTATACCAAGGGCATGGAGATCAGGGAGCTGATCGAAAGCACCTGGATGCCTCGGCTGGAGGCGTTTCGGCCGGAAATGATCTTCATCAGCGCCGGTTTCGATTCGCACCGGGAAGACGATATGGGCCAGCTCGGCCTGGTCGAGCAAGATTTTGTCTGGATCACGCATCGTCTCATGGACGTTGCCCGGCGCCACGGCAAGGGGCGCATCGTCTCCTGTCTGGAAGGGGGCTATTCTTTGAGCGCACTGGCGCGCAGCGTGGAGGGACATATTCGAGTGCTGGCCGATGTCTGATCCCGGCATCGCCGACCTGAATGCCTGGTTCGCGGCGCTGACCCAAACCGGCGCACTGCTGGAACTCGGCGCGCTGGCGGCCAGTGCTGTGCTGGCCTGGTCTCTGACTTGGCTGGCGCGCCGGGCACTCGGGACAAATCACGTCAATTCAATCTTGTTTGGAAGGCGCCTGGTCGACGGGGTGTTGTTCCCTTTGCTGCTGCTTTGCCTGGCTTACGCGGCGCACGCGCTGATGGTGGGTCGGGTGCCCATGGCGGTTTTCAGAATTGCGCTGCCGGTGTTGATCTCCCTGGTGGTCATCCGGCTGGGGGTCAAAGTGCTGCAGGCGGCCTTCAGCGACACGCCGCTGGTGCGTCTGCTCGAGCGCAGCATTTCCTGGGTGGCATGGCTGGCCATGGTGATGTGGGTCAGTGGCCTGCTCCCGCTGGTGCTGGAGCAACTCGACCAGATCACCTGGAAAATGGGAGAGTCCAGGATGTCAGTACGCACCCTGATCGAGGGCGGCCTGACCGCGGGGGCCGTACTGATCTTGGCCCTGTGGATTTCAGCGGCCATCGAGACCCGCTTGCTGCGCTCGGCCAAGGGCGGCGAGTTGTCGCTGCGCATGGCAGCGAGCAACGCCACGCGCGCCTTGTTGATGTTTGTCGGCCTGTTGGTGGCGCTGTCCGCGGTGGGTATTGACTTGACCGCGCTGTCGGTGTTGGGCGGTGCCATTGGCGTGGGCGTGGGTTTTGGCCTGCAGAAGCTGGCAGCGAACTATGTCAGTGGCTTTGTCATTTTGGCCGAACGCAGCATGCGCATTGGTGACAACGTGCGCGTGGATAATTTTGAGGGTGTCGTGATGCAAATCAATGCCCGTTACACCGTCATTCGCTCACTCGTTGGGCGCGAATCGATTGTGCCTAACGAGCTGTTGATTACCACCCGGGTCGAAAACCTGTCGCTGGCAGATTCGCGAGTCTGGCTCAACACCGTGGTGTCGGTCGGCTATGACAGCGATGTGGAGCAGGTGATGCACTTGCTCAAGCAGGCGGCCCTGAACCAGGCCCGGGTGCTGCGTGAACCGGTCCCTTCCGTGAACCTCGCGGCCTTTGGCGCTGATGGACTGGAATTCAAGCTTGGCTTCTGGATTGCAGACCCAGAGAACGGCAGTGACAACTTGAAGTCCTTGGTCAATCTGGACATACTTAAGGCATTGCGTGAAAACAAGATCGAGATTCCCTATCCGCAGCGCGTCGTGCACCTGCCGGTGGTGGCAGCGAATCCAGGCTTGTAACCTTGCTTTGACCGAGGAGCTCTGCATGACTTTATCGCTCGCTGTGCCTACGCCGCTGGAGTACTTTGCATCGCTGGTGCACAGCGATACCGACTTTGCGCTGCTGGAGGCGGCGGCCTGCCTGGCCCAAGACGAATACCCGGAACTCGACGTGCAACAAGTGCTGGGCGAGGTTGACCAACTGCTGGCACGACTGAAACAACGCATTGCGCGCGATGCGGGCCCCTTGCAGAAGCTGCGCGCCTTGCACCAGTTCTTTTACCGTGATTTGGGATTTGCCGGCAACGTCAATCACTACTACGACCCTGACAACAGCTTTGTCAATGTGATTCTGCACACCCGCCGTGGCATTCCGATCTCGCTGGCGGTGCTCTGGTTGGAATTGGCGCAAGGTCTGGGACTGGCCGCGCGCGGCGTCGGATTTCCCGGTCATTTCATGGTCAAGGTGAATTTGCCCGAAGGCCAGGTCGTAATGGACCCGCTGGACGGCCAATCACTGACGCGCGAGGCGTTGGCTGAACGGCTGGAGCCCTACCGGCGGCGCAACGGCCTGATGGATGAATTTGAAGTGCCGCTGGGCTTGTACCTGCAGGTCAGCCCGCCGCGCGACATCATCGCCCGTATGCTGCATAACCTGAAAGAGATCCATACCAGCCAGGAGGACTGGCTGCGCCTGGTTGCAGTGCAAGACCGGCTCGTTGTTCTGTTACCGCAAGCTTGGGACGAATACCGGGATCGCGGCCTGGCCCATGCCGAACTGGGCCACACCGGACGCGCCCTGGAAGACCTGGAGACCTACCTGGGCAACGCCGAACAAGGTGCCGACATGCCCGCCATTGCTCGGCGAGTCGTCGAGTTGCGGCGCGCCATCAGCTGATGCGTCGGGTGTATCAGCAGAGCCGTACTTCGGGGCCCACCTTGATCTTGGCCTGCCGCAGAGCAACACCTTAACGCGCCAAATCCTTCGGCCGCAGCACCAGCAACAGCAGCGCCAGCGCCGCAAAACCGATGCCAGCCATGAAGGTAGTTGATGCGCCCCAACTTTGCCACAGCCAGCCCGCCAGCCCACTGGCGATCAGCATTGCCACGCCGCTGAGCAAGTTGAAAAAGCCGTAGCCGGTGCCGCGCAGGTCAGGCGGCGCCGTGTCGGCCACCATGGCCGCCAGCAGGCCTTGCGTCATGGCCATGTGCAGGCCCCACAACGCCACGCCCGCCCAGAACACAACGCCGCTGTTGCTATAAGCCAGCAGCAAGTCAGCGCTGATCAACAGCACGAGGCCCCAGCCCAGCAGCGAGGTGTGGCTTATCTTGTCGGCCAGCTTGCCAAAGGGGTAGGCGCAACCTGCATAGACGATGTTCATGCCGATCAGCACCAGCGGCGTCCAGGCCAGCGCCAAACCACCTTCCTGCGCACGCAGCACCAAAAAAGCCTCGCTGAAACGCGCCAGCGTGAACACCGCACCCACGCCCACCACCCACCAGTAGGCGGGGCTCAAGCGGGCCAGGTTGGCGCGGCTGATCGGGTTGAGGCGCTTAGGCTGAAGGGGCCGATCAGGCTCCTTGACGCCCCACACCAGCAGTGCCACGCACAGGAAGGCGGGCACGGTTGCCACCCAGAACACGGCGCGAAAGTCATCGTTCCACAGCAGCATGAAAACGACCGCCAACGTGGGCCCCAAGAACGCGCCCACAGTGTCAAGCGACTGGCGCAAACCAAAGGCGGCACCGCGCAGCTCGGGGGGCGCAATGTCGGCCACCAGCGCGTCACGCGGCGCACCCCGAATGCCTTTGCCGATGCGGTCCGCCAAACGGGCGGTGATGATCCAGCCGCTGGAGGTGGCGAGCGCAAAAAGGGGTTTGGAAAGAGCCCCCAGTCCGTAGCCCAGCACCGCCAGTGGCTTGCGCTTGCCCCAGTAGTCGCTCAAAGCGCCGGAGAATACCTTGACGATCAGCGCAGTTGCCTCGGCCGCGCCTTCGATCAGCCCGACCACCAGCATGCTGAGCCCCAAGCTGGTGACCATGAAGACAGGCAACAGGCTGTGAATCAGTTCGCTCGAAACATCCATCAGCAAGCTGACAAAGCCCAGCGCCCAAATACTCTTGGGGATTCGCCTGAGCGTGGCGGTGCGTTGATTCATGGTATTTTTTAGATAAAAATAAGCGCTAGCCCTTATGAATTATGGGTGAGTAGCTATCAAATTTTATCTATTCAGCGCACCAGCACCGCAGCGCCGTCACCACGCTCGGCGATCACACCTATGGCATAGACCGTCTCACCCGCCGCGCGCAACGTGGCCGCGCAGGCGCCAGCTTGCGCCGCCTCAATCACCACGACCATGCCAATACCGTTATTGAAGGTGCGATTCATCTCGAAGTCGTCAATGCCTGCTGTGGCTTGCAGCCAGGCAAACAACTCGGTTTGCGGCCAGCTGCCCTTCGTCAAATGCGCCGCGGTGCCCTCTGGCAGCACGCGGGGAATATTCTCCAGCAAACCGCCCCCGGTGATATGGGCCAGCGCCTTGACCGGGTGAGCCGTCAACGCGGCCAGTACATTCTTGACGTACAGGCGTGTGGGTTCCATCAGCGCTTGCTTGAACGGCTTGCCGTCCAGCGTGGCCGGGGCATTGGCACCCGCGCGTTCAATGCACTTGCGCACCAGGCTGAAGCCGTTGGAGTGCACGCCGCTGGATGCTAAACCCAGCACCACATCGCCGGGCTCGATATCAGCGCCGGTCAAAATTTTGGACTTTTCGACGGCGCCCACGCAAAAACCCGCCAAGTCGTACTCGCCCGCCGGGTACATGCCGGGCATTTCGGCGGTTTCACCGCCAATCAAGGCACAGCCGGAGAGCTCACAGCCCTTGGCAACGCCCCCGACCACGGCGGCGGCCGTGTCCACATCGAGCTTGCCGCAGGCAAAGTAGTCCAGAAAAAACAGCGGCTCTGCCCCCTGCACCAGTACGTCATTGACGCTCATCGCGACCAGGTCAATACCAACGGTGTCGTGCATATTCCACTCAAACGCCAGCTTGAGCTTGGTGCCGACACCGTCGGTCCCGCTCACCAGCACCGGTTTTTTGTAGCGCTTGGGTACTTCAAACAGCGCGCCAAAGCCGCCAATACCGGCCAAAACGCCTTCACGCATGGTCTTTTTGGCCAGGGGTTTGATGCGCTCAATGAGGGCGTCCCCGGCGTCGATGTCAACACCCGCGTCTTTGTAGGAAAGGGGGGAAGCAGAGGAAACGTTTTTTTGGGTCATGAAAGATGCCTTGAAAAATGCGCAGGCAGGGCGCGTGCCAGCATGTCTTGGGGTGGAAAAAGGCGCGAGCCGGGAGCCCGATAGAATTTGGCCAGATTTTAGTGCGACAGAGCCGGCCCAACCGGTGGCCCTCACTGAAAGTTGCCTGCGGCTTGACCCGAACTCCGTTCAAGGGCTTGTCCTTGAGAATCGCCACACGCCTTTTACACCGATGCACCAGAGAGAGCCCGCCGAAACTGCATGAAACAAATTGCCCTGGATATTGGCCTGGCGACTGGCCCCACGTTGAGCAGTTTTTTTGCCGGTCCCAATGAGGCGGCGTTGCGACACCTGCAGATTTGGGTCGGAGATGGCGCCAGCGCCTCGCTGCGATCACCCGTGCCGACTTACCTCTTTGGCCCGGGTGGGAGCGGCAAGACGCATTTGCTCAGAGCGGTACAGGCGGCCTTGCAGGAGCAGGGCGCCAGCGTCGGCTGGCTTGACGCCAGTGTGCAGCAGCCGCCCGAGTTTGACGAGCGCTGGCGCGCCGTGCTGATGGACGAGGTGCATTTTTACAATCCGGTGCAGCAGCAGGCGGCGTTCAACTGGTTCATCAATGCGCAAACCTGGCAGCGCGCCGTAGTGGCGGCCGGGGAGCTGCCCCCCACGGAGCTGAAGTTGCGCGATGACCTGCGCACCCGGCTCGGTTGGGGCCATGTGTTTCAGCTGCAATTGCTCGGTGAGACCGAGCGACGCGCCGTTTTACGGCAGGCAGCGGATGCGCGCGGGGTGGTGTTGAGTGACGAGGTGATGGACTTCATGTTGACGCGTTTCAGCCGGGACCTGGGCAACCTGATGGAGCTGCTGGAGCTGATTGATGGCTATGCGCTGCAAACGAAGCGGGCAATTACGATTCCGCTGATCAAAACGATGATGGACAACACCTGACTGACAATCACCCCATGAAGCTGACCCTGTTTGACCTTGACCACACCTTGCTGCCGATCGACTCCGACCATGCCTGGGGTGTCTTTACCAGCACCCTCGGCTGGACCGACCCGGTCGATTTCAATCAACGCAACGACGAATTCTTTGCCCATTACCAGGCGGGCACGCTTGATATTCGCGCGTATGTGCGCTTTGCCACCGCCGCACTGCGTGAGCAGGGGGCGATCAAGGCGCAAGCGGCGCATGTTCAATTCATGCAAGCTGTGGTTGGCCCTGCCATCAAGCAGCAGGCCTTGGCACTGCTGCGCCAGCACCAGCAGGCCGGCGACGCGGTGCTGATCGTGACGGCCACCAATGACTTTGTGACGCGCCCCATTGCGCAGGCGCTGGGCGTTGACGAGTTGATTGCAACGCAGTTGGCGGTTGACACGGCGCCGGGCGGCAGCGGCTGGATCACAGGAGAAATAGTGGGGGTGCCTTCGTTTCGCGAAGGCAAAATCACGCGGGTGACGCAGTGGCTGGCAAGCCGCCAATTGGACTGGTCTGATGTGGAGACGACTTTTTACAGTGACTCCATGAACGATTTGAGCCTGCTGGAGCGTGTCATTCACCCCGTGGCCACCAACCCGGATGCGCCTTTGCGAGCCCTGGCCCAGGCGCGCGGATGGCGCATACTTGATCTGTTTTAGTGTGTAGGGACTTATGATTAAAAAATTTATTGATCGCTTGCTCGGAAAATCTCCGGCCAAAAGCAAAAAACTCCAATTTGGCAAGCGCGAAGAAGTCGGCCCCGCGTTGCACGGGATCGATCCGAAGCTGGTTGACGAGCGCGCGCTCAACGTGGTGCGTACCCTTAAACATGCCGGCTTCGAGGCCTATATCGTCGGCGGCGCCGTGCGCGACCTGATGGTCGGCCTGGCACCCAAAGACTTTGACGTGGCCACCAACGCCACCCCTGAGCAGGTCAAGGGCCTGTTTCGGCGTGCCTTCATCATCGGACGGCGTTTTCGCATCGTGCACGTGGTGTATGGGCGCGGGCGCGAGCATGAGGTGATTGAAGTCTCCACTTTCCGCGCCTACATGGACAACGCGGCGGCCGAGCAGGTGGCTGGCAACGAGAAAACCAGCAAAAGCGAGCTCGCCGGCATGAAGCACGCGGTCGACTCCACCGGCCGTGTGCTGCGCGACAACGTCTGGGGCCCGCAAGAAGAAGACGCGGTGCGGCGCGACTTCACCATCAACGCCATGTACTACGACCCCGAGACGCAAATCGTGGTCGACTACCACCATGGCATCAAGGATTCCAAGAACCGGGTGATCCGCATGATTGGTGAGCCGGCCACGCGCTACCGCGAAGACCCGGTGCGCATCATCCGCGCTGTGCGTTTTGCCGCCAAGCTCAGTAACTTGGGTTTCAAGTTGGAGGCCAAAACGGCCGCACCGCTGATCAAGTCGCAAGAGCTGTTGGCCGAGGTGCCGCAGAGCCGCTTGTTTGATGAAATGCTCAAGCTGCTGCAAACCGGCCATTCCCTGGCCTCGATCGAGCAGCTCAAGGCGCTGGGCATGGCGCGCGGCATTTATCCGTTGCTTGACGTGGTGGTGCAGCGCGCAGATCATGCCTTCGTCAAAGCCGCCTTGCGCGACACCGACCGCCGCGTGAACGAAGGCAAGCCAGTGGTGGCGAGCTTCCTGCTGGCTTGCGTGTTGTGGTCCGATGTGCGCGACGGCTGGGCCAAACGCATCAATGAGCGCCAGCATGCGCATCCAGCGCTGCAAGATGCGATTGACGATGTGTTCAATGCCCATATTGGCGATGTGTCGGGCCGTGGAAAATTGGGCGGCGACATGCGCGAAATGTGGATGATGCAACCCCGCTTCGAGAAGCGCGTGGGCAGCGCGCCTTTTGGTTTGACCGAGCAGCCGCGTTTTCGTGCGGCCTTTGACTTTATGCGCCTGCGTGCTGAAACCGGCGAGATCGAGGAGGTTCTGGCCGACTGGTGGCAGGAGTTCAGCCTGGCCGATGACAACCTGCGCCAAGACATGGTGGACCAAGTGCGTGAAGAGCAGCAGCAACAGCGCCAGCGTGCACCGCGCGTGCACAAGGCGCCCACTGCCCGTGATGCGGCGCAATCGGCGCAATCTGCACCCTCCGGGCTGCGTGATTCGGCGTCCGATGGCCATGATGACCGCGCCCGCCCGCAGGCCGCTGCTGATGCGCCGCAAGATGAAGCTGCCAGCTTGTCTGACGCTGATGCCCCTAAGAAGCGCCGTCGCCGCCGTCGCAGCACGGGCCCCAGAATGGGTGGCGAACAGGCACCGGACGCTGGCGTTTGAATGCATCGGCGCGGCCTGCGGTGACCGCCTATGTGGCGCTGGGTGCCAATTTGGGTGATCCGCAGGCAACCCTCCTGACGGCGATGAATGACCTGGCGCTGATCGAAGGGGTTAGCCTGATCAAGCGCTCATCCCTGTACCAAACTGCGCCAGTGGACGCCAGCGGCCCGGATTATGTCAATGCCGTGGTTGAGCTCCAAACGACGTTGACTGCACCCGCATTGCTGGCGCAGCTGCAGGCGCTGGAGCAAGGTGCCGGGCGCCAGCGCTCTTTTCACAACGCGCCGCGCACCCTGGATCTGGACCTGTTGACCTATGGCGATGGATACATCAGCAGCGCGGCGTTGACCATGCCGCACCCGCGCATGGGTGAGCGCGCTTTTGTGCTGGTGCCACTTGCTGAAATTGCGCCGCAGGCTGTGACTGCCGCGCAATTGCTGGCGGTGCAAAGTCAGTCGATTGAACGACTCTGACAGGCTGGGGTCAAAAAACAACTTGCTATCGTAAGATGGCTGCGACAAATGACTATTGGAGATACGCTGTGAATTTGAATAACATGCGCCTGGCCGCCAAATTGTGGCTCGCTGTTGGCCTGATTGTGTTGGGCATGGGGGTGGTGGTGGGCTACACCGCTTCACGTTCCGCCAGTGATCGCGTGGAAAGCGCGCTTATTTTGGAGGCACTCAATCTGAAGAGCAAGCTCGCCAGCCAATGGGTCGCTCTGACCGAAACCAACGCGGCGCGTTCCCAAGCGGTGTTGCTTAGCAGTGACCCTGCGGTAGAAATCGGCTTGAAAGATGCAATAGCAAACACCTCGGCTCAAATTGGCGAGATTCAAAAGAGCATTGAAGCGGGGGAGCTCACATCGACCGACCGCGCTCAGCTCCAGACCATTGCCAATAACCGCAAGCTTGTGCTGGAGACACGGGCGATGGCCATGAAGCAGCGCGGCGAAGGTATGCCGGCCGAGGTCGCCAATACGATTGACACGAAGTATCAGCCAGCCATGTCGGTTTATCAGAAGTCGCAGCGTGACTTTGTGCTCATGCAAGAGCAGGCTTATGAAAAAACCCGCATCCATTACGCGCAGCGCGCCAAGGTGCTAATTACTGTGGCCAGTGGCTTGATGGCCTTGCTCGTGGCCGCTATTCTCGGTGGTGCGGCCTGGCTGATTCGCTCCATACGCCAGCCACTGCTTGGCGCCAATGCGTTGGCCGCCCGCATTGCCCAGGGTGATCTCAGCATCCAGATCGATACCTCGCGCGGTGACGAATTTGGCGACCTGATGAAGTCGCTGGCGGTCATGAATGAGTCGCTCGGGCGCATGGTGCACCAAGTACGTCAGAGCACCGACAGCATTGCAACAGCCAGTGCCGAGATTGCCAGCGGAAACAACGACCTGGCCCAGCGCACCGAGCAAACCTCAAGCAACCTGCAATCTACTGCGTCCAGCATGGACCAGTTGACCGCGACGGTGCAACAAAGTGCAGACAACGCACGCCAGGCCAGCACCTTGGCAGCCACCGCATCCTCAGTGGCAGAGCGAGGGGGCGTGGTGGTCCAGCAGGTCGTGCTCACCATGGAAGAGATCAACGTTAGCAGCAAAAAAATTGCCGACATCATTGGCGTGATTGATGGCATTGCATTTCAGACCAATATTCTGGCGCTCAATGCCGCGGTCGAGGCGGCGCGCGCGGGTGAGCAAGGGCGCGGCTTTGCTGTGGTCGCCAGTGAAGTGCGAAGTCTGGCGCAGCGCAGTGCTGAAGCCGCCAAGGAAATCAAGACGCTGATTGGCACCTCGGTCGACAGGGTGGCCTCTGGTACCAAACTGGTGTCGGACGCGGGTGCCACCATGAGCGACATTGTGCAGTCGGTGCGCAAGGTGGCAGACGTCATCAGCGAGATCACGGCAGCGTCCAATGAGCAAAGCACAGGCATTGCCCACGTCAACCAGGCTATTGGCAACCTAGACCAAATGACGCAGCAAAATGCCGCGCTGGTTGAAGAAAGTGCCGCCGCGGCCGAGAGCCTGCGAGATCAAGCCAACCAATTGGCGCAGGCCGTATCCGTGTTCAAGATCAGCGGCCAAGTGGTGAGCGTGCAGCCGCGCCCGACCCGTGACATGACAGCGCGCGCGCAGGCGCCTACCTACAAGCGCCCAACGCCACTGCCCAAAGCGAAACCAGCGAGCGCTACGCTGGGCCATACCCGAGCCGCTGCGCCAGCGCGCAAACCGCTGGCCCTGGCAGCCGTCAAGAAACCGGCTACGACGACCCCTGCGGCTGCAGACGCGGATTGGGAGACTTTCTGATACCTTGCGGGACAGACCGCCGTTACACGAAGTGAACCAGCTCTGTCCCCAACACACTGTCAGATATTGGAGGTCCGCCAGCTTTGTCCCCAACATTTCAGGACTTGCGGGAATTGTTGAATCAGCCGGGTGATACGCTTTGCTACGTGTCCCCCGCCCGCTTCGCGGGCTCCTCTTTTACCTACGCAAAGCGTATCACCCAGCTGATTCTGCGAGCGTCTTGGTCCGCCGACAGGGGGAATTCAAAAGTTGCCTGCGTTGGGGTGGCGCGAATTGATGTGCGCCGCTTGCTGTAGAAATTTTGACTTCGACGGGCCGGGTTTAATGCGCTGCGCCAGCTCTGTCCCCAGCACTTCAGAGCTTGACCCGGTTCATTCCACTTCAGCAATCAATTCAATTTCCACGCAAGCGCCCAATGGAATTTGGGCCACGCCAAATGCGCTGCGGGCGTGAGCACCTTTGGCGCCAAAGACTTCACCGAAAAGTTCGCTGGCGCCATTGGTCACCAGGTGTTGCTCGGTGAAGTCGCCGGTGGAGTTGATGAGCGACATCAGCTTGACGATTCGTTTGATGCGGTTCAGGTCGCCCACGGCGGCGTGCAGGGTTCCCATCAGATCAATGGCCGCAGCGCGGGCGGCGGCTTTGCCTTCTTCGGTGCTGATGTTCTTGCCCAGCTGGCCAACCCACACTTTGCCCTCCTTCTTGGCCAGGTGGCCGCTCAGGAAGACCAGTTTGCCGGTTTGAACAAAGGGTACATAAGCCGCAGCGGGCGCGGCAACGGGCGGCAGCGTGATGTTGAGTTCGGTGAGTTTGGCGTAAATGCTCATGCAGCTTCCTTGCTAAGTTTTATGAATGAAATTGGCCTCTAGCCCACGCCAAATATGCCAAAGCAGCTATCTAATTGATATCAATTGTTGGGCTGCTCGTCTGGCCTTGTGGCTGGCTCTTAGATTGATTTTCGTCTGGCACAGCCTGCACCGTCACACCAACCCGCAGCGTGTGGTTGGCGCCGCCATGTATGACACCGCGAATCGGCGATACGTCGCTGAAGTCGCGTCCCAGCGCCAGCGTCACATAGTCCTCACCGGGCGAGTGCCAGCCACTGCGGTTGTTGGTGGGGTCCAGATCACACCAGCGCTCGCCCGCCGGCAGGTCCGGCACGTACACCGACACCCAGGCGTGGGAGGCATCGCTGCCCTGGAGCTTGACCGTCCCCGGGGCAGGCAGGGTAAGCAGATAGCCGCTGACATAACGCGCCGCCAGCCCCATGGAGCGCAGGCAGGCAATCATGATGTGGGCAAAATCCTGGCACACCCCTTTGCGCTGTGCCAGGGCCTCCAGGGCCGGGGTGTTGATCTCGGTGCTCTCGCTCTCGTAGCTGAAGTCGCTGTAAATGCGTTGCATCAAGTCCTGCGCTGCTGCCAAAACGCTCGCGCCGGGCGCGAAACTGGGGCGCGCGTAGTCTGCAAATTCGCTCTGCCGGGGCACAAAGGGCGATGCAAATACAAACTCATTGGCGCAATCAAAACGCAGGCTTGAGCGGTAGCGAAACAGTTCTCGGGTTTGCTCCCAACTGATGCGGCTCGCTGGCGGTGATGACGCAACCGTGACGACCACGCTGCGCGCCACCACGGTGAGTGCCGTGTGCGGTGTCTGCAGTGAAAAAAAACAACGCGTGTTGCCGAAAACGTCTTGGGCTTGCACGGTGCGGGCCGGGCTCGGGTCGATTTGCAACGTGTAGGCCAGCAGCTCTTGCCCGCGCGCGCTCAAAGGTCGCAAGTAGGCCAGGTGCTGCGCAGTTTCTACCGCGGGTGCGTAGTCATAGCGGGTTTCATGCGTCACGCGCAGTTTCATGTGCCCACACTCTGGTTGCTGGCAGCCGAATGCGTGAAATAGGTGCTGTTGATGGCGTCCGACACCTCCATGGCCGCACCTAAGCATTGCAGCAGCAAGTCTCTCAAGGCCAAGTAGTCCTGGCCTGAGTCTGATGGCTGGGTTTCACACAGTTGCACCAGACTCCAGCTTTGCGGGTCGGGCACGCGCAATGACAAGGCGCAGAGCTCACCGGGTGCACTGTCAGCGAGCTTGGCCAGTCGTGCGCGCAGGGTGCGCGCCACCCAGGCGAGCGAACGCGGGTTGTCGGGGTCAAGCACCAGCAGGTCTAAGAGGGCGGCGATGTCACGGCTTTGCTGGTACTGCGCGTGGAAGGTGATGGTGCAGTCAAACAGCGCCATCATGGCTTCAAAGCCGCCTTCGGTATGCACACTGCCGGTCTCAAAGCCGCGCGCCAGCGCGCCCGTCAGGAAGGACAGGCGCTCAATATGGCGGCCAATGCTGAGCAGGCGCCAGCCGTCGTCGCGCGTCATGCGGTCGGTCTGCGCGCCGGTGATGGCCGCCAGGTGATCGCTGGTGTTTTTGAGCAACTGCAGCGCTGCCAGCGACGAATAATCGCCTTGGTCACTGTGCATGGAGCAGCCGGCAAACAGCTCTTCTTCGGCCCGCACGATCACGCGCCAATGCGCCTGCGACAAGCGTTCGCGCACGGTGGAGGCGGCCATTTTCAGGGCGCGCAGGTAGTAGCCCACACTGGTGGCGCCCTCAGAACTGCCCAGACTGGCGATCAACGACCGCTCAAAAACGCGACGCGCCTGCGCGGGCGAGGGCACACCCGGCAGCACCAGCGTGTTGGCCAGAGCCATGCTACCGAGCCAGACCAACAAGGCCGGCGACGATTGATCCTCGCCATTGAGGCATTCCAGCGTCAGGCGGGCCAGACGCAGCGCGTTTTCAGTGCGCTCGGTGTAGCGACCCAGCCAAAAGAGATTTTCGGCCGCGCGGCTGGTGACCATCCGCTTGCGCTGTGTCAGCGAGGCCGCCGTCAGGTGCGGCTGCAACAGCGTCGTCGTGTCAACTTCACCGCGCGTGAGCGCCCAGACGTCGGCGCTGCTGCCCCCGCGCTGCATGGCAGCCACCTCTGCCGTGCTGCCTGCCACGCGCGCCAGGCCGCCGGGCAGCACGCGCCAGGATTGCAAGCCGCTTGACACCACAAACACCCGTAGCATGACCGAGCGTGGCAGGACCTGACCCGCCGCCTCATGGGCCGCGCTGGCGGTGTCGACGCCCCCGCCGGCTGCTGTGGTCTGCCAGGTCGGTATTTGCGACAACGGTAGATAGGCCTGGATGGTGTGCTCTTCGCTTTGGCGCACGATGCGCCCGGCCCATTCGTCGAGTTCGCGCGCTGACAGGGCCCGCCCCAACACGGCGTCGAAACTGTGGTGCACGGGTGAGCCGGTGTAGGTGGCTTTGATGGCGCTTTCGCGCAGGCGCGGCAGGGCGTCTTCCAGGGCCGAGCGTTCGCCACACCACCAGGTTGGCAATGCCGGCAATTGCAACTCTTCGCCCAGCAAATGGCGCGACAGCGCCGGCAAGAAGCCGAGCAGGGCGGGTGACTCCAGAAAAGCCGAGCCCGGCGCGTTGGCCACCAGCACATGGCCGGCGCGGATCGCCTGCAACAAGCCCGGCACGCCCAAGGTGGAGTCGGCGCGCAGCTCCAGTGGGTCCAGGTACTCGTCGTCCACGCGCTTCAACAGGCCGTGCACCGGCACCAAGCCCTTGAGGGTCTTGAGGTAAAGCCGCTCGTCGCGCACGATCAGGTCGCTGCCTTCGACCAGGCTCAAGCCCAGGTAGCGCGCCAGGTAGGCGTGTTCAAAATAGGTTTCGTTGTACGGGCCGGGGGTCAGCAGCGCCAGGTGCGCGTCTGGCCCGGCCGGGCTCATCAGCTTCAAGCTGTCCATCAGCGCGCGGTAGGTGCTTGCCAGGCGTTGCACACGCAGGGCCGCAAACGCCTCGGGGAACTGGCTACCAATGGTCAAGCGGTTTTCCAGCAAATAACCCAGACCCGAGGGCGCCTGGCAGCGCTGGCCCACCACCCACCATTGGCCGTCTGGGCCACGTGCCAGGTCAAAGGCCGCAATGTGCAAATGCATGCCGCCGACCGGCTTGACGCCATGCATGGCGCGCAGGTAGCCTGGGTGCCCCTGCACCAGCGCCGGGGGTAACCAGCCTTGCATCAGTGACTGCTGCGGCCCGTAAACGTCGGCCATCAAGCGCTCCAGCAGCCGCATGCGCTGCAGCACGCCGGCCTCGATCTGCTGCCAGCTGCCCGGCTCAATGATCAACGGAAACAAGTCCAGCGACCAGGGGCGCTGCGGCCCGCCCTCGTCGGCATACACGTTGTAGCTGACGCCGTTGTCGCGCACCTGGCGTGCCAGATTAACGGCGCGCTGGTTCAGGTCTGCCGCCGTCTGGCCTGACAAATGGGCAAAGAACTGGGCCCACACCGGTGTCAATGGGCTCTCATCCGCATTTGAATCGGCTGTCGGCGCATCGGCTCCCGCAAGACCGGGGGCGGTGGCACCGCGCAATTCGTCGAAATGACCCGGCGCCGCCGCGCACGCCAGTGCCAGCGTCTGAGCATCGGGCCGGCTCAAAGCCGGTGTGGCAAGGGGTAAATGGTTTGCGTCTGTCACGGGCTCAGAGTATGCCAGCGCCGGGCTTGGGCCCAGCAATCCTCCAAAAAAAGTGGTGTAACCTGTTCGCTACGAGGATTTACATGATGAACAAGACTTTTTCGATGATTCGCGAGTTCCACCTGGCCGACTGGTTTACCCTGGGCAATGCCATCTGTGGCATGGGCGCCATGTTTTCCATGATGACTTACCTGCAAAGCAGCGAGGTGATGCACATTTACTTTGCCTGTGCGCTGGTGGTTGCCGCCATGGTGTTTGATGTGCTGGACGGTCGTATTGCCCGCTGGCGCCAAAAAACATCGCCGATGGGGCGCGAGCTTGACTCGCTCGCCGACATCATCTCCTTTGGCGTTGCCCCGGCCTTGATTGCCTACGGCTGCGGCATGCAGGGCCTGTACGACCGCATTGTCCTGACCTACTTTGTGGCGTGCGGCGTGTCACGCCTGGCGCGCTACAACGTGACCGCCGAGGCGCTTTCTCAAGGCCAAGACAAAGTGAAATATTTTGAGGGAACGCCGATTCCGACCTCGCTCTTGCTGGTGCTGGTGCTGCTGGTTGCGGCCATGCAAGGGGCTTTGGGGCCTGCGCTCTGGTTTGGTCAGATCACCCTGGCGGGTTTCATACTGCACCCGCTGGTGTTGCTGTTTGCGCTCTCAGGTTCCTTGATGATCAGCCGCATCCGCTTTCCCAAGTTCTGAACGGGTGGGCGGCAGCTGCGTCGCTCAGATGCTGCCCAGCGCGTGAAACACGCGAATGGCGGCGTAGGCGTCATTGGCGGCATAGACCAGTTGCGACTGGCTCAGGCTGGGCAAAGCCCAATTGGACGTGGTCGCTTTCTTTGATTTGATGAAGCGCTGCTTGAACAGCACCGCCACAGCCCCTTTGACGCCCATGTCCTTGCGGTAGCCACGCTGGCGAAATACCGTGTTGAGTTCCAGCATGTCGGCCACGTCCACGCCCAGCTTGCTCTGGATGCGCTTGCGGTCGTCGCCCAGGCCAAAGCCGGCCTTGGTAATGCCTGGCAGCGCCAGCAGTTGCGCCACCACGGCGCGGCAGTCAAAGTCGTGTAGCTGAAACACCCAGGCCTTGTCCACGGTGGAAAGTTGCACGATGTGCGGCCCCTCGGACAACTGGTCTTTGAAAAATGTCGGTTTGGACTCGGTGTCAAAACCCCAGACCGCCGAGCGGCTGAGTTCCGCGTGCGCCTGCAACGCTTGCGGCGCCGTGCTCACCAGCGCAATGCGGCTGGGCCCCAGGCGCTCAAATTCGGGCAGCAGTGCGATCTGCTCTTTGCTGGGGGTGACGTGTTGGGTATTCATGGCGGTGTGATCGGGTGGGTCACAAGCTTAACGCCTTGCCATTGGGTCCTGTTTACTATGATTAAAATAGCTACATAGCCAATGGATACGGGGGCTAGAGGCTGATTTGTTAAAAATTTTAGCTGACGACGGCATGGGCTTGCTGCCGCCTTGCGCGCGCTACATGCTCTTGAACAAGCCCGCGTAACTGCGGCTGACCTCCAGCTTTTCATTGAGGCCACGCACGCTCACCAATTGCCGACCACGCTCGTCGCGGCTCACGCCCGCAATCGCCTTGGTGCTCACCAGGGTGGAGCGGTGGATTTGCCAAAACTGGTTCATGTCGAGTTCTTCCACCAGTTCCTTGATCGGCTTGCGAATCAGCGCCTCCAGGGTGGCAGTCTGCACCCGGGTGTATTTTTCATCCGAGATGAAGAACAGCACATCGGCCACCGGGATCATCTGGATGCTTTGGCGCACCGTGGCTTGTATCCACTGCAGCTTCGGCGCGGCTTTGGGGTTGATTTGTTCGGCCAGGCGCTGCAGCAGTTGTTGCATGCCAGGGGTGTGGGCGGGCAGTGGAGCGCTCGCGCCGTTGCTGCCGCCGTCCCCGTTGCCGTTTTGACGCACACGTTCTGCCATGCGCGCCTTGATGCGCTCCATCGTGAGCTGCAGGCGCTCGCGCTCGGCCGGCTTGAGCACGTAATCGACGACGCCCTGCTCAAAGGCCTGCACCGCGTACTGGTCATAGGCGGTGATGAAGACAATCTCGCAGCCGGGCCAGCCCCCGGCCTCCTCGTAAGTGGGCAGTTGGGCAATCTGGCGCGCGGCATCGACGCCGGTGAGCACCGGCATGCGAATGTCAAGGAACACAATGTCGGGCTGATGCTGCGCCGTCAGGGCCACGGCTTCTTCGCCGTTCCTGGCCTCGGCCACGATCTCCAGCTCGGGCCAGACTTCCGCCAGGCGGGCACGCAGCTGGTCGCGCATCAAACGTTCATCATCGGCAATCAGGGCACGGGTCATCGCGGGGCTCCAGCGTTACATCGGTCATTCGATTATTCAGGCGGATGGTGCGGCTGTCGCGTCCGTCACTGCGTCAGCATGGGCTACATAGGGCACGGTGATCGTGACCGAGGTGCCCCCGCCGCTGGGTTCCGTCACGCGCAGGCTGGCCTTGTTGCCATAGAGCAGCGCCAAGCGCTCGCGGATGTTACTCAAACCAATGCCGGTTCCGGCTGTTGCGGCCTTGCCAAAGCCCAGGCCGGTGTCGGCCACCGTCACGGCCAGCTTGCCATGGACGATCTCTGCGCTCACGGTCAGTTGCCCCCCGTCGGCCTTGGGCTCCAACCCGTGCTTGATGGCGTTCTCCACCAGGCTTTGCAGCATCATGGGCGGGAATTCCGCCGACAGCAGGCCGTCACTGACGCGTATATCAGTCTGCAGGCGGTCTTCCATGCGCACTTTCAATATCTCGAGGTAGGGGCGGATCATCGCCAGCTCACGCCCCAGGTCCCGCGTCGCCTGTGCATTGGCCTCGCGCATGGTGGGCATGGTGGCGCGCAGCAAGGCGATCAGGTTCTTCTGCATCTTGCTGGCCCGCGGCGGGTCGGTCTCGATCAGGTGGTCAATGCTGGCCAGGGTGTTGAACAGAAAGTGCGGCTCCACCTGCGCCTGCATGGCCGCCATGCGCGCCTCGATCACCTGGCGTTTGAGTGACTCGGCTTCGGCCACTTCAGTGGCCTGCGCCGCCTTGGCCTCGGCCTGCACCGTGCCCTTGTAAGTGACCTTGATGATGATGGAGATCACAATGAACCACAGGGTCAACGGCATCAGCGGCTCGCCATACTTGCGGATTTGGACGTGCGCGCCCTGGCGCTCGCCCAAGACCTCGCGCCGGATATCGGCAACCAGGTCCTTGACGCTCTGCGCGTCTTCACCGGGCGGCAGCTTGATCGTCACGGCGGGCAAATCCAGCACCGTCTCGGTTGCCGTGTCGGGTGTGGACGGTGCAGAAGCTGCAGAAGCCGGTAAGGGGGGCGCGCTGGCGCTATCTGCCTTGCGCGGCGTGATGCGCACACCCTGTTCATCAATCGAGATGTTCACGCCTTTCTTTGATTGGTTGCTGGCCTTGCCGACCGACGCACTGGGCGGCTGCGGCGCCTCGTCAGGGTCGGCGTCACGCGCGCTATCGCTGTCGCTCACGGCTTCCAAATAGGTCCAGCTGAACGGAGGCAAGTCGTGAATGATCGCCACGGAAATGATCAACAGCAGCGCCAGCATGAAAAAGCGCTTCCAGCTGATGCTGACCAGCCACGCCGCATAAGTGTGAAAAATATGGACACTGCGGCTGGAAAATCGCGCCCAGCGGCTGTTGCTGCCAGGAGAATTTGCGGTTGGGTTCAAGGTGGGCTCCAATGTCTTTGCGGTGTTGAATGACCTGAATCTACGCAAAAGACGGGTCCCAAGGCCAGAGCGCTGCGACGCGCTGCAGCGGCACCAGACAGACTGCATCTGGTCGGGACAGTCGGGGCAAGTATCGCCTGAGTGGGCGAGCGACGACATGGCGCCTGTGGCGGTGCTATCAGCGCGTGTTCAAAGGTTTTGGCACACGCGCGCCCGCGGGTCGCCCACCGACTTAACTGAAGACGCCGCCGTACTGCTTGCGCAAGTCGCCTTTTTGCACTTTGCCGGTGCCGCCAACCGGCAAGGACTCCACAAAGACGACCTCATCAGGCACCCACCACTTGGCGACGCGCTCGGTGAGAAAGGCCAGGATGTCCTCGCGCTCCACCGTCTTGCCCGGCTTGCGCACGATGAACAGCAGCGGGCGCTCGTCCCACTTTGGGTGTTTGACGCCGATGACGGCTGCCATCGCCACCGCCGGATGCCCCATGGCCGCGCTTTCGAGATCAATCGAGCTGATCCACTCGCCGCCGGTCTTGATCACGTCTTTGGCGCGGTCGCGGATTTGCATGACGCCGTGGGCGTCGATGGTGGCGATGTCCCCGGTGGGGAACCAGCCATCGACCAGCGGCGAGCGCTCCCCCTTGTAATAGCCGGTCACGATCCACTGCCCGCGCACCATTAATTCGCCTTGCGACACGCCGTCGCGCGGCATGGTCGCGCCGGCTTCGTCGACGATCTTGAGCTCCGCGCCAAACACCGACTTTCCCTGGCGCGCAATGGTTGCGTGCTGCTGCGCCGGGCTCAGTTCCAGGTCTCGGGGTGTGAGGCAACTCATGGTGGTGGCGGCGGTGGTCTCTGTCATGCCCCAGCCGTGGCGCACTTCGACGCCGTAGTCGTCGGCAAACTTGGCAATCAAGGACGCCGGCATGGCCGAGCCGCCCACCGCCGTGCGGCGCATGCTGGAGAACTTCAGGCCGTGCTGCTCGACGTGCTGCATCAGCCCGAGCCAGATGGTGGGCACACCGGCGCTCACGGTCACGCGCTCGGTTTCCATCAGCTCGTACAGGCTGGCGCCATCCAGGCGCGGGCCAGGCAAGACCAGGCGCGAGCCGCCGATGGGCGCGGCGTAGGGAATGCACCAGGCATTGATGTGAAACATCGGCACCACCGGCAGCACCGTGTCTCGGGGCGAGAGAGACAAAACGCCCGGCAGGCAGCCCGACATGGCGTTGAGCACGATCGCGCGGTGCGAGTACAGCGCGCCCTTGGGGTTGCCGGTGGTGCCCGAGGTGTAGCACAGCGCGGCGCCGGTGCGTTCGTCAAACTGAGGCCAGTCAAACTGCTCGCTGTGCGGTGCGATCAGCTCCTCGTAGCACAGCACGTTGGCCACACCTTCGACTTGCGCCATGTTGGCCGCGTCGCTCAGGCAAACCCAGGCCTTGATCTTGGGGCAGTGCGCGGCGATGCCTTTGACCAAGGGCGCAAAGGTGGCGTCAAACAGCATCACCGCGTCTTCGGCGTGGTTGATGATGTAGATCAGCTGCTGCGCCTGCAGGCGCGGGTTGCAGGTGTGCATCACCATGCCGCTGCCGGAGACCGCAAAGTAGGCTTCCAGGTGGCGGTGGTTGTTCCAGGCGATCGACCCCACTGCGTTGCCCGGCGCCAATCCAAGCCCTTTGAGTGCATTGGCGAGCTTGCGCGAACGCGCGGCGCACTGGGCGTAGGTGTAGCGAAACAGCGGGCCGTGCGTTTCACGCGAGACCACCTCCACATCGCCGAACTGCGCTGCGCCGTGTTCGATCACGTCAGAAATAAGCAGCGGGCGTTCCATCATGAGGCCGGGTTGAAGCATGGTGACTGTCTCCTGATTGAGAGTTAAGAAAAAAGAACTAAGAATTAAAAATGAAGGCTTGCCAAGAACGATTCAATGGCTGGATTGACGATGGGCGCATGCGTGAGGTTGGCCGCATGCCCCGCGCCTGGCACGACGACGATCTGGGCGTTGGGCAGGGCCTGCGCCATGGCTTTGGCGCGGGGGAGCTCAATCGCGCGGTCGTTGTCGCCGTGGATCACCAGCGCGGGCACGGCAATGCGCCCGATCTGGTCGCTGATGTCATCGCGCGTGCCCAGGGTCTGAAAACTCTGCAGCAAGTCCGCGGGCGCGATTTTTTTCCATTTTTCGCGCCACGCGGCCGCTCCTGGCCACTGATCACCCAGGATGATGGACTCAATCGTGGCGGCGCTTTGCTGCGACAGCCCGTTCGTCGCCCAGTCCTGCAGCATGGCCTGGTAAAGGGGCATTTTGGCCGGGTCTTCCGGCAGCGCCTGGGTGTCGATCAGGATCAGAGCGCGAACCACCTCGGGGTGGGTCAGCGCGCAGCGCAGCGACAGGTAGCCGCCTTGCGACATGCCGACCAATACGGCCTGTTTGATGCCCAGGTGCGCCAGCAAGGCCGCCAGGTCATCGGCCGAGTCGTAGTAACTGAAAGGCGCGCAAGCCCCGGTGGCGCTCTGACCATGGCCGCGCTCGTCCCACACGATGCAGCGGTAACGCGACTTCAGGGCTTGCACCTGCGGCGCAAACATGCTGCTGTCCATCAGCAAGCCATGAGAAAAAACAAGGGCCGGGCCAGCGCCGGCGCTGTCCTCGAAGTAAATCTGCTGGCCGTTGACTGAGGCAAATGGCATGAGGTCTCCCTTTTTGTGCTTTGAAAGTAGTCACTTTGCCATGCTAAGACAGCGCAATTTTGTGGTCAACCCGCAGCGGTAACGTCAGCGACTAAGGCCGGATTCATTTGGGGCGAGCGTCTTGGAAACGCGGCGATGATGCGGGCGGCAGTGATCTTGATTTGTTGGTTGAGCCGTTGCCGGGCACCACGCTGTTTGATCTGGCTGGTCTTCAAGTCGAGCTTCAAACCCTGCTGGAAGCCGCCTCACAGGCGTGTGCCTATGTTGAAGCCTTATCCAAAGAAGATTTTGAAGACGACAAGCGAACGCAACAAGCGGTCATTCTCAACTTGGGGTTCCAAGCCGGAACCCCCAGATTTTTCCGCCAGGAGCGCCGGAAAACCGTCGCGGCGAAGTTTCCGGCCGATTGCGCTATCCGACAAGGGTTGCGGTGCTTGTTTTGGCCGCGCAGGCTGGGGGTCTGCGCCTTTGGCGGATCACGACCGAGAAACAGTTTTTTTCCGTTACTTGGCGATGCCCAAGAACACCGCCAAGCAACGCTCAACCTCCACCAGCTCATCCGCGTCGATGCGCCCGAAGACTGGCCCTACCTTGTCGCGCTTCACCGTCATGGCCTTGTCCAGCATCACCTGCGAAGGCTTGTGCAAGCCGTTCTCTGCACTCGGATGCACAGTGACGCGAAGCAAGGGCGCGGCAACCAGCGTGCTGGTGACGGGCAGTACCGTAACGCTCGCGTGCGCTGCGAACTGGTCGGACTGAATGATCAAAGCGGGCCGTGGTTTTCCGAAGTCGCCTTGCAGGGTGAGGGTGACGAGGTCGCCGCGCTTCATTCCGTCCAGCCGTCCACGTCTGCCAAGGCTTCATCCATGAACTGCTGCACGGCCGTGTCGGAGCTGTCCGCCTGAGCTACGAGAAGGCATTGACGGCGGCATTCCTGCGCGAAGTCGGGGCGACGTGTGTCAGGTACCCAGATTTGTACCGGGCGCAGCCCCGCCATGCGCAGCGCGTCGCGATGCTTTTGAACGCGTGAATTGACATGTTCCATGCGGGTCTCCTTTCAAGTTGCATGTAACAGTCTACGTCTACCTGACGTTACATGCAACAGCAGCGGAAATTTCCGGGGTTCCGGCTTACAAGCCCAATTTGAAAATGATTGATGTCGCGGCCTGAGCGCAAAGCGCGTTGCGGTCGCACGCTATCCCCAGAGCGACAGCCCTCAGGTGGCAATCGGGTAAATTCCTGCAAAATAGGATTGGGCCTTGCGTCGGCGCAAGCACGATGCGATTCAAATACTACAAACAGGAGACTCCCATGACCCGTACCATCCAACAACTTTTTGACCTTAAAGGCAAGACCGCGCTGGTCACCGGCGGCTCGCGCGGCCTGGGGCTGCAAATGGCGCACGCGCTGGGCGAGGCCGGTGCGCGCATCATGCTCAGCGCGCGCAAAGCCGGTGAACTGGAGCAGGCCACGGCCGAATTGCAAGCCGCCGGCATCGACGCGCGCTGGGTCGCCGCTGACTGCGCCAAGGAAACCGACATTCACCACCTGGCCAATGAGACGCTGCAGCGCCTAGGCGAGGTGGATATTCTGGTCAACAACGCGGGCGCCGCCTGGGGTTCGCCCGCTGAAGATCATCCGGTTGACGCCTGGGACAAGGTGATGAACCTGAACGTGCGCGGCTACTTCCTGCTGAGTCAGGTGATTGCCAAAAAGAGCATGATCGAGCGCCGCTCGGGGCGCATCATCAACGTGGCCTCCATCGCCGGGCTCGGTGGCAACCCGCCCGAGATGACGACCATTGCCTACAACACCTCCAAAGGCGCCGTCATCAATTTCACGCGGGCGCTGGCGGCTGAATGGGGCAAGTACAACATCAACGTCAACGCCATCTGCCCCGGGTTTTTCCCGAGCAAGATGACCGCGGGCACGCTGGCGGCGCTGGGCGAAGAAAAGCTGGCTGCCGGTGCGCCTTTGAAACGCCTGGGCGACGAAGAAGACCTGAAAGGCTTGTGCCTGCTGTTCGCCTCAGATGCCGGCAAGCACATCACCGGCCAGTGGCTGGCGGTGGACGGCGGCGTCAGCGTGGTCATTGGGGGCTAGTCCAATGACCCCCACGCTTGTCACAACGCGCGCTTCGCTGCCCCCCGAGGGGGCTGGCCTGGCTTGGGGCGGCCCGGCGCGGCGACCATGAACTTCGGCGTCAGCATCCCCTTTGTCGAACTGCTGGGTTTTGAGCTGCGGCTGTATGAGGGCGGCTTCTCGGAGTTGGGCTACACGCCGCGCCCGGAGCACCTCAATTCCTTCAACGTCACGCACGGCGGCGCTTTGATGACGCTGCTCGATGTGACCATGGCGGTGGCGGCGCGCAGTGTGCAGCAGGACATGGGCGCGGTCACCATCGAGATGAAGACCAGCTTCATGCAGCCGGCGCGCGGCGCCCTCACCGCCAAAGGCCGCTTGATGCACCGCAGCGCCACGATGGCTTTCACCGAGGGTACGGTGTTTGATGAACAGGGCAGGGCGTGCGCGCACGCCACCGGCACCTTCAAGTTTGTGCGCCGTCTGCCCACCGGACCCAAGAGCGCGCACGACTTGAACGCCTCGCCCGGCGTCATTTCGACCGATTGAACGTTTTTTGGCAGTATTTATAAGAAATTTGGCTCTAGCCCACGTCATTGCTGCGTGAGTAGCTATTAAATTAATATTGATTTTAGAAGGAATAGTCCCATGCCCATGAACCAACAAATCCATCTCGTCAGCCGCCCCAGCGGCGAAGCTTTGAGCAGTAACTTCCAACTGATCAGCCGTGAAACCCCCGCGCTGCAAGACGGCCAGGTGCTGGTGCAGCACCACTTCCTGAGTCTTGACCCCTACATGCGCGGCCGCATGAACGACGCCAAAAGCTACACCGCGCCGCAAGCCTTGAATGAAGTGATGGGCGGCGGCACGGTGGGCGAGGTGGTGCAATCCAAGAGCCCGAAATTTGTCATTGGTGACCAGGTCGTCGGCATGGGCGGCTGGCAGCAGTACAGCGTGGTCGACGCCAACCAATTAGGTGCGCTGCGCAAGGTCGATACCACCCATATTCCCTTGAGTGCTTACCTGGGCGCCGTCGGCATGCCGGGCGTCACCGCCTGGTACGGCCTGGTCAAGATCATTGAACCAAAGGCCGGTGAAACCATGCTGGTCAGTGCCGCCACCGGTGCGGTGGGCAGCGCCTTTGCGGCCTTGAGCAAAGCGCGTGGCTGCCGCACCATCGGCATTGCCGGTGGCCCGGAAAAATGCAAATACGCCGTCGATGAACTGGGGTTCGACGCCTGCATCGACTACAAGCTGCACAAAGACGCGGCCTCGCTGTCCCAAGCGGTCAAGGACGCCTGCCCGGATGGTGTGGATGGCTATTTTGAGAACGTCGGCGGCATGGTGCTTGACGCCGTCATTCAGCGCATGAACGCCTTTGGCCGCATCGCGGTCTGCGGCATGATTGCCGGCTACGACGGCGCGCCCCTGCCCTTGAGCTACCCGGCGCTGATCCTGACGAATCGGCTCAAGGTGCAGGGTTTCATCGTGAGCGAACACATGGAAGTCTGGCCCGAGGCGCTCAAGGAGCTGGGCACGCTGGTGGCCACCGGCAAGCTCAAGCCCCGGGAATCGATTGCCCAAGGGCTTGCCGCCGCACCCGAAGCTTTTCTGGGGCTGCTCAAAGGCAAGAATTTTGGCAAACAGCTGGTCAAATTGGTCTAAGTCCCATGACCAAACGCCACCGCGATCGATGAAATTGCGCCAACAGCGACTAGCGGCGTGCGTTGGGTGTCTGACGCAGTGAAGTCAAGGAGGAGGCTTGGGCGCAGCCCGAGCCGGGGGACATTCACGGAGTTGGACACCCAACGCGCGCCGCGGGTTAAAGCTAACCGCGCGGGCATTAAGAACAGTTATTTCACCTGAAACGGATATTCCACCATGACCGACATCATCCTGCACCACTACCCCACCTCGCCGTTCTCGGAAAAAATCCGGCTCGTGCTGGGCTACAAACAACTGGCCTGGAAGTCGGTCATCATCCCGTCGATCATGCCCAAACCCGACGTGCTGGCGCTCACCGGCGGCTACCGCAGAACGCCGTTTTTGCAGATCGGCTCGGACGTGTACTGCGACACCACCCTGATCTGTGACGTGCTCGAGCACCTGCAGCCAGAGCCGACGCTGTACCCGGCGCAGCACAAGGGGCTGGCGCGGGTGCTGGCGCAATGGGCCGACAGCACGCTGTTCTGGGCCGCGATGGCCTACAACCTTCAAGCCAAAGGGGCGGCGGCGCTGTTTGCGGGCGTGCCGATTGATGCGGCCAAGGCTTTTGGCGCGGACCGGGCCGCCATGAGCGCGGGCATGGTCCGTGTGCGCCCGGGCGACGCCAGCGCCGCCTACAAATCGTATTTGCGGCGCATCGCCAACATGCTCGACGGCCAGGACTTCTTGCTCGGCAACGCGCCCTGCGTGGCCGACTTTGCCGCTTACCACCCTTTGTGGTTCACGCGCCAGGTGGTGCCGGTGATGGCCGGCATTCTGGACGCTACCCCCTTGGTACTGGCCTGGATGGAGCGCATGGCGGCGCTCGGGCATGGCCGCATGGAAAAACTGTCTGCAGCAGATTCAATAGCTGTCTGCGCAGCATCGACGGGGGCTAGCGCCTTAAAAGACTCCATGTTTGAGGACGAGCACGGCATTGCACTGGGCAGCCGCGTGACCGTGGCGGCGGAGAGCTTTGGGACCGATCTGACCGAAGGTGAGCTGATCGCGGCCAGCCGCACCCATTACAGCTTGCGCCGGGTTGATGCGCGCGCCGGTACGGTGCAAGTGCACTTTCCGCGCATTGGCTATGTGCTCAAGGCGGTGGCAACCGCATGAGCGACGCGGTCGCCTCGGCTGGCATGGCGTGCGCCACGGGTGGCGGCGTCGCTGGCGCACGCATGGCGCTGGACTGGCAATGGACCGCTTTTGCCGACCTGCGCAGCGCCGACCTGTACGCGCTGCTGCAGTTGCGCAGCGCGGTGTTCGTGGTGGAGCAAAACTGCGTTTTTCAAGACCTGGACGGGGCTGATGCGCAGGCCATGCACTTGCTGGGCTTTGCCGCTGCGTCCAAGGCCGGGTCGCTTGCCCAGCCGCCCCAGTTGCTGGCTTATGCGCGCTGCTTTCCCGCCGGGCTCAAGTTTGACGAGGCCAGCATTGGCCGCGTGCTGACGGCGCCCGCTGCCCGTGGCACGGGTCTGGGGCACGCGCTGATGGAACGCGCCATTCAGGCCGTTCAGGTGCAATGGGGCGCGCAGCCGATCCGCATTGGCGCCCAGGCCCATCTATTGAATTTTTATGCTGCCCACGGTTTTGTAGACCAGGGCCTGCCCTATCTGGAGGACGGCATCGCGCATCTGGAAATGCTGCGCACGCCCTGATGCCATCCGGCCGCTGATTGACCCCCTCTTTATTCCTATTTTTTGGAGCTGCCTCGTGATCACTGATTTCAAAAACAAGACCGCCGTTCTCACCGGTGCTGGTTCCGGCTTTGGCCTGGAATGCGCCCGCATTGGCGCCAAACTGGGCATGAACCTGGTGCTGGCCGATGTGCAGCAAGATGCGTTGGACCGCGCCAGCGCCGAAATGCAGGCGCTCGGTGCCCCAGTGCTGGCGATTCAACTCGACGTGTCCAAAGCCGCCCAGGTCGAAGCCCTGGGCCAGGCGGTGCTGGCGCGTTTTGGTGCGCCGCATCTGGTGTTCAACAACGCGGGCGTTGGCTCTGGCGGCCTGATCTGGGAAAACAGCGCGGCCGACTGGGAGTGGGTGATCGGCGTTAACCTGATGGGCGTGGCCCACGGCTTGCGCGTGTTCACGCCAATGATGCTCGACGCCGCCAAAAATGACCCCACCTGGCGCGGCCACATCGTCAACACCGCCAGCATGGCCGGCCTGCTCAATGCACCCAATATGGGCGTTTACGGCGCCAGCAAACACGCCGTGGTGAGCATGAGCGAGACGCTGTACCAGGACCTGGCATTGGTCACGGACCAGATCAGCGCCTCGGTCTTGTGCCCGTATTTTGTGCCGACTGGCATCAGCCAGAGCCACCGCAACCGTCCGCAAGAGGTGGCAGGCGCCAAGCCAACGCGCAGTCAGCTGATAGGGCAGGCGATGAGCGACAAGGCGGTGGGGTCGGGCAAAGTCACTGCGGCTGAGGTGGCGCAAAAAGTGTTCGACGCGGTCGCCACGCGCCAGTTCTATATCTACAGCCACCCCAAAGCGCTGGCTTCAGTCCAGACCCGGATGGAAGACGTGATGCTCGGGCGCAACCCCACCGACCCTTTTGCGCTCAAGCCGGAGCTTGGGCAGGAGTTGCGGCAGGCTTTGCGGGCTTCGTGAGTCTGGCAATCGCCGAGCGCCATGCCAGCAGTGCTCGCAGCCCCATCGGACATCGTAAACTGGCCCCCGTCACTACTTGCAACAACCGGGAGGGCTCCATGGCTCTGGAATGGCGGGAACAATTGAGCGTTGGCAATGACCTGATCGACGCGGATCACAAATACCTCATTGAAATCATCAACTTGGCAGAGCAGGGTTTGAAGCGCCATGACCGGGTGGTGCTGATGGGGGCGCTTGACAATCTGGAGCGCTACTCAAAAATGCATTTTTCTCGAGAGGAGGCCATTGCCACGGCGGCTGGGTACCCCAAGGCAGAGCATCTGCACCTCTCGCACGAGGCCTTGGTCACTGCGCTGACGAAGGTCAAGGAAGAAATTGGTGAGGCGTGGGAGGCATCGGCCGTCGAGCACTTCAGTGCTTTTTTGCGCACCTGGCTGATCGACCACGTCATCAAGGAAGACCTGCTGATGAAGCCATTTCTGAAAAAACTCTCCCCCCGGTTTGACCCGCGTTAGGGTCAAATTGGCCCCGTAGGGGCCTACCTGGGCCCTGTGGCACACTCACGGCCTCTTTTTCAAGTTAGCCAGCGCACGTGCTGGCATGTTTCACCGTCATGCAGAAAATCATCGCGCAAATCGCGCAAGAGCTCCGGGTTCATCAAAAGCAGGTGCAGGCCGCGGTCGATCTGCTCGACGGCGGTGCCAGCGTGCCCTTTATCGCCCGCTACCGCAAGGAGGCCACTGACGGGCTCGACGACATCCAGTTGCGCGAGTTGGAGGCTCGACTGGGCTACCTGCGCGAGCTGCGTGACCGCCTGCAGACCGTGATCAAGGCGATTGACGAGCAGGGCAAGCTCACACCGGAGCTGATGGCCTCGCTGGCAGCGGCCAGCACCAAGCAGGAGCTTGAAGACCTGTACTTGCCGTTCAAACTCAAACGCCGCACCAAGGGCCAGCTGGCGCGCGAGGCGGGCTTGGAGCCGCTGGCCGATGCGCTGTTTGCCAACCCGGCGCTGGTCCCGGCGGATGAAGCCCAGGCTTACGTGATTCCCATGCGGCCGGTGGTGGAGGGCGAGGACAAGCAGCCGGATTTCTCCACTGTGCCCGCGGTGCTGGACGGTGTGCGCGACCTCTTGAGCGAACGCTGGGCCGAGAATCCGGCTGTGGTGCAGGACCTGCGCGAATGGTTGTGGCACGAGGGGCTGTTCAAAGCGAAGTTGATGGACGGCAAGGACGAAAACCACCCCGATGTCGCCAAGTTCCGTGATTATTTTGACTACGACGAGCCCATTGGCCGCGTGCCCTCGCACCGGGCGCTGGCGGTGTTTCGTGGCCGTGGGTTGGAGATACTTGACGCCAAACTTGTGGTTCTTGAGCCAAATCAGGCGCCAGCCCACGTCGCACCTTCTCAGACAGCTATCAAAACAAGAGTTACGCCGACTGTGTCGCTGGCCGAAGGCCGCATCGCGCTCAAACTCGGCTGGAGCCACCAGGGCCGCGCCGCCGATGACCTGATCCGCAAGTGTGTCGCCTGGACCTGGCGCGTCAAGCTCAGTCTGTCCACCGAGCGCGATCTGTTCACCAGGCTAAGAGAAGACGCCGAAAGAGTCGCGATCAAGGTTTTTGCCGACAACCTGCGCGACCTGCTGCTGGCCGCGCCAGCCGGTCCCCGCGTGGTGCTGGGGCTGGACCCCGGCATCCGCACTGGCGTCAAGGTGGCGGTGGTGGACGCCACCGGCAAGCTGGTGGACACCAGCACCGTCTACCCGCACGAGCCGCGCAAGGATTGGGACGGTTCCTTGCACATTCTGGCCAAACTGTGTGAGAAGCACGGCGTCAACCTGATCGCCATTGGCAATGGCACCGCCAGCCGCGAAACCGACAAGCTGGCAGCTGACTTGATTAAATTAATGGCTAAATCGGCTGCAGCCCAGGAAGGACAAGCACGAGCAGCTATTGAAAAAGTAGTTGTCAGCGAAGCCGGCGCCTCCGTTTACTCGGCCAGCGAATTCGCCTCACAAGAAATGCCCGACGTCGATGTGAGCCTGCGCGGCGCTGCCAGCATTGCGCGGCGCCTGCAAGACCCGCTGGCCGAACTGGTCAAGATCGACCCCAAAAGCATTGGCGTGGGCCAGTACCAGCATGACGTGAACCAGAGCGAGCTGGCCAAAACGCTCGACGCCGTGGTGGAAGACTGCGTGAATGCGGTTGGCGTGGACCTGAACATGGCGAGCGTGCCGCTGCTCAGCCGGGTCTCGGGCCTCTCTGGTAGCGTGGCCAAGGCGGTGGTGCGCTGGCGCGAGGCCAATGGCGCTTTTGCCAATCGCCAGCAGTTGCTCAAGGTCACGGGCCTGGGGCCTAAAGCCTTTGAGCAAAGCGCGGGTTTCTTGCGCATTCGCGGCGGTGACAACCCGCTGGACATGACCGGCGTGCACCCCGAGACTTACCCGGTAGTCGAGCAGATCATTGCCAAGACCGGCCAACCGGTGGCTGCGCTGATGGGCCGCTCGGACATGCTCAAGACCTTGAGGCCCGAGCTGTTTGCCAATGAAAAGTTCGGCGTGATCACGGTCAAGGACATTTTGGGCGAGCTGGAAAAGCCGGGGCGTGACCCGCGCCCGGACTTCAAGGTGGCGCGCTTCAATGACGGTGTCGAAGACATCCGGGATCTGAAAGAGGGCATGGTGCTGGAGGGCACGGTGAGCAACGTGGCAGCCTTTGGCGCCTTCATTGACCTGGGCGTGCACCAGGACGGGCTGGTGCATGTGAGCCAGCTCAGCCACAAGTTTGTGACCGACGCGCGCGAGATCGTCAAGACCGGCGACATCGTCAAGGTCCAGGTGGTGGAGGTGGACGTGGCACGCAAACGCATCGCCTTGACAATGAAGCTCGGTGCGGCGCCCAGCCGGCAGGGCAGCGCGGGAGACAACCGCTTTCAGGGAGCGGCGAATAGCCAGCGCGGCGGGCGTGGCGCTCAAGGCGCCTCGCCGTCCAATCCGCCCGCGACGTCAATGTCTTCGGCCTTTGCCAAGCTCAAGGGTGTGGGTCGCTAGGAATTTCGGGCCATAATGGATTCCGTCAGCCACTTGCTTCTGCCCAATTTGTTAACGGAGTTGTGCCGCCTTGGAACTCAAAGCCCTGCTGGCTCTACCCTTGGTCTTGCCGAGCATTCCAAAGGTAGTGGCGCTCTTGCTCAGCGAGCTTGGGCGTGCTGAGCCAGACCTCAAGACCATCACGCAACTCATCGCCACCGACCCGGCCCTGACCACGCGCCTGCTGCAGACCGCTAATGCAGGGTTCTTTCAGCTCTCGGGGCAGATCAACAGTGTGTCGGAGGCGCTGGCCATCCTGGGCTTGGCGCATGTGCGGGCCATGGCCGTGCAGGCCGCCTCCGGGGCGTCGCTGAAGGCCGTGCCGGGCATCAACCTGCAGCAGTTTTGGGCCTACAGCCTGAATGTCGCCAAACTGGCGCGTTCACTGGCCGGGCTGGTACGGCAAAACCCGCAGGCCGCGTTCACCTGCGGCTTGATTCATGCGCTGGGCGAGCTGGCGATGCACATTGGAATGCCCGACGAGGTGGCGGCGCTCGACCGCGAGGTGGCGCCGCTTGATTTGCGCCGTGCCAAGCTGGAACACCACACTTTTGGCTACTGTTATGCCGAGGTGGGTGCCGGTTTTGCCAAAAAATGGCATTTTCCCCAGCCGATTGTGGACGCCTTGGCGCACCAGGACGCGCCCTTTGAAGGCGATGTATATGAACCGCTGGCCGGTGTGATCCACCTGGCCACTTGGCGAGTGCGTGCGCGTGAGTTGGGCTTGTCGGACAACCTGCTGGCCACGACCTTCCCAGGCGCAGTGGGCGAGGTCTTGGGCCTGGACATTGACATGGTGCTGCAGCAAGACCCGATTGACTGGTCAGCCCAGGTCCCGGGGCGCTCGCTGCTTTAAAGCCTGATCTAGCGCAAGCCCTGATCACGCTCAAACTGCTATAAGTTTTTTTAGAAACATTTTGTTTCACGAAAGTCTCTAGCCTGAAAGACTCCGGCTTTTGAACCCAAAATGCCCATCTTGAATGACCCGCTCAGCCGCGGCGAAGCCCGGCGCTCGATCAGCAGCCTGTGGCTGTTGCCGCTGATCGCGCTGGGGCTGGCCGGCAATTACTTCAGGTTCCCGCTCTTTCTCAATATCGACCTTCTGTTTGGCAGCATCTTTGCCCTGCTGGCACTGCAGTTCTTGGGACTGGGCCGGGGCGTACTGGCGGCGGCTCTGATCGCCAGTTCTACTTATACGCTTTGGAATCACCCCTATGCCATTGTCATCATGACGGTAGAGGTGCTGGTCGTGGGCGCTCTGATGGCACGGCGCCGCATGAGCATGGTGCTGGCTGACACGCTTTACTGGATCGTCATCGGCATGCCGCTGGTCTACATTTTTTACCATGGGGTGATGGAAGTGCCGCTCTATAGCAGCAGCACCATCATGACCAAGCAGGCCGTCAACGGCATTGCTAACGCCTTGCTGGCGCGGCTGATCTTTATCGGTCTGGCGCTGCAGACGCGCTCAGCGCAGACCACGTTTCGCGAGATTGTGCACAACCTGCTGTCCTCGTTTGTGCTGTTTCCCGCGCTGATCATGCTGGCCATAGGCAGCCGGGCCGATTATGCGCAGACCGATCGGCAAATCCGAGCGTCGCTGGTGCAAGACAGCGCCCGCTTGCATCACTACATCGCGACCTGGGTGGAAAACAGAAAAACTGCCGTTCGAAGTTTGGCTAGCCTGGCAGCCACGCATTCGCCGCAGCAAATGCAGGCGCGTCTGGAGCAAACCCAGAAATCGGATGTCAATTTTCTGCGGGCGGGCCTGCTCGACGGCGACGCGACAACGGTTGCCTACTTTCCACCGCTGGATGAATTGGGGCAGTCCACCATTGGCAAAAATTTCGCCGATCGCGCGTTCATTGCAGATCTCAAGCGGACCCTCCAACCCATGGTCTCGGAGGTGGTGATGGACAAAATTGGCACCGCCAAGCCGATGGTGGCCGCCCGTTCACCAGTGATTGTCAACGGGAAATATGCGGGCTATGTCACCGGTATCCTGTCCCTGGAGCAAATCCGCGCGCAGCTTGACACCAGTACGGCAGGCGATCTGGTGCGCTATACGCTGTTAGACAAACATGGCAGCGTCATCATGAGCAATCGCAGCGATCAAACTGTGATGCAGCCTTTGGTGCACGGCCCGGGTAAGCTCCTGCGCCTGGACGCAGGCATCAGCCAGTGGCTCCCAATGGTGACGCCCAATACGTCGATCTCCGAGCAATGGCGGGATTCCTTTTATGTGACACAAACTGCGGTTGGCGACTTGTCGGAGTGGCAGCTGATATTGGAGCAACCGGTGGCGCCGTTCCAGAAAGTGCTCTACAGGAACTACGGCGGCAAACTGATGCTTTTGTTCCTGGTCTTGCTGGGGGCACTGGCGCTGTCTGAGTTGTTCAGCCGCAAGATCATGGCTACGCTTGACTTGCTGGGCCAACTCACCCGCAATCTTGCGCTGAGATTGGCCACCGATGACAAAAAAATCGACTGGCCCCAAACGGCCGTCAAGGAAACCAACGACCTGATCAGCAATTTCAAGGATGTGTCTGATCTGTTGGTGACGAAGTTTGATGAGGTGCGGGAAGTTAACGCAACGTTGGAGCAACGGGTGGCAGAGCGCACCGCCAATCTCGCCGAGAGCGAGTTGCACCTGCATACCATCATCGAGAACGAACCCGAGTGCATCAAAATTGTGGACGCCCAGGGGCGCTTGCAACAGATGAACCCGGCCGGGCTGCTGATGGTTGAGGCCGACTCGCTGGCCCAAGTTGCGGGGCGCTCGGTGCTCGAACTCGTCGCGCCCGAGTACCACACTGCTTTTGCTGACATGCACCAAAGGGTGTTGGCGGGGGAAACCATGCAAATGCAGTTCGAGGTGATTGGCCTTAAAGGAGGGCGTCGCTGGCTGGAGTCTCACGCCGTGCCGATGCTCGACCATGGCCAGACCGTGCAACTCGCTGTGACCCACGACATCACGCAGCGCAAGCAGATGGAAGATCAGATCCACCGACTGGCGTTTTATGACCCGCTGACCCAGCTACCGAACCGTCGTCTGATCGAAGACCGCGTGAGCCATGCGATGGCGGCCAGCAAACGCAGCAACTGCTACTGCGCGCTGATGATTCTTGATCTGGATGAGTTCAAGCCGCTCAACGACACGCACGGGCATTTGGTGGGTGACTTGCTTTTGATCGAGGTGGCAACACGCCTGACCCATTGCGTGCGCGAGGTCGATACAGTCGGGCGTTTCGGTGGCGACGAATTTGTGGTGATGCTCGTGGAGTTGAGTGCCAGTCTGGCGCTGTCGAGCGCGCAGGCGCAAACCATAGCCGAGAAAATCCGTCTGAGCCTGTCTGAGCCCTACCTGCTCACGGTGCATCAGGCGGGCCTGCCCGACACGGTGGTGACGCATCGCTGCACAGCCAGCATCGGTGTCGTGCTGTTCATTGACAACGCAAGGACCCAAGACGACATCCTCAACCGGGCCGATGCGGCCATGTACAGAGCCAAGCAAGAGGGGTGCAACCGGGTGAGTTTTTATACGCCGGACCTTTGAGTCGCTCTAAATAATGTAGCTACTAAGGCATTATGGACGTGAGCCGCAGGCTGATTTTGCTCTAAATGGCGCGGGGAATCGGCGTCAGGTTTCGGGTAAACCCGTGTGACGCCGTGGAGATTGGCAGTCATAGTTGAAGGCTGTGCGCCGCCTGGCGCGAGAGTCAAAAAAACAGGATGCCCGATGCCCGAATCCAAACTGATCCTCGACTACATCTACGACCATGAAGCCGCGCACCCGGATCAGGTCTTCCTGACCCAGCCGGTGGGCGACGGGCAGCTCACGCACTACACCTGGGCGCAGACGCTGTTGCAGGCGCGCTGTATGGCGACTCATCTGCAAGCCCAGGGCTTTGCGCCCGGTGACCGCATTGCCATCCTGTCCAAGAACTGTGCGCATTTCTTCATGGCCGAGCTGGCGATCTGGATGGCCGGTTACACCACGGTGGCGATTTTCCCGACGGAGACGGCGCACACGGTCAACTTTGTGCTGGAGCACAGCGACGCGCGCCTGCTGTTCGTGGGCAAACTCGACTTGTGGGAGCATCAGGCGCCGGGCGTGCCGGTCGGACTGCCTTGTGTTGCCTTTCCGCTGGCACCGCGCAACGACTTTGACAGCTGGGATGCGATCATGGCGCGCACGTCCCCGCTCACGGGCCGACCGGCTCGCGCACCCGATGATCTGGCGATGCTGATCTATACCTCAGGCTCCACCGGCCAGCCCAAGGGCGTGATGCTTGATTTTGAGCACATCACCCGCGCCACCGAAGGCATGGTCAAGGATGTGTCGACAAAGCTGGGCCAGGGCGCCCCGAACCGGGTGCTGTCATACCTGCCGCTGGCACACAGCTTCGAGCGCGCCTGGGTCGAGGCCGCATCCTGGGTCGGCGGCAACACCCACGTTTTTTTTGCCGAGTCGATGGACACGTTCCTGCAGGACTTGCAGCGCGCCCGGCCGACCACCTTCATCTCGGTGCCGCGCTTGTGGCTGAAATTCCAGCAGGGGGTCTTCAGCAAGATGTCGCCCAAAAAGCTGGACCGGCTGCTCAGCATTCCGATCTTGGGGAAACTGGTGGCGCGCAAGGTGCTCAAAGGCTTGGGGCTTGACCAGGTGCGCCTGGCCGGCAGCGGCTCGGCGCCGATTCCGGCCGAGCTGATCGCCTGGTACCGTCGCCTGGGCCTGAACCTGATCGAAGGCTACGGCATGACCGAGGATTTTGCTTATTCCCACAACTCCACCGCAGCGATCAACGCGCCCGGCTTTGTCGGCGTGCCGCTGCCCGGCGTGCAGGTGCGCATCAGTGCGCAAGGCGAGGTGTTGATCAAGTCGCCGGGGCAGCTCAGCGGCTACTTCAAGCGCCCGGACCTGAACGCCGAGAGCTTCACCGAAGATGGCTTCTTTCACACCGGCGACTTGGGCGAATTGCGCGCTGACGGCCTGCTCAAGATCACCGGTCGGCTCAAGGAGTTGTTCAAGACCGCCAAGGGCAAGTACGTGGCACCGGCACCGATCGAGAACCTGCTCAACGCGCATCCGATGGTGGAGCTGTCCCTGGTGTCGGGCGTCGGTCAACCGTCGGCCTATGCCATGGTGGTGCTGGCGGAGAGTCTGCGGCCCCAAATGATTGAGCCTGCGATTCGCACGCAGGTGCAGGCAGCCCTTGGCGAGTTGCTGCAGAGCGTGAACGGCCAGCTGCCTGACTATGAAAAACTGCGCATGATCGTGGTGGCGCCTGAGCCCTGGTCCATTGAGAACGGCTGTCTGACGCCGACCATGAAGATCAAGCGCGGTCGCATTGAGGCGCTGATGGCGCCGCAGGTCGAGCTTTGGTACGCCAGCCACGGCACGGTTCACTGGGCTTGAAGAAAGACACCATGCCAAACACCACTCCTTCTATGCGCCACGGCGGCGATCGCGTCGCCGAGGCCCTGCAGTCGCACGGCGTGCGCTGCGTCTTCACGCTCTGTGGCGGCCACATATCGCCGATTCTGAGTGCGTCCAAGGCACGCGGCATTCGCATCATTGATGTGCGCGATGAGGCCACCGCCGTGTTCGCGGCCGATGCCACCGCGCGCCTGTCAGGCCTGCCCGGTGTGGCGGCAGTCACGGCCGGGCCGGGCATCAGCAACACCATCACGGCGCTGAAGAACGCGCAACTGGCGCAGTCGCCGGTGATTCTCATCGGCGGCGCCGCGCCGACCGCATTGCAGGGGCGCGGCGCCCTGCAAGACATCGACCAGCGACCGCTGGTGGCGCCGCACGTCAAGCGCTTTATCAAGATCCGGCGCGTGCGCGAGCTCGGCCCGGCGGTGGCGCAAGCTTTTGCCGTGGCGCAGGCCGGGGTGCCAGGGCCGGTGTTCATCGAATGCCCGGTCGATCTGCTGTATGACGAGGCCTCGATCCGCCAGTGGTACGCCGACGCGGCGGGCAAGGGAACCTCTGTCGCCGACCGGCTGTTGCGTTTTTATTTGAATCGCCACGTCAAAAAAATGTTCGACGGCAGCGCCCAGGTGCTGGCCCCAAAGGTGCGCCCGGTGGAGCCGCCGCGTGCGTCCGGCGCCAGTCTGCGCGCAGCCTTGGCCGCACTGGCCAAGGCCGAGCGGCCCTTGCTGGTGATCGGCAGCCAGGCGCTGGTGCGCTCCAAGGAAGCGGCCGATCTGGCCGGGGCCGTGGCCCGGCTCGGCATTCCGGTCTATTTGTCGGGCATGGCGCGCGGCTTGCTGGGGCGCGAGCACGCGCTGCAAATGCGCCACCAGCGCCGCCAGGCGCTGCGTGAAGCCGACTGCGTGCTGCTGGCCGGCGTGCCCTGCGACTTCAGGCTGGACTACGGCAAACATGTTCGCCGCAGTGCCACACTGATCGCGGCCAACCGCAGCGCCAAGGACGCGCGTCTGAACCGCAAGCCCGACATTGCCGCCATTGGCGACGCCGGCCTGTTCCTGCAGGCGCTGGCGCACGCACAGCCGCCTAGCAGCGCAGC
>VMTC01000006.1 GCA_013791765.1 Rhodoferax sp.
AGGCCAACCTGGCCAATGTGGTGGCAGACAATATTCAACACATTTTTGCGGTGACCGAACAGACCGGTGAAGGCACGCGCTCCACGGCCGCTCAAGTTCGGGAACTCTCGAAAATGGCCGAAGAGTTGCGGCAATCAGTGTCACGATTCAAGATTGCCTGAGCCCATTCAGTCTGAACTTGTTGTCCCCAGGAGTGCACGATCCCATGCAAGAAAACGCTGCCCCGACTGGCACCAATGAACCGGTGACCCACGACCTCGGGCCCTTGGCCTGGGTGCTCGAAGAGCTGCGTAAATCATTAACCGGGGCGACCAAGGCCCTTCGCCGATTCGTGCGCGACGCCGAGTTGGCACGTGGTTCTGATCTGGCTGCACTGGACGCCAGCCAGTTGCGCATCGCCCGCCAGCAATTGCATCAAGCAGTGGGCGCCTTGGAGATGGTCGGCATGGCCGTACCGGCCAAGATACTGCGATCCATGGAGGCGCTGGCACAACGATTTGTGCAACGCCCTGAGTTGTGCAGCGACGATGCGGCCAACAAGGTAGAACGAGCCAGTTTTGCGCTGACCGAATATCTGGAGGGCATGCTCAAGGGAAAGAACGCCTCGTCTGTAGCCCTATTTCCGCAGTACCGCGATGTCCTGGAACTGGCGGGCAATGACCGCGTGCATCCAGCAGACCTGTGGCCCATCGAACTGCACTGGATCGATGTGGCGTTGCCGCAAGACACACCAGCGCTCGCCTACGATTCATCGGTGCGCACGCGCCTCGATCGCGCCGTTCTGAATATCGTCAAGTCAGGCGATGTGGCTTCCGCACAAGCCATGTGCGAGATCAGTTTGGGCTTTGCCGGCGCTCAAAATGAATTGAAGCCACGCGTTTTCTGGAAGATTTCTGCCGCCTATTTTGAAGCTGTTTCGCGGGGTTTATGCCCGACTGACGTTTACGGCAAGCTGGCCGCTTCCCGGATCCTTCTTCAGTTTAGAAGCCTGGCTCGCGCAGAGACAGGCATTTCAGAGCGACTGGTACAGGATCTGCTTTTCTTCTGTGCTCAAGCCGTGCCAACTGCACCGGCCGATGCGCCAGTGCTGGCGGCAGTGCGCGCTGCCTATGGGCTGACCCAGACCAAATCATTCGACTACGAGCGGCCTCAATTTGGGCGTTTCGATCCGGCGTTGCTGGTTCAGGCCCGCAAGCGCATTGCAGCTGCGACCGAAACCTGGTCGGCTCTCGCTGGCGGCGATACCAATCGATTGAAGGTAGCCCTTGACCAGTTCAGTCTGGTAACCGATTCAGTGTTGAAAATGCACCCCGAAAGTGGCGATTTGGTTCGGGCATTGATGCAAGCCATTGAAAAGACAGCTTTGTCAGGTGAGGCGCCTGCGCCCGCACTTGCCATGGAAGTAGCTACCGTGGTTTTGTATCTGGAGGCTGCCTACGACGACCTGGACCCGACTGACTCGCAGATGAAGGAGCGTAGCACCAGTCTTGCCGCCCGGATGGAGCATGTCAACGCGGGCGGTCAGCCCGAGCCGCTTGAGTCCTGGATGGAGGAGTTGTACCGCAGAGTCAGCGATCGCCAGATCATGGGAAGCGTCGTTGATGAACTGCGAACGAGCCTGGGTGGTGTTGAAAAGTCGCTGGACGCGTTCTTTCGCAACCCACTTGACAAGGTTCCCTTGCATGAGGTTCCCAGCCAATTGGCTCAAATGCGCGGCGTTTTCTCGGTTTTGGGCCTTGATCAGGCCGCATTGGCGGCGCTGCGGATGCGCGACAGCGTTGAGAAGTTTCTAGTTGACGATATAGACGCCGATGCCGCGCGGGCGGGTATTTTTGAGAAGCTGGGCAACAGTCTGGGAGCCCTCGGGTTTCTGATCGATATGCTGAGCTACCAGCGCACGCTGGCCAAAAAGCTATTTGTGTACGACGAGGAACTGGGAGAATTCAAGCCGCTGATGGGTCGTGAGAAGGCGCTTGACCGCAGCGAAGAAAGCGCCTCAGTGCCGAGTATTGACAGCAGCATCAATAGCGACCTGGTTGAGATGCTCCTGCCCTCTGCCAACCTGCCGATTGCGGTGGCTAGCGAGGCGCCAGCGCCTGTGCCGGTTGCGCCTGCAGAACCGGTCCGTCCTGTGGCGATGCAGTCCACAGACGACGATGATGAAACCGAGTTGAAGGACATCTTTCTGGAAGAGGCCCGCGAGGTGGTTCAGGCCGGTCTTGGCGCCACCCGCGCATTGACAGATGATCCGTCCGATCTAAGGCAACAAACGACACTGAGACGCGCCTTCCATACGCTCAAGGGCAGCTCGCGCATGGTGGGCCTCAATGAATTTGGCGAAGCGGCCTGGTCCATGGAGCAATTGCTCAATACCTGGCTAGCGCAACAAGAGCCAGTTAGCAGTGAATTGATCAGTCTTGCTGGCAAGGCGATGCATGGCTTTGACCGCTGGGTCGAGGACATTGCGGCGAATGAAGATGCAAAGTGGAATGCGCAGGCATTTCGCCTGGCGGCGGATGCTTTGCGCCTTGAAAATGCCGAGGTTGGGCTTGTGTTACCAGGAGATGAGTTGCCGACCAACGCTCCGGATGAAGCTCCGCATGAGGCCCCGCATCCTGAGTTCGTGTCCACCCAAGTCTTTGACCTGGACGTTACGCAGGCTTTTGACGCCGATTTCGCCGAAATTGTCAATGGCAATGCAGGGAGGTCGTCGGCGGTTGAGCCGCCAGATGAGTTATTGGCGCTTGATGACTTTGATTTTGGCCTTGATTCTGACTTGCCGTCAGCGCCAGATGAGGTAGCGGCTATTCTGGCTAGTCAGGACGAGGCTGAGACGGCCTCGACTGAGCATACTGACATCGTGAGTGAGGCCGCCGACCTTCAGACTGAGCCGCACCAGGTCAGTCTTCTGGATTTGGATTCGGAGGAACAAGTTAAGGTAATCGGGTCCCTGCGCATTGATATCCCGCTCTACAACGTCTACCTCAATGAGGCCGATGAGCTGTCCAGGCGATTGCTGACAGAATTGAGCGAGTGGGCGCTGGAGCTGCATAGACCGGTTTCGGAAACGACCGTCGCTCTGGCGCACTCCCTGGCTGGCAGTTCAGCGACTGTCGGTTTTTTTGCTTTATCCGAGATGGCGCGGGCTCTGGAACAGGCCTTGCAACATGTACGGCTCCACGTTCAGGGTATCCCCGAACACGCCCAGGTCTTCATTGCGGCGGCAGAAGACATGCGTCGGCTCTTGCATCAATTTGCAGCCGGCTTCCTCAAGGAGTCCGACCAAGCCCTGATTGAGGCACTCAAGGCCATTCTGGAAATTGAGTTTCCTGCCATTGCTGCGGGCGTTGTTGACAGTTTCTACGACGAACTGAGGGATGAACCGGAAATTCCTGAGCAGTCCGACTTCATTCAGATCGCCACCGACGTCATTCCAGAAGCAGAAGACGAGGTAGAAGCAGAAGCCGAGGTAGAAGCAGAAGCAGAAGCCGAGGTAGAAGCAGAAGCAGAAGCCGAGGTAGAAGCAGAAGCAGAAGCCGAGGTAGAAGCAGAAGCCGAGGTAGAAGCAGAGGCCGAGGTAGAAGCAAAGGCCGAGGCCGAGTCATTCCTACCGACACCCGCCGCTGTTGCACGAGTGGTCGTCGCAGTCAGCGACGATGAGCACATTGACGCCATTGACGCACTTGACGTCGATCTCTTCCCGATCTTTGAGGAGGAAGCGCTTGAGTTGTTGCCACAGCTCGGCGGTGCCTTGCGGCAATGGATTGCGCGCCCGGACAACCTGGGCGCCCGCAATGAATTGCTGCGGGTTCTGCATACGCTCAAAGGCAGCGGGCGCCTGGCCGGCGCCATGCAACTGGGTGAGATGACGCACCGCATGGAGAGCGCAATTGAGCAGATGGAGAGTGAATCCCTGTCAGCGTCGCAGCTGGAGCCCTTATTGGGTCGCTATGACGCCATACAAGCCAACTTTGCCCAACTGCGCGCGACACCAGAACAGGCATTGAGCCTGCCTGAGGTCAGTGCGACGGCCCCGGAACTGACCGCCCCTGTTGCGCTCAGCGAGACCTTGCCGGCAACTGTCGAAGCACTAAAAGTTGCGCTTCCTGATGCAGCGGCATTCATCCCCCGGGCAGCACCGCGCCCGGGAACACAGCAGACTGTGCGCGTACGCTCACAGTTGCTAGACCGCTTGGTTAACCAGGCTGGCGAGGTCATGATCACGCGCTCACGCATGGAAGCTCGCCTGGGTCAGTTGCGCGGCTCCCTCGGGGAACTGACCGGAAATCTGGATCGTTTGAGAAATCAATTGCGCGACATGGAAGTGCAGTCTGAATCTCAAATGCAGTCCCGACTGGCGCAAGCCAAAGACACTGCACAGGGCTTTGATCCCCTGGAATTCGACCGCTTTACCCGGGTACAAGAGTTGACCCGCATGATGGCCGAGTCGGTGCATGACGTGGCGACGGTGCAGCGCAATTTACAGCGCGCGGTAGAGGGCAGCGAAGATGATCTGATCGCCCAGGGACGTCAGGCGCGGGAACTGCAGCGCGACCTGCTGCGCACCCGGATGGTGGAATTTGACGGTATTTCGGACCGTTTGTACGGTGTTGTTCGTCAGGCATCCAAAGAGGCCGGTAAACAGGTCAAACTCGACATCAAAGGCGGTTCACTCGACATGGATCGCGGGGTGCTCGATCGCATGGCACCGGTGTTTGAACATTTGCTGCGCAATTCCGTGGCGCATGGTGTTGAGGATTCATCGCTGCGCGTGGCGGCTGGGAAACCGGCTGCGGGCACCATCAGCATCTACGTGCACCAGCACAGCAACGATGTAACGGTGGAGTTCAGTGACGATGGCGCCGGGCTGGATCTGGAGCGAATTCGCGAAAAGGCGCGCGCCAATGGCCAGTTGTCGCCAGGGAGCAGCTTGAGCGATGCCGAGGCCGCGGATCTGATCTTTACCTCCGGCTTTTCCACCGCCGATCAGATCACTGAGCTAGCCGGACGAGGCATTGGCATGGACATCGTGCGCTCCGAAGTCAATGCCTTGGGCGGCCGCATTGAGACTTCAACCGAGCGCGGGCAAGGAACAAAATTCAAGCTGGTGCTTCCACTGACCACAGCGGTGACGCAAGTGGTCATGTTGCGCATCGGCGAGTTGGTGCTCGGTGTATCGGCCAGCCTGATCGAGATGGTACGGCGGGTGCCGGTTGCTGATCTTGAGCGCGCCTACCAGGACCATGTGTTTAGCTTTGGTGATGAACAGGTGCCGTTCTTTTGGGGTGGTGCGTTGCTCCAGGCGTCGGCCCACAGCGGCGAAGCCCACACCAAGACCTTGCCGGTGGCCATTTTCCGCAGTGCGGGTCAAAGAATCGCTGCGCACTTCGATGAAGTTCTGGGTAACCAGGAAGTCGTGGTCAAAAACCTTGGGCCACAATTGTCCCGTCTTCCCGGTCTGACCGGCATGTCGGTGCTGGCCTCCGGTGCGGTGGTCTTGATTTACAACCCGGTGGCCTTGGCTTCCAGTTATGGCGAGCAAGCGCGGCATCTGAGCCTGCACGCTGTGCAGTCGCTAGGGCAAACCACGGCGCCCGTGCTGGAGAGTCCACTGGCCCGGGTCGGCCAGGCGCCACTGGTGTTGGTGGTTGACGATTCGATCACAGTGCGCCGTGTCACCCAGCGCCTGCTTAAACGTGAGGGCTTTCGCGTCGCACTGGCCACCGACGGCCTGCAGGCATTGGAACGACTACAAGAGGAAAAACCAGCGGTTGTGCTGTCTGACATTGAAATGCCGCGCATGGACGGCTTTGATCTGGCGCGAAACATCCGGGGCGATGCCAAGCTGCGCGATCTGCCCATCATCATGATCACCTCGCG